>JAJRPI010000008.1 GCA_024280895.1 Alphaproteobacteria bacterium | reverse complement strand
GACCCAGCTATTTTTATTTTTCCGGCCACCACAACTCGCTTGCCATGCCAGTTGCTTAAGGTCGATTGATTAAGCTCATCGATACCTTGTGAACCGGATATCCAAATGCTCGACTTATACCAGTTGTGGGGATCTATCTCGCTGCGCGGCCAGTGATTTAGGCAATTTTCTTCGAAGTCAAAAAGCAGGAGCCCGCCGACATAAACTGTCTGGCCTTCATAGCTGTTTTTTTCTGCCAAGAGATCATTCACTGATAAGAAATCATCCATATTTTACCACCTTCCAAAAGTCCCTCGTTTTAGCGAGCAGTATTTTACCAACTAACCTGCTAGATCGCGCGGCCGCGCCGCGGGATGATCGCCGGGACGCGCGCCTTGTAATGGATATAGGCATCGCCATAGCTGGCGATCAGTTTTCGTTCTTCGAAATAGCTGCCGATCATCAGATAAGCACTGGCCCAGATGGTGGTCACAAGATCAAATTCGGTGCGTATTGATCCCCACAAATATAAATATACCCCGGTGTAGAGAGGATGGCGGACAAAGCGATGCAGGCCGTCCAGATGCAGTGGCTCCTCAATGTCTTGGTTTTGCCGCTCAAATAGCTGGGTGAGACCGGAAAAGCGGCCAAGATCATATTGCGTGAGGGCCAGAATAAACGTGATTATTCCCAATATCATGGCGCCCGATAAACCGGATTTGAGCGTATCTGACATTGCAAAATTCCTGGCGCCCTCACCAAGCACATAGCGCCCGCCATAAATCACCAATGCGATATGTGTGAGCGCTGTAACATTGTAAATAAAGCGATAGCTGCGCCCCAGCATGGAGGCCAGCGCGGCTTTGGCCTTGGGACCGGCGAGCAGCGTATGAGCCATACCAAGGCTCACCCAGAATAAAAAATATACAAAATGTACTGTGGGGGACAAGGGGAACCCTTTCTGCAGAGACGTCATCAAACACGCCAATGATTACAGTTGGAGAAATGTTAGCAGTTTGATCCCCGTCTGCCAACGCAAGCGCCACAGCCCTGCGACATTTTGCAGTGCTTACGTGGTCCCTTTGAGCACGTACAAAGCAAGATTGCGCCGTTTGCGGTTTTTGCCGCGGTTTGCGCGTGCTCAATCGGCCCATGAATTAGGAACAATATGATCATTTCCGTAAAAGACACCTGGTTCAGCAATGTACGCGGGGACCTGCTGGCCGGGCTCGTTGTGGCGCTGGCGCTCATTCCCGAAGCGATTGCTTTTTCGATTATCGCAGGAGTTGACCCCAAGGTCGGGCTTTACGCCTCATTTTGCATTGCAGTGGTGACCGCTTTTCTAGGCGGTCGCCCCGGCATGATCTCGGCGGCGACAGGCGCCATGGCATTGCTGATGGTGACGCTGGTGAAGGATCATGGCCTGCAATATTTAATGGCTGCGACCTTGCTGACTGGTCTGTTGCAGATCGGTGCTGGCTATTTGAAGCTTGGCTCCTTGATGCGCTTTGTATCGCGCTCGGTGGTCACGGGCTTTGTCAATGCGCTGGCGATCCTCATTTTCATGGCGCAATTACCCGAGCTGACCAATGTCACCTGGCATGTTTACGCCATGACGGCGGGGGGCCTTGGCATCATTTACGGATTGCCCTATCTGACCAAGGCTGTGCCATCTCCGCTGATAACCATTGTTGTGCTGACCATTGTCGCTATTATGCTCAATCTTGATATTCGCACCGTTGGCGATATGGGCGATTTGCCAGATACCTTGCCGATGTTCTTATGGCCCGATGTGCCGTTCAGCCTTGAGACCTTGAAAATTATCCTGCCATACTCGGTGTCGCTGGCCATTGTCGGCCTGCTGGAAAGCTTGATGACGGCGACGATCATCGACGACCTTACAGATACGGGTAGTGATAAGAACCGCGAATGCAAAGGGCAGGGCGTTGCCAATATCGCCTCTGGCCTGATTGGTGGCATGGCCGGTTGCGCGATGATTGGTCAGTCTGTGATCAATGTGAAGTCGGGGGGACGCACGCGCCTGTCGACTTTGGTGGCAGGGGTGTTCTTACTTATTCTGGTGGTGTTTCTTGGGGAATGGGTCAAGCAGATCCCTATGGCGGCACTGGTTGCCGTGATGATCATGGTGTCGATTGGCACCTTTAGCTGGGGCTCGATCAAGGATATGAAAAAGAACCCTGTGTCCAGCTCGATTGTCATGGCCAGCACCGTTGTGGTTGTGGTGGCCACTCATAATCTGGCTTATGGCGTGTTTGTTGGTGTGCTTTTGTCGGGCATGTTTTTTGCCAACAAAATCGCCCAGTACAAATATGTGCAGTCTGACCTTTCTGACGATGGCCGCTTGCGGGTCTATCAGGTGGTCGGGCAGGTGTTTTTTGCCTCCTCCTACAAGTTCACCGAGTTTTTTGATTTCAAGGAAGTGCTCGACAAGGTAGTGATTGATCTCACCGAAGCGCATTTTTGGGATATCAGCGCGGTAGCGGCCCTTGATCGGGTTGTGTTGAAGTTTCGCCGTGAGGGAACGGAAGTGCAGCTCTTGGGGTTGAACGAAGCCAGCGCCACCATCGTTGATCGTTTTGCCGTATATGACAAGCCTGAACTCGTCGACAAGCTGATGGACCATTAGCTCACAAAAGGACACACAAAATGAGCATTGAAACCAGTAATGTCGTGGCCTGTATTGATGGCACTGATATTTCCATGGCCGTGTGTGATATGGCCTCATGGGCATCTCTTGCCATGCAGGCGCCGCTGGAAATCCTGCACGTGCTGGATAAATCGCAATATCCCACAAAGCCTGATTATAGCGGAAATCTGGCGCTGGGATCGCGCTCCACCCTGCTGGAAGAACTTTCCAGCCTTGATGAACAACGCGGCAAGCTGGCGCTTGAGCAGGGGCGCTTGATGCTGGCCGAGGCTAAACAGCGAGCCATTAAAGACGGGGTTGCCAAACCCATCATCTCACAGCGTCATGGTGGTCTGGTCGAGACGCTTGCTGATATGGATGAGCGCATCCGTTTGCTGGTGCTGGGCAAGCATAACGAAAAACTTGGCGATCACACGGGGTCACGCCTGGAAAATGTCGTGCGCACCATGCAGCACCCGATCCTCATTACGACACCGGAATTTACCGCACCCCAGCGGGTCATGTTGGCTTTTGATGGCAGCTTGACCACTCGCAAGGGGGTCGAGATGGTGGCGCAAAGCCCGCTGTTTAAGGGATTGCCATGTCATATCGTGATGGTGGGGGAGGACAATACGAGCAATCAAATTCAGCTCGATTGGGCAAAAGAAGTGCTGGAGGATGCGGGCTTCGATGCGCCAGCAAGTATCATCGGGGGAGAGGTCGAAACCATTTTATGTGATTATCGCGCCGCCCACAAAATTGATATGCTGATTATGGGGGCCTATGGCCACTCGACGATCCGCCGTTTTCTGGTTGGCAGCACGACAACCAATGTCATCCGTAACGCATCCGTGCCAGTTTTGCTGTTACGCTAGGTTTTACGGCAAACTCTGTTTTTCTGGTGGAGTAGATGCAAGGCAGGTGGTGTTTCGTAGGGTGTCAATAGCGAAGCGTCTTGCACCGATTTGAGTCCGCAACGGTGCAATACACTGCGCTATTGACACCCTACGTTCATTTCTATTTTCCGTTCAATCAATCTCGCACAAAACGAAAATCCTTGGTGTCTTGTCCAACTTTTTGTTACATCTTCGAACATGATCCCATTTCACACGCAAATCATATCGCATCCCCCTTTTTACGACCTTGAGCGGGCGCAGATATTTTATGATGATCTGTTGAAGGTTTGTGCTGATCGTGAAGATCTAAATATCCTTCATGAACTACTCATGAAAGAGGGGCCGGTCAAACAACTGATCGTGTCTGTCATGGGCCTGTCGCCTTTTTTGCGCGCCATCATGATCCGTCAGACATATATTTTGCGCGATTGTCTTTATTCGTCCGTTGACACCCATCTTGATGAGCTATGCGCTCAATTGCGTGTCGACCTTGCGCAGGCCGCCACAATGGCGCAGGCCATGACTTTGTTGCGTCAGTTCAAGCAAAACACCGCACTCACTATCGCGCTATATGATATTGCCGGTATTGAGCCGGTTGAGCAGATCGTGCGCCGTATTACGATCGCCGCCGATTGCGCCGTGCAAGCAGCCGTTTCCTATCTGTTTACTCAAAGTCACGATGCAGGACATTTGGAATTGCGCGAGGGAGCAAATGCGGCGGCTTCGAGCGGATATTTTGTTTTGGCGATGGGTAAGCAGGGGGGATTTGAACTTAATTATTCGAGCGATATTGATCTCATTGTTTTGTATGATGCTGAGCGCTTGAACCTTGCAAGCGGTGTGGAGCCGCAAACTTTTTTTGTGCGCCTGACAAGAGATCTTGTGAAGCTTTTGAACGAGCGCACAAAAGATGGCTATGTCTATCGCACTGATTTACGCCTGCGCCCGGACCCTGGAGCCACGCAGCTGGCCATGTCGTCCGAGGCGGCATTGGTTTATTATGAGAGCTATGGGCAGAACTGGGAGCGCGCCGCGATGATCAAGGCGCGGGTGGTGGCGGGTGACCTGCCAGCGGGGGAGCATTTCCTTGCGCAACTGTCTCCTTATATCTGGCGTAAATATCTCGATTTTGCCGCCATCAACGATATCCATGCCATGAAGCGACAAATCCACGCCTTCAAGGGGCATGGGCAAGTAGCGGTAGCCGGGCACAATATTAAGCTGGGGCGTGGCGGTATTCGCGAGATCGAGTTTTTTGTACAGACACAGCAGTTGATTGCCGGTGGGCGCCAGCCCGATTTGCGCGGTCGCCAAACCTTGAAAAATCTCGCGCAACTTCTGGCGCATGGCTGGATCAATGCCGATACGGCCAATGAGATGGCTTCTGCCTATCGTTTCTTGCGCCATGTGGAGCATCGTTTGCAAATGGTCGATGATGCCCAGACGCAGACCCTACCAACCGAGCAAAATGACTTGCTGCAGATCGCCCGCTTTAGTGGTTTTGAGACGGTAGAAGAATTTGCATCAACGCTGATTTCTCATCTTGAAAATGTGCAGAGCCATTATGGCGCTTTGTTTGAAAATATGCCTGAACTGGCGGACGCGCAAACCGATCGTAAGGTGAGTGGGGATCTCGTGTTTACGGGGGATGATCATCATCCTGCCACTGTGCAAAATCTGATGCAGATGGGATATGAAAACCCTGATGGCGCTATCAATATTGTTGCCGACTGGCACCGCTCGCGCTATGTCGCCATGCGCTCGCAACGGGCGCGAGAAGCACTGACCCAGTTGACGCCACTCTTGCTTAATGAGCTAGGGGCAACCAGTAACCCCGATGCCGCTCTCATTGCTTTTGATCGTTTTTTAAAGCGCTTGCCAGCGGGGGTGCAGCTGTTCTCGCTATTGCGCGCCAACCCGGAGTTGTTGCGCTTGATAGCGAAAATCATGGGCACGGCACCAAGGCTTGCACATGTGCTCTCTTATCGTGCCAATATGCTTGATGCGGTGCTGGAGCCAAGCTTTTTTGGCGTGTTACCGAGCCGCACCCAGATCGATCAGGTGTTTGAGACAGCATTGCAAAAGACCAGCGACTATTCTGAAATACTGGATTTGGCCCGCATAGCCGGGCGCGAGCAGGCATTCTTGACCGGTGTGCGGGTGCTGACCGATACCATTAGCCCAGATCAGGCTGGACAGGCTTATGCCGACCTTGCGGCCAGTGTGATCTCGCATTTACACACCGCAGTGAACGACGAAATTGAACGCGTACATGGCCAGTTTAGCGCTGGCTCTTCATGCGTTTTGGCGATGGGCAAGGTTGGCGGCGCAGAAATGACGGCCAGCTCGGATCTCGATTTGATCGTTATTTATGATGTTGATCAGCGCCAGACCATGTCCAGTGGTACGCAGCGCCCGCTTGGTGCCAGCCAATATTACAACCGCTTGACGCAGCGCCTGATCACGGCGATCTCTGCGCCAACGCCAGAAGGCATGTTGTATGAGGTTGATATGCGCCTGCGCCCTTCTGGGAATGCGGGTCCAGTGGCGACAAGCCTTGCGAGTTTTGCGAGTTATCAAAAAGACAAGGCCTGGACCTGGGAACATATGGCGCTGACGCGCGCGCGTATTGTCAGTGGGCCAGCTGAATTAAGTGACAAGCTCAATGCCATCATTCTTGAGGTGTTATGTATGCCGCGCGACCCGCGCAAACTAGCTATTGACGTGATTGAAATGCGCGAGCGCATTTTTGCTGAAAAAGGCTCGGAGCATTTATGGGATATCAAGCAGGTGCGCGGCGGCCTGATTGATCTGGAGTTTCTGGTGCAATATCTGCAACTCGTGCATGCCAGTAACGTGCCGCAATGTCTGGATCAAAACACCTCTGGTGCCTTGCGCAAGCTGGCCAGTAACGGGGTGCTGGACTGGGGGGCCGCCGAAACCTTGATTGATGGGGCTTGGCGGCTGCATACGCTGACGCAAATTTTACGGCTTTGTACCGATAAGCCATTTGACGCTGCTACGGCTCCAGCCGGTCTGAAAAATCTGCTGGTGCGCGCTACTAACAGCCCTGACTTTGCGCGTCTTGAGGCAAGACTGATCGAGACACAGGCTGATATCAGCACTTTGTTCAAGAAATGTCTTGTCGATATTGTTTAGGGATTGAGATCTTTTGATCCCACATCTGTTGGCCGTTTTCTTTGTGGATCGAAGATCGTAAGACCAGTGCTTTTTCGGCCAGTCTTAAGCCAGCCTAGGGTTGTTTTACGAGTTAAGTCCTAGTTTTTCAGCACCACACAAGATCCGCCAGCAGCGCGCAGGCGTATGCAGATCTTGTTGGCAGCGGCGCGGCTTTTTGCGCCGACCCGCACGCGGTGAAAAATGCGGCGTCCGCGACCTTTTTGCCGGGAGCTTTTAAAAACGATGCGGTTGGTGCCGATGACACCGCCATATCGGCGTTTGACAATTCTGAACTGTTTCATAGCCATGCGTCGCGAAAAGGAGCCGGCCAGTTGCACCCCCCAGGGCAGGCGTCGGATCAGTTTACGGCCTTTTCCACGCCGCGCTTTGCTAGCCCGGTTAAAAGAAGCCTGGATGATCGTAGGTCGTTCATTGCGCAGGGCAATCGATAGTTGTCGGCAAGCCGTGGCTGACATTTTTTTAGGGACCTTGATGCCGACAAATTTGGCGCTGCCATCAGACCATTCTTCAATGCTGTAGCCTGTAATGATGCGTACATAGTTCCGGGTTTCAAGCGGCATATAGTTGCTGCCATTGAGCCAGTCAGTGACCCGCCCCGATCCCGCATTATAGCCAGCGGCGGCAAACCCGATATTGCCGAGTTTTTTGTGCAGATAAGATAGATATTGGGCTGATTTGACAAGGGCCTGCCCCGGTTCAAACGGATCATCAAGCCCCCAGATCGCCGCTGTCCCGGGCATGAATTGAGCGATACCCTCAGCGCCGGCTGGCGACACGGCATAAGGATTAAAGCGGCTTTCCTGCCAGATCAGGCGGGCAAAAAACAGGGGCGGTAATTTATATCTGCGCGCCAGCTTGTCGAGATCCTTGCAAATGCCGGAGCGTTTGTAGGCGATGCGATGTTTCGGCAGGCGGCTGATTTTCCTTTTCACAAGGCGGTCGTCGGCTTGGGATTTTTGACCTGTACCGCTTTCCCCAGCCAGCACAAACCCTTCTTCGGCGCGCAACTCATCGATAGCTACGAGGGAAGAAAAACCAAGAGCCAAGGCAGGGACGAGTAAAAGTCTGCAAAAACGCGCGGTTGCAATCATAGCTAGATACGCCTGCCACACGGATTGCAGACACCTTGTAATTAAAAGCGACGGAATATGAGAGCTCCAGCGTAAAGCTTATGACAACGGGCGGCAAGGACAAAACCATGCCCCTTTGAGCGAGACTTAAATTCAAGGAGATTGATAATGTCAAAAACGAAAACTTTTGTGGTTGTAGGCGCTTTGGTTGGTGGATCCGTTCTTTTGATTGGGGCGTTGGGCGGGGCCCATGCTTTTGGCGGACGTCATATGGGTTGGGGCAATGAGGGCGGACACGGTTTTGGTGGTCATGGTGGTCGCGGAATGATGGGTCATTTCGGAGCTGGTAAACAAATGCGGCGCATGCTGAAGCGCGCGGATGCGAACAAGGATGGTGTGATCACCCGTGATGAGGCAACAGCTCATCGCGTAAAGCGTTTTGACCGTTTTGATCTTGATAAAAATGGTTCGGTGACAAAAGATGAAGCCATGCGAGCACTGATGAAGCGCTTTGAAGGACGCGTTGCGCGAAAGGTACGCAGTTTTGATGTCAATAATGATGGCAAAGTGACCAAAGAGGAGTTTAATGCGCCGATCCTTGAGCGTTTCGCATTGCGAGATGCCAATGGCGATGGCCAGCTGACCAAAGATGAGCTGCCACGCTTTATGGGGCGCGGCAGTGGACGTGGCGGTCATATGAAAGGCCATAAGAAAGGTCACGGAATGGGGCATGGAGCGGGTGAAGGAATGGGTCAGCGAGATGGTAAAGGACCAAAGAACCGCGATCAGTAAGGCTTTTCGGATAATAAGAGGGATGGTGTTTATTGCCAGATAGGTCACCAGCGGTTGAGCGGGCAGGAAGTCGTGAAGACGATGACCTGATGTGCGCAATTGCGGCTGGTGATCAGGCGGCTGCCAAACAGGTGGTCGAGCGCCATCTGCCTTTGTTGATGTCACTGGCCAGATATATGCTGGGAAGTGACGCCGAGGCCGAAGAAATCGCTCAGGACAGTTTTTTGAAACTCTGGAAACAGGCAAAAAACTGGCAGCCAGAGCGAGCTTTGATCGCCACCTGGTTGCGCCGTGTGGCCTCCAACTTGTGTATAGATCGCTTGCGCCAGCGCCGCACGGTCGCTCTCGATCCACAAGATGATCAGCTGGTCGCGCCAACACAACAGCGCGATCTGGAAGACAAACATCTGGCACTAAGGGTTAATCAGGCGCTGACGCTCTTGCCTGATCGACAAAAGCTGGCTCTCACCTTGTGCCACTATCAAGGCATGAGCCAAAAACAGGCGGCGCAGGTCATGGAGATCAGTGAACATGCGCTTGAAAGCTTGTTATCGCGGGCCAGACGGGGATTGAAAAAGTCTTTGGAACATGAGTGGAAACAATTACTGCCCGGTCGGTATGAGCGCAACGAATATGGCAAAACAGATCTGCCGCAAAGAGTGAAAAAATGAACAATTCGAATAAGATAAAAATGGAACGCTTGCAATCTGTGCTCGAACGCTTCGGGGCTGATAGTGGGCGCTGGCCCGAAAACGAGCAGGAACTCACGGGGTTTGTGAAAGAGACCCCGCAAGCAGCAACGCTCTATCATGAAACGCGCGCCCTTGATCAACTACTGGATAAAGCAGCTTACCTGCCAGAGGCATCGAGCGATTTGCAACAATCCATATTGACTGATTTTACCGATCTGCAAGCTGGTGAAGACGATGTTGTGGTGCCGTTTTTGAGGGCTGGAAATCGTGCCAAAAACGCGGCATATCCAAAACACAACTGGATGAGTGCAGCCGCCATGGCGGCCTGTTTTGCGGTTGGCATCTATCTGGGCGGTGTGGGTATTGGAGATTGGTCACTTGATCTTGCAAGCGATTTCGCCAATTTGGCCAGCCAAGGTGATCAGTTTGCTGAAATCGATGATTTGGTCATACCCAGCTCGTTTGAAGAGGAATTGCTATGAGTAAGGATGTCAAATCAGGAGAGCTTGAAAAACGCTCTTGGAAACGTTTTATTCTTCCTGTGTCACTGGCCATAAACCTGTTATTCATTGGGGCCATTGTTGGAGCTGGATGGATGCGCAACAAACATGGCGCAGGTTTTGGCGGACCGCCAGGTTTTATGGTCAAGCATATGCTGCGTCATCTGCCCGATGAGAAGCAGCAATCGATCCTTGATCAAATTGCTGGTCATCGCGAGGGGCAGCGCTCGAAAAAACGAGAGATAAAGGGCTTGCGGGCGGAGTTTGAAAAAGCTTTGAAGAGGGAGCCGTTTAATGCCGAACTTGTGCGCGGAGCCGCTAAAAAAATGTATATGGCACGCGGCGAACTGGTCGGCACCAAAATGGAACTTCTGGTCAATGTGCTATCGCAATTAACGCCGCAGGAGCGCCGAGAAATCATGGAAAGCCGCTTTTTTCGCCGTTTGATCAATCGCGGGGGGCGGCGGCATTTTCAGCGTCACTAATGGGAAAGTACGCTATGTTTGATTGGCGGCCTTTTTGTGTATATTGGGTGCCAATTGGGAACAATGCCGATGTTTTGTTGCGCTGATCAATCTTCAACATAAAAACGCCTTATCCGGGCGAAATAGATGAGATTGGCGCTGATTGGTGATCAGTTGAGGTGCCGATTTAAAGTGCTCAATGTAACATTTGGTTTAGTCATACGAATATGAAAAATACATCTCTCATAGTCTCGATTTGTTTTTTACTGGCAGGCTGCGGAGGGCTGCTAAAGCAAACGGAAGCAGTGAAGCCGACTGGACCGCAGAGTGTTACGCTTTCAGCAGCGGCAAAAAAACTGGTGAGTGATGGGGTCCGTGAGATGGTGGCCAAAGAAACGGTGAATGGCGGTGAAGGGGCAAAAATTGGCAGGTTTACAGCTTTTCGTCTGCCCCCCAAAACTGGTATTCACGTGTGCGGTGATGTGAGCTATCAGCTTGAGCCAGGAAAGCCAATGGCCAGCGCTCCCTATTATCTGGAATTTTCCGATCTGGATGGCAAGCTGGAAGCCACGCGCGGTCAGGTCGGTTTCGATAATCTCAAAAAGTCAAAAGTCAAATTCATGTGTCGCCACAAAAATGCCGGTTGAAAAATATCGCGTCCGGGTTTGCTTGTGTTCTAGAGCTCAATATTTTTTGGGTTCGTATTATCTGCAAATTTTTCGGCGAAACTTTCCACCTTTTTTGCAATAGGTGGCGGCATTGATAAACCCACATTCTCCTCTGTTGCCCAAGATAGCACAGACCCTGGCTTCGCAAGGGCCGATGCGTTCATATTTACATTTTTTGCCTCTGGAACTGGATTTAGACTTTTTTACCGAGGCCGTTTTTTTCTTGCTCTTTGATTTCGTTTTTGCCTTGAGTTTCGAGTTATCAATTTTCGTTGGAATGGCGGCGATACAGACATTGCGCTTGTGGGATTGTACTTTTTTGATGGCGTCCAGAGACGGTGTGCCGGTTGGCAAGGACGATCCAGTCTGTTTGTTGAAGCGCGCTAGCGCTCTGGTGCCCTGTCGTCCCCAATTTCCATCCACTCTACCCGGTCGACATCCAACACGTGCCAGCTCGGTTTGAAGGTTTCGTGCTATTTCAGCTGTAGATAAATTGACGGTTTCCGGTAGGCTGGAAGGGGTGGTTGGCTGTGGCGGTTCAAGATTGCGCATTGCCTGCTTGGGCTGAGCCGTTTGCGTGTTTAATGCTGCTATACGCCGAAATTGGTTTAATTTTATTTTGGCCAAGGACGCGAAATTACCATTGGGGAATTTATTGATATAGGCCTGATAGGCCTCTTTAGTGCCTTGTGTCGTTGCGGATTGCCAACAGGCAATTTCGATGTCGGACGAAGAGAATGTACTGCTTGGTCTGGCAGAGATTTGTGGCACTTGGACTGGCGCTTGAACTGCCACGGGGGCAGGTGCTTGTTCATTGAACACGAAAGGGGTGGTCAGCGACGAATGTTGCCACGGTATTTGTTGGCCGCCGGTCTCCCCAATGACATCTTGTCGAACCCGGCGCATCATCAAGGCAATGTCGAGAGCCGGCGTTGAAATATGTTTGATGAGGGAGCGGGTGAACGGGCTGTTGGTACTGTTGCCATCAAGGGCAACATTACCGGGCTGCGTCGCGTAGGCAATGAGCGTGCCAACGCCAGATTCAACCGGTGCAAGGCCGCGTCCGACCGAGACGGATCTGGTGCCCATAGAGCGAGCGAGATTGCGGGCGATTGGGTTGTTGCGGCAGGCATCGAGAAAGACGATATTGATGCGCTGGCGTCGCTCCATCAAACGCAAAATCGTGTTGAGCTGCACTGCTTCAAAATCAAGAGACGTTTCGTCGTCAAGCTGCGCATCTACCGGCATCAGATAGTTGCGCCCCTTGAGCTGCAAACCGTGCCCGGCGTAAAAAAACAGCGCCACGTCCGATAGAGCCAGCTTTTGTTTGAATTTGCCAATAACACGGGCGAATTGACGATGTTTGAGATTGATCCCCATGACAACATCAAAGCCGAGTGTTTTGAGCTTTTTCTCGATTTCCCGAGCGTCGTTTTCTGGGTTTTTCAAAGGGGCGGCATGAGTATAGGCGGAATTGCCAATGACCAGCGCAACGCGTTTATTTGCGGCTTGAGCGTTCAAAGTGAGGGTGATGGCAAAGAATTGCAGGATCAATACAGCGGCGAATATCTTGGGCATCGGCATTCCTTTTCCTGGAGCGCGAGGGCATATGCCCTGAATATTCCAAGATGTTTGATAAGAAATTCAACTATATACCACTATAGAGGATATCAAAAGTGTATTTCATGCGATTGAGGGAGATTGACTGAATTTGATGACGGGTCATAGTGTATGATCGCCCCGGATCGGCATATGGCGACAGCTTGCATTTTCGATCTGCAATAATGCTGATATTTCCTTGACCTTGGCGACGAAAACGGGCAGAGAATATCACCTTGCTTCGGCTTTGATCGCTGGTGCATGTCGGAGCGTGGCGCAGCCCGGTTAGCGCACCGGTCTGGGGGACCGGGGGTCGTAGGTTCAAATCCTATCGCTCCGACCATTTTTTCCCCCAAAATCAAACTGTTATAATGTTTTGAATTTTTACGACGACTGACTGGGCTAACGAAGGTCTATCAAATCGTCATTAATTTAGCCTAGAGCGCGCGGGTCATTCAGCTCACAATGATCGTGCAAAAAGCAGTCACAACAATAGAGTCCTTATTTGTCGCTGGATATCCCCTTAAAATTTCGATTCATTCAGGGGTGTTTTAAAGGGACGGATGCTGGTTTGTCAGTTGCGTTGTTGAAGATTGTCGGGCCGTGATTGGACCAGTACGACCTTAGCTGTAAACATTGATGTATTTCATACAAATAACGCGCAGGCATGAGGAAAGGTTTTTATCATTTGCGATCATGCACTGGTCGTGGATGCGTATGACTAGCCCTGGAAGTGTCATATTCATTTCTTCGGCCATGCTTTCTAGTACGGTCCAGAAAACGCGCTCCAGTCGCAAGGAAGTCGAGTGGCCGTGAATCCGAAATCCGCGCCGCTCAGGTACAAAGTCCTGGATCTGATCAAATGTACAAGCATTGAACATATGTTGAAGAAAATCATCTGCTTCTAAATAGATCGACATCAGTTGAGCTCCTTTACCACTTATAGAATAGGGGGCTGCCCCTGCTTCTGTCAATTTACCAATTTTCTCGTGTTGCCAATAAATACTACCTCTTGCAGATGCTTCTTTGCTAAGTTTTAACGTGACAGCAGCAATCACAGAAGGAAGAAACCAATGAGAAAAATTATAGTACCGTTTGGACTTGCTATGGTCGGCTTTATGAGCACAGCTTTCGCCGCTGAGCCAATGGTTGACGTTGAATGGGTGAAAAATAATATTGGCAAACCCGGTATCGTTTTTCTCGACGTGCGCGGAAAACTGGCTGGAAAATCCAAAGCCGATTATTTGCGTGGACATATTCCAGGAGCTGTTTGGACCAATTATTTAAAAGATGGCTGGAGAACAAAGGATGCTGGCGGAACAGCTGGACAGCTGGCACCGATCCCAAAACTTGAAAAACTGATTGGCGGGCTTGGTATCGACAATTCGTCGCATGTGGTCGTCGTTCCCAATGGCGGCAAAGCCCTTGATGTGGGAACGGCAACGCGCATTTACTGGACTTTTAAAGTGCTTGGTCATGACAATGTATCATTGCTAAATGGCGGGATGGTTGCCTACACCAAGGCCGTCGATAAAAAAACCAAGAAACCGATTAATCCGCTTGCCAAAGGGCTAACCAAGATCTCTGCGAAATCATTCAAGGCCAGTTTCCGCAAGGAAATGCTTGCAACCAAAGCAGATGTGCAGCGAGCTATGAAATCCAGTACGACCCTAGTCGACAATCGTCCTAACAGTCAATATGTTGGTGTAAACCGTCATCGGCTGGCCAAGCGGTTTGGCACTATACCTACGGCAAAGAATTTTCCTGAAAACTGGATGACGGTTAATGGCGGCGGAACTTTCCGCAAGAAACTGACGCTGGCCAAACTGTATGACACAATCGGTGTCAAAACAGATGCCGAGCAAATAAATTTTTGCAATACGGGTCATTGGGCAAGTCTGGGCTGGTTCGTTTCTCACGAAATCATGGGCAATAAAAAATCCAAAATGTATGATGGTTCGATGCTCGAATGGTCCGCTGACAAGGGTTTGCCGATTGAGCAGAAAGTGAAACTGCAATAAAACTGACCTCCTGATGTCGCCGTTTGTGGACGTCTTTGATCAGAATTTCATTAGTTGAGAACCGGAGTTGCAATGGAATTTTTCAAGAAAACTCTTGATCCTACCGTCGCGCTTATTGCAATCGCCATACTTGATATTTTTCTTTTCGTGGCGATTGGAGCGTGGACTGTAGGAGGCGGGGAGACGATGATGACGGGTCTTGCCGCCAAGGCCGTACTAGGTGACAAGATTGATAATATCCCGTTTTGGCATCTGGTTTTCCCGCCCTCCTGGGGATACTGGAAGATATATATCAGCCTTGGAATGCTCTTTGGGGCGTTTGTTTCGGCGGTGCTTTCCAAAGAGTTTTATCTGCGCATTCCAAAGCGTCTTTCAGAATGGGTGATGATCACCATTGGCGGTTTGCTGATGGGGTTTGGTATTCGCCTCGCATTTGTCTGCAATGTCTCGACCTTCTTTGGTCTGACGCCGCAAATGAATATGGGCGGTTATCTGGCCATCACCGGAATTATCGCGGGAGCTTGGGTTGGCTCTGCGATTTACAAACGAATATTGGAGGTCTAAGCCATGTCGGTTCTGGGAGAATGTCTGCTGGCCTTCATCTTTGGTTCGTGCGTTGGAGTGTTGGTGCAACGCTCAAGGTTTTGTAACGCGGCCGCTTTGCGCGATGCTATGCTGTTCAAGAGTTTTCGCAATACCAAGGCTCTTTTGGTGGCGATGATGATCCTGACGGTGGGATTTACGTCTTTCATGTCCATTGGGCAGGGACACCCCATGAATTTTGACGTTGGTCTCAACCAGATGATCGGCCTTTTCATATTCGGCATTGGCATGGTGCTGGCCGGAGCCTGTACCGTATCAACATGGGTGAAAGCGGGAGAGGGAAATGTCGGAGCGATGTGGGCGTTGCTGTTTACGTTTATCGGCATGTTTTTGTTTTCGCTCTTGTGGTCCATAAATTACTGGCCGCCCGCTCCCGCCAGCATGACCGGTGAGCCAAATCTTGAAGCTTTGCAATTTGGTTTTTCCAACGCCGCGACCTTGCAGGAAAAGTTTAAGATTCCAGCGCTTGGTTTCGGGCTTATTCAAGTGGCGGTTCTTTATGCGATTTATCGCGCCATACTCAAAAAAGAAAACAGTGTGAACAAGGTCGTATCAGTTCCCTCAAAAACAGAAAAAGAACTCGTATAAAGGAAAGTCTCATGGCATTTTTTAGCCGTAAAAAAAACAAGGAAGAAGTCGTCCCTGGACCCGCTCGTTCCGTGACACTGAGCGATGGCAGTGTGGTGGATATTGTTCAACAAATTGATTGCCTTGGAGATTCGTGTCCGCGCCCCCAGCTCATGACCAAAAAAGCGCTGGGCTCAGCCGCTGCCAATGAGGTCATCGAAATTCTCATCGATAACCCGTCTTCCATGGAAGCGATCCCGCCAATGATGCCAGAATTGGGTTCAACCCATCTTGAAACCATCAAGGGTAATCGTCTCTGGCAAGTTTATGTGCGCAAGGATTAGGCCAATGTCTGTAAAAATACTGACACAGATATACATGCTAGCTGTTGCATCGATTAGCATCATATCGTTAGCCTATGTCTATCTGTTTCCGCCGCCCAGCATGTTTACGACGAGAGAAAATGTGCCTCATTTTTCTCCAAAAATTGCCCACCCCGAAACCGGGAAGCCAATTGCACTGGACACCCTTATCCGCCACTATCGAGGTGATTAGATGCAACCCTTTATAAGAAAAGGCGCAGCCCCATGCCTGATTTGGAAACGACGGTTCACATCCTTATATTTGTGATAGCATTTATCGGAATGTATCTGGGGTTCTTGAAAGACTCTATGTAATACAAGCAGGAGAAAACAAAATGGATAAAGCTAGTTTGATTTTTTGTGCAGGTGTCCTCGCAGCCTGTTTGGGAATTGCCGCCCTTGCGATCCCCATGGCTTCTATTTCGGACAGTGCTTTGGCAAGGGGTAACGCCGTTGTTGAACCTGAAAAGGTCGGGATGATGGATCTTGGCAGCTTTGGCAAGGTATCTGTGAGAGATCTGACCGACTACTATATGGAAAACCCGCCAACGATTGCCGCTGGAACCGTTAGAAAGGTCCGCTTTGAAGGTTGTTAGGGTACTTTTGATCTGTTGCAGCCTGGTTTTTGTGAGCATTCAAAACGAGGTTGTGCAAGCCAGCGTCATTGACTTTACGTCCTCTGCGAATACGAAAAGTCACATTGTGATCGATGTCCGGGCATATGAATTGTGTGAGAAAGCATCGCTCAGCCGTGCAAGATGTTTACCTGCGAACAGCTTTTTGACACGCTCGGGAGCATTAGCGAATTTTAGTGGCATTTTATGGCTGCTGGGTACGATTGGATTGACGGGCGCCGAACATGTGCTTGTGGTTGGCGGCAATCGTGAGGAAAAAGAATTTGTCGCCGGTGTGCTGTATCTGGCTGGGCAGCGCAGGATTTCGATTTTGATGCCCGCCATATCAAGTCTGGCTACAGTGGTTTTGCAGGCGGGTGAACGAGGCTCGAAAACACGTGAGAACGTATTTCGCTCGCTGATGCGCGATCAAGCTCTGATTTTAGCTAACGAGCTGGCGCAGATGATCAGCGAAGACAAACCCTTGGCGATTTTTGACATACGCATCAAAGCCCAACGTCAAGAGTTTGAGAACGAAAGCCAAATTACGGGATCGATGGCTCTGCCAATTGAGACGCAAAAATTTGTAGCGATGACCAGAGGCAAGGACGCCATTGTTTATGGTCGGGATAGTAAGGATGGCATCGCTGCGCTGGCCCGTCTTGAAAGTGCAGATATGCCGGTGAAAGCCTTGCTGGGGGGATGGTCGGGCTGGAAAAAGTCGGATAATTCCAGAACATCAGAGATCCCTTTTAAAAAAATAATTTTTGGGTTTTTGGTTCTCGTTGTCGCCTTGTCGGCTGTCATGTTTTTTTTCCGTCTTCAGACACAAGCAAAGAGGTAAAGCATGGATATTCTAATCATCATCTCGAATCCCCAGGCGGCGTTGATTGCGCAATCACTGGCGGCAGCTGCGAAACGGGCCAAGGCTAGCTGGAGTGTTTTTTTTACCAATGATGGCGTCAAAGCTCTTGGCGATGAAGCTTTTGTCACTGCGATGAGCGGGGCGCAGGACGCGGTATCGTGTCATGAATCCTGGCGGGCCCATATGGGGGATATGCCGTGTCCGATCACCCAGGGCAGTCAAACCGATAACTCAGCTTTGGTGGCCAAGGCCGTCAGAATAATCAGCCTGTAGGGAGGATTGATCATGGAGCCAAGGAAGAAAAATCTATTGGTGCTGTCAAACCGTGCGCCGCTTGAAGCGATGCGCGTTGCAGCGGGCCTGACCATTTTTGGGCACGAGGTTGCTCTGGTGTTTACCGGCCAGCCGCTTTCTTTGGAGATTATGGAGAGCGAGACGGCAGAATTGCTGGAATTATCGGATATTGAACCAGAAACCACAATCCCCGAGATGGCCGATATTTTGAACCTACTTGATAGCGAGGCACTTGCCAGGGCGATACAGCAAGCAGACGGAGTGATAAACATATGAGCAAGACATCCTACCTCATCTTGAAAACCGGCTTATTGCCAAGCGATCCGATCATCGATGCGGCAAAAAACAAACTGCCCAATGCGAAGATGATTGATCTCAAAAATTCAGACAAGTTCACCCCTGATGGCTGGGACAAAGTAATGAAGGAGATTTTGGCAGCTGATCATATATTTACGATATAATCGCGCCCTCTTTTGGGGGATGCTATGCCTGTTTGTGATGATGCAAATGCCGTGCTCTTTGGCGGATGATTTGCATGATACCCAAAGGGATGATCGGAGGGTTGCGGCTGAGATTTTGGTGATCTTAGGAGATGCCAGGAAATTTCACAGTTCGAAGAATCTGACGGTCAGCCAGAAAAAGGGCCTTGCCGACAGGATCAGGGGAGGGCTTGCCAGCCTTGTTATTTTAATAAGAATTGCTGACGCAAATAATCAGCTCATTGATATGCAGAACCAAAAAAATATCAGGCAGTTGGCGCAAAGCTTTGGTGTCAATAATCTGGTTGAATTTATTGCTCGATTGGAAACGACGTCAAAGCGCTATCCATTGATGGCATTGCCGATGGTCAAAGACGAGAAGACCGCACGAGGATTGCACGAAACCTATTGCGCCGCTTGTCACGATGATCCCGTTACAGATGTTGAGCGCCCCGCCTTCAACCTGTTTGAACAAGCACGCCAGCAAACAGGACAGGAATTTTTGGCCCGCCTCATTGTTGGTGTGCGGGGAGACCGAACCATCGGTCTGCGCAATCCTTTTACACTTAAAGAGCTCGCAGCGCTTTCTAACTTCTATAAAAATACCGTATCAAATTGAATTAATACAGACAATCTATTCGCCAAAATGAAAAACCTTCTCATAATCTATGAAACGCTCCGCTGCCAATTGACGTCATTGACGCACGGGAAGGGGGCCAGGTTTGGCCTCAACTACAAGCTTTTCAGTCTTGCAAATGTGAGGCAAACCGTAATGGCCTTTTAAAAGGTGATATACATTGCCGAGGTCCAGGCTTTGCCGTCATCTATTTGTCTGCCCTGTAACCAGACGGGCCGGTGGCCATGGGGGCCATTCACGGCATCGACTTCAAACGAGCCACTGATATCGCGGGGCATGGCTCGATCCGAGATGCGTTCGATCGCCACGAATAGTTCCACGCCGCCTAGTTCCTTGCGCAAAACGCCTTCGCGAAGCAGTTCTTCTCCCGTCACCTCAAACTCGAATGTGGGGCAATGAACAAAGGGATTGCCATCAAGAGGGTTGCCAACTTTGACATAGCCGTGAATTTCGCCCGACACTTTGATGCGTGCATCTTTGAGGTTCGATATGGAAATCTCAACAGTATCGGTGTCTCCATAAGTATCCGTGCGAAAGCCAATTTCCGTGGGAGAGGCCCGCCATACGGTTTCTTCGCGATGCTCAAGACCATAGGCGTTGAACTTTTGGATGACCCCGTTGCGAATATCAATACGCCCACGCCAATCGGCCCAGCGATAACGGTCACGGATACGCGCTCCGCCAAAGCGCACGCGAAACCGGCTGTCAGAATAACCTTCTTCTTCTTGCAAGTTACGGCGCGCAATCAGCCCCGTATGATCGAACAGGGCGATCTCGTCCCAACCGGCATCGCCAAGGAAGCGATAGTCAATCTGCGCTTTGCCTTGATGGCTGAACTCATCGCCCATCATATGCTTATCACTCCACGACAAGGCAACAAGGCGTTCGCCGGTGGTGGCAAAGGTATGCCTTGCCCGCAGAGCTTTGCCGACTGTTTTGCGGTCCAGCGCATCGCATACAAGACCCGTGACACCGCCTTTGGTTCCAAAAACAGCGGTGCCTGGAACTCCGCCACCGCAGCGGCCGCGATGCTCGTCACCATGCAGCGAGACGCCAAGTTTGTAGCCTCGCTCGGCGACATCTTGGTAAAGCCAGGGGAAATGTCCCCATGCAGAACCGATTTCCACCAGCCGGTCCATGACCGGGTGATACCAATCCATAATGCAACGCCGTCCCCCGACATGAGGCATAATCAAATGCCCCTCGGGATCATGAATATAGGTTGCCCATAGCTCTTCCAGCGGCCAGGCGCCCGGCATGATGGTCTCGCCTTCCATATCTTCATTCCATTCAAAGGAGCGCGCGATATTTCCTTTGGCATCAAAGGGGAATTCTGGTGTTTTATCGTGAAGAAATACCACATTATGGTCGCCGCCAGCACAAGAATTGCCGCACCATTCTGTGCCAGGATAGGCAACGAATACGCCGTCTTCATTGATGCTGTTGATGCGTTTGACATCATCGTCCCAGTTTTTCTGGGTGATTTGGAAATCATTGGCGGTATAGCCAAAATAGTCCAGGCGGGCGATGTCGCGTCCATAAGAAAGGTTATAGGAGGTGTCATTAATACCAACGGTATTGTCCGAATGGACGTGCAGGTCTCCATAGAATAATCGTGGAGCCGGACATTGATCGTCAAGGGTGGCGTAAAACAAAGCAGGGGTGACGTCGGGGCGGTCGACCATATTGGCTGTAATGGTAATTTCACCTGAATCTTGCGTGGGCAGATCTTTTAACCCGGCGAAGCACCAGCCCTCCCCATTGGATTGGACCGTCTTGTCAAAGATCCGCTTGTCATTTTGTGAGGCGGTAATTTCGAAGGCGCTATCTTCATTGAAGCAGGTGTTGCCCCAGGCATCTTCGGCGCGTATGCCAAGATTTAGCTGCTCCGCAGTGCGCGCCATACGGGTGCCAGAGATGACGAGTTTTTCTGGTGTGCCTGCAACAATGTCCATGACAACATCGCCAGGAATATCGCAAAAGCGCGAAGTGCCCAGCGGGTCGATATAAAAGCGAAACCGGAAATCTTTTTCAACAAAGGTTTGCGTGCGGGTGCCGGGGCCACCGCCGCGCCGATCACCAAGCCGAATGATAATATGATCACCTGGTTTTAGATAGCCATCAACTGTGTCGACAATGATGGCTTTTTGAAACGGACGCTCATGGCCTTTTTGATCAAAGCGCACTTTAAGGGACTGCACTGTGGAAGGGTCCTGGCCTTCCGCGCAGGGACCGGCCTGAAATTCCGCTGAGACATAGTTAGCCGCCGATGGATCGGTTGTTTGAAACAAAGCCCAGTCTGAGTAAAATTTGAAGGTCGCTTTGATCCACGCGCCGTCTGCAAGGCCAGAGGCACCAACTTCATAATCAAAAACAATTTCAGTCCATTCGCCAGCAACCAAGCGGTCTGTTGTGCAGTGAACCTTACCAAGAAACGACATCTCTTTGGTCTTGCGATAAAGTCCCCTTGGAGCAACATAATCACCAAGCTTTTCTTTCAGCTCCGCTTCGCTCATTGGGGGGCGGAACCAACCTTCGGCGATCTTCTTTTGCATGCGTATTCTCCAACAATTAGTGACTGATTGGTTGCATTTCCAGATAGCTCATTGTCAGAAGCGTATGCCCCGCACTCAGCATCAAGAAAACGATTAAATCGAGTAGAGGCATATTATCATCCAGATAGGAAAACTGATGTCATACAGACGACAATATCAGCCAGATAACCCAGAATATTTCGTCAGATCGACTAGGGCGAGAAAGGTCCAACCCCCTACATAATCAGATGTTTGACAAAAGCAGTGGCCCCGTTAAATCCTCGCGAAAAACTACTTGCAATATATGTCTATTTCTTTCCTTTCAGGCTGCCCCAAAATGTCCTTGCAATAACGAAAAATGTTAACCCGATGAGCCCAACGGCAACGGGGCGGCGGAAGAACAAGAAGGTGTCATATTGCGATATGATCACAACTTGCTGCAACGCACGCTCCCATTCGGGGACCAGAATAAATCCGATCAGGAAAGCGACATAAGAAAAATCAAACTTACGCATGAAATAGCCAATGACACCAAATATCAGCATGATGACCACATCGAACATTGATGACTGGCCAAGGTAAGACCCCATGATGCAGGTGAAAACCACGACGGGATAAAGGATTACCGCTGGAATTTCCACGGCCTTGCAAAATACGCGAAGGCCCAGTCTGCCGATGATTAGCAAAAAGAAGCTTGCGACAATCAAACTGCCATAAACACCATACATCAGCCGGGCATTTTCCTGGAACATCAGCGGGCCGGGCTGCATGCCATGGATCATAAAGGCTCCCATCAACATTGCGACCGCAAGGTTGCCAGGAATACCTAGAACGAATAAGGGAATGAGGCTGGCGCCAACCACCGCGCTATTGGCGGCCTCTGATGCGCCGATCCCCTCAAGCTCGCCTGTGCCAAATTTCTCGGGATGTTTTGAGCGTTTTTGCGCCTGATCATACGACATGAACGATGCAACCGGCGCACCAAGACCGGGCATCGCTCCAACGAAGATGCCAATGGTACTGCCTCTGATCAGCGTTCTGGCGCTGGCGGAAAATTCCTTCCATGAGAGCAGTCTATCTTCGCGTTTGGCGGAAAAAACATTCGCCGCCTGCTCGCCGCCGCCCTTGACTGTGAATTTCTCGAGCTGGATCAGTATCTCTGAAAACGCCAGCAGGCCGATTGCCACCGGGATCAATTTCAAGCCGCTCCCCAACTGATAAATATCAAAGGTTAATCGAGGTAACGCGGTCACCGGTTCGGTACCGACCATGCCCACAAGCAGCCCAAATGCAGCTGCGATCAAGCCGCGGGAAATTGAATTTGTGCCGATCCCTGCAATGACTGTGAGAGCCAGTGAAATCAACGCGAACACTTCAGCTGGTCCCATGAACAAAGCAACGGTGGCAAGGGGGGCTGCGATGCCGATGAGGACCGCCGTTGAGATAAAGTCGCCGGCAACAGAGCTATAAAACGCCATCCGTAAAGCTTTTTCCCCTTTTCCCTGCTGGGTTAACGGATAGCCATCCCATGCCGTTGCGGCAGCCTCTGGTGTCCCTGGAGTGCGCAACAGCACGGCTGAAATTGCGCCGCCAAAAAAGGCTCCCTTATTCAGTCCAACCAGAAAGCCGATCGCGGTCAATGCAGACATATAATAAGTTACAGGAATGAACAATGCGATTGCCATGGGACCATTAATGCCGGGGATGGCGCCAATCGTCACGCCAATGGCAACACCTAGAAAGACGAACATCAAACTGTTGGGGGCGAGTGAATCCAGTAGTCCCGCTATAATCATTTCCATTGTTATAATTCTCTATATCTGGTTTTTTGTTTAGAAAAGCTGGGGGCCTGGTATGGGGACGCCAAAGCCGTAGCGCATAATGATGTACATCAGTGCGACTGCTGACAAAGAGACAACAAATGGCTGAATCAATTTTTTGGAGCCAATGATATATTGGATGACGAGCATGAAAAGAAAGGCGGCAGGTAAATATCCGATGGTATTGATGCCAACCACCAATAATCCGCAAGGCACGATGAAGCTCAAGAGGTGGAATAGCTTGATCCTCCCCACCTGAGTAAAACCACCAGTTTGCGCATCGTCGGGAAATTCACTTTCTTCAGGGGGGACTTGTTTGCCTGCATATGCTGCCAGCAGGTTTTTGAGAAGAGCAAGGATCGACATGGCCATCATGATACCGACCGAGACATTGGGAACCAGAGCGGGAGAGGCGCCATATCCTGGATAAGGAGGTGTAAAATTGGGGATTAACCAAATCAGCATGACGACACAAAAAACCAGTATTAGAATATAGGCAATGTTGTCTCTTTGTATTCTAGTCACGCACCGTTTCCTCCCTCATTTTTTTGCGCCTGTTATTTGCACCTGGTGTGGTGGCGTACATTTGGAAAACGCTTTGTGCGATTGCTAAACACCGGGTATTTGTGGGGGAGGTAGCGGTTATCACTTGCCACCATTATATCCCCCCATTGATTTTATTTACCTGCCTGTTTTCCAAATAGATCATACATATCTTTCAGCGCCTTTTTGGCATGATCAGGGCCCCACTTCACTGGCAGCATCAAGAGGTTGCTTGTGATGAATGTTTTGGTCTCTTCATCGTTAGCAAGCTTGTCGGCGGCGGCCAGAAGCTTGGCTTTCACATCTGCTGGCAAGCCCTTGGGTGCTACTAGTCCGACAAACATCTCAACCTGCTCGTCATAGCCCTGCTCTTTGAGGGTGGGCACGTCGTTGATTGGGGGAAGCCGGATGCCCAGCGCTGATGCCAGCAGTTTGATGCGGCCAGCTTCAACATGCTTATAAAGGATTGCGCCGACATAACCGATATCGGCATGGCCACCTGTCACGGCTTTGATGACGGAGGGGCCGCCTTTACTTGGTATGAGGGAAATGTTGACGCCTTCTTTCTTGGCGATCCGCTGGATGGCATCACGGTCATCGGCGCCATGGAACATGCACACCAGCGCCTTTTTATTCTTCTTGGCCCAGGCAAATGCTTCTTTCAGTGTATTCCAGGGTTTATCGGTCCTTGAAATGAACCCGCTTGAATTCAGCGCCAACAGGGTCAGGTAATCAAAGTCGCCAAATTTATAAGTGACGGGCGAATGGTGCGGTTGATAGGTGTAGGCTGTCACGGCCGCCACTCCAATGGTGTATCCATCTGGTTTGGATCTGCTCAGTTCAGTCGCCATGACGCTGCCATGGGATCCACCGGTGACATTTTTAACATTTACAGGTTGTCCCAATTGTTTGGCGAACCTTTGAGACAGGCCACGAGCCAGACGGTCGATTTGAGCACCTGGTTGCGTCATCGTCATAAATGTAATTGGTCGACTTGGGTACTCCGCAGCCATGAGGGAGCCTGACAATAATGTCGCTAGAATAACCCCGATACCTGTAAAATATAGTTTTCTCATGATTGTCCTCCTGTTTGGGGCGTACTCTTATCGTTGAAAATCTGGTCGCTCGTTCTGCGCGACTATGTTATGATATCAGCTTATTCGCGACGAGCATGTCATACAGCCGACATCGTCAGCCAGATTACTTGGAAATAGACGAAAGAGTTGTTTTTTATGGATCAGGCTTGGTCGGCAGCGCACGCAGATTTTTTGTCGAGCCTGGCCCCCGATGAAGTGAACGCGCTAAAGGCAAAAGCTCGTCGACTGAGTTTCTCGAAAGGCGATCAGATTTTTGTCGCTGGTGACAAATCAGAGGCGGTCTATATTCTGATCAGCGGCTGCATAAAACTTTTTCAGCTGTCACCAAGTGGAAAGGAAATCATTTTGTGGTTTGGTTTCCCTGGAGAGCTTTTTGGGGTCGCGGAAACCATTCGCGGCGTTGATCGTGAAATTTTCGCAGAAGCAAATGTCGATTCCAAGGTTCTGAAACTGGCAGAAGGAGATTTTGTGGAATTTCTAAGTTCTCATCCACGCTCTGCCTTGCGCGCCATCGATATTCTTTCCGCTCGCGTAAGGACACTTGGCTCAGCAATTGTCGATATAGCAGCCGATGAGGTCGAGACCAGGTTGATCCGGTTGTTGCTTAGATTTGCTGCCGGTACTTTACCAATGCCCTGCCAATTGCCATTGGCAGCCAACGAACAATGCCTGAATGTGAGATTGACGCATAATGACCTTGCTAATCTGATCGGGGCTAGTCGACAAACCGTCACGACAATGCTGACGTGTTTGCGGCGTAAAGATCTTCTCAGGCTTGTTGATGGACATATTCACTTGCTTGATCCGGATCGATTAAAACAGTTGTTGTAAGAACCACCACAAATCCCATTGCTCTTTGCGCCAGTTCAGCGCGCTTGCCCCGGCGCATTATTCTGCCCGGTGTAGAAAATATTCCAAATGTGCTCCAGAGCACATTCAATGCACATGATCGCGGCTGAAGTCTTCGTTCTAATTTATTGATCACGCATATTTTCAAATGAAAGAGTGGAGGATACAATGGCAATTTCTGGCGACCGTCCGGTGTTTATTGTTGGCTATGAGCGATCGGGCACGACCTTGCTTATGGCTTTGCTTGGCTCTCACTCCAGATTGGCCTTTCCCGAAGTTGGTTGGTTATATCCACGTATTTATCCCTGGCGGCATACATATGGTGATCTGTCGAACGAAGCAAATTTCAGGACATTGGCCGGCGAGATGCTATTCGGGCTCAACCAACCCTTATGGGGTATGGATATGAATGTTGCTACGGCTGTTTCGGAAATTTGCTAACTGGCTCCAGAGCGCAGTTTCGCGGGGGTCTATGCTGCCATGCACCGGCGCTATGCCAAGCAGTTTGGTGGCAAACCTCGCTGGGGTCAAAAGACGCCAAACAATCTCTATTTTGTCCCGCAGATAAGGGAATGCTTTCCAGATGCTCAATTTATCTGCATCACCAGAGATGGTCGTGATGCCAGCGCGATCAGCCTTGAATCTGCTTTTGGAGCCGGCCATATTTATATGGCCGCCTATTCCTGGGACGCGGCTGCTCGTTTTGTCGAGCCGTTTCGCGAAAGTTTTGGACCGACAAGCTGGCATGATGTCAGCTATGAAGAACTGGTGACCAATCCTGAACATACCATGCACGGGGTCTGCAATTTTCTCAACGAAGAGTTCGAACCTGGCATGTTCAATTATTATCAAACGCCGACAGCCATCGCGCGCGGCAAACAGCGCGATCATGCGTTGCTTGCCAGACCGATTACCACCGAGCATATGGGCATTTACAAAAACTTGCTCAGTGTGCGTGATCAAGGCATCTATGCGAGCGTGGCGGGTGAAACGCATAAATCTTTGAATTATCCCCTTGATATAGACCCCTTTGAGATTTCGAATGAAGATCGAGCGTTGTGGATCGAGCTGGATGGCCGTATCCGGGCCGCCCGACTGGATAGTCCAAATGGACATATTATATTTGAAAGCTATCGTGATTGGCTGGTTGATCAGCGTGAGGTGCGAAAGAAGCAGGGCATCTGGAGTGACAATGACAATCCTGGCGAGTTCCCGGCAGGGCATCGCGATGAAGAATTAATCGTCGGATTTCGAGCCTGGAAAAAGTGGAAGGATCATTTCTCGATCAAGCGTCACTATTCACGGTAATATGTTGGCTGGAATTTTGGCTCATTACAAACTGACGATTACTCCTCTATAGTGTCTGTGACGAACGTGATAGAGGAGCAATGAATGGCATCACCACGAACCGACCTCCCTTCTGATACCTCGGCGTTGGATTTGCTTGCCGGGCTGGCAGCAGATCGCCATGAAGATTTATTCAAGAAAGCCCATGTGCGCACAATCGCAGAGAACAAGATGATATATGCGCGGGGAGACGACAGCTCTTCCATATTTTATGTCGTTAAGGGGCTAGTGAAAATATTTGATATTACGGGTGATGGTCGCGAGATCATATATCGCATGTGTGATGCCCAAAGCCTGTTTGGGCTGTCAGCTATATTTGGCGGTTCGGCGCGCCCCGTGTTTGCTCAAGCGCAGGTAGCAACCAAGGTGCTGGTGATCTCACGACAGGACTTTGAGCAATTTGTTCATGAGAACCCAAAATTTTCCATCGATGTCATTCACATGCTTGGAGATCGGTTGCGCCAGGCTCATGCGGCGATTGCCGAATTTGTTGTAGGTGATGTGAGGTCCCGGATTGCCCAGCTGCTTATCAAGTTTTCAGAGTCAGGCAAAGTTTTGGAAGGTGGCTCCATCAAAATTGCCAACAAGATGACACATGAAGAGATCGCCAACATGATCGGTGCAACAAGAACAACCGTTACAAAGGTTCTTGGCGAATGGAAGTGCCGCGGCATCATAGAAACCAGCCATAGCAAAATTCTTGTGCACGACATTGGCGCGCTGACACAGATGATCCAACATTGAACGAGCTTAGGCTTTGCTCCGTTATTGGGCGAAAATCTGCTTGTCTCGCGCAAGGGTGTATGAGCAATATTGCCATAGATCAATTGTAACGGGGGAGCTATGGCGTCGCTGCTGGTTAAAAATGCTGATGTGCTGGTGACGATGGATGACCAGCGCGGGGAACTTGCGGGTGCGGATCTTTTTGCGCGCGACGGTGTGATTATCGAGGTGGGGCAAGGGCTGGCCCATGAAGCCGACGAGATCATTGATGCGACTAATTGCGTTGTGACCCCTGGCCTTGTCAACACCCATCATCATTTGTTCCAATCGCTATTACGCGTTGTGCCGGGTGGGCAAGATGCGTTGTTGTTTGGCTGGTTGCAAACGCTCTATCCGATCTTTGCGCGGATGGGCCCCAGGGAAATTTTTGCGTCCGCGCAGCTGGGACTAGCTGAACTGGCACTATCAGGGTGCACGCTTAGCTCTGACCATCTTTATATGTTTCCCAATGGGGCGCGGCTTGAAGATACGATTGAGGCTGCCAAAAGCATTGGTATTCGTTTTCATCCAACCCGCGGCTCCATGAGCATTGGCGAAAGCAAAGGGGGGCTTCCCCCTGATATTCTGGTCGAAAATGAAAAAGATATTCTTGAAGACTGTATCCGCGTGGTGGATGCGTTTCATGACCCGTCTGAGGGGGCCATGATCCGGGTTGGTCTGGCGCCTTGTTCGCCTTTTTCCGTCAGCACGGATCTGATGCGTGAAACGGCCTTGCTGGCGCGTGACAAGAAAGTCATGCTGCACACTCACCTGGCTGAAAATGAGGAAGATATCAGCTATTCACTGGAGCATTTTGGTTGCCGCCCGGGGGAATATGCCGAGCAGCTGGGCTGGTTGGGTGATGATGTGTGGCACGCCCATTGTGTCAAACTTGACGCGGGGGAAATTGATCTGTTCGCAAGAACGGGTACGGGAGTTGCCCATTGTCCTTGTTCCAATTGCCGCCTTGGTTCTGGCATCGCGCCCGTTCGCGCCATGCTTGATGCGGGCATCAAGGTGGGGCTGGGGGTCGATGGTTCAGCGTCCAATGATAGTGGCCATTTATTGCTCGAAGCCCGGCAGAGCCTTTTGTTGCAGCGCGTGCAAAATGGTGCCGATGCCATGAGTGCGCGCGAAGCGCTGGCCGTGGCCACAAGGCAGGGGGCACAGGTACTGGGGCGTCCCGATTGCGGTCAGCTGGTGCTGGGGAAACGCGCTGATCTGGTTGTTTGGCCTATGGATGGGATCGAGGCTGCGGGCACCTGGGATCCGGTAGCAGCGCTCATTTTGAGCGGGCCTTTTTCGCCCAAACACGTCTTTGTTGAAGGGCGGGCGATCGTGCGCGATCAAAGATTGGTGAATGTGGATCTCAAGCAGATTATTGACACCAATAATCACCTGTCAAAATTGCTGGCCGAGGGTGTCGCTTAAGCACGTCGAGGATATCGATTGTCAGGCCGCTGGTTTGGCGGTAGGTTGATGCAACGCTTAATCGCCTCTGTTTGGTGATGAGTTGTGTGGGTGAAGCTGGAGGATTATGAGTGACAAGCTGACATTTATCTTGAATGGCGAGCAGATTGATCTCATGGATTTTTCTCCGACACAAACGCTCTTGTCATTTTTACGAAATCAGTGTGCTTTGACCGGCAGCAAGGAAGGCTGCGCCGAAGGCGATTGTGGAGCCTGCACGGTGATTGTCGGCGAACTTGAGAACGGCTTAGTCCAATATCGCGCGATCAATGCCTGTATTACTTTTTTGCCTATGCTGCATAACAAGTTGGTCATCACGGTGGAGGGCATTGCCGGGCCACAAGGCGAGCTGCATCCTGTGCAGCAAGCGATTATAGATCATCACGGTTCGCAGTGCGGTTTTTGTACGCCAGGTTTCGTCACCTCACTTACCGCCGCGCATTTGTCAGGCGAGCAACCAGATCGCGCTGGCATCAATGATATTCTGGCTGGAAATCTGTGCCGGTGCACGGGATATGGTCCCTTGATCAGCGCTGGTGAACAGGCTCTGGCACAAGCATCGCCCGATTGGCAAAAAGTGCGGCAAAAAGAATCTGAAAAATTGTTACGAGACATCGTCAGAGATCAAGCATGTGTTTTTCAATGCGGGGGGCAATGCTGGGATATGCCGGTTTCCTTGAGCGGGCTGGCACAACTTTACAAGCAATATCCAGAGGCTATTCTTGTCGCGGGGGCCAGCGATGTAGGTTTGTGGGTGACCAAGCAGTTACGGCAATTACCCCACTTGATTGATGTCACTCGTGTTGCAAGTTTGTGCGAGATTGAAGAGCAAGATGAGAGCCTGCGCATCGGCGCTGGTGTGCGCTATCAAGATGTGATGGATATTATTGCGGCCCTCTATCCAGATTTTAGCGAGCTGGTGCGCCGGATCGGCGGGCGCCAGGTTAGAAATACAGGCACAATCGGGGCCAATATCGCCAATGGCTCTCCCATCGGCGATACGCCGCCAGCGCTGATCGCCCTTGGTGCCCAGCTTATTTTGCGCTGTGGTTCGAAAACCCGTTCCATACCACTGGAAGACTATTATATCTCCTATGGCCACCAGGATCGGGCCAAGGGTGAATTTGTTGAAGCCATAGAAATTCCCAAACTCGATAATCCCGATCAGCTCAAATGTTATAAATTGTCCAAGCGTTTCGATCAGGATATTTCCAGCCTGTGCGGATGTTTTAATATCGAGATTGTGCAAGATCGAGTGAGTGCCGCCCGGATTGCTTATGGAGGCATGGCTGGTATTCCACAACGGGCGCAAGCTGTTGAGCAAACGTTGATCGGCAAACCTTGGACCCGCGCCACGATCAAAGAGGCGATGTTGGCTTATGGGAACGATTTTTCGCCGCTGGGTGATATGCGAGGCTCAAGCGACTATCGCTTGCTTGCAGCAAGCAATCTGCTTTTAAAAGTGTTTGAAGAAAGCAGCGTGCCGCTTTTCGACACGCGTCTTGTTGGACGGGGAAGTGCCCTCATATGACGCTGCATCAAAAATCAAATGGAGCGGCAAAAGGCATTGTTGGGCAACTCATACCCCACGATAGCGCCACAAAGCATGTCACGGGAAAAGCTATATATATTGATGATATAGCCGAACCCCTGGGCTTGCTGCATGTGCAGATCGGGCTTAGCACAAAGGCGCATGCCCGTATTCTTTCGATGGACCTTACGCAGGTGCGATCTGCTGCTGGCGTCATTGGCGTGTTCACCGCACAAGATATTCCCGGCGAGAATGATGTTAGTCCGATCATGGGAGATGACCCATTATTCGCCGATCAGCTTGTTGAATATTGGGGACAGTCCCTGTTTGCTGTTGCCGCGACCAGCCGCACGGCTGCCAGAGCCGCCGCGCAACTTGCGATTGTCGAATATGAAGATTTACCGGCCATCTTGACTATCGAGCAAGCGCTTGAACAGCGCAGTTTCCTCTATGAACCCTATGAAATGGTGCGCGGCGAGGCTGCGCCAGCCATCAAGAAGGCCCCGCACAATTTGGCCGGAGAAATCGCGATTGGCGGGCAGGAGCATTTTTATCTCGAAGGACAAGCGGCGATGGCTGTGCCGGGAGAAGACCGGGACATCACCGTCTATTCGTCGTCTCAGCATCCCAGCGAAGTACAGCACAAAGTCGCGCATGTGCTGGGATTGTTGAACCATGAGGTAACCACCAAGGTGCGGCGCATGGGAGGCGCGTTTGGTGGCAAGGAGAGCCAGAGCAATCTGGCGGCTTGTGCGGCGGCGCTTGTAGCAAAGTTGACGGGGCGTGCTGCCAAGGTGGTTTATGACCGCGACGATGATATGATGATCACAGGAAAGCGTCACGATTTCAGGATCAAATATGATGTTGGATTTACGGATAATGGCGAGATCGTCGGTCTTGATGTTGAACAGGCGTTTCGTTGTGGCATGTCGTGGGATTTATCGCAGCCAATCGGTGATCGCGCCATGTTCCATGGCGACAATTGCTATTTTCTTCCCCATGTGCGCATCCGCTCTTTGGCTTGCAAAACCAATACCCAGTCAAATACCGCCTTTCGAGGTTTCGGTGGGCCGCAAGGCATGTTGGGCATGGAGCGTATCATCGATCATATCGCTCAAACACTTGGCAAGGACCCGCTCCAAATCCGGCGGCTCAATTTTTATGCTCATAAAGATGACACGGGATCTGAGCGGCGAGTTACTCCTTTCCACATGCAAGTGGAAGATTGCATCATTCAAGATATTGTTGATGATCTTGCAAAGCGCTCCGACTACCAAAAGCGCCGGACTGAAATACGAGCGTGGAACAGTCAGAACCGTACCCTGAGAAAAGGCATCGCGCTGACACCGGTGAAATTTGGCATCTCGTTCACCAAGACGTTTCTCAATCAGGCGGGCGCGCTTGTTCATGTCTATAGCGATGGCAGCATTTTGCTTAATCATGGCGGCACTGAAATGGGCCAAGGGCTAAACACCAAGATCGCTCAAATTGTTGCTCACGAGTTTGGTGTTGATCTTGATGTGGTGAAAATTACCGCGACGACCACCGACAAGGTGCCAAATACATCGGCGACAGCGGCGTCTTCTGGATCAGATCTGAACGGGATGGCCGCGCGCGATGCAGCGCGTAAAATCGTCGTGCGGATAAAGACTATGCTTGCGCAAAAACATGATGTTGATGCCAAAGATATCGTGTTCAGGGAAAACAAGGTTTTTGTTGGTGAGCAACAGATTGATTTTTCAAAAGTGGTTGAGCAAGCCTATATGGCGCGGATCTCTCTATCGGCGACCGGGTTTTACGCGACGCCGAAAATTCATTGGAACAGAGAAAAAGCCAGCGGACGCCCGTTCTTTTATTGTGCTTATGGGGCAGCGGTCAGTGAAGTGGCGATCGATGTGCTGACCGGTGAAAACCGTATTTTACGTGTCGATATTTTGCATGATGTCGGACGCTCGCTAAACCCCGCATTGGATCTTGGGCAAATTGAAGGGGGCTATGTGCAAGGCGCTGGTTGGCTGACCACCGAGGAGCTGATCTGGAATGATGAGGGCCGTTTGATGACGCATGCCCCCTCGACTTATAAAATTCCGGCCTGTTCGGACCGTGGCCCCGATATGCACATTGCTCTTTATGAAGCAGGTGAAAATAGCGAAGAAACCATTCATCGCTCCAAGGCGGTTGGTGAACCCCCGCTTATGTTGGCGATTTCGGCCTTTATGGCCCTTAATGATGCGGTGGCCAGTGTGGCGGATTATCAGATTTATCCAAAGCTTGATGCTCCGGCGACGCCAGAACGTATTTTGGCTGCGGTTGAGCGCTTGAAAGCGATGCGCAAAGGAGCGGGGAAATGATCACCTCTGATCTGTTGCTAAAAATCAAGGAAAGCGGCGTCCGGCAAGTTGCCCGGATTGTGCTGGCGCGTATTGCAGGATCCGTCCCGCGAGAAGCTGGCGCCTCCATGTGGGTGACACAAGAAAGCATTGATGGAACAATCGGCGGTGGGCGTCTGGAATATGAAGCAATTGCCCATGCAAGAGCGCTGATGGCAAGCACCAGTGAGCCTAAAAGCTGGTTTCGAGAAGGGAAAACCTGGCCGCTTGGCCCCGCACTTGGTCAGTGTTGCGGCGGCATGGTGGATGTTTTATTTGAGCTTGTTGATGTCGCCGATCTTGAAATATTTCAACGAACAATAAGCGTAGCTGACCCCTCGTCGTTGCTGGTGCGCTCGCTTGATGATCAAGCCGCTCCTGTTTTGATCAATGATCGCCACGCCTTGCAAGGACTGCCGCTGTCTGTTGCCGCAAAAACCACCCAGGTTTTGCGGGGAGCATGTCCGCGAAAACCTGAACTGGTGGGGGATTTTGGCAGCCATTCATGGTTCGTTGAGCCGTTAAAAAGTCCAGCAAAGCCTTTGTATATCTATGGGGCGGGGCATGTGGGACGAGCCATTGTCAAAATAGTTGAAGATCTGAATTTTGGCCTTAGCTGGGTGGATACGCACGAAGACAGGTTTCCACAAAGCCTGTCGCCGAAAATCTCCAGGCTAGTGTCGGTGGATCCACCAGATATCGCCGCCCTTGCGCCATCTGGTGCCTATCATCTTGTCCTGACTTATTCCCACCAGATCGATTTCGAACTCTGCAAGGCCCTTCTTGTAAACAACCGTTTTGGATATCTGGGGCTGATTGGTTCCAAAACCAAACGAGCGCGTTTTGTCAAGCGGTTGGGCGAAGGGGGGATTGCCCCGCAAGCCTTGTCACAGCTCACCTGTCCGATTGGCATTGGAGACATAAAAGATAAACAACCCGCCAGTATCGCGGTTTCTGTGGCCGCTCAATTGTTGCAAAAACTGGAGCAAGAAAAGCAGCAATATATTAGCGAAGAGGGGAGCGCTTATGCCAAAGCAAGGTGATGTTCTTTTGGAACTGCAAGGCTTGACCAGAAGCTTTCCTGGTGTGCTCGCCAATGATCAGATCTCGTTTCGCGTCGGCTATGGTGAAATCCATGCTTTGCTGGGAGAAAACGGGGCAGGCAAGTCAACTCTTGTGAAAATGATTTACGGCGTTTTGCAACCAGATAGCGGGGTCATGAAATTGCATGGTGAGCCTTTTTCGCCTGCAAGCCCTGCGGTGGCGCGCGCTCATGGCATTGGTATGGTGTTTCAGCATTTTTCCTTGTTCGAAGCTTTGAGCGTCACCGAAAATATCGAGCTGGGCATTAGCCCTGAGCTGGCGGCTGGAGATCTTCGCCAACGAATTATTGACGTATCGGAATTTTATGGTCTGAAACTTGATCCAGATGTCTTGGTTGGTGATCTCTCGGTTGGCTTGCGCCAGCGTATTGAAATCGTGCGCTGCCTGTTGCAAAATCCCCGGCTTATTATCATGGATGAACCAACCTCGGTACTGACACCGCAAGAGGTTGATCAATTGTTCAAGACCTTGCGCCGATTGGCCGATGAAGGCTGCTCCATCCTTTATATTTCACATAAGCTCGATGAAATACGCCAGCTCTGTCACGCCGCCGCCATTCTGCGCGGTGGCAAGGTGATCAATACTTGCACACCTGCCAATGAGACGGCCAAAAGCCTCGCCGAGATGATGATCGGTGAAGTGCTGGTGCCAGCTAGTCGCGATGAGCGTGAGCTTGGCGATGTGCGCTTGAAGATAAAAGATTTGAGTCTCCCCTCGGTGAGCCAGTTTGGGGTCGGGCTCAAGCAAATCAGCCTGGAAATCAAAGCGGGTGAAATCATCGGTGTTGCCGGGGTGGCTGGCAATGGGCAACAACAATTAATGACGGCGCTGATCGGCGAACGCAGCGCGATGGTACCTGAAGCCATTCAATTGGATGGTCAATCCGTGGGACAGTTGGGGCCCGGTGATCGCCGCCGCCTTGGTATGGGATTTTGCCCTGAAGAGCGATTGGGACACGCCGCTGTCCCTGATATGAGCCTGCGTGACAATGTTTTCCTGTCGGCCCGCGAAAGCCAGAACCTTAGCAGATCGGGGGTTCTTGATCATCAAAATGCCCAAAGCTTTGCTGCCGATATCGTTGAGACGTTCAAGGTCAAGACGGCAGGCACGGGTCATAGCGCCAAAAGCCTATCGGGAGGAAATTTGCAAAAATTCATTATGGGTCGCGAGATTTTGCAAAACCCAAAAGTGTTGATCGCCTCGCAACCAACCTGGGGAGTGGACGCGGGAGCCGCTAGCGCTATTCGCACAGCCATTCTTGAACTGGCTGCGCGCGGGGCCGCCGTGCTTGTCATTTCTCAAGACCTTGATGAGTTGATGGAAATCAGTGATCGCATCGCGGTGCTGGCAGATGGGCGATTGACGCCAGCGCAACGAGTTGAGCAAGTGACGATCGAACAACTTGGCACGGCCATGGGCGGCAGCTCCAGCGCCGTTCTCCCCGATCAATCGATAAAGGCGGGTCAATCAGTGCCCAAAGGGGGGGGGGCGCATGTTCAGGATTGAACCACGCAAAGAACCGTCGCGAGCAATGGCCTATGCGACCCCGTTTTTGGCGTTGCTATTGACCATATTGGCGGGTTTTGTGCTGTTTGCCCTGCTTGGCAAAGATCCGCTCAAAGCGACGTGGATTATTTTTATTGAGCCTTTGACGACGCTTTATTCCATATCGGAAATGATGGTCAAGGCGACGCCGTTGATTTTGATTGGCATCGGCTTGGCACTTGGTTTTCGTGCTGGCGTATGGAATATCGGTGCCGAGGGGCAATTTACCATGGGGGCGCTAACGGGCGGTGCTATGGCCCTGGCTCTTTATCAAATCGAGGGCTTCTGGGTGCTGCCGCTGATTTGTTTGGCCGGTATCTTTGGCGGTATGGCGTGGGCGGCGATCCCGGCTTTATTGCGAACCAGGTTTAATACCAACGAAATTCTTGTCAGCTTGATGCTGGTCTATATCGCCACATTGCTGCTGAGCATCATGGTGCATGGCCCCTTGCGCAGTCCAGAAGGCATGAATTTTCCTGAAAGCCGCTTGTTTCATGACGCCGCTTTAATGCCGGTTTTGATCGAGGGCACTCGTGCACATTGGGGGTTCATTGTGGCGCTGCTGGTGGCGCTTGCAGCCTATCTTTTGCTGCGTTTCCACATTGTCGGGTTGGCGCTAAAAGTTGTGGGGCAAGCACCGCGCGCGGCGCGTTTTGCAGGTTTTTCGGAAAAACGCATGGTCTGGTTCAGTTTCCTCGTCTCTGGCGGATTGGCCGGATTAGCGGGGGTGTTTGAGGCTACAGGACCGGTCGGGCAGCTGGTGCCCGCTCTGCCAGTGGGTTACGGATTTACGGCGATTATCGTTGCCTTTTTGGGGCGATTGCACCCCGCTGGCATTGTCGTTGGCGGATTGCTATTGGCCCTGACTTATATTGGCGGGGAGAGCGCTCAAATCTCCATGCAATTACCCAGTTCAACGACTAGAGTGTTTCAGGGGCTATTGCTGTTTTTTCTGCTGACCACGGATATTTTGGTAAATTACAAGATCAAATCAGTGCGCGCGCGACCCGGCGCCATCACACTCAACAGGCCATAGGACAGATAAATGGATTTACTGGTCAATATCATGCTTGGCATTATCATCGCGGCAACGCCTTTGGTGTTCGCGGCAATTGGTGAGCTGATTGTCGAGAAGTCGGGCGTGCTCAATCTGGGCGTTGAGGGCATGATGATTGTTGGTGCTCTGGCTGGGTTTGCCGCAACGATCGAGCTTGGAAGTTTTTGGGCTGGGATCGCTGCTGCCGCATTGGCGGGGGCATTGATGGCCCTTTTGTTTGCGGTACTGACCCAGTCGCTGTTAGCCAATCAGGTGGCCACAGGGCTGGCTTTGACCATGTTTGGTCTTGGACTGGCCGCCTTGCTTGGGCAGCGCTATTCCGGGAAATCAGCACCAGAGGTTTCCAAACTTCATATTCCCGGCCTGTCGGAGCTGCCGATTGTTGGGCCTATTTTATTTGGTCATGATGCGATGGTCTATTTGGCGGTTGCACTTGTAGCAGTAACGGCATGGTTCCTCAAAAACACAAGGCAAGGTCTGGTCATTCGGGCGATTGGCGAAAATCATGACGCCGCTCATGCCATTGGTCATCCCGTTATCCTCTATCGCTATGTTGCGTTGATGTTTGGGGGGGCGTGTGCGGGGCTTGGCGGTGCTTACTTGTCGCTTGTGCAGACGCCTTTTTGGGTGGAAAATATGACAGCCGGGCGCGGCTGGATCGCATTGGCGCTGGTGGTTTTTTCCGCCTGGCGGCCCTGGTGGGCGTTCATGGGAGCCTATCTATTTGGCGGTATTACCATAATTCAGCTGCATGGACAGGGGATGGGGCTTGATATTGAGCCACAATTACTTGCCATGTTACCCTATATTGCCACTATAATCGTGCTGGTGCTGATTTCTTCTGATCGCACGAAAGCACGTTTAAATGCCCCGGCCAATCTTGGCCAAACCTTTTTTAAATCGAGTTAGCACATTAGAATAATAATCCAATCAGGTAAGGGAGAGAATATAATGATATTGAGTAACATGTGGAAAGGCCTCACGGGAGCGCTCATGGCGCTGGCGATGTTTTTTGCGGCAAACGCTGTAATGGCCGCCAGCCACGCGAAGAAACTGAAGGTCGCGTTTGTTTATGTCGGCCCCGTTGGCGATCATGGTTGGACCTATCAGCATCATCAAGCCATGAAAGCCGTCAAGGCCAAGTTCGGCGATAAAGTCGAGACAACCCATGTGGAAAATGTTTCGGAAGGCCCTGATGCGGAGCGCGTTATCCAGCAACTGGCTCAAAAAGGCAATGACCTCATTTTTACCACCTCATTTGGCTTCATGAACCCGACCCTCAAGGTTGCCAAGCGGTTCCCCAAGGTCAAGTTTGAACATGCCACTGGTTTTAAGCGCGCCGCCAATGTCTCGACTTACAATACGCGGTTTTATGAAGGGCGCTATGTCGCTGGTGTTGCCGCTGGCAAGCTGACCAAGACCAATACCATCGGCTATATCGCCTCGTTCCCGATCCCTGAAGTGGTGATGGGCATCAATGCCAGCTATCTTGGTGCCAAATCGGTCAATCCTGACGTCAAGATCAAGGTCATTTGGGTCAGCACCTGGTTTGATCCAGGCAAAGAAGCTGCTGCCGCCAAAGCATTGGTCGATCAAGGCGCAGATATTTTGTTCCAGCATACTGATAGCCCTGCCGCTATGAAACTGGCCGAGCAAAAAGGCATCCTGGCGCTGGGGCAGGCGTCCGACATGAAAGCATTTGGTCCAAATGCTCAATATACCTCGTTGGTCAATGACTGGTCTGGATATAGTATCTCGCGCGTTCAGGCTGTGATGGATGGTACCTGGAAATCTACCAATACCTGGGGGGGCCTCAAAGACGGCATGCTGACCATGCCTAAATGGAGTGCCAAAGTGCCAGCTGATGTGGCCAAATTGGCTGATGAGGTCAAAGCCAAAATTATTGCTGGTACGTTCCACCCGTTCACGGGGCCTCTGAAAAAACAGGACGGCAGTGTGGCGCTGAAAGATGGCGAAGTGATTGATGATGGAGCGCTTTCAGGCATGAACTATTATGTCGAAGGGGTCGATGGGTCTTTGCCTAAATAAGTCCGTTTGATCCACACAAGAAATCCGGCTCCGCTTATCATGGGGCCGGATTTTTTCTTTTATAAAGTTGCATTGAAAAGCCAGAGATCATGGATAATAAAATTATTGCCCGCCCTCTCATAGGAGAAGAATTCGCACCGTTTGGGGAGGTGATCGAAAAAGAAGGGGCGCGCCAGTTTGGTATCAATGAGGGTTTGTGCACCCGTTTTGATGACCTTGCGACGATTGAATTTTCAGGTCCCAACGCCAAGCCCATGCTGAGTATATTTTCCTCAAAGCCGTGTCCTTTGCCTTTGGAGTTGAAAATGGTGGAGCGTCATCCGCTGGGATCGCAGGCGTTCATTCCGTTTTTGGGGGCGCCTTTTTTAGTGATTGTGGCCGCTGATCAAGCTGGTACGCCTGGACGCCCACTAGCCTTTGTAACCGCAAAGGGACAGGGCATCAATTTTAGAAAAAATACCTGGCATGGTGTGTTGTCACCGCTGCAAGAACCCGCTGATTTTATGGTGATTGATCGGGGCGGGGAGGGCAACAATCTTGAAGAGCACAAGTTTAAGGAACCTTATTTCGTCACGGTGTAAATCAAAAAACCAGTTCTTGTTATTGCCGATCAAGGGCGTTTAAAAACAACAGCCCCCGCAAGACCATGCGGGGGCTGTTATATTTTCTGGATCAATGAGCGAGATCATTTGTTTTTACTGCCAGCATGTCCACCAGAGATCTCAGCGGTGTTCTCGGGTGCCATGGGGGCTGGGAGAATGAGGTTCAAAAAGATGGCGATGAACGCGGAAGGCAGCAGGCCGGACGTCATCAATATTTTGGCGGTTGGGGGTAGATGCTGCAATGCTTGTGGGACAAGCTGAAGACCAAGGCCAACTGACAGGGCAATCGAGAAAATTACCATGTTGCGGCTGTTCCAGTTGACATCTGACAGCATGGAAACGCCAGCCGCGGCCACCATTCCAAACATCACAATCACGCCTCCTCCCAGCACTTCAATAGGGATGGTAGAGATCGCAGCGCCAACTTTTGGCACCAGGCCAGCACCAATCAGGAACAGCGCGCCAATGGTGACGACATGACGGCTCATAATACCGGTCATGGCGATCAGGCCAACATTTTGTGAGAACGAGGTATTGGGAAGGGCGCCAAAAACACCCGAGATCGCGGTGCCCAATCCATCGGCAAAGGTCGCGCCGCGAATTTCATCGCCAGTGGCTTCGCGCCCGGCACCGCCCTTGGTAATTCCCGATACGTCGCCGACCGTTTCAACGGCGGAGATAAATGACATTAGGCAGAACCCGATGATCGCGGCAATGCTGAATTCCACGCCAAAGTGCAAAGGATCAGGGGCTGCAAAGGCGGCCGCTTTGGCGATATTGCCAAAGTTCACCTCACCAAGTGCGTAAGCGTAGAGATAACCAGCAACAAGGCCAAGCAACACAGCAGACACGGACAGTAGGCCGCGCGTGAAAAACTTAAACCCAAGTGTCACGAAAATGACCACAAGCGCCATGGACCAGTTGAGCAGGCTACCAAATTCGGGGAGGTTTTTGGCCATGGCCGGGACGCCGCCAGCTGCATATTGTATCCCCACCTTGACGAGGGAAAGACCAATCATCAAAACGATCAATCCTGTCACCAGCGGCGGCAGCGCATAACGGAACTGCTTGATGAAAAATCCGAGAAAGAAATGAAAAATTCCCCCTGCGATAATGCCGCCCATCAGCACGGGCATGGCCGCAACCCCTTGCCCGGCAACAAGGGGGATCATGATCGGGATAAATGCAAAGCTTGTTCCTTGCACAATCGGCAGGCGTGCGCCAACAGGTCCAATACTGATCGTTTGGATCAAGGTGGCGATCCCGGCAAAGAACATGGACATCTGGATCATGTAGATCAATTGCGGAAAGTCTGGTGAGTTTGAGCCAAAGCCAAATCCAGCGGCTCCAGCGACTATGATCGCAGGCGTCACATTGCTGACGAACATCGCCAAGGCATGCTGAAGTCCAAGCGGTACTACCGCGTAGATCGGTGGTAAATAATCTGGATCCCTTAATTGCTCGGGGGTACCGAGTGACGAGTGTTGATTTGACATTTTTTCCCTCTCGTTTTTTATTTTGAACCCGTTCCCAGATGCCTTTGATCTATTGTTCCAGTTTTCCAGTGAGCTCCAGTTTCATGTGTCGGTTCACATCTTTATCAAGGAGATAGCGAAAAGACGTGGGCCCGCCAGCGTAGCAGGCCTGAGGACAAAATGCACGTAACCAGAGATAGTCACCAGCTTCAACTTCGACCCAATCCTTGTTGAGATGATAGACGGCTTTGCCTTCAAGAATGTAGAGCCCGTGTTCCATCACATGGGTTTCAGCAAAGGGGATAACGGCGCCCGGCTCAAGCGTCACTATGTTGACGTGCATGTCATGGCGCAGATCCATTTGATCGACGAAAAGGGTTGCGCTCCATTTGCCATCCGTGCCCGGCATTTGGGAGGGCGTGATATCGTTTTCATTGATGACAAATGCCTCTGGTAACTCAATCCCTTCAACCGCTTCATAGGACTTTCTGATCCAGTGAAAACGCGTTGGCTTTTTGGTTGTGTTCTTGAGGCTCCAATTGGCAGCAGGGGGAATGAAGGCATAGCTGCCGGGCTCCATTGCGTGGGTCTTGCCCTCGATTTTCAGCGTGAACCGGCCCTCTGTCACGAATAAAACGCCTTCAGCGCGCGGGTCTGGTTCGGGTTGTTTGGAGCCACCACCTGGCCCGACCTCCATGATATATTGGGAGAATGTTTCAGCAAATCCTGACAGCGGTCGCGCGATCACCCAGACGCGTGTCTTATCCCAAAAAGGCAAGCTGCTGGTGACGATATCGCACATGACGCCCTTGGGTATGACGGCATAGGCCTGCGTAAAAACCGCCCTGTCGGTCAGTAGATCCGTTTGCGGCGGAAGTCCGCCTTTGGGGGAATAGTAATTATTTTTTGTCATTTTTCTCTCCGTGCTGGAGGCAATAATTCGTTGAGGCGCAAGCTGGCAATTTTTTCGACCTGACGACACGCCGTGGAAAATTCGGTTGTGCGATCATTGTTGATGCGTTGCTCGAATGCCTCGACAATCTGTTCCTTGTTCAATCCTTTGACTGCAATGATAAAGGGAAAACCGAATTTACCGGTATATTGCTCATTGAGCTGTAAGAAGCGTGCCCGCTCTTCATTGGTTAAGGCATCCAGACCAGCACTGGCTTGTTCAAGGGTTGATTCTGCGGTCAATTGTTTGGCGCTGGCCAGTTTGCCCGCGAGATCCGGGTGAGCATTGACGACCCCCAACCGTTCCTCCTCGCTGGCCATTCTGAATTGACCGGCAAGGGCTCCATGAAGTCCGCTGGCGGTGTCGTGCGCTGGACCCAGTTTTTGGGCGAACGCTTTTTTGGCGATCCAGGCAGAGTGCTCGAAAACGCCGCCAAAGCGTTCGATAAACTTTTCCTCGCTCATTTGGGAGGGGCGGTTTTCCTGGTGTATTGGGGGATGGGTTTTTGTCCAATGCTCAGCGATATCGATGCGCCGCGCAAACCAGACAGATTGATGTGATTTGGCATAGTCGATAAATCGTTTGAGAGCTATTGCGCGCCCCGGGCGACCCGCTAACCGGCAATGCAGGCCGATATTCATCATCTTGGGGCTGCCAGCCAGCCCCTCGGCATAAAGCGTGTCGAAACTGTCTTTGAGATAGGTATAGAACTGATCACCGCTATTAAAGCCTTGCGGGGTGGCAAAGCGCATATCATTGGTGTCCAGCGTATAAGGGATGATGAGTTGATGGCGGCCCTCAAACTCATGCCAATAGGGGAGGTCGTCGGCATAGCTGTCAGAAACATAATCAAATTGACCAAGCTTTGTGGCGATATCAACCGTATTGACCGAGCAGCGCCCCGTGTACCAACCGCTTGGAGCTTTTCCTGTTGCGCCGATATGCGCGCGGATCGCCTCGATCATGTCTTGGTGCTCAGCCTCGATTGAATGGTCTTTATATTCGATCCATTTCAAGCCATGAGAGGCGATTTCCCAACCGGCATCTATCATGGCCAGGGTTTGATCAGGCGATCTTTGCAGTGCTGTTGCCACGCCAAATACCGTGACAGGAATATTGGCGCTGGTGAACAATCGGTGCAGCCGCCAAAAGCCGGCTCTTGCCCCATATTCGTACATGGATTCCATGTTCCAGTGGCGTTGATCGGGCCACGGCGATGCGCCAACAATTTCTGACAAAAAAGCTTCGGAAGAGCGGTCTCCGTGCAGCAGGCAATTTTCGCCGCCTTCTTCATAATTTACGACAAATTGAACAGCAATCGCGGCCCCATCAGGCCAATGCGCATTGGGCACTTGCGCCCCATATCCGTGCAAGTCTCTGGGATAAGAATGAGGCATGGATTCCTTTCACGGTTCTGATAAGATCGAGCTAGTCGAAAATGATCGGATATATCGCGATGATCTGCGATCGGTGCCATAGATATTCCAGACTGTCATTCTTATAGCAAGAACGGCATCAATAGCTAAAAAAAAGGATGAATAATGGATAATAGCGCGGGTTTTTTGACGACGCATATCCTGGATACTGCAAAGGGTATCCCTGCCGCACGCGTGAAGATCGAACTTTTTCGCCTGGTTGGTGAAACGCGCGAACTGGCGACCTCAAGGATCACCAATAGCGATGGCAGAACCGACGAACCCATACTTAAGGTGGGTGAGATGGCTGCAGGGGTTTATGAGTTGATTTTTCATATTGGCGATTATTTCGCGGAGCCTTCTGGCAAACAGGCCAATTCATTCATTGATATTGTGCCGATCCGGTTTGGCATCGATGACGAGAGCGCGCATTATCACGTCCCGTTACTGGTCTCACCGTTCAGTTTTTCGACCTATAAGGGGAGTTGATCCATGTATGAGTTCCCGATTTTCTGGGAGTGGATGTCCTTTGCCGTTCGCTGGCTACATGTCATTACTGGCATCGCCTGGATTGGTTCCTCATTTTACTTTATCGCCCTCGACCTTGGTCTGCGCAAACCTGATGGATTGCCGGATGGAGCTTATGGAGAAGAGTGGCAGGTGCATGGTGGGGGGTTCTATCATGTCCAAAAATATTTGGTGGCACCGGCCAAAATGCCAGAGCATCTGACCTGGTTCAAATGGGAATCCTATGCGACCTGGCTGTCAGGCTTTGCGATGTTGTGCATTGTTTATTATGCTGGTGCGCAGCTATATCTGGTCGATCAGAACGTGTTGGCAATTTCATCTGGTACCGCGATCATGATTTCGCTGGCCTCCCTTGCGCTTGGCTGGATACTCTATGATCTATTGTGCAAATCGCCGCTTGGTGCCAACACCAATGGATTGATGGTTTTGCTATTTATCGTGCTTGTGTTTATGTCCTGGGGCTATACGCAGGTATTTACCGGACGGGCGGCATTGCTGCACCTTGGCGCCTTCACGGCGACCATCATGTCGGCCAATGTGATTTTTATCATCATGCCAAATCAGCGCAAAGTGGTTGCAGATCTGATCGCTGGCAAGCGCCCTGATCCCTCGCTTGGGGTGCAAGCCAAACAGCGCTCATTGCACAATAATTATTTGACACTTCCCGTGCTGTTTTTGATGGTGTCGAACCATTACCCGTTAGCCTTTGCGACAAAATATAACTGGATTATCGCCTCGCTGGTGTTTTTGATGGGCGTGACCATCCGTCATTATTTTAACACGAGACACGCTCGCGGCGGCAATCCCCTATGGACCTGGTTGGCAACGGTGATTTTGTTTTTGAGCATCGCCTATTTGTCGACGCTTGGCGCCGGGACAACAAACGAGACCAGCAGTTCATCTTTGACGCCGCTCGAACAGCGTTTTGTCAGCTCAGCCAAATTCGAGGCTGTACGCGATATGATCGCGGGGCGCTGTTCTATGTGTCATGCTGATGAACCAGCCTGGGATGGCATTAATATCGCGCCAAAGAATGTGAAGCTGGAAACCGATAAGCAGATCGCCGCGCGCGCACGCGCGATCTATTTGCAGGCGGGGCGCAGTAATGCCATGCCACCAGCCAATCTGTCATTTATCGAGCCGCGCGAGCGCCAACAGATCGTCGAATGGTATGAAGCCGTCATGTCAGGTCCCAAATCATGATATTATTGGTGGAAAGTTTGTGATCAGTGACGAAATTTTTAAAAACAATCCGCTTTGATCAAAGTGATGAGGGTGTTTTCCCGCAGGCTGCCATCGAGGGGGAATGGGCGATCTCTGGCGCGTTTGCCTATTTCGATCAGGCACCCGGAGACATGTCGGGTAAGGAAAAACAGGCATTTGCCAATGGCTTTCTTGGACTGTCCTCTTTTGGGCGGTCAACCTTTGCATGTGTTACCAATATTACTGAAGAGGAAATAAAGCGGATTGAGTGTGATTTGGCATCGAGCCTGTTGGAGAGGTTCGGTGCTCCTGACCTGGATGTCGCCAAGAGTGTGGCTGGTGAGGAAGTCGCGTTCATTTGTGATCTGTGCATTGAGCCACAAAAAAACACGGTCTTTGCGGTTCGCAGATCCTTCAAGGAAGATGGCCGCATTAACGAGAGTTTTCATATGGTGCGCGCCGAACAAGGTGGTGGTAGCGGGCGGATTTGGAGTATCAGCACTGATGACACATAAGTTTTGGAACCAGTCTGGATTATCACTTCTGGAAGTGAATGAGCGTGGCATGTTACAGATCACGCCTGACTATTTGCGGGCCTTTTTTGAGAGACCTGAACTTGCCCCGGAAAACGGCTCTTGTGCTGCTGAAATTGCTCTGCATGAAGACCTCGTAAAAGATCCATTTTTGAGCGTGCCCGATGAATTGATAGATGGATTGCGCGATGCTGATACGGCTGAGAATTACAAAATTTTTCTAAGGTTTCGCGATGATCTGGTTAAAGCAAAAACCATTGAAAACGCCTATCTGACAATGATGCGATCGAACCGGGTTGCTCACCCCTCATTGCTGATTAATGAACTCGTGCAGCTGATTTTGCACCATTGCCTGAGAGATTGCGTCGATGCGTTGATGGTGCGGGCCGCCGAGCTGTTTTTCCGGCCCCAGAAGCTCACCCAAGAGGAAGGGCAGATCCTGCTTGGCGATCAGCAAGTGCTAGGCATCTATGAAAAGGGGGTGGATGCGGGGCAACTTGGCCGGATGCTGAAGCAGATGAACGCCCCCCTCAAAAAAATCAATCTCGACGTGCTGGGCAGCGACAATGGTGAAATTTATTGGTCGCGCAGCGATGATTTCGACATGGTCCTTGATTTTCGCAATGGAGAACCGGCAATCGATGCTTTTGCAAAGGTGATCGAGGCGTGGATTGCCCATCTTTTATATATGGATGTGAAGGTGACGCCCCACCAGTCGATCAGTGATGAGCATTGGCGCTGGCATATCGGTCTTGATGTGCAGTCCAATGAAATTCTCAACGCCATATATCAAGAGCGCGCGTTGTCATCGTCAAGTATCGAGGCGTTAGTGGCTTTGTTTCAAATGGATATTCGCGATCACTCGCTGGTAAAAAACCACATGCAGGGCAAGCCGGTCTATCTGGGACTGGCGGTGGATGCGCATAATATTGTGCGCATGAAACCGCAAAACCTGCTGACCAATATGCCGTTACGGGAAAATAATTGACGGGTCGGTCACGATCCTTGGATTTCATGACGCTTTCGTAAGGTGGCGGCACTTCCTTGTTCATGCAGGGCGTTGGGGCTATTGGCCCTAGAAAAAACGCTCGATCACTTTGAGTGTATCGCCGGGGCGGATCTGGTAATTATTGGGGACATATGTGCGCACCAGTTTGCCACCGAGCCGGCGAACCACTTGCACCTTACGCTGATTAGCGCGCGGAGAATAACCACCTGCGATCGCCACAGCTGTCTCGATGGTCATACCAAGCACATAGGGATACTGGCCCGAATTACGTACTTCGCCAAGGATATAGAAGGGGCGGTGTGTGCTGATTTCGACGGTGACTTTAGGGTCTCGCAGGTAGGAGCGGCGCAGTTTGGCGGCGACTTCTTGCTCAAGAGCCCTTGTTGTAAGGCCACGAGCTTGAACAGAACCGATCAGCGGGATGGCGACAAAGCCCCCGCCGTCAATGCGATAGAGGCGAGACAGATTGGTTTGCTCGAATACATCAATGCGTACAACATCTCCCGTATCAAGCTGATAGCTTGTGCCGGTGTTGGCGTAAATCTGAGCATAGGAAAAACCGTCTCGCGAACGATCTGTCCAGACGGTGGTATTGGCATGCGGGAAGCCCCGCGCTTGGCGAGGTGTGACCGGATGACGGCTTCTCTCGAAAAAGGGATCATATGAGGGATCGTCTATTGGTTGTGCTGCCGGATTATATTTGCTGGTGTTTCCAGCAATGAGCGGAGCGGGGCCGATTTTGGCTGGCGCTGCCTGGTGTTTTTTGGATGTACATGCAGAAAACAACACAGTGGTGCTCAATAATAACACGAGAATACGACTAGACATAACAAGCTCAACCTCAAATAAATACACTACTAACCTTCATTTGTAAGTTCTTATGGTTAAGAAAACGTGTGTGCGTGTGTTTTTCTGACCCCGGTTAAGCAATTCGTTACCCGAACCGCCCAATATAGCCAAAAACATCAACCCTTTTGCAAGGACGCAACATATGGCGGGATATGGCAACGAGCGGTTCGGGCAAGAGCAACATCCCCCGGCGCTTTCAGCAAGGCTTTTAAAACTTGGTCTTTTTGTCGGGATCACCGGAGCGTTGCTATACAGCCTTCTATCCTTTGTGCATCCACAATACAGATCGGCGACCACTCTATATATAGAAAGCCCGCGCGCTTCATCCGCAACGCTTGTCCGGCTCGAAGTTAAATCGCTGCGCTCAGAAGCCATGCTTCGTTCTTTTCTTGAAGGGAATTCTTTGAGCGATGATCCAGCGTTCAATAATGCGGCATCGCAACAAGGACCGGTCAAACGGGTTTCGATATTGTTGGGCTTTGCGAGCGACCCGGCAAAAATTCCAGCGAACAAGCGCATTTTGGCAAATTTACAGGAAAATCTGAGCGTTACCAAAGGAGATGATCCGCAAACCATCAAGATTGCCATGCGCTCATTCAATGCCAAGGCGGCAGCACGGCTGGCCAATCAGTATGCCCAAAACTACATTGTGCGGCTTGAGGTGCTAAATGCGTCGCGCGGTTCTACCCCGCGCTCTTTCGCTATATCTCGTAACGGACAGGGGAGTTTACTTTCTGGTTTACGGGACAAGATCGCCGCCAGCGAAGCCAGACTTACAACATTGCGGCAAGATTTACGTCTCAATCCGGTCACAGCGCCTGCGCCTTTGGCGCGCGAAGTGGCAAAGGAGCGCGCAGCGCAAACGCCAGAAACCAGCAAGCTGACGCTGGAGCAACTTTCGCAAATAACCGCCCAGCTTATTCTCGCTAGAGCCGATCGCCAACAGGCGGAACTACGTGCCAAGCTGGTGCGCGATATGCTTGTAGATGATGGCCGTATCGAGAGCACTAGCACGGTCTTGAATTCTGGTGTTGTACAGGCATTATTGCTCAAGCGGGCACGCATGGAGCAAAAACGCAGCGAGCTGACGGTTAAGCTTTTGCCTTCACATCCACAAATGCGCCGTCTCAATCGCCAACTGGTGGCTCTGGGTTTTGAGATCAAAGGCGAAACGAAAAAAGCGGTTGCCAATCTGGAAAATGAAGTGCTGATCGCTTCTGCGCGTGAAGACAGTATCAAAACAAGCCTGGAAGAGCAGAAACAAACATCTGCCAGCGATAATGGCCGCCAGCAGGTTTCAAGGCCCTTAGAAGTTCAAAGCGCGCCGCCAATTGCTATCGATTCCCGTATTGCACAAATGGCGATGATCAAGGGATTGCTTGCCGATAACAGGCGCAAGCTTATGATGGTAAAAGCACAAGCAGATAGCCGCTCGAAGAATGAGCAGGCCAGTGCCAACGTGCCTGCCAAGGCAACCGTGGTGTCTCCAGCGGTCGCCAGTCGCATACCGGTCTTTCCCAAAAAGAAACCCATCACCCTGCTTGGCATGCTGGCAGCACTTATTCTCGGGCTTGTCGCCATGATCTTTGGTAATAAGAGCAAGGTTCAAGCGCGCGATGAGGAGGAGCAATCAAATCTGGATGTTTTCGCCAAAGCAGCAGCTAAAGACACAAAAAATAGCGCGCAGCTACCTGCGATGGGCTTTGGTGCCAAGCCTGCATAACCCACGCTTTATTTTGACAGATCCCCCCCTTTCGTGCTCTTGCTTTTAAAAGCTGGAAATTGAGGTTGGTGGGGGATGAAGTAAAATGCGCGGCGTTCAGATATGGCTATATATTCTGTGCCTGATGGTCTTTGCCATGGTCCTGCTGGGCGGTGCAACAAGGCTCACGGATAGCGGGCTGTCCATTACTGAATGGCGGCCCTTGATCGGTATGATCCCCCCATTGAGCGATCTGGATTGGCAGGGCGTATTCCTGAAATATCAGCAGATACCAGAATATGCGCAGGTCAATGCCGATATGAGCCTTGACCAATTTAAACGCATTTTCTGGTGGGAATGGTCTCATCGGGCGCTGGGCCGGCTCATTGGTATTGCATTGGTGCTGCCCTGGATTGTCTTTTCACTTATGGGCGCGATCCCCAAAAGCCTGCAACCCAAGCTTATTATCATGTTGTTGCTTGGTGGATTGCAGGGGTTTTTGGGTTGGTATATGGTGAAAAGCGGGCTGGTGGACCGGATCGATGTCTCGCAATATCGCTTGGCTATTCACCTGCTGATGGCAGGATTGATATTGGGGTTCATTTTGTGGGTTGCCCTTGATCTCACACCAGCGCGCAACTTCCAGCTGGTATTGCCTCTTGAAACCCGCGATGTCGTGATGGCCGGGGTATTGGCCGGGCTATTGTTTGCGCAGATTGGACTGGGCGCTTTGGTGGCGGGGCTGCATGCCGGGCTTTCACACAACACATGGCCGTTAATGGACGGCGATTTTATTCCAGACGGTCTGTTTCTGCTCGATCCAATGATCATTAATCTGTTCGAAAATGTGCTGACCGTGCAGTTTAATCATCGCATGCTTGCCTATGTCATTGTGCTGGTGGCACTGGTGCAAGGATTTTTGGTGATCCGAAAAAGTGATGGCATCATCAGATCTTCGGCGATCATGGTGCTGCTTGCCTTGTTGTTTCAGGTCGCGCTAGGTATTGCCGTGCTGTTGCTGGTGGTGCCATTTTCACTGGCCCTTGCGCATCAGGCACTGGCCTTTATCGCCCTCGCCATTGCGGTGCGGCATTTCTATTTGATTAAGGCGGCTCGTTAGCCCTGCCAAAAACTTAACCGATCAGGCGGGCATGCTCGATTTTGGTGCAGCGGTTCATGACAACCTCAAGCCCCGCATCAAGTGCTGTTGCGGCGGCTTCTTCGTTGACAATTCCCAATTGCATCCAGACGGCAGCGGCCTTGATCTTGATGGCTTCGTCAATAATGTCGCCAACAAACTCGGCGCGCCGGAAAATATCGACGATATCAATGGGCACCTCTATGTCAGACAGCCTTGCATGAACGTTTTCGCCAAGGATCTGCTTGCCTTCTTGACCTGGATTGACCGGCAAAACCTTGTAGCCCGCTTGTTGCAGATAGGCCATGACCTGATAGCTTGGTCGCGTTTCTTTAGGAGAGGCGCCAATTAGGGCGATGGTTTTACTATCTCTCAGTAGTTGCGTGATCTTTTCATCGTTCATTCGATCAATCCTTTTAATGCTGCCTATTTATGTGGTAAAATAATACCACATTCATAAGTCATTGAAAAACAACAGTAAATCAAAAATTATCAACTTGACACTCGTGCAAACTGCACGTAGAACTGCGGTTCTTATTCAATAGATCTATGCCAGCCACCTTACGCCCCGTTCATTTGGACGGATCTTAAGTGAAAAGGGTGCTGGCAGTTAATGTCAAGACCGGAATATAAAAATGAAAACCTACACGGCGACGCCCAAGGATATTGTGAAAAAGTGGCTGCTGATCGATGCGCAAGGGCTTGTCGTTGGACGCCTTGCCACTCATATCGCCATGATCCTGCGCGGCAAGCACAAAGCGACCTTCACTCCCAATATGGATTGCGGAGATAATATTGTTGTCATCAATGCCGACAAGATTGTTTTCACGGGCAAGAAACGCGAAGACAAAATCTACTACTGGCATACTGGTCATCCCGGCGGCATCAAAAACCGCACGGCCGCTCAGATCCTTGATGGTAAATTCCCCACAAGAGTTCTTGAAAAAGCCGTTCTGCGCATGATGCCCGGAGGGCCTTTGAGTCGCGCTCAGATGAAAAATCTGTATCTCTATGAGGGTGATGCTCATCCTCACGAAGCGCAAAAGCCTGAAACACTCGATATCGCCTCCAAGAACGCCAAAAATGTTCTGCGGCCAAAAGATGTTGCTTAAGCGAACGAGCGAAATAATGACGGGGTCTGGATATGTACCAGCCTCTAACAGACAAAGTTAAACGCAAGGGAGAGCACCACAATCATGGGTGACAAGGAAATCAAATCTCTGGAAGAGCTGGGCAAAGCCACAGCGGCGGCAGAAACGGCCACTAAGGATGATGCGCAGGCACCAGCTGAAGGGGAAGCTGCAATAACAGAAGAAGCGGCAACGACCCAGAGCGAGCAGCCAGCCGCTCCGGTCTATGTGCAAAAGCTTGATGCGCAAGGGCGCGCCTATGCAACTGGCAAACGTAAAAATGCGATTGCCCGCGTATGGATCAAGCCTGGTAACGGCAAAATCACCGTCAATGGGCGCGAGTTTAAAACTTATTTTGCCCGGCCTGTGCTGCAGCTCGTTATTCATCAGCCTATTCTGGCTGCTGAACGCAAGGATCAGTATGACATCGTTTGTACGGTGAAGGGCGGAGGTCTCTCGGGACAAGCTGGCGCGGTGCGTCATGGCGTCTCCAAAGCCTTGACTTATTTCGAACCCGATCTACGCGGTGTTTTGAAAAAAGGTGGCTTCCTGACACGCGATAGTCGTGTTGTGGAACGTAAGAAATACGGTAAAGCCAAAGCTCGTAAAAGCTTCCAGTTCTCAAAACGTTAGACACTATTTGGGTTTGGAACAGCAATCGGCCATGTGCCAGATTTACCAAGGAAAGCCTGCTGGCAACAGCAGGCTTTTTTTTTGTTCATTTTTCCTATAGAACTGACCGGTGGGTGAAATGATTGATCTAAATCATAGGTTAATCATTTCGCTCATTGGTATGACAAGAAACAACAATAATAATCTGAACGGAGAAAATGCAGTGAGCAAGCATATTGTCATCGTGGGAGCGGGCGGTCATGGGCGTGTCTGCGCTGATACTGCCGAAGCTGCCGGATTTACCATTCACGGGTTCGCAGATGATAATCACGAGCTTGGTGAGACGATCAATGGCCATCAGTGCGTTGCCAATACGTTTGAAGATATAAAAGAGCATTGCCAGCCTGGCTATCGCATGTTTTTTGTTGGCATCGGCGATAATGTGCTGCGTCAGAAAATCTATTCGATGGCAATTGAACTGGGATATGATATTCCGGCGGTCATTCATCCCAACGCGACCGTTTCGCGGCACGCGATAATCGGACTTGGTACCATTGTCATGACCGGCGCGGTGGTTCACGTCAATGCGATCGTGGGAGATGGTTGCATTGTTAGCGCCCGCAGTTCCATCGACTATGATTGCAAGATCGCTGATTGCGTGCAGATTTCTCCAGGTGTCGCCATTGCCGGCGGGGTCACTATTGGTGCCCGCTCATTCATTGGTACTGGTGCGAGCATTATTCCCGGCATTACCATTGGCGATGATTGCCTTGTCGGGGCTGGCGCTGCCGTTACCAAGGATATTGAAAGCGGAGGGCGCGTAGCCGGAGTGCCAGCAAGGCCAATCCGATAATAGATCTCCCAGCCTCACAATTTGAGGATTTGAATATCAGGTCACGGAAATAGGGATGCCAGGTCAATGAGCACACAAAGTGCAATGAGCACGCAAAAAATCAATATCGCAGTAATTGGAGCCTCGGGCTATACGGGGGCTGATCTCACACGTCTGGCGATGCGCCATCCAAATATCAACATCAAGGCGCTGGTCGCCAAGACCCACGCCGGCAAGCCAATGGCAGCAGTGTTTCCGCATCTTGGTGGTCATGGCTTGCCCGATCTGGTGGATGTGGAGGGTGTTGACTGGGATGGCGTCGACGCGGTGTTTTGCGGCTTGCCCCACGGTACGGCTCATTCGATTATTTCTAAATTACCCTCGAAGGTAAAGGTCATTGATATGTCGGCAGACTTTCGTTTGCGCGATGTGGATACTTATGAGCACTGGTATGGTCTCAAGCATAGCGCACCAGACCTTGTGAAAAGGGCTGTCTATGGTCTCTCGGAACATTATCACGAAGAGATATCATCGGCGTCGCTGGTGGCTTGTCCAGGATGTTATCCAACCGCTGTGCTGATGGCCTTGTTGCCGGTTGTCAAAGCGGGGGCGATCGAGGCCAGCGATTTGATCATAGATGCCAAGTCGGGCGTCACGGGTGCGGGCCGAGCGCCAAAGCAGGGGACATTGTTTTCTGAAACAGGAGAGGGTCTGTCTCCATATGCGATTGCCGGACATCGTCATGCGCCCGAAATCGAGCAAGAGATCTCCTTGCTGGCCGGGCAGGATATTATTGTCAATTTCACGCCTCACCTCATCCCCATGAGCCGCGGCGAACTGGTGACCTGTTATGCAAAGCTAACCGATGGGAATACGATATCAGACGTGCGCAGCGCCCTGCATGACGCCTATCAGGGCCGGCCCTTTGTGCGGTTGCTGGACGAAGGAGTGATCCCGGCGACGCAGCATGTCAGGGGGTCAAACTATTGCCTGATCGGTGTTTTTGCAGATCGGATCGAGGGCCGGGTGATTATCATTTCGACCATTGATAATCTGGTCAAGGGGTCGGCGGGGCAAGCGCTGCAAAACTTCAACCTGATGTTTGGGCTTGAAGAAACCGCGGGCCTTGAGCAACTGCCATTGTTCCCATAAATCCCGATTTAGCACAATAATTTCGCGTTCTTAATCATTTGATAGTGCTTTTTATGCAGCCTGTAGGGTGTTGCATAAGAATTCGTATCTGTCCGTTTGAATTGATTGAGGTTGTTTGCAGTGAAACATTTTGGAATTTTATTATTGGTGGCCACGGGGCTGGGGTCTTGCAGTTCGGCGATGGATTATACCTCGTCCATTAGTGAGCAAGAGGTCTTTCGGATTGGTAAATCGGTGACGCCGGTTAAAGAGCGCGCTCGATTGATCAAGTCGCTGACCAAGGCGAACCATCATCATTATGCCAAAGCGATTGACGAGATTGAAGCACGTTAATTTGCATCGCTGATTGTATGGATGAAATTCAGTCTTGGTTCGCGCAAAATTCCCTTCTATACTAAAGTCTGATTGGTGAGAGTGCGATACTGTTCATTGATTTATCGTGCTCCAAACAGACAGAAAAAGCAGGAATAACGTGCCAGGCGAATTTCATAAAATAAAGCGACTTCCCCCTTATGTTTTCGAGCAGGTCAATCGCCTGAAAGCGGCGGCGCGCGAGAATGGCGCCGATGTTGTCGATTTTGGGATGGGCAATCCTGATATGCCAACCCCGCAGCATATTGTCGACAAGCTCATCGAGACAGTTCAAAAGCCCCGAACCCATCGCTATTCGGCCTCCAAAGGCATTCCTGGATTGCGCCGCGCGCAAGCCGATTATTATGGTCGCCGCTTTGGCGTTAAGCTCAATCCTGATACGCAGGTGGTCGCGACGCTTGGCTCCAAGGAAGGCTTTGCCAACATGGCTCAGGCCATTACCGCACCAGGCGATGTTATTCTGGCCCCCAATCCGACCTATCCCATTCATGAGTTCGGGTTCATTATCTCGGGCGGCGTGCTGCGCCATTTGCCTGTTGAACCAAATTCCGAATTTTTGGTGCATGTTGATCGGGCCATGAAGCATTCGATCCCCAAGCCTATCGCATTGGTGCTGAGCTATCCCTCCAATCCAACGGCCAAAATGGCTGATCTGGATTTTTATACGGAAGTGGTGGCCTATGCGCGCAAGCATGACTTGATCATCTTGTCAGATGTGGCCTATTCAGAAATTTATTTTGACAATAATCCGCCTCCATCAGTTTTGCAGGTGCCAGGCGCAATGGATGTCGCCGTCGAGTTTACCTCTCTGTCCAAGACCTATGCAATGCCGGGCTGGCGCATGGGCTTTGCGGTGGGCAATGAGCGTTTGATCGCGGCGCTGGCGCGGGTCAAGTCCTATCTTGATTATGGCGCATTCACGCCGATACAAGTTGCGGCTTCCGCTGCGCTCAATGGGCCTGATGAGTGTATTGATGATATTCGGAAGATTTACAAAACGCGCCGCGATTGCCTTGTCAGCACATTTTCGCGCGCTGGCTGGGATATTCCCTCGCCGCCCGCCACCATGTTTGCCTGGGCGCCGATCCCTGAAAAGTTTAAAGCGCTTGGTTCGCTGGAATTTTCCAAGGTCTTGCTGGAAAAGGCCGATATTGCCGTCTCTCCCGGCGTTGGTTTTGGGGAATATGGCGAAGGCCATGTCAGGCTGGCACTTGTGGAAAATGAACATCGCATCCGTCAGGCCGCCCGCAGTTTGCGGAAATTTCTGGCCGAAGCCGACGAAACCATGCATAACGTCATTCCAATTAATGGATAAGATGTGCTAAGTGCTCATCACAACATTTTTCTGAACCGTTGTCTTAATTGCCAGCGTTTCGGGCACAAAGAAAATGTCCTCGCGGACAGCGCTGGGGACTAGTCCCCAGACCCCATTATTCAAATAAATGGGGTTGAAAGGGGCTAGCCCTTTTCCGCCCGCCGCGTAGGCGATTTCGTTCTAGTTTGTATTTCCAAAATATGGAAATACATGAATCGCATGACGAGGGGGCTGATTTTAAATTATGGCGAATAGTTTGAGGCTTGGTATTGCCGGGCTTGGTACAATCGGTGTTGGTGTGGTCAAGGTCCTACAAAAACATGGGGACAAGCTGGCTGAAAAAACTGGCAGGCCGGTTGAAATCCACGCGGTTGCCGATCTGGATCGCGATCTTGATCGCGGCGTCGATCTGTCTTCTTACCAATGGTTTGGCGATGCGTTGGCGATGGCCAAAGACGAAGGCCATGATGTGTTCATCGAATTGATGGGCGGATCAGACGGTATCGCGCTGGCCAGCGTCGAGGCGGCGCTTGAAAGCGGCAAGCATGTGGTGACGGCCAATAAGGCGCTACTCGCCAAACATGGCACCAGGCTCGCCAAACTTGCCGAAGACAATAATGTGGCGCTCAATTTTGAAGCGGCTGTGGCGGGTGGTATTCCCATCATCAAAACCATGCGTGAAAGCCTCACCGGCAATGATATCACTAAAGTTTACGGCATCCTAAACGGCACCTGCAATTACATCTTGACCAAGATGCAAGAAGAAGGTCTGGCCTTCGAGAAGGTTTTGGCTGAGGCACAAGCGGCTGGTTATGCTGAGGCTGACCCGACCTTTGACATTGGTGGTCATGACACGGCTCACAAACTGGCGATCCTGACCTCATTGGCCTTTGGTACGGAGCTGGCCTTTGACGAGATTTATCTCGAAGGTATCGAGAATATCGGCATTGAAGATATTGAAGCCGCTGATGAGTTGGGCTATCGCATCAAACTGCTGGGGGTCGCGCAAAAAACCGAGAGCGGCATTGAGCAACGTGTTCATCCCACTATGGTTCCCAAACATACGGCGATTGCTGAAGTGGCTGGCGTTACCAACTGCGTTGGGGTCGAGGGAGACTTTGTCGACAAGATCATGCTGGTTGGACCAGGGGCCGGGGCGGGGCCAACGGCATCTGCGATTGTCGGCGATATTGTTGATATTGCCTGGGGCATCAAACTACCACCCTTGCTCACAAGGGCCAGCGAATTAAAACCTTATCAACGCGCCAAGATGCGGGCCCATGAAGGTGGCTATTATATTCGTCTGCATGTGAAGGATCACCCTGGTGCCATCGCATCGATTGCCACACGTATGGCCGAGCAGGATATTTCCTTGCAAAGCATTGTGCAAAAAGGGCCTGATGATCGCGTCACTGAGAGTGGCGCAAGCGAGATGACCCCCGTTGTTTTGATCACTCACGAGACCACGGAAAGCGCAATCCGCAAAGCTCTTGCCGATATTTCAGCAGATGGTCATGTTGAAGGGGCAGCTCAAATGATCAGAATAGAATCTTTGTAGCAGCACATCAGTCCAGATGGGTGACGAACAATATGAATAGACCAGGTGCGAAAATGGACAGCGTGGATTTTGGCCGCTTGTGTACAATGGGTATTGTGCGAGCAACGGAGGCGGCCGCTTTGGCGGCGGCCAGTTTTACCGGGCGCGGAGATGAAATGGGCGGCGATGAAGCAGCCCTTGACGCCATGGCCGAGCAGCTACAAAAACTTCCGGTTGGTGGCAAAGTGATTGTTGGGGAGCATGGCTATTCTGACAATGAGCAATTAGTGGCCGGCGCCATTGTTGGCGTGGGGACGCACCATGAGGCGGATATTGCCTTGATGCCACTGGAGGGTTCATCCATCAATGCGCGCGCCTTGTCGAATGCCTTATCTGTGATTGTCATTGCGCAAAAAGACAGCCTGCTGCGTGTGCCACCGATCTATATGGAAAAGATCGCCATTGGTCCAGGCTTTGAGCAAGGGCTTGTGGGGCTTGAGCGCACACCAAAAGACAATATCGAGGCGCTCGCCGGTGCCAAAGGCGTTGATGTCCGTGAGATCACTGTATGTATCCTTGATCGCTCCCGCCATGCCAAGCTGATTGAAGAGGTGCGTGCCGCAGGGGCCGCGATCCGGCTTATTGGCGATGGAGATATCGCCGGAGTTATCCAGACAACCGACACTGATGAAACCGGTATTGATATGTATCTGGGCGTTGGCGGTGCCGATCAGGGCATCCTTGCCGCTGCTGCTTTACGTTGTGCTGGTGGACAGATCGAAGGGCGTTTGATTGTTCGAGACAAGGACGACCAGAAGCTGATGGCCAAATATGGCATTGAAGATGTCACAAAAATCTACACGCTCAATGACATGATCGCCGGGGATGTGAGTTTCGCGGCAACTGGTGTCACTGATGGCTATTTGCTTGATGGCGTGCGCGTGATGGGATCACGCGCCTCGACCCAGAGTATTGTTATGCGCGCTTCGACCGGTAGCGTGCGTATCGTCGACACCATGCACAACCGTTCGCACAGCACGAGCTAGACTTGCGCACACTCATCAACAGGCATATTTGAAGCACGTGGCGAATCACTTTACCCTTCGAACTTCATTGGAGGAATGTTATGAGTGCAGTGGAAGATATTGATCAATCGGAAAATATGGCAGCGGGACCCTTTTTGGGGGTAAGCTTATCGGCAGGCGGTCATGTCTGGAAAGACCGGCTGGAGCCATCGCGCATCCATATTGCCATGGACATCACCCAGCGCCATCATGTGCCAGAAGTTTTGGGCCGCATGCTGGCCTCAAGGCTGGACCCGGAAGATGATGTGGGCATTTATCTTGACCCCTCGTTGAAAAATCTGATGCCGGACCCCTCCAGTCTGCAAGATATGGAAAAAGCGGCCGCGCGCATCGCCAGTGCCATCGATAAGAATGAGGCCATTGTCATTTATGGCGACTATGATGTGGATGGTGGCACCTCGAGCGCTTTGTGGAAGCGCTTTATGGCTAGTCACAATATTGATTGCCGTATCTATATCCCCGACCGCATGACCGAAGGATATGGTCCCAATCCCGCCGCCATGGAGCAATTGGTGGCCGATGGGGCAAATCTTATCATCACGGTGGATTGCGGCAGTACCTCCCATGAGGCATTGGGCGTTGTTGATAAAACGGATTGCGATGCCATTATTATCGACCACCATCAGCTTGGCGAGGATTTTCCTCCCTGCTATGCGCTGATCAATCCCAATCGCCCCGATGATCTGTCAGGGCAGGGCGATCTGGCCGCAGCTGGAGTGGTGTTTTTAACATTGGTGGCTGTCGTCAAAGAGCTGCGTAAGCTTGATTTTTATGATGAGCAGCGCAAGGCGCCCGATTTGTTGAAGCTGCTGGATCTAGTGGCGCTCGCCACGATTTGTGATGTGGTGCCGCTCACCGGTCTCAACCGGGCTTATGTGCACAAAGGCTTGCAGGTTATGCGTCTGCGCCAGAATGTCGGGCTGCGGGCGCTTGGCGAGGTGGCGGGACTGCAAGAAGCGCCAACCTCTTATTCTCTTGGCTTTATTCTGGGGCCACGCATTAATGCAGGGGGGCGCATTGGCAACGCCTCGCTTGGCGCGCAGCTTTTATCGAGCAATGATGAGAGCGAGTCGCAAAAAATTGCCGAACAGCTGGATCGCTATAATAGTGAGCGCAAAGCCATGGAAGGCGTGATGCTGGAAGAGGCGGTGGCTGCCGCTGATCAGCTGGTGGAGCGCGATCCTGACACGCCGATCATCATCACGGGATCGCCTGACTGGCACAAAGGTCTTGTTGGTCTGCTAGCTTCTCGCTTGGTCGATCGTTTCAAGCGTCCGGCCCTGGCGATTGCCTGGGAAGGTGGCGGCGAGGGCACCGGATCAGCGCGTTCTGTGCAAGGCGTCGATATTGGCGGTGCTATTCGCGCCGCTGTTGACGAAGGTTTGCTGGTCAAAGGGGGCGGCCATGCCATGGCAGGCGGCTTGACGGTATTTGAAAGTAAATATGAGGAGCTAGGCGTATTTTTGCGCGAGACCCTCAAAGAGGCGCAAAAGCGGGCATCGAGTGGCTCTGATCTGCTGATTGATGGGGCCTTGACGCCCTTGGCGGCCAATGAGGAGTTGTTGGCACAACTGGAAAAAGCTGGCCCCTATGGCAGCGGCAATCCACCGCCACGCTTTGTGTTTCCAGCCCATCATGTCAATTTTGCCAAGATTGTTGGTAATGGACATGTGCGTTGTTCCTTGCAGGCGGGAGATGGCTCGCGCATCGATGCCGTGGCCTTTCGCAGTGCGGACACGCCGATAGGTGAACTGCTGCTCAATAATAATGGTATGCCTTTGCACATTGCAGGTTCCTTGAAGCTCAATAGCTGGGGCGGGCGCGTCAAGGTCGAGATGATTATCGATGATGTCGCTGACCCGCGCAAAAACCGCTAAAATATCCCTGTTTTATAGCCGCACGGCCAAGGCGTTTGATCGTCCCACAGTTTTTTTGACGCACAGGGCTTAAAAACACCATCAAACTCTTGCGTTTGAGTGCAATGGTCAGTATATCAAGTTGTCTTCGGGGCTGTTCAAGCTCCCGAAAATATGGCTCCGCTATTTAATCGGGCCGTATTGGTTCGATTAGTCAAGTCTCAGGCCTTTGTGTTTGTATGGTGCTTGGATATTGTGCCCCCTTCGTCTATCGGTTAGGACGCCAGATTTTCATTCTGGAAAGAGGAGTTCGATTCTCCTAGGGGGTACCAT
>JAJRPI010000007.1 GCA_024280895.1 Alphaproteobacteria bacterium | reverse complement strand
GAGGGTTGGATAAAGATTATGCCCCAGCCCTTGAGGCATATAAGCAATCTGGGCGCACACCTCATTGCGATGGCGCTTCTCTGCGATGTCACTCCCAAGAACGGGAACACGGCCGCTTTGTATTTTGCGCACGCCAGCAACTAGTCCAAGCAGCGTTGACTTACCAACACCATCGGGGCCGATCAAGCCGACCATGCGGCCTGCAGGAAGGTCAATCGAAATATTATCAAGAGCGGTCACGTCGCCATAGCGATGGCTGATCGAGATGAGCTGCGCAACCGGATGCAACGTCTCGCTCATTTTCCCTTACCTTCAATCGGGCCTTCAATCGGGCCTTTAGTCTTGACAGCAGGGCTTTCAACTTCGGGCAGTTTGACAAGAAGATGATCTGGCCATTGTGCATTGACCGCTGTTTTCACATAGGCGACGCCGGTAATGCCGGCTTTCACCCGCCTGGCATAGCGCTTGAGAACCTCTTGCGGCAAACGCACCTTGACCCGGAACATGAGCTTTTCACGCTCACTTCTGGTCTCAACATATTTGGGTGTGAACTGCGCGTCTGACGCCACAAACGAGACGGTCGCCGGGATGACATATTGCGAGGCCGCATCTGGAATAATGCGAGCCTCAGCCCCAATTTCAAGCTTTCCAATATCTTTGGTGGGCAAAAAAATGGTCATGTATACATCGCTAAAATCAAGCAATGTGAGAACACGCCCTCCAGCTCCAAGAACTTCCCCAGGTTGCGCAAGGCGATACTGGATGCGCCCCGCGCGCGGGGCGAGCAGCACGGTATCGCGCAAATTTTCCTTGTACCGTTCGACTCTGGCCAGCGCCACGCCAAGAGCCGCCTTTGCCCGATTGATCCCGGCATCTGCAGAATTTACCGTAGCCTGAGCTGTGATTTTGGCGGCCAACCGTTGCTGGACTGTTTCTTTCGGGGTGTATCCCTTTTTGCCAAGCGCACGCGATCGTTTGTATTGTTCGTGCGCAAAAACCAACTCGCTCTTCCTTTGGGCAAGAAGGGCGATAGCTTGGCGCCATTGCTGCTTGACTTCCTCAACAGCGGCTTGTCCCTCTTTAAGCTGCGCCTCAAGTTCCGCTGTGTCCATTTTGACAAGAACCTGCCCAGCTTTAACATGGTCGCCTTCACGGACCAGAATTTCCCGGATACGACCTGGGATTTTGGTTGCGATATCTGTGCGTTCCGCTTCCAGGCGCCCATTGGACATGGCAAAACCCTCGGGTAACTCGGCGGGCTTGAACTGAAGCCAGGTAAAATAACCACCACCAAAGATCAGCCCAACACTAAAAACAGCCGCGATTAACTTCCAGCGCATGAAACATCCTCCTCCTCTTTACATTCCCTATCAGCACCATCACCGCCCCTTCCCCGCTAGCTCAATTGTACAACAATTTCGCATTCGGCTTGACACGATTTTTAGTTAGTGATTTATTACTAACATATCAATAGGTCGATGAAAAGGAAAAATACCATGTGCAAATTTTGTTGGGGCCTGAGCGCGCTGTTAGTCATAGCAATCGGCACAATGGCCTATCTGTTTGTCATCAAGGGCAGTGTCGCGCCAAGCGATGATGGTCGCACGGCTGTCATCTTGTCGGCAGGAGAGCGCGATCTTGTGCTCACCGAGATGCGCGGCTTTTTGGAAAGTGTTCAGGCCATCACCATGGGGGTGGTGAAAAAGGACATGAAGCGGGTCTATGAAAACGCTCACAAAGCCGGGATGGTCAATGCGGGAGAAGTACCAACATCATTGATGGGAAAATTGCCGCTTGAATTCAAAAAGCTGGGAATGGCAACTCACAAGGCTTTCGATGATCTTGCCTTGGAGGCTCAAGATATTGGCGATCCGCAAATTATGCTGAGCAAGCTGGGCACGTTGATGAATAACTGCACGACCTGCCATGCAGCTTACAAACTCGATATTGAAAGAACAAAAGAAAGATAGAGCCATGCAGAACACAGTGACAGCAAGACCCCGCCTCGCAATTATGGCAGCCGTCGTCGCTGTGTTATTTGGTGGACTGACCCTTTATTCTGGTGGTTCGGTCCTGTTCATTGATGGCCCTGCACGAGTGGCGGCAGGAAACTATGTGCCCGCAGTTCTCTGGTTCAATTTTCTTGCTGGTTTCGTTTATATCCTGGCGGGTATGGGGCTTTTTTTGTGGCGAGGTTGGGCTGTTGTTCTGGCAATGGTGATCGCTGTTGCAACGCTGATTGTGTTTGCCGGTCTTGGTTTGCACATCTTGTCTGGCGGCGACTATGAACTCCGCACCGTAAAGGCTATGGCCTTGCGAAGTAGCGTTTGGATAATGATTGCTTTTTTCGTCAGGGCCGCGTGGAAAAGGGCGCTATCATAAAATCTAATTCAGTCTGGAGATGCTTCAATGAACAAAAAGACACCCCCCCCAAAACAGACACTAGAAAACTCCCATTTTCTCCATGAGGCTTGCCAGACCCTTGAATATGATGATCAGGTTTTTGCTTTGCTGGCGGGAGCAAGCCGGGAGTTTAAAGTACAACTTCCCTTGCTTCGCGATGACGGTAGTCTGGAGATATTTTATGGCTACCGTGTTCAACACCATAATGCACTTGGGCCATATAAAGGCGGTCTTCGTTTTCATCCCTCGATCGATATGAAAGAGGCTCACACCCTGGCCGCTTTGATGTCGCTTAAAACGGCGTTGGTAAAGGTTCCGTTTGGCGGAGCGAAGGGAGGGATTAATTGCGATCCGCGCAGTTTAAGCCGCCGCGAGTTGGAAAGCCTGACCCGCGCTTTTGTTGAAAAAATTCACCGTGGCATTGGACCCAATCTCGATATCCCTGCACCAGATGTTGGTACCAATGAGCAAGTGATGGCCTGGATACAAGATGAGTACTCAAAGATTTACGGATATACACTTGGCGTCGTGACAGGAAAGCCGATTTTGATTGGCGGATCAGAGGGCCGCACTGAGGCCACCGGCGCCGGGGTTGCCATTGTCATGCAGCAACACGCCAAACACCAGGCGCAAAAGCTCGAGGGAAAAACGGTCGTCATACAGGGATTTGGTAATGTCGGCACCTATGCCGCCAAAGCCTTTAAGCAACTTGGCATGAAAGTCATCGCGATCAGTGACAGCAAAGGCGCGCTTCTTGATGAAGCCGGGCTTGATCTTCATGCCATTTGCCAGCACCACGAAAAAGGCAAGCCCGTTTCCACCTATCCAGATGCCCGCAAGATCAGCAAT
>JAJRPI010000006.1 GCA_024280895.1 Alphaproteobacteria bacterium | reverse complement strand
GAATAATAGGCTTGCAAAGCGGGCGTATTACTGCCCAGCAGACTTAGATAATACGCGAATATGGCAGGTTATAGGGGGATTTCGTCATATGAGCGGAGCATATTGCAGGCTTAAGTGATAAGATTGGCTGGGGCGGCAGGGATCGAACCTGCGAATGACGGGATCAAAACCCGTTGCCTTACCACTTGGCTACGCCCCAATATGTGGACTGATGAGATCTTTTCGGGTTTGGCAAATATCTGCCAAAGCAAGCTGCCTCCATCCACAATGCCGCAACATAGCGACACATTTTAGAGGCTGCAATGCCTATTTGCGTCGCAGCCCAAAAAACCTGTATGATGGCATTGGGGAGCGATTTTGTGTGGATCGCAATGGATGCAATAATTCATAGATCAATTTCAAACATTTTTTGCAATTCAGGGCTTTATGGCCTACGATCTGACATTTGATTTTCGGGTTGTAATGTAATTTGGTAGCTTGTCGTGTTCGAAACGCGCCAAATCTAGCCATCGCGACCAATCCCCACCAATATCGGTGCGAACAAAGCTGGTGACATTGTGTAATGGCGGATAATAGTCCTTTTACCCAAGAGATTGACTTTGAATATGGCGTTGCTACGCCATTATCTCCCCTTTTACGCCGATTTGTTGCTCGGAATCCGGGACCTTTGACCTTCAAGGGCACTAATGTTTATGTGCTGGGCCATGGCGAGGTGGCGATCATTGACCCTGGTCCTGATGACGAGAGCCATATCGAGGCTTTGCTGGCGTCGTTGCAAGGGGAGACAGTGACCAAGATTTTCCTCACACATACCCACAAGGATCATAGCGGGGGGCTGGCTCGTTTGCAGGCCTTAACGGGGGCCAAGACCTATGGTTTTCGTATGAGTGGGGCTCCACGGGGTGCCTATCAGCGCGTTGAGCCAGGGCAATCGGCGCAATCGGGAGAACTTGTCACGGGTTTTGCTGATCTTGGCTTTAAACCTGACCATCCGCTTGATGATGGGGATGAGGTCAAGGGGTTGGGCTGGACCTTGCGCGGTGTTCATACGCCTGGCCACGCACCTGATCATTTATGCTATTGTCTGCTAGAAGAAAAAGCGCTGTTCACCGGCGATCATATTATGCCCTGGAGCACCAGCGTCCTTGCGCCGCCAGAAGGCAATATGCGCGATTATATGGCGTCATTATCTAATCTGTCGAACCGCGATGATGAGTTGTATTTGCCCGGCCATGGTGGGCGTGTGCGCAAGCCGCGACGACTGGTGCGGGCCTATGTTTTGCATCGTCAATGGCGTGAGCAAAGCATTCTCAAAGCCGTCAAAGAGGGACACTCGCAGGTCGATGATATTTTGCCGCTACTATATAAAGATATAGATAAGGCGTTGAAAACGGCTGCATCACTGTCCATTCTTGCTCATCTGGAACACTTGTTCGACAAAGGCAAGTTGCAAAAAGGCAAGGAGGATGGGTTAGATGCGAGGTTTCGTATTGTCGACGAGCCCATCGAAATTACGGAAAGTTGCTGAAGGGCACCCATTTTTTTCTCCGGCGCTTGCGTTTTGAGCGACGAATTTTTTGAACCCGGCGTTTTCTTGCGGCTGGAGCGGCACGTCGCGATCGATTGGTAAAGCCGTTCGCGGCGCTCTTTTTACGCCTTGGTTGGCCGACTTGATTAAAGCCTGTGTCAATATTATTGGGCGATAGGCCGTCTTCTTGATTGAAGTTGGCCTTTGGAAGCATAAATGTGTCCTGGCTTGCTTCTTGTTCTTTTTTGCGGCGCAGACGGTCGCGCGCTTTTTTCTTCTTTTCGATACTACTCAGCTTGGCGATCCGCCGACGTTCCAGGCTATCGATCCGATTGGCCTCGGCTCTGGCGATCCTGGTTTTCATAATGGCGAAGGTTTCGCGGATCCGATTGGCATTAGTGCCCAGGTCATGACGCCCATAACGAGACGCTGATCGCATATCGATACGTGTAGAATTGGCATCTCCTCTAACGCGCACGACAATATCGTCGCGAAAGCCAAGGAGCATTGATTGATCAACGGCCTCGATATACCCAGTTCGATTGTTGCGATCTGGTTGCTGTTCACTGACGACTTCCCATCCAAGGTCTCGTATGACTCCATGAATTAGCTCATATGAGTCTTGATGAGAGCGCTCCAGGATCAGTGTGCTGATATCGGGATAGGCTCGCGCCTGTGCCGCGATAAACGAGCTGCCGGGATAGTCCAGGCTGTTGGCCTGTGGTTCGCGTAAAGTAGCAATCGTGCGAAATTGCGGTGGTGAGAGAAGGTCGGTCGTAATGTCATTGATTGCGGGAAGCCGGATCAAATTTGGCAAATGGTAGATTGGCACGGCGAAAATTATCAAGCTGACAATCAGCGCTGTCAAAGCAATGCCAGTGCCCTTGATGCCCTTGTTCCAGATTTGTGCAAATGCCAAAACTGACAATAAAATGGCAATTGCAGCCCCCATTAGCGAGACGACAATCAAGTTGGTCGCAACCGGTGTCGACAGGGACGTGAAGCGGTGCAGCAATATAGCAATGACAATAAGCTGGGCTGAAAACAGCGCCAATCTTAAGCTCCATCGTGAGCGGGAGGATGTTTGCTGTTCAGTGATTCTCTTCATGATCGCATTATGTTCTTTTGTCGGGGGAATACAACAGCACTTGTGTTAAAGATCACAAGTTTGTGCCCAAGAGATGGCCGTTAAGGAGTTTGAGGGTGAGTGCTGGAAGACAAGCCCTCATTTTTAGAGAGTGAATTGACGATCATGTGCCTAAAAGGAGTTTGTTGGACCGTAAAGACTAGTCGCGCAATCGTTTGGATGCGCAAACAGCAGGGGCAATAAACAGCATCGCCAAAACCACAAGGAACAGATTGCCCTCGAGCACTGCAGGCAGGCTAAGCGCTTTCCAAAGCTCGCTCAAGGGTTTGCCAAGGGCAAACATCACGAACAAGGCTTGAAAGATGATCGCAAACCCCACCCAGATGACACCAAGCAAGAGCGATATGCGGCAACTTGTGGGACGTTCAACACCAGTAAGCAGGAAATAAGCGGTGCCATATAGCATGACCAGTAAGGTAACGGTGCTGATCGGCACGGCTAATTCTGGCCCCACCAATGGGATAATGACGCCATCGCGCAAGAAAATGTTGAACAGAGCAACCAGAGGTAGAAAAAGCCAAGCGAACATGCCTTGGCCCAAGAACCGCTTATCTCTAATATCCAGCAAAATCAGTCTCCCTCACAGTTGCGTAACGCTACAATCTGACGCAGCCCTTGTTATATCGCCATGATTAAACATTGTGAAGCATTATTGCAGTTTTTCTTACCAAACGGTAAAACCTGTTCAAATAATAGAGGTAAAGTTTTGGCGTGGCCAAGGGCACGCAGATTGTTCTCGTCATTTCCATAAAAAAATAGTTCGTCAGTTTGCGCCATAAGTTTGGCAATGGCCTGGCAATTTATAGCGCCAGAATATCTTTGTAAAATTCATATTCCATTGTCAGGGCAGTCTCGATGGCGTGCTTGTCACGAAAACCGTGACCTTCTCGCTCGAAGCTTTGATATAGTGTTTTTATGTCATTCTTTTTAAGAGCTGCAACCATCAGTTCGGCCTGGTCGGGGGGGACAACTTTGTCTTGCAACCCCTGAAAAAAGATCACAGGAGCGCTAATTTGATCGGCACAAAAAAGCGGTGATCGGTCTTTCAGAATTTTGCTTCTGTTCTGAGTAGTAAGTCCCAGCAAATTTACGATATAGCCAGCTTCGAACTTGTGGGTGCTATCACATAATCGAGCCAGATCAGAGATGCCGTAATAGGAGGCGCCCGCAGTAAACAGGTCAGATTTCGCCAGTGCCATCAAGACCGTATAGCCCCCGGCACTAGATCCCGAAATCAGCAGACGTGCAGGGTCGGAGAGGCCAGCTTCGACAAGATAGTGTGCTGCTGCTGCCATATCAGCCACATCACGCACGCCCCATTGCTCGTCAAGGCGCTCTCGGTAGGCTTTGCCAAAGCCCCATGAGCCGCCATAATTGACATCGAAATAGCCAAAGCCGCGTGACGTCCAATATTGAACTTTGGGGGTGAGGCCGGCGTGTGCATAGGCGGTCGGTCCTCCATGTGCTGTCAGTATGACAGGGGGAAGCTCGCCTGCAGGGGCCTCATAATCTTGATTGGTGGGGGGGTAATAATTCCCGTAAACAGTTTGGCCAAGCTCATTTTCAAAAGCCAGCGCTCTGGCGGTAGAGATTTGTCCAGGAGCCAGCGCAAGAGTGATGCTTGGTTTTAGGATGGTGGTTGCGCCGGCCGGTACGGAAATCGAGGCAATGGCATTTGGTTTATTGATCGTAGAAAGGATGCCAGCGACATGAATACCAGCTGCTGGACTGCCAGTGATCACGACTTGCTCTAGCCCACATAAGCTGGCGTCTTCATCGGGCAGGCATTGAGTGTCGCTTTCATCGGCGGGGTTGATCAATGTAACCCATGCTTTGCCTTTGCCACGACAAAGAACAGCGACGCGTCCATCTGGCAAAAAGCCGTAAGTTCTCATGCCAAACACCCATAAGGGATCGCCCATTTCAGCCCCGTCTTGGGGGAACATGGTTATTTCCCCGGCGCGCAATCGATAAAGCTGACCAAAGCCCGTATCATCATTGATAAACCAAAGGTCGCCGTGCTGATCCCATTCCGGCTGGAACGAGGCTCCCGTGTGAGCGCTGTTGGGACATATGACATTGAGCACAGATCCTTTTGGTTCAAGATCGGCGATTTGCAGTTGGGCGCTTTCCCACGGCATGGAGGGAAGGTTCCAGCTTACAAAGGCCAGTTGTTGGGCATTGGGTGACAGGCGCGGGAAGGCGTAGAAATCATCTCCTTGCACCAGCGGCACTATCTGTTGATCATCGCTATTGGCAAGGGAGACACTCACGAGGCAATTTTGGGGGTGTTGCCCGTCTGCGGTTTTTTGTTCACCGACGCAGATCAATCGGTTGCGTTGGGGATCATGGCACAAATCAGCAAATCGCCACTGCGGTGCATTCGTGATTTGTTGGGGTGCGGGGGAGGGCTTGGCATCCGTTCCATGCGCTATAGACCAGATTTGTTGATCGTCGGCGTTGACGAAGAAGATTTGCTCGCGGGTCGCCAAAAACGAACCACCACCATATTCATGGACTTTTGAGCGAGCGGAATAGGGGGGCGGGAGCAAGTCGACGAGGACACGCGAAGTTTTTGATTCATCAATAGATGTGCAGACCAAAGCAGCCCGCCCTTGTTCGAAGGGGCGCACTTCGCTCCAGTAGAGCTGATCATCAAGTGCTTGCACACTCTGGAAACGCAGACTTTTGCCTGCCACAAATTCGGCACTGATAGTTGAGGGCCAGCGACCAAATTTGAGGGTTTGTTTGTTCATAACGGGACGAGACGATCAGGAGCCTTTGCTGAAACGCTGCCCGCGCGGCAAAGAAGATCCGTAACCTTGTACGCCTATTTGCCTTTTGGTGGACGGTTTTCCAAGGGTTCTAGGCTACCTGCACCAAATGGCGTGGATATTTCAACGCATGTTCCTTTGGTCACATATTTAAAGGCCCCACCCTGGAAGTCGACGGTTGACATCCCGGGAATGTTGATTTCTTTGCTACCATCATCTTGACCTGCCTTGGCGATGCCGTAGCATTTTTCGAGGTCAGCAGCGCTTGCGCCAGTTGGCAGAACAAAAGCGGCAAAACCAAATGCGATGGCGCTCGTCAATGCGACAAACGTCGGGCGTTTAGCGAGATAATTGGTCAATGTAGCTCTCCTTAAAAGTTCAAAGTGGCTGGCATATTTATGCGAGCATCATACGGCCTTTAATCAATGTTGTTCGCAGCATATGGCCAAAGTTAGGCTTTATGCAACCTTTTGTCATTTGCGGCCCAATCCCGCCCAGTTGTGGGGGAACCCATTCGCCAAGCCCTGCCTTGCGCCAACATGATATGATGAGGGATATTTGTCCTGTCACTCTGCTATTTGAGGGTAGGTGCGGATGGCAGCAATGCGTTTGCGGTCTGTTATCTCTTGCCAAAAATGCTTATTTGTGGCATTGAGGTGCTACAAATAGGTCAGCTTTACTGTCATTTTATGAAAATGGCTCTGCAGTGCGGATTAAAGTCGCACAAAAATGGGGCTTGGTTCACGGCACATCGTAATTGAGCCATGACAAGCCACCGCTCCAAATATTCTTGCTCATAAACATGAGCGCCAAGGATGAGCAAAGCTGAATACCAAAGATAACGTCCTTCGGTCTCCTTGGCGGGAACGGGGACATATACGGAAAAAGCCCTGAAAGGTTTTTAACGATCATGGTCTGTCGCAACGATACAAAAAAACACGCAGGGACCCATTTCGGTCCGCGCGGTCCACAAGGTCTCTACGATCCAGCTCATGAGCATGATGCTTGTGGTTTGGGTTTTGTGGCTCATATGAAAAATAATAAGAGCCATGACATCGTGCAAAAAGGCTTGTCAATTCTGAAAAATCTGGAACATCGCGGTGCTGTTGGGGCGGACCCCAAGGCGGGAGATGGATGCGGAATTTTGATCCAGATGCCGCACGAGTTTTTTCAAGGTGTCAGCCGCGGGTTCGATTTCTTTCTTCCTGACGTTGGCGATTATGCCGTCATGCAGCTGTTTATGCCAAGAGATAAAGACGTTCATCAGGCCTATCTCGATCTCATCGAAAAAGAGACGAATGCGTCTGGCCTGGAGTTTTTGGGCTGGCGCGAAGTGCCGGTTGACAATAGCGATCTTGGTTATTCGGTCTTGCCAACCGAGCCGGCTCATTTGCAGGCTTTTGTTGGGCGCGGGAGTGCTTGCCAAGCTGGTCAGCCATTTGAACTCAAAACATTTTTGCTACGGCGCAAAATAGCTTTGCGCGTCATGAACGAGCATCCAGCTGGGCATGAAGATTTTTACATTGTCTCGTTTTCATCGCAAACCCTACTTTACAAGGGCATGTTGCTGTCTTATCAGCTCGCCGCATATTATCTGGACTTGAATGATCCTCGCATGAAGTCGGCGATGGCGATGGTGCATCAACGGTTCTCCACCAACACATTCCCGTCATGGAAGCTGGCCCATCCCTTCCGCATGATTTCGCATAATGGCGAAATCAATACCATTCGCGGCAATGTCAACTGGATGGCGGCGCGCCAGAGTACCGCTCATTCCAAAGTCATTGGCGAAGATCTTGATGGCTTGTGGCCGCTTATTCCTGAAGGTCAGTCTGATACCGCTTGCTTTGACAATGCGTTGGAGCTGCTGGTGTGCTCAGGCTATTCCTTGCCCCACGCCATGATGATGCTGATCCCCGAGGCCTGGGCAGGCAATCCCTCGATGGATGCCAAACGCCGCGCTTTTTACGAATATCACGCAGCCTTGATGGAGCCTTGGGATGGTCCTGCTGCTGTGACCTTCACGGATGGCAAGATGATCGGCGCCACGCTCGATCGTAATGGCCTGCGCCCTGCGCGCTATTATGTGACGAGCGATGACATGATCATGCTGGCCTCTGAAATGGGTGTGCTGCCAGCACCCGAAGAGACCATCATTCAAAAATGGCGCTTGCAGCCGGGTAAAATGCTGCTGGTCGATCTTGAGAAAGGTCGCATCATATCCGATGATGAAGTCAAAGACGAACTTGCGGCTTCGCACCCCTATCAAGAATGGTTGGAAGCTGGGCAAATTCGTCTGGCTGATTTACCGGTCGCTGAGGAAGGTCCAGAGTCGATTGTTGAAGAGCGGCTGCTCGATCTGCAACAGACCTTTGGCTATACGCAAGAAAGCGCCAAATATTATATTGAGCCTATGGTGATGTCGGGAATGGATCCCGTTGGCTCTATGGGTACGGATACGCCTTTATCATCCTTGTCGGTGCGCCCAAAGCTCATGCACACCTATTTTAAGCAAAATTTCGCGCAGGTGACCAATCCGCCAATTGATCCCATTCGTGAAGAGTTGGTGATGTCACTGGTCTCGTTTATTGGGCCGCGCCCCAACCTGCTCGATCTGGAAACCTCATCCGGTCAAAAGCGCCTTGAGGTGCCCCAACCTATTTTGCTGAATAGCGAACTGCGTAAAATCCGTGAAATCGGTGATATTCCTGACAATGATTTCAAGACTATTACGCAAGATATTACCTGGCCCGCAAGCGAGGGGCGCGGTGGCATGAAAGCCGCGATCGACAGATTATGCACGGAAGCTGAAAGCGAAGTACGCGATGGCTACAATATCATCATATTGTCTGATCGCGCCGCTAGCGCCGACAATATCCCCATTCCTTCGCTGCTTGCGACCTCTGCCGTGCATCATCATTTGATCCGCGCGGGCCTGCGGACGTCGGTGGGGCTGGTGGTTGAGACCGGTGAAGCCCATGAAGTGCATCAGTTCTGCACGCTGGCTGGCTATGGGGCCGAGGCCATCAATCCCTATCTGGCTTTTGCCACGATTAAAGACATGCTGCCGGATCTCGATACCGATATACCTCATGTTACAGCGTTCAAAAAATATATCAAAGCGGTCAATAAGGGCATGCTCAAGGTGATGTCGAAAATGGGCATTTCCACCTATCAGTCCTATTGCGGCGCGCAGATTTTTGACGCCATTGGTCTCAAAAACGAATTCATCAAAACCTATTTCACCGGCACTCATTCGCAGGTTGAAGGGGTTGGCCTTGATGAGATCGCCAAAGAGACAACTGAGCGCCATCAGCTGGCATTTTCCGATGCACCGATCTATCGCAATATGCTGGATGTGGGCGGCGAATATGCTTACCGCCTGCGCGGAGAGCGTCACAGCTGGACGCCGCAAACCATCGGCGATCTTCAGCATGCCGTGCGCTCGGAAAAAGGTAGCGAGGATGCGCAGGCCAAATATGACGCCTTTGCCAGTGCCATCAATAATCAAAACGAAAACCTCATGACCTTTCGCGGGCTGATGACCATCAAAACGGCTGAGGAAATCGGCCGCACAAGCGTGCCCCTTGACGAGGTTGAGCCAGCCACCGAGCTGGTCAAGCGCTTTGCCACCGGGGCCATGTCGTTTGGATCGATCTCGCGTGAAGCCCATACGAACCTGGCGATTGCCATGAACCGCTTGCAGGCCAAGTCCAATACCGGTGAGGGGGGCGAAGAGCCTGATCGCTTTGTGCCAATGGAAAATGGCGACAGCATGCGCTCGGCGATCAAGCAGGTCGCCTCTGGGCGCTTTGGTGTGACCACCGAATATCTCGTCAATGCCGACATGATCCAGATTAAAATCATTCAAGGTGCCAAGCCGGGTGAGGGCGGACAGCTGCCCGGTCACAAGGTCAATGAAGTGATTGCCAAGGTGCGCTATTCAACGCCGGGTGTGGGGCTTATTTCGCCACCACCTCATCATGATATTTATTCGATCGAAGATCTGGCACAGCTGATCTACGATTTGAAGAACACTAATCCAGATGCTGATATTTCTGTCAAACTTGGCAGTGAGGTTGGTGTTGGCACGGTGGCGGCTGGCGTCGTTAAAGCCAAAGCGGATCATATTACCATTGCCGGGTTTGATGGTGGGACGGGGGCATCGCCTTTGACGTCCATCAAGCATGCGGGTGGTCCCTGGGAAATCGGCCTTGCCGAAACCCATCAGACACTGGTGCTCAATAATCTGCGTGGCCGTGTTGCCGTGCAGGTGGATGGCGGTATGCGCACGGGCCGCGACGTCATTATGGGGGCTTTGCTTGGTGCCGATGAATTTGGTTTCGCCACAGCACCGCTTATCGCCTCTGGCTGTATCATGATGCGCAAATGCCATCTCAATACCTGTCCGGTGGGCGTCGCCACACAAAACCCAGAGCTGCGCAAGCGCTTTACCGGGACGCCTGATCATGTCGTCAATTATTTCTTCTTTGTCGCCGAGGAGACCAGACAATTGATGGCGCGAATGGGCGTACGCAAGCTTGACGAGTTGATCGGGCAGATCGATTATCTTGAAAAAAGCCGTGCCATTGATCATTGGAAAGCCAATGGTCTTGATTTCTCGCGTCTGTTCGAAAAACCAGATGTGGCCGAGGACATTGCCTTCTACCATGTCGAAAATCAGGATCACGGCCTCGACAATGTGCTGGATCGTGAGCTCATCAAGCGGTCGAAATCAGCGCTTGATGGAGGTGAACCCGCCAAAATTGAGGTTGCGATCAACAATACTGATCGTACGACGGGGGCTATGCTGGGCGGTGAAGTCGCCAAGCGTCATGGCCATGCAGGGCTACGCGATGACACCATCCATGTCAGCCTCAAAGGTACAGCAGGACAGAGCTTTGGTGCCTGGGCGGCCAAGGGCACGACCCTTGATCTCGTGGGAGAAGCCAACGACTATGTCGGCAAGGGGTTGTCTGGTGGCAAGCTTATTGTGCGCCCGCCAAGTGAAAGTGCCATTGTGCCAGAAAACAGCATCATTGTCGGTAATACGGTTTTGTATGGAGCCATCTCTGGCGAGTGCTATTTCCAGGGTGTTGCGGGTGAGCGTTTCGCTGTTCGCACCTCTGGTGCCTTTGCCGTTGTCGAGGGCACGGGCGATCACGGCTGCGAATATATGACAGGTGGCTGCGTCGTGGTGCTGGGTGAAACGGGCCGCAACTTTGCCGCTGGCATGTCGGGAGGCATTGCCTATGTACTGGATAAAAAAGGTGATTTTGAAAGCCGCTGCAACATGGCTCAAGCAAGGCTTGACCCCGTTGAAGCCACCACTGATGTGATGGCAGATCTTGTCAATGGTTCGGCTCGTTCCGTGGAAGTAGAGTTAGCGGACCTGATGAGCGATATGCGTGTCCAAGATGCGCAGCGCCTGCATCAGATGATCAAAAACCATCACCGCTATACGGGCTCAAAACATGCCCAAAACATTCTTGATAACTGGTCAGACTATATGCCCAAATTCGTTAAGGTGATGCCGGTGGAATACGCGCACGCATTGGATGAGATGGCCAAGAAAAAGAGCAATAAATTGGACCGCGCCGATGCGCCGGAGGGAGCATAATCATGGGAAAGCCAACCGGATTTCTGGAAATTGAGCGTCTTGAACGTTCTTATGCGCCCGTAGAGGAGCGTATTGGTCATTATAGTGAATTTTTGCAAGACCTTGGCGAAAGCGATACGGTTAAGCAGGCATCGCGCTGCATGGATTGCGGTATTCCATTTTGCCATACGGGCTGCCCGGTTAATAATCAGATCCCCGACTGGAACGATCTAGTTTATCAAAATGACTGGGAAGAGGCGTGCATCAATTTGCATTCCACTAATAATTTTCCTGAATTTACTGGCCGTATCTGCCCAGCTCCTTGTGAAGAAAGCTGCACGCTCAATATTGATGACAGCCCGGTGACGATCCGCACCATTGAATGTGCGATTGTTGACAAGGGTTTCAGTGAGGGCTGGATCAAACCACAGATTGCGCCAAACAAGAGCGGCAAGAAAGTTGCAATTATTGGTGCTGGACCTGCTGGTCTGGCGGCGGCGCAACAATTGGCGCGCACCGGACATGACGTACATCTTTATGAAAAGAACAAAAAGCCTGGCGGCTTGATGCGCTATGGCATACCTGATTTTAAACTCGACAAGCACATCATCGATCGGCGCGCCGATCAAATGAGCGCTGAGGGCGTGACCTTCCATTATGGATCCCATATTGGGGGCGATGTGAAACTGGCCGACCTGCAAGCTGACCATGATGCGGTATTGCTAACGGGCGGCTCAGAAATGCCGCGCGATCTCCCCGTTGAGGGGCGCGATCTTAACGGCGCTCATTACGCCATGGAATTCCTGACCCAACAGAACCGCCGCAATGGCGACGAGCCAATCGGTCCGGTTGATCCCATTCTGGCGACAGGCAAACATGTGCTGGTGATTGGCGGCGGCGATACGGGGTCTGATTGCATCGGCACCTCGATCCGCCAAAAAGCCGCTAAGGTCACCCAGCTGGAAATTATGCCCAAGCCACCAGAGCATCCCAACAAGGGACTGACCTGGCCAGATTGGCCAAATCGTTTGCGCACCTCTTCGTCGCAACAAGAAGGCGTGACCCGCGATTTTTCGGTTATGACCACTAAAATAAATGGGGAAGATGGGCGTGTGACCTCGATCAGTTGCGTGCGGGTCGACAATAAATTCCAGCCGATTGAAGGCACCCAATTTGAACTGAAAGCCGATCTTGTTTTATTGGCGATGGGTTTTGTGCACCCGGTTCATGAAGGCATGATCGCGGAGCTTGGACTTGAGAAAGACCCTCGTGGTAATGTCAGCGCCAATGAAATGGATTACGCGACGTCAGTAGACGGCATCTATGCAGCTGGTGACATGCGCCGTGGGCAATCGCTGGTGGTCTGGGCCATCCGCGAAGGTCGCCAGGCTGCTCATGCCATCGACAAATATCTGATGGGTAAAACATTATTGCCCAGATAGGATCATTTATCCCAAACAGAAAAAACCAGACTTGCGTGCAGCGTTGAAAGTTGTTTTGGTGATCAGATCAAATGATGTGGGGGTATATCATGAGAAATTTGATAAAACTGGTCGGGATGATTGCTCTTTTGGGGCTCGCGCCGCTCATAGCCGGTTGCAAGACCAGAAAACCGGTTTATGCCAAAGATCTCATGTTTACGACCGTTGAAGCGGCCAACAAGAAATTTCATAATGTTGTGAAGGTAGGGGAGTATCGGTTCTCTCACACCATTCCAGATGCAAAAGGCAAATTTGCCTTTACGATTTCTCCCATATCCTCCATGGACCAAATCACAAACGCTCATTCGGCAATTAAAGAATTTATGTGGAAGCGTCTTTGTCCAAAATACAAGAACGCCAAGGGGCAGTCCTATAATTTTGGTGCCTATTCACCAGCATCTTCAAGAGCTTCTGCCCCGTTCGCTCCTATGGTACGAAAAGATCGAAATGATGCTGTTATTGTCGGCTGGTGCTCAATAGTGGTACGTACTCGCTAATCGAAGAGAGGCGGCTCAAATGGATGAGAATACTCCCAAAAAGATCAAGATGGGCATGGCTGCTATCGCCATTGCTGCTGTGGTGATTGTTATTCTAAATGCCTATAGCCGGGGATGGCTGTAAAAGCACCTGACCATCTAACGGGCGATGAAGTGCCAACTGCGTTTTGTGATGTCTATAGCGATTTTATTGACCGCTCTGGTAACAGGGATCAGCGCAATAATTGGTGATGTGATCAAAAATAGATGCGCGGGGCGTTAGTTGATTTTATTTTGCGTAAAATCATCAGAACGACCCGGCTTGCTGGCCAGCGTTTCCCCTTTGACGAGCACACGGTAATAGGGGCGCAAGGTCAGGGGCAGCGTGTGCCGCCCGCCTGAAAGAGATGGGTCATTGGTGCGGGTGATGGAGGATAGCAATGTCAGCCCGCTGGCGCGATCACTGGCAATCACTTCGCCAAAAGCTGCGGCCGAACTGGTGGTGCGAGAGGCTGCTTTACGGGCCTGGGCTGCGCTATCTGTACCAGGTATTTTAGCCAGCTTGCCAATGCTTTTCTTTTGATTGATCTCGCGTTGTTCGCCAGCATCCCCTGCGAGGGGAACATTGCGCTCGGAGCGCGCCGCAATCAAATCTCGGCGTATTTCGCGTTCCACATAGTGAGCCAGCTTGCGATAACCTGTGCCAGTGAAGCGGATGCCATCCTTGTCGCGCAGTCGTAGCACGCGGCCATCAAGATCGGGGCCATAGGGGCTGAAATTACCGTACTGATCGACAAAGCCATTCCAGGTATCGATGAATTTGATATTGTTGAGATGAGCTTTTTCGCGGAACATTTCATTTAGTGTGTTCATATTTTCGTTGAAGACCGGGTCGCGCATAATCGGCAGGCCAATCCAGTAGACAGCGGACTTTTGCTTTTTTAAACGGCGTAAAATAGCTTCCAACCGCTCGCTATAAATCTGTTTCCAGCGGTCGCTGCCAAACCGGTGTTTTTGGTTGCCTTCAAGGATTGAAGCAATAGCATCTTTGGCGCCCACAGTGATGAGCACGATATCCGGCTTGATGGATGCCAAAAGCGGTTCGAGCTCGCGCGCCCGCCCAATATACCTGCGGCGCGAAAACCCCGTGCCCCATTTTGCCCTGTTGATGACTTGCAGGCTGCGGTCATCTTTAAAAGCCTTGGATAGCCCGAATGACAGACCCTCGCCGATCGAATCGCCAAGTACCAGCACCCGGTAGGTACCGCGTTCAGGGAACGGCGTGACATAGCTGGAATATTGTAGGCCGGTGCCTTGTGCCATCAATGGCTGGATCGTTACGAGATGTGACATCGAGACCAGGGCGATTAGAGCAAGCGTCTTTTGCAACAGCCGCCACGTCGCCATATATAGGGGGCGTGAAGGACATTTCATTCGCACACGGATCTGCTGGTCAATATTCATCATTTTCTCGTAAACGAAATCCGTTTAACTATCATTGCGTAATTTTTTGAGGATGCGGGCACTTGGCCAGCCATCAACTTTGAGGCCTCGTGATTTTTGATATTTGCGTAAGGCGCGCAAAGTATCATTTCCAAAAATGCCATCTTCTCCGCCGGTATCAAATCCCTTTGCCGTCAAAAGCTTTTGTAGCTCGAGCCGCTCGCCTCTTGCAAGAGGCTTGTGTTTTGTTGGCCAGGATTTGACAAAGCTACCGCCGCCCCGCAACCGGTCAGAAAGATGCCCAACTGCCAGAGCATAGGTTGTGGCATTATTATAGCGTAAAATAGCCCGGAAATTCTTGAGAACCAGGAAGGCGGGACCATTGCGGCCAGCAGGCAGGAACAGCGCCGCTTTGTCTTTAAGTCTTGGGAACTCCTTACCGCCGACGCGTTTTAAACCGGATTTTTTCCAATAGAGCAGTGTTTTTCGGCGTTTTAACCGTGTGCGTTCGTGCTTCATTTTCTTGGGTAGTTTGACTTCATAGCCCCAAGTCTGGCCGCCGCGCCATCCCGACCGGCGTAAATAATTGGCAGTCGAAGCAAGGGCATCACTGGAGCTGTTCCAGATATCGCGTTTGCCATCGCGATCATAGTCAACCGCATAGGCTGCATAGGTGGTAGGTATGAATTGCGTGTGACCCATGGCTCCAGCCCAAGAGCCGTTCATATCAGCGGCTTTGATATCGCCTTTTTGCAAGATACGAAGAGCGCTAAGCAGTTGCTGGCGGCCAAAGCGGCGGCGGCGGCGATCGCGATAGGCGAGTGTCGCCAGAGACTGAATGACGTTTTTGTCACCCTTGGTCAGTCCGTAATTACTTTCCATTCCCCAGATGGCGACGATGGTATGGCGGTCAACCTTATAGCGGCTCTCCAGTCGATCCAGCAGTTGCTTGTTTTTACGCAGCATGTCTTGTCCAACCGAGACGCGCCGCTCTGAGGTGGCCGATGACATATAGTCCCATATGGGACGTACAAATTCTGGTTGATAATGTGCCGAGCGGATGACCTCTGGGTCTGGCCTGACACCTCTAAAGGCGGTATTGAAGGTTTTTCGCGAGACACCTTTGCGTCTGGCTGATGGCCAAAACCGTTCGACCCATTGCCGAGAGCGTTTGTCAGAAGCCGATGCGGCATGGGCTTTTTGCGGCCCCATAGTGGTCATGTTTTCTCCTGCTGGCAGGAAATATCCAAAAGACATGGTCAGGGCGAGAAGCATCACCAAGCGCGTTGCTCGCGGCCAGGCAGACCGCAGCGCGGATGGGCTGCACGTGCGTGAACTGGACTGGTCATTTTCAAATTTTGCTCTGGTCATTGCAATCCATCTCCGAATCATTACCTGTATTTTATCATCTTGCGACCTGTTATCCCAAGAATATTTTGTTCCCAGCCCCATTGATATGCGTTGATAAAATTATTTATTGACGAATAGGGGGACGATAGCTTCATGATGTTGGCAGATAATTATGGCGTTTGAGGGGAGTTGCACGGATGAGCATCAGTATCAAAATCAACGCGGGCAGCGATGAGCCCTTTGCCGTTGATATTGAACGATTTCCAACTAAGGTAGAACTGGAAAAAGCAAATAGCGCGCTGGAAAGCTTGCCATTTGTTTTGTTCTTGATGGTGTTTTTATACGTTGCTTTGAGCAGTTATGCGCCCTCGCTTTCTTTTTTGGTCCTGATGATTGCTGGATGCGGTATGCTGGTGTCGGCCTTTTGGCTGGTGCGGCGTAGCGAGCGTAAAAATATCATGGCATTCGACAAAAACAGTGTGACTGTCACTGAAGCGGGCCTTTTTAGGGATCGTCAATGGTCGGCGCGATATGGAGATTTTGCTGCGGTACAATTACGTAAGCGAAAAGCCAAATCGGGGCGCACCCAAACGACTTATCAAATTATCGAATTGAAACACGGCGACGATAAAAAGACGCTGCCTTTATATGTACACAAGACGAAGAATGCCCCCATCGAGCGCTGGAACAACTATGCAGAGCTGTTCGGTTTGCCGGCAACAAGGGCAGGGGCATAATGTATACCTGCAAAGGCAAAGTAGATTTCTGAACCAGGTTTTCAACAAATATTTGCGAATTCTGGATGTCTGGTTGCACATGTTGTATTGACGTACATGCTGTAATACGGCACTTTTATCACTCCAAATGATTGAAATTAATTCGGTTATATAAGTGCTTGGACAAATGTTTAAATTTTGTTTAAATAATGGCATGCTTGTTTTGAGTTTCTACACGGTGCCTTGAAAAGTATTTCCAAAGCTCTTGGGTACTATTGTAGAATTATTAGTTTAAGGGATGGTTGTGATATGAAACGGATGCTTCAGCTTACTTTTTTTGCTGTGGCAATGGGATTGCTATTTGGCAGTTTCGAGCCTGTAGAAGCCCAAGGATATTACTCCCAGACGCGCGGATTTGCCGGTGACGATGAGTATCGTCCACGCTATCGCTCAAAACGGCCCAGAATAAAAAGCAGCAGCGCTCCAAAACGCATCAGTCCTAGAAGAGCTCGTGCGCGGGCGAGATCTGCTCGTCTTGGACGGGCTCGCAACAGATATATCAAACGGCGTAATCGCAAAGCTGCCAGGCGTAATGTCGGGTCGCTCAACAAGCGAAAGGTCGCCTCTCTCAAGCGGCAAGTCATTGGCCGTAAGAGTAAAGTACGATCTGGTAAAAAAAGTCAAAAGGGACCAGTGCAAGTCGTTGTCTCTTTGGCAAAGCAACGGGTCAGTATTTATAAAGGCGGCAAGGTGATCGCCTCGGCCAGAGTGTCGACAGGTCGTTCAGGACACCGAACGCCTGCAGGTGTGTTTAGCATCATCCAAAAACGTAAAAAGCATTTTTCCAATCTCTATAACGATGCGCCAATGCCATTTATGCAACGTATTACCTGGTCGGGTCTCGCACTTCATGCTGGAAATGTCTCGCGTCCCTATCAGTCACATGGCTGTATTCGCATGCCGTACGGATTTGCCAGGGAACTGTTCAAGAGTACTCGCATGGGTGCACACGTGATTATTGCTTCTGGTTCGTCCCCTTTGCAGCCAATTACTCATATGAGTTTGATCCAGCCGATGGCTTCGGGCTCGATACTTGCGAGTAATGGCGTGCGTACGGCCGCTTTGAACGAAAATACGTCTGGTGATGTCGGCGCGCCTCTATTGGAGCGTAGCGGCATTCAAGGGTTCGTCAAGCCAACCGTGGTTGCCACTCGTCATTTGGCGAAAAAGAAGCGCGAGTATCAACATGCCGTCGCTGACGGCCCGAAATTTGAGGTGGCGCTAGAGCAGGCGCAAAAGCAGTTTGCAGAACAAAAAACACTGCTTGTTGCTGCAAGAAAGCTTTCGCTGACAGCTCAAAAACGCCTTCGCAAGCCGCGTTACATTGTTCGCAAGATCAAGCGGTCCAGGGGCCCCCGCTTGCGCGCTTACAATAAAGCACAATGGCGCGCCAACTGGGCGAAAGAGATCATTCAAAAACGCATAGATATTCCTAAATATGCTGGTAAATGGATGGAAATGGCAGTGGCACGCACGCATACCCGTGATGCCTACGCTTTGAAGGTGAAGGCAAGGCTCGATAATGTCACCGAGCGGTTGGATGAGGCCACTGTTGTTTTGGATCAATTGACCAAAGAAGCAAGTAATGCGCGGGCATTCGCCACAAAGCGCCATGTTGACTTGCGTGAAGCAACTCGTTTGTTGAAGAAAGCGCGTAGTGAATATGCTGCCAGCAAGCGCCGCATTGTCGCTCAGGATAAACAGGTAAAGGTGGCAATCGCCGGTGTTAAGCGTGCCAAAGCGCGCGAGAAATTACCGTTGCGTATCTTTATTACCCCGCAGACGGGTGCTGAGCGGATTAAAACGGCGCAAAGACTGCTGGCCGAAATTGGCTATGAGCCAGGATTGGCGGATGGCAATGTTGGCAAAAATACGCGTGTTGCCATCAATGCTTTTCAGCGCGAACTCAATGTTGAAGTGACCGGCAAGGTTTCCGACAAGCTCATTGAGGATCTTCACAATCGGGCTGGGCGTCCGCAAGCCAAAAGCGGCCATATGTATGTCCGTCAGGGTTTTGTCAATTTATTTGATGCCCCCGTTGGTGTTATCGATCCTGGTAAGCCCCTTGGCACGCATCTGTATACTGCCATGTATTTTGAAAAAGGCGCGGGTTCAGCGCAATGGACTGCCGTTACCGTCAAAAATGCGTCTCGCAAATATAGCAAAAAGCGTCGAGGCAAGAAATCTCGCAAGCGTTCCAGCGCAGCGCTAGCAACGGTCAGCGCGCAGCAAGCTCTTGATCGCATCAGCCTGCCTGCCCCCGTTCGGCGTCAGCTCTCCATGTTGCTCACTCCCGGGTCGTCAATGGTCATCTCTGACAAGGGAATGAGCCACGAAACCGGCAAGGGAACTGACTTTGTTGTGCTGACCAGATAGGTCCGCGCCATCGAGCATGTTTCGTCGATTATGGGCGATATATATAAGTGAGCGTTGCAATTTTAAATCGGCAACTTTGTTGCGCCTTGTTTGCATCTTTGACGGGGAGAGACTAGCCCGTTGTCATGATGACGCGATAGTGCAACTCGATGGGCGATGATTTCACGAACACCACATGGACGCCAGGCGAAACCAGCAGTGTCTGGTCCGGCATAAAAACCAATTCAATTGATTTGGGCGATTTGTTTTGCAACATGCCCGCAAGCCCCGTGCGTTGTCCGCCAACATTTGAATTGCGAACGATGCGATTGATGTGAATGCCGCCTTTTTCGTCCACCCCTTTGAATTGATAAAGGAGTGTGTCGGCGCCATTGTCAGATTTCGCATAGGCAATGGTTTCCCCAGCGCGAGCAATGCGATTATTTGATAAATCGCCAATATATGCCATTTGGGGGGTGGGACTGCTGTTGAAGACAGACGCGCATCCCGAAAGGAACACGGTGGTCAGTAAAGCCAACATTAAACGCGTTTTCATACCATACTCCATCAAACACACGATCTAAAACTCAGCCAACTCGGAAAAATAATTATCCAGAATAGCTCACCTTTTATTAAGCCTATAAATTGGTTGATAAAGTATTAACCAGCGAGCAATTGTCTTGTTTTCAAGAGTTCATGCACACAACATCCACTGAATGGCTCTGACTTGATTATTTCGCGGACAAAAATGATGCGAATCAGCTATGAGGCTATGATGGCTCAATATGAATTACATTCTGGTATGGCGCTGAGTGCCCTTTCTACCCTGTTAGGCCGTCTGGATTATCGGCGCACCGGATTGGTGATTGCAGCAGTTCTTGCCGGGGGATTATTATTATCCCAGCTGGTATCTGGTGACACGGGACGATTGGTCGTGACGGGCGTATTCTCGGCACTGGTTATACTGGGTCTTTTGGCTCTGGCAGGTTTGTCTAGCGGCCTGGTGATGGTTGCGAGCGATCAGCAGAACGCAAGCGGTAACTTGACCTTGCTTGATGAGTTGCCAGAAGGAGTGCTGGTAACAGATGAGCAAAAGAATGTGCTGTTTGCCAATACGGCCTATCAGAATATTGCCGGGAACAAGGGCGAGGGTGCCCCGACCATCGAGCAACTGTTTGCTGGCGAAGTTGCGGCAGCAGAGCCCATTTATCGCCTCACTCAGGCGATCAAAAATGGCGAGAGCTGGCAAGAAGAATTTCGCGTGTCCAATATGCACGCCGACGCTGAGCGGCTCCAGGGCGATGCTTCCTGGTATCGCATTAGCGTTGCGCCACATGGAAAATGGCGGCCCAATGCGGTGATGACTGATCGCTTGCCTGATGATGAGGATGAGTTGGGACAAAACGGGATCCGCCCTGACGACCGATCAGTGACGATCTGGCAAATAGCGGAAATATCCAGCGAGCGTCATCGTCAAGAAGAGAGCTTTGGCAAGTTGCAAGAGGTCATTGATTACCTCGATCAGGCTCCAGCTGGTTTCTTTTCAGCTGATGACAAGGGGCGCATCGATTATCTCAACGCCACATTGGCTGGTTGGCTCGGACTTGATCTTGCTGATGCGGTGGCTTCACAACTCATGCTGAAAGATATCGTGTCAGGAGACGGGGCGACTTTGCTGGCACAAAAATCCCTTGTTCAAAACGATGGCGACAAACAGACATTTGATCTGGACCTGATCAGGCAGGATGGCACGTCTTTACCGGTCAGATTGCTGCATCAAACAGTGTTTGATGAGGGACACGCCAATCAGTCACGCACATTGGTGCTGAACAGGGCGCCAGGCGCTGAGTCGGGCGAAGATCTGCGGGCCGCCGAAGTGCGGTTTGCCCGCTTTTTCCATTCAGCTCCGATCGCTATTGCGACGCTAGATAAAAAAGGTGTGGTGGGAAGCACCAATGCCGCGTTCGCGCGCATGTTTGCTGCGAGCATGAGTGTGCAAAGCCCGCCCGGCAGCCCCGAAGAGGGCGTTGATATCGTATCATTGGTGGTTGAGGAGAATAAAGAAGAGGTCTCTCTTGCTTTAGAGCGTGCCTCCAGCGGACAAGTCAAGATCAGCCCTTTGAACGTTTCTTTTAGTGGGGACACAGAGCAAACGGGGCGCCTCTATCTGTCGCCAGCTGGCAGTATTGACCGCGAAACGGATAGTAAGTTCGGTGGTGCCATTTTGTATGCGATCGATACGACAGATCAAAAGAGTATGGAACGTCAGATGGTGCAGGGGCAAAAAATGCAGGCCGTCGGGCAGTTGGCGGGAGGCATCGCTCATGACTTCAATAATGTTCTGACAGCGATTATCCTTGGCACCGATGAGCTGTTGGGCAGCGTGCGTCCAACAGATCCAGGGTTCAAGGACATTATCAGTATCAAGCAAAATGCCAATCGTGCTGCCTCGCTGGTGCGCCAGATATTGGCCTTTTCTCGCCGTCAGACCTTGCGTCCCGAGGTGCTCAACCTCAATGATGTCGTCTCCGATCTATCCATTTTGCTTGATCGTTTGCTGAGCGACAATGTTAAACTCAATATGGAGCGCTATCGCGATTTGTGGCTGGTGCGCGCCGATGCGACGCAGTTTGAGCAGGTGATCATCAATCTGGCGGTTAATGCTCGTGATGCCATGCCGGCCGGCGGGGTGGTGACGATTGCCACGCGAAATATTACTCAACGCATGTCAGCTGATCTAGAGGATCAGGGCATGCAGGTGGGGGAATATGTGTTGATCGAAGTTAATGATACCGGGTCTGGCATGACCAAGGAAGTCAGTGACAAGGTGTTTGAGCCATTTTTTACCACTAAGGGCGTGGGCAAAGGTACTGGACTTGGTCTTTCCATGGTCTATGGGATTGTCAAGCAGACCGGTGGTTTCATTTATATTGACAGCACGGTCGGCGAGGGAACGACTTTCAGGATCTATTTGCCCCGGCAAGAAGAGGATCTCGAAGAGACAGCCAAGAAACAACTCCAGGACAAACAAAAAGAAAAGAAAAGAAAGCCTGATCTCACGGGCACAGAGACGATATTGCTGGTGGAAGACGAAGAGGCTGTACGTAGCTTTTCAGCTCGCGCCCTTCGCAAACGTGGTTATGAGGTATTTGAGGCTGGAACCGGCGTGCAGGCGCTCGAGGTTATGAACGAGCTTGAGGGACGGATCGATCTTGTGGTCACTGATGTCATGATGCCAGAAATGGACGGGCCAACAATGGCCAAGGAAATGCGCAACGAAAATCCAGAGCTTAAAATCATCTTCGTATCGGGCTTTGCTCGCGAGATTCTCGATGAAGCTGATGATTTTATTTTCATGGCCAAGCCATACGGACTGAAAGATCTGGCGGCCAAGGTGAAGGAAGTGCTCGCCGATTAAGCTGTTGATAGGTCAATGGGGCGAGTGATTCCTTCTTCTTATGTTCTCTTAGTGTTCACAATACATTTTAAACGAAATATCTAATGGACTGATTTAACAGGTTTTAATCGGCTTCTCTCATGAAGCTTGCAATATGAGAACAAAAGTGGTACAAATAGTCAGATTGTACAGGTCCCCATTTTGTGAAATAAGGAGAGCTCACCATGCCGAGAAGCCAATTCGAGATTATCGAGGGAGGTAATATGGACAAGGATAAAGCCATTGAGGCTGCGCTGTCACAGATAGAGCGGGCTTTTG
>JAJRPI010000096.1 GCA_024280895.1 Alphaproteobacteria bacterium | reverse complement strand
TCTCAAAACCATCATCAATGATGCGCTTGAAATTCTTGCAACACGCATCGAGGCCATCGGTGCCAAAATATCTGTCGACCTGCCGCGCGAGGAACTGTGGGTGGTTGGTGGTCAGGTGCGGCTGCAACAAGTGCTGGTCAACCTGATTGGTAACAGCCTTGATGCGATGGAAGACTTGCCGCAACCCAAAGTCGAAATTAAAGCCGCACGTGGTAAGCAATATATCACGCTGTCGGTCCGCGATTTTGGTACCGGTATTGAACGTGAGGCGGCGAACCAGATTTTCGATCCTTTTTTTACCACCAAAGGCGTGGGCAAGGGCCTTGGGCTGGGGCTATCGATCTCCTATAATATCGTCAAGGATTTTGGCGGTGAACTAAGCGGTCGCAACCACCAAGACGGGGGAGCGGTTTTCGTGATTAAACTCAAACCCCAGAGCGCGAAATCAAGTGAGGCCATCCAATGACCAACCCCTGTGTCCTGTTTGTCGATGACGAAGAGCATTTGCGCATTGCCTCGCAGCAGGCGCTTGATCTGGCCGGCTATGACGTCAAATGCTTTTCCTCTGCCAAACAGGTCGCCGATTTCGTCAGCCGCAATTTCTATGGGGTCGTGGTGACCGATATACGCATGCCTGATATGGATGGCATGGCGCTCATGCAAAACCTGCTTGAGATTGACCCTGAACTACCGGTCGTGTTGATAACCGGCCATGGAGATGTGCAATTGGCGGTGGAAGCCATGCGGGCGGGCGCTTATGATTTTATCGAAAAGCCGTTTGCTCCGGTCCATCTTGCCAAAGTGGTTGGGCGCGCCCTGGAAAAGCGCCAGATGACCCTGGAAATCCGCAAACTGCGCTCGGCTGTTGGCGGGCGCGACAAGCTGGAAGCGCGGCTAATGGGACGTGCCCCTGTCATGGTCGAAATCAGACGCCAGATCCGTGCCGTGGCGCAAACCCAGGCAGATGTCTTGATCTTCGGCGATACCGGCACCGGCAAGGAAGTTGCTGCGCGAGCCTTGCACGCCATCAGCGAGCGGCGCGACCAACCGTTCGTGGCGATCAATTGCGGAGCCCTGCCAGCTGATCTCATCGAAAGCGAATTATTTGGCCATGAAGCCGGGGCGTTTCCTGGTGCCATTCGGGCGCGCTATGGCAAATTCGAACATGCCAAACGCGGCACCGTTTTTCTCGATGAAGTGGAAAGCATGCCAATCGAGTTGCAGGTCAAACTGCTGCGCGCTGTGCAAGAAAAAATGATCACCCGGCTGGGCTCCAATGAACAGATTGAACTTGATGTGCGCTTTATCGCCTCCAGCAAATCCGACCTTGAACAATTGGCGCAAAAGGGAGGGTTTCGTCAGGATCTTTTATATCGTCTCAATGTTGTGACCCTGCGCATGCCAGCAGTTGCAGAGCGCAAAGAAGATATTCCGCGCCTGTTTATCCATCTCGTCAATGAAGCGGCTGCCAGATATCGACGTGATCCCCTGGAGGTCCCTCCAGCCACTCTTGCCCGCCTTACCAATAAAAATTGGCCGGGAAATGTGCGCGAGTTGCGCAATGCTGCTGATCGCTATGTTCTTGGTCTCGATAGCTTCGAAGTAATCAATAAGGCCCCCCATGAGCAAATATTAGCTGAGCAGGTAGGTGAATTTGAGCGCAATATCATTGCCGCTGAACTAACCGCCAATGGCGGTAGTTTGAAACAGACGTACCAATCGCTTGGGCTTTCTCGCAAATCTCTTTATGACAAGATGCAAAAATATGGCCTTTCCCGCGAAGATTTCGGTGCTGATAGCGAAGAAACCCGGGATTAAAAACCAATGGGTAGAAATATCCCGTCTTTCCAGAACAATTGGCACCATTTCTACCCAATAGCGCTGTTGTTCGCTGGAGCTTGGCGTTTTTCACCCCTCTCCCCCTTGCAGCGCTCCCCCTGATACGTCTTAGATGTTGTGATTATGCGTCAGATATCAATCTGGGGCATCAAATGTAAATGAACCACACCTGGAGGATGGAACCATGCGTTTCCTGAAAATTTTAACCGCTGCCGCAAGTGTCTTTGCCATCAGCACAACCAGTGCATTGGCCAATTGCGATGCTGGCGAAATTGTCATCAAGTTTTCTCATGTGACAAACACTGACAAGCATCCAAAGGGTATTGCCGCTACTCTTTTGGAAAAGCGCGTCAATGCAGAAATGAATGGCAAAGCCTGCATGCAGGTTTTTCCCAACTCATCTCTTTATGGAGACAAGAAAGTGCTCGAAGCTTTGCTGAACGGCGATGTGCAGCTGGCAGCTCCATCCTTGTCAAAATTCGAGAAATTCACCAAGAAATTCCGGATTTTCGATCTGCCTTTCATGTTTAACGACATCAATGCGGTCGACAAGTTTCAAAATTCAGCCGCTGGACAAAAACTCAAAAGTTCCATGGTCAAACGCGGTCTGCAAGGACTGGAATTTTGGCATAATGGCATGAAGCAGATGTCTGCCTCGCGCCCGCTGATCAAACCTTCAGACGCCAAGGGTCTCAAATTTCGTGTGCAGGCATCTGACGTGCTTGTTGCCCAGTTTACCCAACTTGGTGCCAACCCGCAAAAAATGTCCTTCAAGGAAGTTTATGGCGGCTTGCAAACCAAAGTTATTGATGGTCAGGAAAACACCTGGTCCAATATTTACGGTAAAAAATTCTTTGAAGTACAAGACGGTGTGACTGAAACAAATCACGGCATCATCGACTATCTTGTTGTGACATCGGTCAAATGGCTGGATAGCCTCAAACCAGATGTGCGCACCCAGTTCTTGAAAATTTTGAAAGAAGTCACGACGACCCGTAACGGCGAATCAACCGCTGTGAACGAAGCCAACAAACAAAAAATCATTGCTGCTGGCAGTAAAGTTCGCACCCTCAACGCTGACCAACGCAAAGCATGGGTCGCCGCACTCAAGCCAGTTTGGAAAAAGTTTGAAGGTGATATCGGTGCCGATCTCATCAAGTCAGCACAAGCTGCCAATTAAGGCCGCCAGTTTTAATCTGACTTTGACCTAGAATAAAGGGCTGCGCTGTTACTTGATGGCGCAGCCCTCAATTAAACGCCAGTCTTGGGGGAACATATGTCAACATCCACGCAAAGCCGTTGGTCAAGAGTGATCGACAGTATCGAGGAAACCCTGATAGCGCTGCTTCTTGGCGTCATGACCCTCATCACATTTGCCAATGTGATCGCCCGTTATGTTTTCAATTCCAATATTTTGTGGGCGCTTGAAGCAACGGTTTTCCTGTTTGCCTGGCTGGTTTTGCTGGGCGCCTCCTATGCCGTAAAACACTCTATTCATATCGGTGTCGATATCGTGGTGCAGGCACTGGCCCCCGGGCCACGTAAAGTCCTGACGCTGATCGCCACTCTGGCTTGCGTGGCTTTTGCAGCTTTGTTGCTCAAAGGCAGCTGGGACTATTGGTATCCATTTGTGACCACGCGCGCTTTTCTTGAAACCGAAGATATCCCGATGCCGGACGTTCTCCAGTTTCTCTCTGTCTGGCTGAACGATGGCGAAAAATACGAGAAGATCCCGCGCTTCATTCCCTATGCTGTTCTCCCCATCAGCATGGCGCTCTTGACCTATCGCTTTTTACAAACAGCGTGGCGCGTTTTTACCGGCCAACAAGAATTTCTACTGGCCAATCATGAAGTTGAAGACCTGATGGAAGAAGCCGCAAAAAGCGATCTTCCCGGCAACTCAAAATCGGAGGATTAATCCATGCAGGTTGCCATACTTTTTGCAATGATTATCGGCCTGATGCTGATCGGTGTGCCGATCAGCGTGTCATTGGGTCTCTCGAGTATTCTGTTTTTGATCGTCCACTCCGACGGGTCTTTGGCCTCTATCGCCCAGACGCTTTTTTCAGCCTTTGATGGTCACTATACTTTGCTGGCCATTCCGTTCTTCATTCTGGCCTCGACCTTCATGTCAACGGGCGGCGTGGCGCGGCGCATCATTCGCTTTGCCATTTCCATTGTCGGTCATTTCCAGGGCGGCCTGGCAATAGCCTCTGTGGTTGCCTGCATGATGTTTGCCGCCTTGTCAGGTTCATCTCCAGCGACCGTTGTGGCCATTGGCACCATTGTCATCGCCGGTATGCGCGAAGTTGGTTATTCGAAAGATTTCGCTGCTGGCATCATTTGCAATGCCGGTACGCTTGGCATCCTTATTCCCCCTTCCATCGTCATGGTTGTCTATGCCGCAGCAACCGATGTCTCGGTTGGGCGCATGTTTCTGGCGGGCGTAATTCCTGGACTACTGGCCGGCTTGATGCTGATTGCGGGCATATTCGTCTATGCCAAAGTCAAGGGCTTGCCATCACAGCCGTGGGCTGGATGGGGCGAAGTTTTTTCAGCGGCACGCGATGCCATATGGGGACTGATGCTGATTGTCATTATCCTTGGCGGTATTTATGGCGGTATCTTTACACCCACCGAGGCCGCAGCGGTCGCAGCAATCTACGCCTTTATTATCGCCAATTTTGTCTATCGCGACATGGGGCCACTGCGAGGAGCTGACGGCCAATCCATATCACTGCTGAGAAAACCTCAAGCCATTATTACCGTTCTGCTGCATCCCGACACCAAGAAATCCCTGCTCGAAGCTGGCAAGCTGACCATCATGTTGATGTTTATCATCGCCAACGCTTTGATTTTAAAACATGTGCTAACCGAAGAACGCATCCCGCAAATGATTACCGAGGCCATGCTGGCGGCCGGCTTTGGCCCGATCTTGTTTCTGGTCATCGTCAACATCATTTTGCTGATCGGTGGACAGTTTATGGAGCCATCAGGTTTGCTCGTTATTGTCGCGCCATTGGTCTTTCCCATTGCCATCAAGCTTGGCATTGATCCCATTCATCTTGGTATTATCATGGTGGTCAATATGGAGATCGGCATGATCACGCCCCCCGTGGGGCTCAACTTATTTGTCACTGCCGGGGTGGCGCAAATGTCGGTGTTGCGCGTGGTCAAGGCGGCAGCGCCGTGGGTCGGCATCATGTTTATCTTTTTGATACTCGTCACCTATGTGCCGATTATTTCAACCTGGCTGCCAACCTTGCTCATGGGACCCGAAATCGTCACCAATTGATCGATCACATATAAAGGGGCGCTGGCCCATTGGGGGGCAAGCGCTCACTTTGTAGCATTAATGACATAGATCGACACCTGCAAGTCGCCCTCTCTGGTGTTTACCTGCGTCACTACTCTTTGGTAACCGATCCCTTCGAATTCGTCGAGGCGCTGCCAGTGATCGAGCAGGTCTGAAGATTCAAAGATGTAAACATCTATGGTTTGCCCTGACGGATCGAGTCTTAGTCCTGGATAGCCAAGGTCCGCCCCCCATCCAGCTTCAATCAGCGCGCCGCGGACAGATCCGTGGCGCTACACGCCCTGCAACCCTGCAACCCTGCAAGCTGATGATTATTGACGCGCCCGGGTGCCAGTGTGCCGTAAGTTGCCAAGCGCATTTGCGCCGTTAAATTCGAGTTGCCCACCTTCATAACTCCGTCTCAGCTCACCCGTGCAGCAATGTCACATGGTCAGGTGTGATTGCCATGTCGACCTGCTCTGCAATTGCAAAAACGCGGTCGCCTGGTTTGTGAACATGATCGACGAGCATGGTCTCGCCGCCTGCTTTGACGCCATAACGCAAAGTACTGCCGAGAAACTCCGTTTCTTCCACAATCGCTTTAAAGCGGATCTCGGCTTCTGACGGACTCCCACCAGGGGCATGCAGGCTGATATTTTGTGGGCGGATGGCGATGGTGGTGATGTGGTCTGTGCCTTGTTTGAGCGGGATTTGCAGGCCGCCGCTTGTGAGAAAAGCGGTCAGCTCACCATTGGTTTTGGTCTCGCCTTCCAGAATATTTGCGGTGCCTAGAAAGCTTGCGACAAATCGGTTGGCAGGCGCATCATAAAGTTCTATCGGCGCACCGACCTGTTGCAAAATACCATTATTGAGCACCGCCATGCGCGCCGAGGTGGTATTGGCTTCTTCTTGATCATGGGTGACAAAGATGGTGGTGAGATTGAGTTTTTTCTGCAAGCTCAAAATATCGCGGCGCATCTGCACGCGCAGATTAGCGTCAAGATTGGACAGCGGCTCATCCAGCAACAACACCCTTGGTTCGATGATGATGGTGCGAGCCAGTGCCACCCTTTGCTGCTGCCCGCCCGACAATTGCGAGGGACGGCGCTGCGCATAATCAGCGAGGTCCACAAGGTCCAGCGCTTCTTTCACGCGCTTGTCAATTTCCGGCCTCGCCACCTTGCGCTCTTCCAATCCGAACGCCACATTTTTAGCCACCGTCATATGGGGCCACAGGGCGTAAGATTGAAACACCATCCCAACATTGCGCTCCCATGGCGGTAGCTTGGCAACCTCTTGGCCGCCGATCAAAATGCGTCCCGTTGGCTCTGGTCCAAAACCAGCGATTGCGCGCAACAATGTGGATTTACCCGAACCAGAGGGACCAAGAAACGAAAAGAATTCCCCCGCCTTGATGGTCAGGTCAATGCCCTTCAATACTTGTGTATCACCAAAAGAGAGTCCCAGATTTTCGATGATCACTTCAGTACTTTTTGCTTGCAAACTCATGCCTCAGCCTCCTCATTGACGGGTCGAGTGCTGCTGCGAGATTTCTCCGTGCGCTCGATAATCTTGTGGGAAAAATAGGTGCCCAAGCCAACCAGTACCACGGCGATCATACCAAGCGCTGCGCCCGGACCGCGGCCCGAAGCCGATTGCATAAACTCGTAAATGCCAAAGGCCAAAGGCGCATCAGATTCTCGTGACACCAGCATGATCGTGGCTGAAAGCTCGACAGAGGCGGTAGCGAAACTGGTTACGAAGCCAGCAAGGATGCCGCCACTCATCAGCGGCACGACAATGCGCATGACGGTGCGCCCCTTGGTGGCGCCAAGATTTTCCGCCGCTTCCTCCAGCATTGGACTGACCTGCTGAATGGCGGCGACACATGAACGCAAGGCATAGGGCAAACGGCGCACGGTCAAGGCAATGACAATGATGACCCACCAGGTGGCCAGCGGCTGATCAACAAAGGGGACATCGATCGTATAAAAGGTGCGCAAATAACCAATCCCCAAAACAACGCCTGGAACAGCCAGCGCCATTGTCGCTCCATAGTCGAGCCATTTGCGCCCCGTCAGCTTTGTACGGAACACGATATAAGCGATGGCGGTGCCAAGGATAACATCGAACAAGGCGGCGATACCGGCATATAAAAGGGTATTGCTGATATATTGCGAGGCTTCGCTGGCCACCTTGACATAGTGCGCGAACGTATAGGCATCTGGCAGCACAGCGAACGACCAGACCGTGCCAAAGGACAATAATAGCAGTCCCAGATGAGGCGACAGCACGACCGCCAAAATGAACAGTACCAGCGCATAGGTCGCGACTTTCTCATGGGGTTTGAGGTCACGCTTTGACAGCCCCCCCCCGCCTTTTTGCGCGGTTGCATAATCCTTGCCCTTCATGGCCATCAACGACACATACAGAGACAAAAGAGAAAAAGCGATGAGGATCACCGAGATCACATAGCCCATGGGGTCCGAGATGCCGATGCTGGTGATACGCAGATAGGCTTGGGGTGCCAGCATCTTGTTGACGTCAAGCAAGAGCGGCGTGCCAAGATCATCAAACACCTTGATGAATACGAGCGCCGCGCCGGCCAGAAATCCCGGCATGGCAAGGGGAAAGACGATGCGGCGAAACATGCGAAAGCCATGTGAGCCAAGATTTTGCGCGCTCTCTTCCATAGAGCGATCAATATTGACCAAGGCCGCTGATAGATTGATCAATATAAACGGAAAATAGTGGATACTCTCCACCAGAATGACGCCGTTCAGCCCCTCCATAAAAGGAATATTGATACCGAAATATTCTTCGAGCAAAAGATTGACCGACCCGTTGGAGCCAAACAACAGCTTCATGGCCACCGCACCAACAAAGGGCGGCATGATAAGGGGAATGATGCCCAGCGTCTGAATGATGATGGCGCCTGAAAAATTGAAACGGGTGGTAAAATAGGCAAGCGGTAGCGCAATCAGGGTCGCGAAGACCACTGACATCGCCGCCACATAAAGAGAGTTATAAAAGCTTTCGCGAAACAGCGAGGAGGCAAAAAAATCCTTAAAATTTATCAGCGTCAACTCGCCGGTATTGGCATCCAGAAACGCCACATAAATGACTTTTAAAACCGGAATAAGCAGAAACAAAGCCAGCAGAACAGCGATCAACAAACCGACAGCTGCGGGACCCCGTTCGCTTTTTGACAAAACAGACATGCCGGCCCCCCTTACCCGTTCCCGTGATATTTCTCATTATTGAGGGAGCAAGAGTTTCGAGCACTCTTGCTCCCTCAATCATTCTCGCCGTGTCAGGACGCTAAAACAACATGGGTCTCTACAGCATTGATTTGGCTTTATTGGCCAATTCAACGGCTTTGGCATAATTGGCTTTCACCATATTATCCCACCCGCCTTCGACTTCAGCTTGGCGGCCCGTGATCTTTGTGGTGGCTTTTTTGCGCTTCTTTTTAAAGATACTGGCAAAGTCTTTTTCGCTCGCCTTAGCCTCAGAGATCGGCATTTTACTGATCAATGCTTCGGCCTCAGCAATCAGCTTGGCCGCATCCGCATTGGATTTTCCAGCCATCGCGGCTTTGGCATCTTGCACCGCTTTAACGGCAGCGCGCAACTCGTCAATGCGATAGGTGATCATCACATCAAACAAAGAGTTGACCACATTATAGCGGCTCTTTGACAAGCCAAGGTCAAATTTCACCGCCGCCCCAATGGAGCTGTCCTTGAAGGGGTTTGGAAAACCTTCTGGCGCTTTGGCATATGTCGCTGGGTTGACTGGCAAGCGGCGAATTTTGGGGTCGAGCAATAATTCCTGGCCCTGCGTCGACATCAAGAACTCGATAAAGGCCGCTGCCGCTTTGGCATTGGGTGCGTTCTTGACGATAGCGATATTGGCTGGCACCAGCGTTGTTAGTTTCGGATAGGCATAATCGACAGGAAAACCAGATGCTTTTGAGGACAGGCCAAAAAAGTCAATGACAATACCAAGCCCGAACTGACCCGAATTAACGCCGTCCGGTACACCAAAACTACGCGCCGTGATGGTTTTAAAATTACCGCCAATGGCTTTCCATTCAGCCCAGCCTTTGTCCCAGCCCATGCCCTGAATAAGGGTCTCAACGGTGAGATGGGTTGTTCCCGAACGCGAGGGTGCACTCATACCAACATGGCCATGATAAATGGGGTTTTTAAGCTGCGCCCATTCGGTGGCCACTGGCAATTTCTTGGCTTTCAAATAGCGCGTATTCCACATGATGCCATAACCTGAGGCCGCAAAGCCCTTGTAATAACCGTCAGGATCATTGACAGGAAAGGATCCAACTTTTTCAGGTATGCCTTTGACTTTAACATCATATTTGACCAGCAGATTGTCGCCCTTGAGCACTTCAAACGCATCAGGTGCCGAGGCCCAGAACATATCAGACTTGTTATTGCTGGAGGTTTCTTGAAGATATTTGATGCCAGCAGTGGTCTTTTTCTTGAGCATTTCGACCTTGACGCCGGGATATTTCTTTTCAAATGCTTTTTTGAACGTTGTTGTTGTATCTGGTGGGTAAGAGGTAACAATCGTCAATGTACCATCAACAGCGCACGCGACACCAAATGGCAAGACTAAAGCAGCAATCAGCGCTCCAATCATCAATTTTGGACATGAAGTCAGTATTTTCATCATGGGGCCCTCTTTATAAGTTGCAAATACAGATAAGAGTGTAACCGTCATAAAATTAAATACAAGTCAGATTTAAACTGTTTTGATCGGTTTTTTGGTTAATATTCATATATTTAAATGTATTGAGATAGTGTCTAAATACTCTCAGACGCCTCGTTTATTGCCCCACAACATGACATGCAACTGGGGCAGAACGCGAACCTCAAACCATTGATCTGACGTCACCTTGGCGATCAGCCAATCGAACCGGGCATTGAGACCTGCCAAGTCAATGGCGGCTTGATCATTGCCCTGTGGCGGTGGTGTATGATTGCCGGGCTGCAAATAGAGCGGCAATCGCGGATAGCGGCTTGCCACTTGGCGCGCGTAAGTATAATCGCGGTCATCGAACACCACAATTTTCAACACGATGTCTGGCTTGCTACCCGCCGCTTCGAGGCAGGCATCAAAGGCGGTCCAGTCGCTTTGCATTTTGCTGGACGGTGGCTTGGGGCTCAGCACCAGCGTATCAAGATCTTTGAACCAGTCTTTAGCGATCGACCCTTGGGTTTCAAGGGCGAACCGATAGCCCTCAAGATGGCCTTGTTTGATCAGCTGCGCAAATGGTTGTATGGCAGGATTACCGCCAGACAAAGATATGGTCAAGGGAACGCCGTGCGACAGCTCGCGTACTTTTTGCCAAACCGCCTCGCTCGACATGGGCACCCAGTCCTTACGGTAAGCGCTCGAAACGGCATGCAGACTATCACACCAGGAACAGCGATAATCGCAGCCCCCCGTGCGCACAAAAACGGTCGGCAGGCCGATCAGCGCCCCCTCACCCTGAATGGTCGGACCAAAAATTTCTGCGATCAAAATATCGCCGCCTGGCTTTTCCCTCACGCTCTGTACTCGGCCCAGGTTTTAGGGGTTTCACTGATCCGTACGGCAGATGTCTCGGGCCAGTGGGTTTTGCACCAATCAAAGAAATACTTGCACATCTGTTCGGCTGTAACGCAGTCATCGCCAAGAATGTCGTTGAGATGACGGTGATCGATCTCCTCGTCAATATAGCGTTTCAAAGGCGCAAGCTCAAAGTAATCGCGAATAAAACCATGAGCATTCAGCTGCTCCGCCGATAGCTCCACCACGATGATATAATTGTGCCCGTGCAGACGGGCGCATTGATGGTCATCGGGCAAGCCGATCAACTGATGGGAAGCGGAGAAATGAAACTCTTTTGAAATCTGATACATCAGGCATCTCCTTGCAAAGGGAGAACGACTGGCAAAAGCACGAGGTCAGCTCTGTACATCCATATTTCGGGCACGCTCAATTGCGCAGGCAAATAGCGCGCCAATCTGCGTATGCAGATGTTGGTCATCTTCATATTGTGTCCTTGTTTTTACCGGGTAGGCTGCGACCGGAACCGGTTTAGGGGTTCAACCCCCTCAACCAGCAATGAAATCCGCACATAGCAGGAATTTGCGCAAAGCGAAAGCCTTGTGGCAAAGCTAAGGTGTCACAGATGGTAAAATTTTGACTGTTTGTCTGCAAAAGCGACCATCGGAAAATGGATTTTTGAGCGCCAAGACGAAAGGCTGCCAAAAATGGATCCCACATATTGATCAAGGAACCATTTTTAGCGATCTCTTTAAGAACCGCTCAAATTTTCCCTTGCAATCACTCCCCGTGCCATTTGCAAAAGTCATGAAGATCTGGCCGGCTATAATCTAATAGATGCCATTGCTGGCCTGCAAGCGGCCCATGGCGCTTAACAGGCGGAAATAGGTGCTGATATAATCGCCGCGCGCCTGCTGCAATGCAACCTTGGCTCCCAGCAATTCCTGTTCGGCATCCAGCACATCAAGCACCGTTCTTTGCCCAACTTTTTCTTCGTTGGTAATACCAAGCAAAGCTTGTTGCGCGGCCTCTATTTGTGTTCGCGCGGAATTGATACGCGCTTTGGAAGCGAGCATTGCTCCCCAGTTAGAGACGATTTGCGAGTGCGTTCTTGCCTGCGCCGCTGATACTTCGAGGGTTCTTTGCCGATAAGTCGCCCGTGCGCGGCGGATTTTTGCCATCACCGCGCCGCCTTGATAAAATGGCATGGTACCCCGCAACCTGATATTGGCTGTACGTTGCTGTTCGACGCGTTTGCTCACATCCCAGTGGCTGTCAAAACCAGCTTCTAGTGACAGCTGAGGCAAGCGCTCCCCTCGCACCTGATTAATGGCAAACTGGGCGGCATCCTTGGCGTAAAAAGCCGCAAGGATCGCTGGATTCTCATTTTTTCCAATATTAATTGCAGCCCTCAGATTGCCAGCCGTGCGTTTGCCACGGACCGCAGGGTAGAATGACTTCACCGCCGCACGCCCCGTCAACCGCATATATTCGGCGCGAGCGGTCCGCAAATTCGCATCGGCCAACGTCAATTCCGATTGCGCCGCACTTTTGCGTGATAGGGCCAGCGCCACATCGGTGCTGGTCACAACGCCAGCCTCATGGCGACCTCTGGTAGCGCGCAATTGCTTATCCAGCAGGCGCAAATTATTTCTGCGTAGATCTTTGATGGTGGTATCACGCACCACAGCGACATATGTTGTGGCGACTTCCAAAAGCACATTTTGCACGACATTGCGCAAAGCTTCGCGCGCCGCCAAACTATTGGCCTCGGCTTCGCTAACAGCCGCGACTGTACGCCCACCGCTATAAAGAGGCTGGCTGAGCGTTACCGAATAACCGCGTGATGTGATGGTATCATCCGTATCTCCAATGCCATTGAAGTCGGTATAGCTGTTCTGGCGGTTGATATCACCGTTCAGAGAAATAGTGGGGCGATAACCAGCCCCGGCAATATCAAGACCCTCATCAACAGCCTGTAATTTCTCGCGCTCGGCATTGATAGTTGGATTGGTTGCCATTGCGCGCTGCAAGGCCTGAGCCAGCGATTCGGCATTGGCAAAGGGGGCAAAAGCGACCAATAGGCCCGCCACCATAAATCCCGACAAGAGACGGGACATAACCCGCCATCGTTTCGCAAATCCCGCCATTTTTCTCAATTACTCTCTACACTCACACAATCTTTGATAGGTTAGACTATATTTTCCTGTGACCCTCGGTCTACCAACAAATGGGCTCAGGCCCTTAAAGGCCATGATTTAAAAACTATAAGTGATATAAATGTTCTCTTGCAGACCAAACCAGGCACCCCGATCACTATTTCAAAGATTTTTTGACACTGACCGCCAGATTATAGACTTTTGAGCGCGGCAAGTCGAATTTCGCGCATATGGCCGCAACCGCATCTCGCAGGCTGCTTTCTTGCAGTTCAACGGCCAGTTCTTTCGCCAGTTCCTCTTCGCTTAAAACAGCCGCGTCTTTATCGGCAGCAGCCACGACAATAACGATCTCGCCCTTGATCACTTCTTGTTGCTCAAAATGAACAGCCAGCTCTGCCAACGTGCCCGCCAAAACGGTTTCATGCAGCTTTGTCAGCTCGCGGGCGATAGCAGCGCGGCGATCGCCAAAACACTCTGTAAAATCTCGCAGCGAGGCTTTGAGGCGTTTGGGCGACTCGAAAAATATCAGCGTGGCTTGACTGCTCACAAATTCCAGCAGGCGCTTTTTACGCGCTGCCTTTTTGGGCGGCAAAAAACCCGCAAACAAAAAACTGTCGGTCGGCAAACCCGCACTGACCAGCGCAGTGATGGGGGCGCTGGCACCAGGAATGGCCACTACCAGCAAATCGCGCTGCTTGGCCTCCACCACCAGTTTAAAGCCAGGGTCCGATACAAGCGGCGTCCCCGCATCCGAGATCAGCGCAACACTTTTGCCCTCAATGATATGATCCAGCAAAGGCTCAAGCTCGCGGTCGGCATTATGCTCATGATAGGATAACAGCTTGCCACGAATACCATAATGATTGAGCAGCTTGGCCGAATGGCGCTTGTCCTCGCAATAGATGAGATCGGCATTACTCAAAATACCAAGGGCACGCAGGCTGATATCAGCCAGATTACCGATGGGAGTGGCGACGAGATAAAGCCCCGCTGGCAGATCGCTGGCGAGCTGGCGCGATAGCTGGGTTTCGACGGCGCGAAACAACATCTCCTGCGGTTTTGTTGGCGATTGCCCCATTCATGCTGTTCCCAATTGGCCACTTGTTTTAAAGCTCTCATTACTGTCATACTACACACTCTTATTCCATCATAGATTCCTGTCCCGCGTTATCAGTCATGCTTGAGCCATGTTTGGTCTTTAGTTTCACAATGAAAATGGTGGGCAGGTACAGGTTATGGGCAATTAGCGTGATAAAAAAATCTGCAACATTGCTAGCGCAAGGCCGCGCAAGCGCGCAAAACATATTGACTTTTTTGTTGATCTGTACGGTGGCGCTCGCCCTCAACGCTTGTGGCAGCGGTAATCTCAACAAGCCATTGGCCGGATCTGGCGAAATCACCCAAAAAAGTAATGCTGAAAATCCTGGCACCATCGAACAGGCACAAACCCGCATTGCCGACACATCCGCGCAAAGGGTTCGCCAGCAAAAAGGCATCAAGGTTGCTCTTTTACTGCCACTGGGCAGCAAGGGGAACACAGCAAAAATAGCCACTGCTCTCAAACAGGCAGGCCAATTGGCCATGTTTGATTTTAATAATCCCGATATCATCCTCACCACCAAAGATACCAAAGGCACCCCTGCCGGGGCCAAAGCGGCGGCCAGTGAAGCCATAAAATCAGGCGCAGAGTTGATTATCGGCCCATTGTTTGCAAAAAATGTCAAAGCGGCCGCCCCCATCGCGCAAAAAGCCGGAATACCAATGATTGCCCTGTCCTCAGACCGCAAGGTCGCTGGCAATGGCGTCTATCTGTTAAGCTTTTTGGCCGGTCAGGATGTCGATCGCATTGTCTCTTATGCTGTTAGCCACGGCAAGTCGCGCTTTGCCGCCTTGATCCCCGATACACCTTACGGGCATCTGGTCGAAACCGCCTTTCAAAGTGCTGTGAAAAAACATGGTGCTCAGCTCATAGCTCTCAAACGCTTCCCGGTCGATCCCAACGGCATGCTTGGCCCGATCGAAGAAATCTCCAAGCTGGCCCGCACCAAGGACGAAGAAACCAAAGAACCCATAGAACCCCAGATCGATGCGCTGTTCATTCCTTCTGGTCCAGATATCATACCAACGCTATCGCCCATCCTGCCCTATTTCGAGGTCGACACAACCAAGGTCAAACTGATCGGCACGGGTAGCTGGGATTATAGCGATATCGGCCGCGAAAAACCATTGCGCAAGGCCTGGTTTCCTGGTCCCGACCCAAAGGGCTGGCGCAAATTTACGCAGCGCTACGCTGCCACATTTGGCACCGCTCCGCCTCGTATCGCCTCATTGGCCTATGACGCGGTGAGCCTTGCTGTATCTTTGTCAAAACAGCCCCGAGGCTCGCGCTATACAGCCCGTCAATTGACCCGAAATTCGGGATTTGCCGGCATTGATGGCTTGTTCCGCCTGCGCTCGGATGGCACCTCGGAGCGAGGGCTTGCTGTACTGGAAATCCAGAAATTTGGCTCCCGCGTCATTGACGGTGACCCCAGCATCTTCTCGCGCACCGCCTCATCCTTTGGCAATTTGCAGCGCAACGGCTTTAATCCGTTTTAGAAGCACGCTCACAAGTCTTCCATTGCTGGTGGCGGAGACATATCTCCCTTGCGCCGGGGAATGAGGTGAAAATGCACGTGCATAATCTTTTGGCCTGCTATTTTGCCAATATTCGCCCCAAAATTAAACCCGCCGACCAAAGGGTCACTGGTCGCGATCTCGACGCTACATTGATGGGCCAACGCAAATAATTGGCGCTGCTCGTCACTCGTCAGACCAAAGGGCGTTTGGATACATCTTTTTGGTAGTATCAGCGTATGTAAGAAAGCAACGGGATGTTTGTCATATATGGCAAAGCATAACTCATTTTGTCCAACCAGCTTCAACGCCTCTTTGTTGCAAAAAACACAATCACTCATAAGCTTCCTTATCATCTGCTTCCAATAAACCTGTGATCATTTTTTATTTGGGGTCGGAAATAAATCTGCGCTGGAGTTCTGGCGTTGGCACCATGCAGCTGTCTTTCTTGCCAAACAGCTTGTAGCGATTACGAGCGACCAAATTATAAATCATGTCCCGCAACGGTCTGGGAACAATCCTCAGCCCGGACAATATGGGCCACAGGCCAGGGAGCTGCTTGCTGATTTGCAATGCGGCGTCCGAGCGCAAATAGCACTTACCCTCTTTGAACAGCACAAAACTGTCTTCGCCAATGCCTGTTAAATCATGATCCTTCAACAAGGAAATGGCAAAGGCGCTTTGCACGGGCGTGAACATGAAGGTTTCACGCACATCGCGGGCAATGATGAAATTTACGGAGCCATTGCAAAGATTGCACACTCCATCGAATATTATGATCTGACGCTCATCATGATGGTACAACTGCTCTATACCCTGTTACTCAACAGGCCCTAGTCCTCGTTGGAACTCACGAGGCGCGGGCCAGACTTGTCGCTCGGGGGTTCATTTTCCATCAAGATACCAAGACGCCGCGCGACTTCGCTATAAGCTTCAACAAGTCCGCCCATATCGCGCCGGAAGCGGTCTTTATCGAGCTTTTTATCAGTATCGGCATCCCACAAACGGCAGCTGTCAGGGCTAATCTCGTCGGCCAGCACAATGCGCACCATATCATTTTCGACGAGGCGACCAAACTCGATTTTGAAATCCACCAGCTTGATACCAATGCCCGTAAACAGACCCGACATATAGTCGTTGATCCGCAAGGCCATCGCCGTCATCTCATCTAATTCGGGAGGATGTGCCCAGCCAAAAGCCGTGATATGTTCTTCAGAAACCATTGGGTCGTCAAGCTTGTCTTCTTTGAAATAGAACTCGACAATGGAGCGCGGCAAGGGCGTGCCTTCTTCAAGACCAAGCCGTTTGGCGATGGAACCAGCGGCCACATTGCGCACCACCACCTCGATGGGAATAATTTCCACTTCCTTGATCAGTTGTTCGCGCATGTTAAGTCGTTTGATAAAATGGGTCGGAATGCCGATTTCGCCCAGACGCACAAACAGGTATTCTGAAATGCGGTTGTTAAGCACGCCCTTACCATCAATCACTTCATGTTTTTTGGCATTAAAAGCCGTGGCATCATCCTTGAAATGTTGAACAAGGGTCCCTGGTTCTGGCCCTTCATAGAGAATTTTTGCCTTGCCTTCATATATCCGGCGTCTTTTGCTCATGATGCTGCCCCCGATGTTGCACGATTATTCCTTGGAGCAGACCCTAGCCTATTGCACAACGCGAAACAATGAAGCTCTTGGTTCTGTCCCCGATGAAGTCTGTCTTTCGCAAGCAGCTTATTGATTTGCCAACCATGTCGGTCTATCTGAAGGTAAGGGTCTGTCATCATTGAGTGGCGATTGCATTGATTTTGAAAGGAATAACTATGGGTGAGTTCGACAAACGCGGCAAAGGCGAAGAGGGAAAATTTGCTCTCGACAACGAAACCCGCTTCAAGGCTGAAGCGCGGCGTAATAAACTGCTGGGACTTTGGGCCGCGCAGATCATGGGGATCAGCGACGATGACGCTTTGATTTACGCCATGGAGGTCGTTAAATCGGACCTTGAAGAAGCTGGCGAAGAAGATGTATTTCGCAAAATTCGCGCAGATTTCGATGCCAAAAATATCGAGCAATCAGATCATCAGATCCGCCGCGAAATGGAACAGCTGATGGCAACGGCTGTCAAGCAGATCGCTGAGCAATCGTGACATAGCAGTAAATTTCGGCTTTTTGAGTAAGATCAATGAGCCATTTTTCCTATATGTTAAATTCCCTGCACAGCTTTAACGGGAAATCGAACCATAGGGAGGATGTTATGATCAAAATAATGGCTATCTTGTTTATCATGATCGCGCCAACACTGATGGGCGTATTGGTTGTAGGCGTATTGGCCATGTCTTCACCGACAGCCGGCGGCACCTCGCTAAGCTCACAGGGCACCACCATTTTGGTGTTGGTCGTTGGCGCAGCGCTCGCCGCCCTTCCCATCAGTTATATCATCGCAGGGAAAATCAGCCGCACGCTCAATAGCTAAGGCATTTTTACCGCGATATACAAACACTTGTCGATCCGCGCCTCACAAAGCCCAGCTTGCGGGCTGCGGCGCGCGAAACATCGATGATGCGGCCACGTGTAAAGGGCCCGCGATCATTTATGCGTACCACCACTGAACGGCCATTGCGGCGATTTCGTACCCTCACTTTTGTACCAAATCGCAAGGTGCGATGAGCCGCCGTCATGCGCCGCGAATTCATAATCTCACCGTTAGCCGTTCTGCGCCCATCAAGCGCGTACCATGATGCCCGGCCGCATTGAGCTGCATGCGCAATGTCAACTGTACTTATCGCAAAAACAAAGACGCCCGCGCCGATTGTCAGCAAAGAGCGGCAATATTGTTTGGAGATTTTCTTAACTTGGGTCATATTTCTTCGCATACTCACTTCTTGTGGTCATCAATAAGCTTTAGAATTATCGAAATGAACTTGTATAGATTTTCTATCTATATAGCAACCTATTGATTATATTGGAAGTTAGAACCATTCATAACAAAAAGAAAGCCATCTGCGAATGAATGATGACGCGCTTCATGCTCCTCTTGCTCTGCGTACGATTACCGTTTTCGGTGTCGTGTGCGGTCTGCTGGCGGCTTTGATCTTTACGCTTTGGCCGCAAATCGATCTTTTTACATCCGCTTTATTTTACGAAGGCAAGGGACGGTTTTTGCTGATCGGCAACCCCCTGGGCACTATTCCTCGCAGCATTTTCAAAATCTTGTTCATCACATTTTGCGCCATCGCTCTGATTGGCTTGCTGGTCACAGGTTTGCGCCGCTCGCGCCTGTTTGGACTTGGGGTGCCCCACTGGGCATATCTCGTGGCTTGCCTCGTAATCGGTCCCGGCTTGCTGACCAATACGATCTTAAAGGATAACTGGGGACGTGCCCGGCCCATTCAAACCGAGCAATTTGGTGCCAGCGGTAAATTCACACCGGCCCTTGTTCCCAGTCAGGCTTGCAATCGCAACTGCTCGTTTGTATCGGGCGAATCCTCCTCCATTTTCATGGCGTTTTTTGCCCTTGCTCTCCTATTATCCAGCTATCGAAAAATTCTGTTAGTTGGGGGCGTTTTAATCGGCAGCCTATCGGGCCTCGTGCGCATCGGCATGGGTGGACATTTCTTGTCAGATGTCGCTTTTTCGGGCATTTTCATGCTACTGACGGCCAGCGCCCTTTACTGGCTGATATTCACCAAATTAGCTCCAAAAACATAAACGCTCCTCCATCAAATGATGAAGGAGCGTTCCATATCATAGCGTTGCGTAATGCGCTATTTGCGCCGTAATGCGGGATGCAGGCTCGCTCCCAATATATGTTCAGAGCGCCCAATCACATGGTCGGAATTACCAACAATCAGCGGATCGGGGCCTCGTACCACATCCAGATCCTTGCCGGGATAGGCAAGTGTCGACAAGAAATGCTGCATGGTGTTTAAACGAGCGCGCTTTTTATCATCCGATTTAACGATCATCCAGCGGGCATCCGCCGTATCGGTATAAAAGAACATGGCTTCCTTGGCTTCGGTATAATCGTCCCATTTGCCAAGCGAGGCGCGATCAATAGGCGACAATTTCCACTGTTTCAAAGGTTCACCCTCACGCGACTTGAAACGTCGACGCTGTTCGTCCTGAGTGACCGAAAAATAATATTTGTAGAGACGAATGCCGGACTGCACGAGCATGCGCTCGAACATCGGGGTCTGGCGCATGAACTCAAGATATTGATTGGGTGTGCAAAAATCCATCACCCGTTCGACACCGGCACGATTATACCAGGAGCGATCAAACAGCACCATTTCACCAGCCGAGGGTAGATGCTCGATATAACGCTGATAGTACCATTGCGAACTTTCCCGCTCTGTTGGCTTGTTGAGCGCCACGACCCGCGCGGCACGTGGATTGAGATGCTCCATGAAACGCTTGATCGTACCACCCTTGCCAGCTGCATCACGGCCCTCAAACAAGATCACGACACGTTCCCCGGTCTTTTCGACCCAGTCCTGAACTTTCAGCAATTCGACTTGCAGCTCACGCTTGTGCGTCTCGTAAACCGCTCGTTTGATTTTCTTTTTATAAGGATAATCACCGCTTTCAAACGCTTCACGAATAGTATCTTGATCATGGTGCATTTTAGTCAGAGCACCCAGCACGCCAATGCCTTGTGTCGCCTTCTTGGCGCCAGACTTTTTCGCCAATTTTTTGGCTGCCTTTTTACCCTTTGTCTTACCCTTGGACAGGGATTTTGCGACACGTGGTTTACGCTTGCCATTTAACGCCCGCACTGCTTTTTCCATGTTGGAACTCCTCATTACCTGAAATCATCTCAATACTAAATTCATCAATAATAACAAGTAAATGACTTATATCATATTAAGAGTATAACTTTTTATCATTCTTTCAAGTGAGGCGGTTCGAAATGATCGAATATGACCCTTTTTGTTATGGCATCAGCAGCTTTTTATTAAATTTGCAAAGGTCGGTAATCTGGCAGTTTGGGCAATCTGGCTTGCGCGCTTTGCAGATGTAGCGGCCCTGTAAAATAAGCCAGTGATGAGCGTGCAATTTATAAGGTTCTGGCACAATCCGCTCAAGAATTTCCTCGACGGCATTGGGTGTTTTTCCAGGCCCCAACCCCGTGCGATTCGAGACCCGAAAAATATGCGTATCTACCGCAATGGTTGGTTCTCCAAATGCGACATTTGCGACCACACTGGCAGTCTTTCGCCCCACTCCGGGCAATCTTTCCAGCTGCTCACGGTCCGCTGGCACTTCGCCGCCAAAATCATCTAGCAACATTTGCGACAGGGCGATGACATTTTTCGCTTTGGTGCGAAACAGGCCGATAGTGCGGATATACTCTATCAGCTTGGTCTCGCCCAAAGACACCATTTGCGCCGGGGTCGTAACCTTCTCAAATAAAGCTCTGGTGGCTTTGTTGACCCCCACATCGGTGGCTTGCGCTGACAGAGCAACGGCCACCACCAGCGTATAGGGGTTGGAGTAATTAAGTTCGCTTTGGGGTTCGGGTCGAGCCTCACGCAAGCGAAAAAACATTGCTTCAATTTCCGCTTTTTTCAACTTCGAGCGAGACCGGGGGTTTTTGCGCACGGCTTTTTTTGTTGACGTCTTTTTTTCTGGTGGTTTGGCGTTCATGAATGATAACCTGCTGGAAGAAAATTTCTACTTTGGAACCTAGTACCTCTCGGCGGAAGTCCTGTCATGGAACAAAATATCGGAGCCGATCAACGCTCCCCCTGTTTTAGTGCACTATTATCACCGCATCGCTCCTTGTCCCCCAAGGGTTTCAAGATCGTGATGCTCGCCGTCACCTTTATAAGCATTACCATTGGCCTTTGGTTCTACCAAAAGGTGCCTGGCCAGTGCTCGGATTTTTTGGCCTTGATGTCCTTATATTATATTATGCCTTCAAAGCGAACTATCGTGATGCGGGCGTATATGAAACGATCGAACTGACCCCCGATCAACTGTCGATCACCCATCATCCGTTACGCGGTGAGAAGCGCCAATGGTGCTTCAATCCCTATTGGGTAAAGCTGAAAATACGCGAACGACGCGGAAAATCTTGTCAGGTGGAAGCCTCCTCCCATGGCAACAAACTGGTCTTTGCAAACTTTTTATCCGATGATGAAAAACGGGATTTCACTAAAAACCTCAATCAAGCCCTCAATAAAATGCGGATCAATTAGACGATCCGGGGACAAACAATCAAAACCAACAAGAAACGGGCAAAACCAACAAGAAACGGGTCGCCAGCCTGCCTTGGCGCGCCTAATATCCCTGCCATGAACAAACTCGGCAAACGATCCCCTCTTCCCACCTCAACGATGGATTATCTGCTGGTCCGCGATGCCATTTTATTCATCAAGGATCATGCGCTCGAACAGCCCCCACTAGACGAAATTGCCCATCATGTAGGTCTGGAGCCAACGCAATTTCACAAACTGTTTCATCGCTGGGCAGGTCTCACCCCCAAAGCATTTTTGCAGTCTTTGACCCTTGATCACGCCAAGCGGCTACTTGATGACAATAACAGCGTTTTGCAAACCAGCTTTAAAACCGGCCTGTCAGGAAGTGGCCGCCTGCATGATCTGTTTGTGCAATATGAAGCCTTGAGCCCTGGAGAATATGCACGCAAGGGCAAAGGGCTACTCATACATTACGGCTTTCATGACAGCCCGTTTGGCCTGGCGCTGCTAATGGTGACGAAACGGGGCATCGCAGGGCTTGGTTTTGCTGATGGCGACCATCAGCGCCTTGAGGCCCTGCAAGATATGCAGCGGCGCTGGCCCAAAGCGACCTATATCGAAGATGAAACGATTACCGGTCCGGCCGCTGCCCGTGTCTTTTCTACCGCCAACTGGCGAGAAGCCCAGCCTTTACGGGTTGTTCTCATCGGCTCCGATTTTGAATTAAGCGTCTGGAAAAGCCTGTTGCAAATCCGCCCCGGCCAATATGTAACCTATGGCAATCTGGCCGCCAGCATCGATAAACCGCTGGCCCACCGCGCCGTCGGCTCTGCAGTTGGTCGCAATCCCATCAGTTTCGTGGTGCCTTGCCACCGTGTTTTGCGCAAAGGCGGTGGACTTGGCGGCTATCATTGGTCCCTGCCCCGCAAACAAGCCATCATTGGCTGGGAAAAATGCCTGACTAAATAGCAAAAATATGAAAATAGCCAAAAAAAAGGAGGCCCCGAGCGACCATTTGACTGGCCGGTAACGGGACCTCCTTTACGACGCACTACATGCTTAAGTGACCGGGATCAAAAACACATTGATCAAGATCGGGTGGATCCCGCCAGATCATCAAAACTCTTGCTTCAAGAGCCTGATGCAGTTTCTGGCGAGCGCCTTAATTCTTGTCCTTTTGAGGCCCCTAGCTCAGGGAACCCCGGAAAGTTGCCATCCGGCGCTTACGGGCAATACGACGGGCTCTCATCACCCGGCTCAAGCGCCGTTTGTTGCGATAGCGACGCTTTTTCGACGCGTGGCGTCTCTTACGACCACCCCAATGCCAGCTACGACGTGGTCCAACATCGAGATGAACGATACGGTTACCGCCATAGGTGCCAACACCGCCGCGACCAGGCATTCTCTTAAGATAACGGGCCAAGGCATATTTATTAACGCCGGGGACATAAAAGTCAGCGGCTGTACAATGCAAATGCTGCGAACGTCTGGCGCCACCAACCCGGCGATTGTGCCGATGGGAGCGATAGCCAGAGGTAATGTGCAATTTGCGACCATAGTGAGCAGAAACCTTTTTCAAGAGGTTACGTAGACGCCTGGGAAAACAGCTTGTCGAAACGCCGCGGTTTGCCGCTGTATAGCCAAGACCCTTACTACGAGTTCTCCAGCCGCGTTTGGACTTGCTACTTACTCTCTTACGTTTTGCCGAGCCGCGCTTGGTCAATTTGCGTGCAGAGCGCGCATTCAACCGACGACCGATTTTACGCAGCGATTTGTTCTTGCGAAAGGACTTTTTAGTGCGACGCGCAACTCTTGTTTTGCGTTTCGAGCGCCGCGCACCTTTTCTCTTCCTGGTGGAGCGGACCTTGACGCGAGATTTAGGTTTCGCTTTAGGCTCTGCATTAACAACGGGAGAACCAACATCTCTCAGCGTCCGCGTTGGACGGATTGATGCAACTTTATAGCTCTTTTTTACAACCGCTTTTTTCTTTGCAACACCGCTCATGCAACGAAATGATTTCGCCATTACATCGCAGGTTTTTGCACCTGCATTGCCTGGAACAAACAAAAATGACCCCGAAGCGATAACTACACTCAAAACAACTTTAATACGATCACTCAACATTATACTCATAACATCCTCTCCTAGTACGAACAACCAGCTTGCCAATACTTAAATCGCCGGCAACTGGCTTTACTAATAAGGCCGCACTATTGCTTGCCATGATTTACAGGAAGATTTTCATCTCCAAGTGCAAATCACACTTAAATAGTGTATCCGGCGGCGTATAGAGGAGAATTGATGTAGTTGTCTACCAGAAACGTCATCCACGAGATGCGTTCAAACAGCGCAGACCAGAGTTTCCACTCTGTATAACCATCAATAAAGAGCAACATGCCCCTGAAAATATTTAGCCCGCCAAGCGGTCTAACCATCCCTCAACTTAACCGGATATGGACGCTATTCCCTCAAACATCGTCCATGTCCTCATAAACTTTAACTAGGTCAATCATCTATTATCATGATTAATAGTAAGTAAATTGAATGGTAAACGGGTTTCATTCTGCTACATGCCTATATATGGGCTATTTTTACTGTAGTTAACGCATTTACTATTTTTGACGTTAACCTTTGATGATCAATTATTATTAATATTGCATTGAAATAACAGGGTTTTATAGATTTTCGCCATTTTTAGCCGAGCAGGTCCAATACTTATTTTATAGTAGTTTTACATCCTCAAGAGACGGCCTTTTCCCGGGCGGCCCATTGCTTTCTTGCGTCTTCACATCAACACAGATAGGCTGCCGATGTTTTCCACAGCCTTACAACTCTTCTTCATGCTTATCGAAAGACCTTATCATGCCTCACTCTCGTTATGATGTCCTTGGCATTGGCAATGCCATTGTCGATGTTCTGGCCCGCTGCCAGGACCAATTTCTCACCGACAACAATCTTGCCAAAGGGCATATGCGCCTCATTGATACGGCAGAAGCCGACAGCCTTTATGAGCTTATGGGTCCAGCGATTGAGGTTTCGGGTGGATCGGCCGCCAACAGCATGGCGGGCCTTGCAAGCTTTGGCGGGGGGGCCGCCTTTATTGGCAAGGTAGCCAATGATCATCTGGGAGATGTGTTTGGGCATGACTTACGGGCCGCGGGCGTCACCTATCAGACAAAGGCCGCCAGCAAGGAGGGACGCCAACCAACTGCGCGTTGCATGATCCTTGTGACCCCGGACGGAGAGCGCACCATGAATACCTTTCTTGGCACCTCTGTAGAGCTTGGCGTTGGCGAGCTGGACATAGAGATGATCAAGGGTGCCCGCATTACCTATCTGGAAGGTTATCTGTTTGACCCGCAAGAGGCCAAGGAAGCTTTTGTTGAAGCGGCCCGGATCGCTGGCGAGGCGGGGCGCAAAGTTGCCCTTAGTTTGTCGGATGGGTTTTGTGTCGATCGTCACCGTGCAACATTTCGCGCGCTGATCAAAAGCGGCATCGATATTCTGTTTGCCAATGAGGATGAAATTTTATCACTCTATGAAACCGAGGACTTTGATGAGGCTTGCAATCAGGCACGGGCTGAATGTGATCTTGTCGCGATCACGAGAGGCGCTGTTGGCTCCGTGATTCTCACCAGCGATGAACGCATCCTCGTTCCTGCCGAACCCGTCAATGAAGTCGTTGATACAACGGGTGCAGGCGATCTTTATGCCGCCGGGTTCCTGTATGGCTATGCCAAAGAGTACGAGCTGGCAAAATGTGGACGGCTTGCAGCGCTTGCAGCTTCTGAAATCATCAGCCATATGGGCGCCCGCCCCGAACATAATTTGCGCGAGCTGGCCATTGAGAAAGGTCTGCTGGAGGCCTAGTGGTCGCTACGCTCCAGTTTTGAGTCTTTAGTGTTGAGTGCTTAGTTATTAAACCAACTCAACACTAAGCACTCAAAACTGGAGCGCAGCGCCCCCTACCAGGGTAAGATCTCGCCATTAGTATGCCAAAACAGTCCGGTTTGATCGAGGTTGAGCCGATCCATGATCTCTATCAGACCTTTCGCTGACTCGGACGCATCAATCAGACCATTATTGCCGGTCATATCCGTACGTACCCAGCCAGGATGCAGCAGCGCGACGCTAATCCCCCGGTCCTTCAAGTCAACCGACAAGGAGCGCCCCGCCATATTAGCAGCCGCTTTTGACATGCGATAGCCATAGGAACCACCCGAATCATTGTCATCAATCGATCCCATGCGGGAGGTAACAATGGCGACTTTGGCGTGATCCGACAAATGGGCAAGCAAAGCATGAGTGACCCGCAGCGGCGCCACCGCATTGATCTCAAACTGTTGTTGAATAGAAGCAATATCGAGATTTTCAAGCGTCACAGAAGCCATAATGCCTGCATTATTGATCAACAGGTCGATCTTGTCTTCGCCAAGCGCATTCGCCAGTTGACCGACTTCTTCATCGCTGGTGACATCAACGCCCTCAATGATACGCAGCTTGGAGCCGTTCTTGTTTCCCAGCTCGTCAAGCGCCGATGAGCTCTTACGACAAATAGCGGTGACCTCATCGCCGCGCTGCAAAAGCTGCGCGCAAAAGGCCAAACCTATACCCCTATTCGCCCCGGTGATCAGTGCTTTCATAATATCCATTTCCCTCACAACAAAAAGGCATAATCCAGTCTCAAAGAGATCGTCGCAACAACTCATGCAAATCTTCGCTTCAAATCGAGGCGCGCACGTCATATGCTGGTCACTGCAATATCAGTTCTTTACATGACAGCGAAGGTATCCACCATGGTGATGACGAATATCCAGCAATATTTTCCAAATCCCACTGAAGAGAGCGCTTTTATTGTCAAAACCGCCTCCACTCTGGCGACCCTTGGTTTTAATAGTGAAAACACCCTACCTGTCATATCCGTTTGCCGAGATGAAATATGTTCCTCTTTCATCAGTGCAATCGAGGCAAGCTGGGGCAAGAGTTTTTCACTTGGCGGTCTTGCCGGTTTGCCGTTTGGAGGCAAGATGGAAATGACTGTGGCGAACAATCATGCCCCCGATATTCACGACCGAAAAAGACTTGTCATCTATGCCATGGTTCATATCGGTTTTGGCCCGCAAGGAGAAGTGGGTGGCTGCGTGCGGCCTGGTATGAAGGAGCTCAACAGCGCCTGCGGCGCCTTGATCGCTTATTCGGGCTATACGAAAGATGAAGACAAGGAGCTCAACAGAATTTTCACAGATGACGGGGAATATGGCCTGCTAATCTACCGAATGGAAAAGGCCATCAAACCAGGTGATAACAATCTGCTTGAGGTCACCAGCGCCGCACTTGCTGTCATCCAACAAGACATTGACCGCCTAACCTCGAAAGTCATCGACCCGCATCAAACGGATATCGCCATTATAACAGGAACTCAAATCCATCTGCCTGGTGAAAATCTCGTACAGCCCTCTCACTGTTGGACGCTGATCAACAATCAGCGCCAGGATATCAATTTTATCGCTTGATTATCCAAGAGGCAAGCTGGCGAACTTTTCCTTGGCTGCCCGCGCTGCCCTCGCCTCCTCCTCACTATAGGCTTTGCCAGACCACAACACTTCGTAAGCTAATTCTTCATTGCCGTTCTCGCAAAGCTCCAGCACCTTTTTAAACAAGGGTTGAAAGGTTTTCGAGCGATGGGACTGTTCATGTAATTCAAAACTGTCCCAAAAAGTAATGATCAGCGCTTCCTTGCCTTTCAGCTCGCTGTCGACCGCTTGACCAATAGAACTGCCCTCATTCGAAACAAGGCCTTTATTGAGTGTGACCAACCCGCCGGAAAATCCCGTATCTGAATGATATGTTTTGACATTTTCGCACAAAACCGCAACGCGCTCCTGCAGATCATCGACACTATATTGGGGTTTTAAAATCACCCGGTTCAAGGTCATGATGCCATCAACTGCCAATTGCTCAATCAGTCCAACCATCACATAATCTCCTCTCTCATCAGTCGCCGTTCGAAGGGCTTCATTAGATTAGATATGTTCTAAATCAGAATATTCAAGCTTTCGAATGTGATTAATGGTAACGCCCTAAATTTTGAGATCGACAATCACTGGCGCATGATCGGAGGGGCGCTCCCAACTACGGGCCGGTTCGACAACCTGCATATGGGTCGCACAACCTTCCAGACTTGGTGTCACCCACACATGATCAAGGCGTCGGCCGCGATTACTAGCCTGCCAGTCTTTGGCGCGATAGCTCCACCAGGTAAAAAGTTTTTCCTCATCGGGGACGTGGCAACGCATGGCATCAATCCATGACAGGGATTGCGCAACCTTGTCGAGATGCTCCACCTCAATAGGCGTATGAGAGACAATTTTGAGCATTTGCTTATGCGACCAGACATCATTTTCCAAAGGGGCGATATTGAGATCCCCCACCAGGATCATCGGGTCGTTACGATCTTTTTGTTTGCTAAAGTTTGTCGCCATATCGGTCAGAAAATCAAGCTTGTGGGCGAATTTCGGATTGGTCTTTATGTCGGGCGCGTCCCCTCCGGCGGGAACATAGAAATTATGAATTTGCACGGGTTTACCACCGCGTTTAACCCCTGGCATTTCAACATTAAGGTGACGAGCTTCATCGATGCCACCAAACACCGTGCGCTCGACTGTACGCAACGGCATGCGAGCCAATGTCGCAACACCATGATAGGCCTTTTGTCCGTTCAGCTCAACATGCTCATAGCCCTGGGCGGCCAACTCTTCGAGCGGAAACTGTTCATTTTGGCATTTTATTTCCTGCAGACATAACACATCGACATCATATTCTTGCAAGAACCGCAGGATCTGCGGCATGCGCAAGCGAGCTGAATTTATGTTCCACGTGGCCAGTCTGATATTCATGGATGTTCCCCTACTCCCTAAATGCACTCATAATACCAGGCTACTTAAATACTGACCTGTTTCATGGGATCATAGCGAGCCATATGGCATGTTACTTGATATAAGACCATCTTATGAGCGAGGGGCCAATAGAACAAAGGGATGTTTTGTAACGACCCCCTATTGCTCCACAGGAAAACCAAAAAATTAGGTGTCCGGCTCAAACTTGGGGGATGAACCGAACACCTGTTTACCGCTAATGCGGGCGTCGGGAGGGCACCGACGCTTGGTGATCCTCGCTTGGGATAACGAGGGACTGCGATCCCAAGAACGTTTGACGATCACCTTAATGGATAGATATGCTCTTTTTGAACCAATACAAGACCACACGTAAAAAGGGCTGAAAACATGTGTTTTCAGCCCCTTATGTTTGGCTATCGCAAAACTTGGAAACGATATTATTTTTCGTCAAATACGTTTGCAAGACCAATATTGGAAGCAGCAAACAGTTTTTTGCCAAGCTTCTTCTCATAGTTCAAATTGCTGATCTCAATGCGCGTATGCAGCCCTTGAGCATCTGTGATCACCCATTCTTTCAGCTCAACTTCGGGCATCGAGAAAAACAATTGTATCTGACCGGCCGACTGGCCACTTCGGTCAGCCAGCTTAATTGATGCGCTACTCTCCGTGCTTGCCAGCGACAAAATCCGTGCATCTCGTTGCAAATTCACATTTTTTGTCAGCAACATTCTAAAGGGTGTTGATTCAAGTGGATATTTGTTGACGGTCTTGAGGTCATGGTCTTCGATCGAGAGATATTCTCCGTCCGAAACGATACGCAGACGACTGGGGCGCGCATAATCAAAGCGCATGCGTCCGGGGCGCAACACATAGAACACACCCTTTTGCACCACATTATCGGGATTGGTCTGAATGAACTGACCTTTAAGATCATTGAATTTTTGCATAAAATCATTGATTTTTTGCAGCAGTTCACGCTGGCCTTCTGGCAATGCAGAACGACTATTATCTGGCTCAGCTGGCGTCACTTCGGCTGTCCAGGCACTCCCGGAAATAGCATTGACCGCTGGTTTCTCCTTGCTGACCCGTACATCATCAAGCGCCATTGATGGGGCCGAGAACCCCACACAAATCAACAAGCCAGCGATCAGTAAGCTGCCTTTCTTGAGCACAGCGCCAAGCCGTTCTTCAACGTAAAAATCAGGCCCCGAAAAATTCATTTAAGTGTCCCCCTGAGGTTCGATAACGGCAATATTGCCGATCTTGCCATCCTGTATTGATCAGATCAATGCTCCACACATCGCCGTGTATACCCAAACGCGCTATTTGAGAATAGCCAGATTTTGGAATAGCGTAGGCCGCATGACTAGTGATGCGTCAACTTCATGGCTAAAATTGGATCAACCCGGCGCCATTACAACTATCTTGGGGATCGTGCAGCAATGAGCTTGTATGAGTGTTATTTCCGCAACAAATAAAGCCATGCTATTGCATCGTTTTATTGGCAATCCCTCAGAAAAACGTATAACAAAAAAGCAGCCCGCACAAAGGTGCGAGCTGCATGATTTTGTATTCTTATTGATGCACTTAGCTTTGTTACATCGCCGCTTCGGATGGATCGGCGGGCACGAGAATTTCGCGTTTTCCAGCATTATTGGCGCGACCAATAACCCCTTCATCTTCCATGCGCTCAATCAATGTCGCCGCTTTATTATAACCAATTGACAAGCGCCGCTGAACGTAGCTGGTCGAAGCTTTTTGATCACGTACCACAATTGCCACGGCTTCATCATAGAGACTTTCAAATTTCTCTTTGGCGGTATCCTTGGCGCTCGGCAGATCTGCCTCTTCTTGCAGGCCCTTGGTGACCGCATCAAGATATTGCGGCACACCCTGGGCTTTAAGATAGTTGGCTACCCGTTCGACTTCTTCATCTGAAACAAAGGAACCGTGAACGCGGGTGATCTGGCCACCCCCTGCCATGTGCAGCATGTCGCCCATACCAAGCAATTGTTCAGCACCCATTTCACCAAGAATGGTGCGGCTATCGATTTTCGAGGTGACCTGAAAACTGATCCGGGTGGGGAAGTTGGCTTTGATGGTACCGGTGATAACATCGACGCTTGGACGCTGTGTGGCGGTAATCAGATGAATACCGGCCGCACGGGCTTTTTGCGCCAAACGCTGAATAGATCCCTCGATTTCCTTGCCAGCTACCATCATCAGATCGGCCATCTCGTCGATTACCACGACGATAAAAGGTAGCTCTTGATAATCAAGCTTTTGCTGTTCATAGATCGCCTGCCCCGTGCCTTTGTCAAAGCCGGTCTGTACAGTGTTGGTGATCTCGACACCATGCTCTTTGGCTTCCTTGATACGAGTATTATAGCCACCAATATTACGCACATTGATCTTCGACATTTTCTGATAGCGCTCATCCATCTCACGCACCACCCAATTGAGCGCAACGACCGCCTTTTTGGGATCCGTGACAACGGGTGTCAGCAAATGCGGGATGCCATCATAAATGGACAGCTCCAGCATTTTTGGATCAATCATGATGAATTTGCACTGCTCTGGGGTCAAATTATACAGCAGTGACAAAATCATGGTGTTGATGCCAACCGACTTACCAGAGCCAGTGGTACCAGCAATGAGCAAATGGGGCATTTTGGCAAGGTCAACAATATTGGCCGCACCAGAAATATCTTTGCCGAGTACCAATGGCAGCTTGGCTTTTTTATCACTCGTGTAAATATATTCCAGCTGCTCGCGCAAATAAACGATTTCGCGCGTTTCATTTGGCAACTCGATGCCAATGGCGTTACGTCCTGGGACAACGGCAACACGAGCCGAGATGGCACCCATGGTGCGGGCAATATCATCAGCAAGTCCAATGATCTGCGCAGATTTGACACCTCTGGCTGGTTCAAATTCGTACATAGTGACGATGGGACCGGGTTTGACGTCGATCACTTCACCCTTGACTTTGAAGTCTTCAAGCACCTGTTCAAGCAGGTCAGCCCTCTTTTGCAGTTCTTCGTCTGACAATACCACGCCTTTGGTACCAAGCGGCGTTGGTTTCAAAAACTCAAGTGGCGGCAAGGAAAAGCCGTTCTGATGCGTATCCAGCAAAGGCAATTGCTCACTGCGGATTACTTTGGCCCGGCTCTGCTTCTTGTCCGTTTCAGGGTCATAAGCATAAACGGGAGTTGGCGGCGTTGATGCTGATGTCGCCACGGGCTGGCCATTCATCGACACAACATTGTTTTCCATTGGTGCTTTGTTGCTCATTGGTACAACCTCTTCAACTGGCTGAATGTTTTCCGGAACGCTGGTCTGCTCTTCTTCCACTGTTGCGGGAGCTGCTTGCTCGGCAACGACGGGAGCTGGCACCATTGGTTCAATGCGGCCCATGTGATCGACATGACCAAGAACAGGAATACGATTGGTCTGCTCACTATAAGCATCAACAGGAGCGCCAGGCTCGGCAATATAGTCGATCACTTCTTCATCGAATGACGGCGTTGATTTACCCGTTGCCGGTTTCAGCAAAAGCGCATAATTGGACGGCTTGATCCCACATGCAGCAGAAAGACCCCAAAAACTCAAGATCGGCAAAAGGACATTGGCCAATAATTTGGTAATAGCGGTATTGATCTCAATGAACGATCCCGCAATCATCACGGAGCGCAAAACATGGTCGCCGATAAAGCCGCCATGACCAACAGACAAAGGCCAGCCTTTGGCAACCGACAATGCCGCAAAAGCACCCGCCAGCATGGCCAACGATAGTGGCCATAGTAACAAGCGCTCGATAACACGATTTGGTGTGATCAGTGTGAGTAAATGCCAGCCCCATGCCGCCATTGGAAAAAACACCAATATGGATGCCAGGCCCAATGTCTGAAACAACAAATCAGCAATGATCGCCCCGCCACTACCAAGCAGGTTGGTAGCTGCAAGATCGGTCGCATTAGACATGCTGGGATCATGATTGGACCATGTGGCAAGGCACAACCATCCGGCAATCGCCGCCATGATCAAAAACCCACCAATAAACCTCGTTAATGCACGTTCTGCTCCCGAACCCAGACTATCTGGAAACAAACGCGTGTGCTCAATATTCGCAACTATCGACATTCCTCGAAGACCCTCGCTAAATAACTGAAACTATACGCTCCAAAGCCAATCTTGTGGTCTCAAGGTCATGCACTAAGGCGATGCGGACATCATTGTGAGCAAGATTTGCTCCCTTACATGCGCCGAGATCCTCTTTTGCAAGATAGGCACCTGGAAGCATTTTGACACCGCATCCTTTCCAAATCCTTTCCGTTGCACGCTCTCCCCCCCCTAAATCACTCATTTTTATCCATAAAAAGAACCCGCCACTCGGTTTTTGGAATAAAATGTGGTTTTTAAGTATCTTTTCCGCCAGCTCCATCTTGGCCGCGTAAAGCGCTCTATTGACGACAACATGAGGCTCGTCCGCCCAGACCTTTGCACTGGCATGCTGTACCGGAAGCGGCATTTGCGGGCATGAAACATTGCGAAAACGTGCGTATTTTTCCATAAATTGGTGATCACCCGCCACAAATCCTGAGCGCAATCCTGGTAGATTGGAACGCTTGGACAAAGAGTTGAACGCGACGACATTTGAGAAATCCCCGCTCATCAAATGGGCGGCCTGCAATATGCCCATGGGTTTTTCGTCAAAATAAATTTCCGAATAGCATTCATCGGCAAAAATCATGAAATTATTTGCCCGGGCCAGCGAAATCGCCTGCTGCAAATAGCTTTTAGAGGCAATTGCTCCTTGTGGATTGGATGGCGAACACAAAAATAATACGCTGGTGCGCTCTAATAGAGCCTTGTTTTCACCAAGCTTATCGAGATCTGGCAAATAACCATTTTGCGCGGGGGCCTCCAGATATACCGGCTCCAGCTTTGCGGCCAGTGCCCCTGAGGCATAGACCTGATAAAACGGATTGGGAATGAGCGCTACGGGACGTTCGCGCTCTGTCATGTCTCTTGCGGTAAACACCGCCGAAAACAAGCCCTCTCTTGATCCCATCACCGGCAACAGCATGTGATCTGGATCGATATGCCCTTGCAGATCATAGCGCTGCTCAATCCAGCTAGCGATCGCATTGGCGAGTTCGGGAATGGCGCGAATCGCTGGATATTTGATATAAAGCTCATGCTTATCAGCCAGCACCTGTTTGACAAACGGAGGAAACGCATGCCTTGGTGCCCCAATCGTCATATCAATCGCCGGCTCAATGCCGGGCTTCATATCGCCAAGCAGCGTGCGCAAACGCGCAAATGGATTGATGATGTCGTTGTTTGATTGCTTGTTCATTGCGTTTCACCCATAAGCTAGAATATATAAATGACCTCGCCGGTCAGGCAGCTTATGCAGCTGGCAGAAAAGGGTGACTATGTTTGTGCTACCGCTATCGCTATTTGAGCACAGTACCCTTTCAACCCCTCTTTAAAGTGGGGTACAGGGGATCATCCCCTGTTGCTGTCCGCACAGGACCGCCGTCCGCGTAGGACATTCTCGCTATCTATAGTGCGAGCGTTAACGAAGGGCAAAGCCAAATGAAACGGCATGAGACGAAGCAGGTAAGGGTCGGCAATCTGACCATTGGCGGTGGGGCACCCATTCGCGTGCAGTCCATGACCAACACCGATACGGCTGACATTGAGGCCACTACAAACCAGATCGCGGAGCTGACCAAAAGTGGTTCCGAGCTTGTGCGCATTACGGTTGACCGCAAGGAAGCTGCCAAGGCTGTGCCATATATTAAGGAGCGTCTTGATGCGCTAGGTGTTAATGTGCCGCTCATTGGTGATTTTCATTATATCGGCCATACGCTACTGCAAGAATTTCCTGATACGGCGCAAGCACTTGATAAATATCGTATAAATCCTGGTAATGTCGGCTATCGCGCCAAACGCTCCGACCAGTTTTCGCGCATCATTGACATCGCCATGCAATATGACAAGCCGGTGCGCATTGGGGTCAATTGGGGGTCCCTGGATCAGGAATTGCTGACTCAGCTGATGGATGAAAACGCCAAAGCCCCTGCCCCGCTTGAGACACAAAATGTTCTTCATGAAGCGATTGTGCAATCAGCACTATTGAACGCGGAACTTGCGCAAAAAATGGGTATGGGTGCCGACAAAATCGTGCTTTCGGCCAAGGTCAGCAAGGTGCAGGATCTACTTGCCGTTTATAAAATGCTTGCCGCTCGCTACAATCATGCCCTGCATTTGGGCCTTACAGAAGCTGGCATGGGTATCAAGGGCACCGTTTCCTCAACGGCAGGTTTGGCGATCATTTTACAACAGGGTATTGGCGATACCATTCGCGTGTCCCTGACACCGGAACCCGGTGAACCACGTACCACCGAAGTGCAGATTGCCCAGGAAATTCTGCAAAGCCTGGATCTGCGCCATTTCACGCCCCAAGTCATTGCCTGCCCCGGCTGCGGGCGCACCACATCGACGGTTTTTCAAGAACTGGCGCGCGATATTTCGGACCATATACGTGAGCAGATGCCGCAATGGCGCTCCAAATTCCCCGGTGTCGAGCAGCTCGACATTGCTGTTATGGGCTGCATCGTCAATGGTCCGGGGGAAAGCAAACAGGCCGACATCGGTATTTCACTTCCCGGCACCGGCGAAACCCCCGCCGCCCCCGTGTTCATCGACGGCAAAAAAGCCATGACCCTGCGGGGCGAGCGCATCGCAGACGAGTTTAAAACGGTGCTGGCTGGGTATATTGAAGACCGGTTTGGCAGCTAGAAAGCCCCTCCCCTAAGACACCTCTTCGGGGATGTCGGTTTTCTCGATATGCGTTGGCATCACTGGTTCTAGAGGAGCGACCGGCGCGCCAGAGGGGCGATCGAAACGGCGTAATTGTTCGACCATTTTCGACAGACGGCCATGAATGCGCATGGAGAAATGTTCGGCGATGGGCGGAAATTGTTGCATCATTCGATGGATCAGTTCTCTTGGTAGTTCAATGACTTCCAACTCTTCACTAGCAATGGCCGTTGACGAAAAGGTAAATTCGACAAGCATTGCCAGCTCGCCCAACATGGCCCCTGGTCCCACCAGATGAATGCGCCGTTTTTCGCCACTGCCTTCAATAATTTCTGCTGACCCCGACAGGACAACAAAAGCTGCATGTCCCAACTGGCCATCGACCATCAGCTTTTCGCCGCGACGAAACAAAAGTCGCTCGGAACTAAACGCGATCATCGAGAGATGTTCGCGGTCCATACCGCTAAAAATCGGCAGTTTTTGTAAAATTCCAACGTCTTTATCTAGAAGCATCGTTCTATCCCGGCGGTACCCTGATGAAATCAGGTTCAGTGCGAATGGAAACAGGGTGAAGGCCGGACGATACCGGCCACAAAACAGCGCGAAAAGACGGACTCTCCGTGCGGCCCCCGAATAAGTCAACATTTACAAAGAAAACTCGCAATCAAAAGAGCGCGTTGTATTACTCTTCATCATTTTACAGCGAATATATTCACTGTAAACAGATGTTGCGACACTTGTTTTTGATGAGCATGAACTGAACTTAGTTCAATAAAACCGATTCTATCCACGCTTGTCCAGACGAGAGCACCTAGTTTAATAAAATATTAAGTAATTCGCGTCAGCTGGTTCTTTATGGCACCAGCTTGTATCCGCCAGCTTCGGTCACCAATAATTCGGCGTTGGAAGGATCCGATTCTATTTTCTGGCGCAAACGATAGATATGGGTTTCCAATGTGTGGGTCGTAACGCCTGCATTATAGCCCCAGACCTCATGCAGCAATATTTCGCGCGTCACCACCTTATGGTCGGCGCGGTAGAGATATTTGAGGATAGAGGTTTCTTTTTCGGTCAACCGGACCTTTTGACCATCTTCCTCTTCCAGCATTTTTTGCGCTGGACGGAAGGTAAAACGACCGATCGCAAACACGGCATCTTCGCTTTGCTCATGTTGGCGAAGCTGCGCCCTGATACGCGCCAGTAAAGCTCCAAACCGAAACGGCTTGGTGACATAATCGCTGGCCCCGGACTGCAGCCCAAGAATTTCATCGGCCTCGCTATCATGCCCCGTCAGCATAATAACCGGTCCCTTGAACCCATCAGATCGCATCACCTTGCAGACTTCACGGCCATCCATATCGGGAAGGCCCACATCGAGCAAAACCAGATCGACATGATTGCTTTTCATCAGCTTGATTGCATCAACCGCGCAATTAGCATTCAGCGTTCCAAATTCATTATGTAAATCAAGCTGTTCAACAAGAGAGGTGCGCAAATCTTCGTCATCATCAACAACGAGAATACATCGCTTCGTGCTCATAAAGGACCTCTTTAATGTAGGGTTTGCTTTTGCCAGTGTTCATTCTAGTTTATGCTCCAAGTTACACGATTGCACAAGGAAATGGCAGACAATGACACTGGTTTGTGAACGAAAGTGAAAAAACACAAGGTTACGAACAAAACCATGATCTTAAGGTCGATCTGCGCAAGTGCCACAAATGGCCAGCTGAGAATTGGTGACCGGTCATTTCCCTGTCAGTTGGGCCACGCCGGTCGCAGCGCTCGCAAATATGAAGGCGACGGCGCAACCCCTATCGGGACATGGCCAATTATGGGCGTCTATTATCGCGCTGATCGCATTGCTCGACCTAAAACTTTGTTGCCGATCAAACCCTTACGCTACGATCAAGGCTGGTGTGATGAGCCACTTGATCGCAACTATAACCAACCCGTACAACTCCCCTACCGTGCCAGCTGCGAAAGCCTTTGGCGCGACGACCATGCCTATGATTTGATCGTCGTGCTGGATTATAATATTTCGCGCCGCGCAATAAACCTGGGCAGTGCCATTTTCATGCACTTGTCCCACGATAATCTGCGACCAACGGCTGGCTGTCTGGCATTTACTGAAACAGATTTGCGGATGATTTTGCAGCTTTTAAAGCCGGGCCATTTGATCACGGTGCGTTAAGCAACTTTTCGCCCAGCTCGATAAGCCACCCACCACAAAGAAAGGGAAACTGGCACTGCGGAGGCAGCAAATATCAACGAGGCCACAAAACACGACCACCAGCCATGAGCGGTGAGACGCCCATTAATCCAGGTCGCACCAACATTATCTCCAGCGGAAAAATTTCCAGAACCAGCAGGCAGAAGCTGAAACCCATTGGTGAGGAGGGCAAAACAAACGATAAACCCGAACAGCCCGCCGAGAATGACGGCATGAGGCCAATCTGTTTTCCCTCGTTTATGCAACCACAGCCAAAAGAGCGCACCAAAAACCAGCAGCCCTGCCGTCCAGCCAATAAACGCCACTACAAAAATACCAAAGCCGTTGCGAATACCATATTTCAGCACATAGTCAGAACCATTCACCGTCAGCTGGCCAAAAAGATACCAGCCTGCAACCAACAATCCGCCGATCACAGCTGCTACCAGCAGGGCGGATATAATACGAGTAATGGTCATTCGCTGGCATTCCCGATCTCGATCCGCCGGTTTCTGAAGGCATCACTTTTGATCAATTCGCAAACTCTATGCGTTCGATATGCGCCTCAATACCTTTTTTAGCGCAGGCAACATCCTTGTCACCACCCGGCGCTCCGCTCACCCCAATAGCTCCAATCCTGTTACCATCGGCGACAATCAAGATGCCCCCTTCCATCACCACAAGACCCTCAATGGTGTTGAGGTCTGGGCGAATATCTTCGCGAAGTTTGCGAAAAGGCCCCGAATCCATTCCTGCCATGATCGACAAATTGGCTTTCTTTTGAGCGATTTCCAGTGTGAAGCGTGAGGCAAAGTCATCGCGAAGGGCGGCGCGCAAACTCGCGCTACGATCGACCACAACGGCGCTCACCTGATAACCCATCGTGTTGCATGCTTTCACAGCGGCACTGGCAATATCGCGGGCCAATTCCATGCCAATATTTTTGGTTGTCACGACATCAGCGCTATAAGCTGGTGCGGTCAGGCTGGTAAAAAAAACTAAAATCAACAGCAGATTTTTCATCTTGGTTTCCTTAAGAATATTGGCTTACCCCATCTGCCAGGTTTTGATAGCCTCAATGGGATAGAGCAGCATGATGATATTGAGGGTAAGATTATCGCGAATGATGTAGCCAACGCTTAGCTCAAGAACCACAATCAACAATACCGACACCCATATCGGGGCGCGCCAGGCGACGAAAAAGCCGATCACCATGAACAAAATATCGCTGGTGGAATTCAATACGCTATCACCGAAATAATCTAGCGCGATGGTGGCCTCGCGATAGCGGTTGATGATGAAGTCGGTATTTTCAAATATTTCCCAAACGCTCTCGATCAACATGGCGATGCTTAGCCGCGCGCCAATAGATAAAGATCCCAAAAGCCATGCCAGCGCGCCGTAAAACAACAGGCCATGTATGAAATGTGAGGGGGAATACCAGTCAGACAGATGCTGCGAGTTTTCCGAGCTGACAACCACGCCATGCCAAAGCTTGATCGTCCCGCACTTGCAGATAGCGGGCTGGCCCATCCAGAACAGCACCGCAATGCAAGCGGCGAGTATAGCCCCGGCAAGAGCCACATAGCGTAATTGTATTGTGGAAGTGTTTTGGGTCATGACGGTCCTTGACTGATGAAATCTAATCAATCCATTCTAACAGGCAATCCGGCATCTTTCATATATTGTTTGGTTTCGCCGATGGAAAAAGTGCCAAAATGAAAGATAGAGGCGGCTAGCACGGCGCTGGCGTGACCATCACGCACGCCTTCCACCATATGCTCCAGCGTGCCAACACCGCCAGAGGCGATGACTGGAACGCTGACGCTATCAGCAATGGCCCGTGTCAGCTCAATATTGAAACCAGATTGCGTGCCATCCTTGTCCATGCTGGTGACCAGTAGCTCCCCTGCTCCCAGCGACACCACTTCGGCGGCAAATTCGATGGCGTCAATGCCGGTTGGCTTGCGCCCGCCATGGGTGAAAATCTCCCAGCGTTTTGGCGCACCCTCCGTGCTGACCTGCTTGGCATCAATGGAGATGACAATGCACTGATTGCCAAATTTTTGCGCGGCCCGACGCACGAGATCACGATCATTGACGGCGGCGGTGTTGATCGCCACCTTATCGGCGCCAGCTTCCAGCAGTTTGCGTACATCTGCGACCTGGCGCACGCCGCCACCGACCGTCAGCGGCATAAAGCAATGTTCGGCGGTTTTTGACACCACATCATAAATGGTGTCGCGATTATCGCTGGAGGCTGTGATATCAAGAAAAGTCAGCTCGTCTGCGCCCGCCGCATCATAGGCCTTGGCGCTCTCAACGGGATCCCCAGCATCAATCAGATCAACAAAATTGACGCCCTTGACGACGCGCCCATCTTTGACATCAAGACAGGGAATGACCCTCGTTTTCAGCATGATTTATCGCTTCCCGTTTTTTGCTCTATGCGCTCGTTTTATCGCTGTTTTTTGACAATAAGGCCAGTGCTTCATCTGGATCAAGGCGGCCATCGTAAAGCGCTCGACCAGAAATCGCCCCTTCCAGAGCGGCGTTTTGCGGGCGCACCAGTTCAACAATATCATCCATGCTCGCCAGCCCGCCAGAGGCAATGACGGGGATGGAAACAGCGTTGGCCAGCGCCCGCGTGCCAGGAAAATTAAGCCCCTTTAAAATACCGTCGCGAGCAATATCCGTGTAGATGATCGCCGCCACTCCCGCATCCTCGAATTTTTTGGCCAGATCAATCGCCGTTAGCTCGGACAACTCGTCCCACCCCTCAATCGCCACCTTGCCATCGCGCGCATCAATACCCACCGCGATTTTACCGGGGAATTTTTTGCAAGCCTCAATCACAAGCTCTGGATTACGCACCGCAACGGTGCCAAGAATGACCCGCGCGATCCCCTTATCGAGCCACATTTCAATGGTCTCCAGATCACGGATCCCTCCCCCCAGTTGCGCTGGGATGGTAATCGCGCCAAGGATCGCTTCAACCGCTGCGCCGTTCACCGGCTTGCCCTCAAACGCGCCGTTCAGATCGACAATGTGCAAATACTCAAAACCTTGACCTTCAAAGCTTTTCGCCTGCGCTGCTGGATTATCATTGAATACCGTGACGCGCGCCATGTCGCCAAGCTTAAGGCGCACGCATTCGCCGTCTTTAAGGTCAATGGCTGGAAATAGGATCATATCGTTGCTCAATATCTGTTGCGAGGCTGCTAAATGTCTTTGCAGACAGCATTGGGGACTAGTCCCCAAACTCCGGCTATTGTTTTAAGGCGTCCATTTAAGGAAATTACTGATGAGAGCCAGGCCCAGTTTCTGGCTCTTTTCGGGGTGGAACTGGGTGCCGATCATATTGTCTTTGGCGACCATAGCTGTGACTGGTCCACCGTAATTGGTTTCCAGAATATCATGCACGGGCTGCGCCGTTTTAAAATGATAGGTATGGACGAAATAGGCGTGCAGGCCATCAGGTCCCAGAGGAAGGCCATCCAGCAGGGCATGGTCGTTGATCACCTCCAGCGTATTCCAGCCCATATGAGGGATTTTCAGCGAGGCATCTGATGACTTGATTTGCTCTACTTCGCCAGCGATCCAGCCAAGGCCTTTATGGCTGCCATTTTCAAGACCCGTATCAGCCAGCAATTGCATGCCAACGCAGATGCCAAAAAAAGGTTTGCCGTTCTCATGTACGGCCTCGTTCAAAGCCTCGACCATGCCATCAACGGCGTGCAGACCACTGGCACAATCGGCAAACGCTCCAACCCCGGGCAATACGATGCGATCGGCTTTGCGAACCTCATCAGGATCGCTTGAAAGCTTGATCTCAAAACCAGCGCCACACTCGTCATTGGCGCGCGCAAAACTTGAATGAGCCGAGTGTAGATTACCCGAACCATAATCAATGATCACAACACTCATATATTTGCCTCGTTCAAAAGAACCTTTTGCAGCGGCGACCAATTGGAGAAAAAACGCCGCTCACACTCGATTTTAGTATGTCCGGCAATGGCACCGATCATCTTATATTGCTGGCGCTCCAAAACAGCGCGCCTGATATCATTGGCCAAAAAGCCAAGAGCAATCGACAGCCCGACAAACAAAATACCGCCAGCGCCAGGAGCGGCTCCAAACAGATGCGCAAGACCCGTCAACAGGCCAATTGCCAGCAAAAAGCCGATCAATGGGATCCACAAATGGTGATAGATCATCCAGAAAACAGAGCCGATCATCGCCCAAAGTGAGAAGCCATCCTTGATAAATATCAACTCATCGGCTCGCGCCACCAGCTCTTTTTGCGGATCAAAGGGTTCATAAATTGTGTAGCTTAAATCTTTCATGGCCACTCGTGTGTTACTGGGTCTGGTGCTTTTTTCGTAAACTTGCACAAATGAGCAAGTTTCGCCATAGAAATTGACCCTTGCCAGAGCAAAATAAATCACAAGCGCTCATTGTTTAAATTCATTTTTTTCAGCCTCGTTGCGCCAGGCATGAAAAACATAGACATCGCCATCTTCTTGCGCTTCTTGAATAAATTTCAAAGAACGATTGGATGTTTCATAGTCTTTTTCGACGATTGGCCGAGATTTCTCTAGGCTGCGAATGATCCAGCCATCGGAACTGATGGTATTTTCGGCAATTTTCTTAGCCTGTTCGATGGATGAGGCATTTATCCAGCAATTAATATAAGCACCCGCCCAATCTTCAAAATCATCAGATGTTGAAGCAGGAAAACCCTCATATTGTAGATAAAACACTTAAATCTTAGCTCCCGAGCTTGCCCTTGGTGGTCGGCAGCTGATCGGCCTGACGGCGATCAATCGTCAGTGCGGCCCGCAAGGCCCGCGCCAATCCCTTGAAGCAGCTTTCGATAATATGATGATTATTTTCACCATAGAGATTTTCAACATGCAGGGTCAGCCCGGCATTTTGCGCCAGCGCCTGAAAAAACTCGCGAAACAGTTCTGTATCCATTTCACCGATCTTGTCGCGCGAAAAATCGACATTCCATACCAGCCACGGACGCCCCGATATATCAACGGCAGCGCGTGTCAGCACTTCATCCATAGGGATATAGGAAAATCCGTAACGCCGGATACCCTTCTTGTCGCCAAGCGCTTTGGTGAGCGCCAAGCCAAGGGCAATGCCCGTATCTTCGGTGGTGTGATGACCATCAATGTGCAGATCGCCTTTGGCTCGCACCTTGATATCGATCAGCGAATGGCGCGATAACTGCTCCAGCATGTGATCCAGAAACCCTATACCGGTTTCCACATCATAAGTGCCGGTGCCATCCAGATTGATGGAAACGCTGATCTGGGTTTCTTTGGTCTCTCGTGTCACAGAGGCTTTGCGCATTTTATATTCCCGTATTAACTCATATTCGCTTATGCAAATCTATGTAGCAGCATCCATGCCAAAGAGCCAGAAAGAGTTTAAATCGCCTGCGCGGCGGGCGGCAAGGGATGATCCCCTGCACCTCATTTTTATCATTCACAAACAAATGGGGATGAAAGGGGCTCGCCCTTTTCTGCCCGCCGCACTTGTGCTCAAATAGCGAAGCGGTAGCACATCAATAATGACGATTTAAACTCTACTCCACCCCTTCTTTCAGGGCGGCCGGGTCTTCGGTGCGGGCTTCAGTGATGGTGCGTTTGACGAGACCCTGCATAGTTAGGCCCTGCACAATGATCGAGAACACCACCACCGCATAGGTAATCGCCAGAATAACCGGTTTGTACTCATTATTGGGTAATGACAGAGCTAAAGCGACGGAGATACCGCCGCGCAAGCCGCCCCATGTGAGGATGGTAATCGCGCCCTCGGTAAACTTTTCACGCAATGACAACAGCTTGATAGGGATGCCCACCGAGATAAAACGCGCGGTAAGTACAATGGGAATGGCCAGCAATGCAAGGCCCGCATATTGGTAATGAACCCCGATCACCAGCACTTCAAGACCAATCAGCAGGAATAGAACCGAGTTCAATATTTCGTCGGTAAGGTCCCAAAAGCCAAAGACTGCTTCGCGAGTGTTTTCACTCATGGCAAACTGGGCCCCATGATTGCCGATAAACAAGCCAGCCACGACCATGGCGATCGGCCCCGAGATATGCAGCTTGATCGCCAGTGCATAACCACCCGTGACCAGCGCCAAAGTAATCATCACTTCCAGATTATGATCATCTAGCGCCCGCATCATTTTAAAGGCGATATATCCAGCAATCAGTCCCAGCACCACACCGCCCAGCGCTTCAAACACAAACAGCTGGGCGATATCCATAACGCCTACGGGGCCATGGCCCCCTACTCCAGCGATCGCCAGCATGACCGTAAAAACAACGACGCCGACACCATCATTAAACAGGCTCTCACCGGCAATTTTTGCCCGCAATAATGGTGGCACATGCACGGTTTTTAAAATACCGAGTACCGCCACAGGGTCGGTTGGAGAAATCAGCGACCCAAATACCAGCCACCAGATGAATGGTAATTCGACGCCAAACAGTCCGCCCAGCAGGGCCATCACGGTCGCAATCATGAAGGTTGAAAGCAATACGCCAAGAGTGGCCATCAGTGAGATCGCCCATTTGCGCGAGGCCAGCTCTGACAGGTCAATATGGATGGCACCGGCAAACAGCAAGGCGCTCAAAAACCCGTGCATCAAGGCTGCATGAAAATCAATTGCATTGAGTGTGCCGCGTACCGTATCGCCAATCATCAAATCTGTAAACATCAGATCGACCAAGACAATGCTGGCAGAGGCGGCAAGTGCCATCACCACAAGCCCAATGGTATGAGGCAATTTCAGCCATTTGTGATTGGCAAATCCAAACAAAGCTGAAAGGGTCAAGAGCAGCGCAATAATATCAAGCAAAGTCATATATGAAAGGATCCAGTAAAAGTAAGCGGCTGCAAAGGGTCACGCCATGGATTTTTGAAGCTGCTGCATCATGCCTTTACCCCAATCCATAAATCCAATTGGATCGGTCGGAATATTGTAGAACATGCCTGCGCCATTGATAGAATATATAACAGAAATAATAGTCAATATCATGCTCATCGCAAACAAGGTCCCGCCACCAACAACCATCGAGGCGGAGGCCAGAACAATGGCGATCTGCAATAAAGTCACCCCGACTTTATAATAGTCTCCTTTGGCAAGTGCTTTTGTCCTGATTTTTTGCTGAGCTCTGGCGTCTTTGAAAATTTCCTGTTTTTCACCTTTATAACGCACAGCTTTTTTGTGCCAATAGGCTGAAAGCTCGGGTGCATTCAGTTTCTCAAAAAGCTCTGCAGCAATTTTAGTGTCAGTATAGCGGATATTTTTAGCCTGGAAATAGGCAAACTTGTTCGCCGATTCGATATGCGCTGACATAGCAATTTTATCGGTCTCGGTATCCGCCAAAGTCACAATAGAGAGCAAGGCGGCTAATGCAGCAATAAACAAGGGTATTTTCGAATGTCGCGGCGATTGCAGCGCATCTTTAAGCTCATTTCTAAAGGCCTGCAAGGTAGATTGATCGTTGCTATTTGTCTCGCTCATTATATTTATCCCTCAATAAAAATACATACCCCCTATTTTAGTATTATTGGTGTTGCACCAAGTTTGCAAATAATCCTCCACCGATCATACACTAAGCAAAGACTAGGTTAATCAAGCATTAGGCCATCAGGACGCACCATCAGGTGCGCCAAACAACCATTTCCACGGCCGGATATCGACACTTTCAAAAACCCCGGCGAGGGCATAGGGGTCATTGGCAGCGATTTCCCTGGCAGCTGCCAGACTATCGGCTTCGACAATCACCAAACTCCCGCGTGGCTCGGATCCGTCTTCGTTCATAAACGGACCAGCACTTTTCATCACATCACCAAGATTGTCCAGATAGGCTAGATGTTTGTCACGATTTTGCGCCCGAAGAGCCAATCCCTCCCCCGGCTTGTCCGTGCAGATAAAAGCATAAAGCATAAAGCACTCCCGTTTTCTCTAATTTTTGTCAGTAACTCGGCTGCTGGTGTGATCTGGGGGTCATTGAGTTATTCTTCATAGATAGGGTCAAACCAGTTCTTTAACCGGCGTCACAATGGCTGGTTCAACATTGGCCCATTGGTTTTGTGAGCCAATCAAATTGAGCTCATCCGCACCCTCGCTTGCCTGCAATACAATATCAACACCAGCAGTTGCCAGCCCAAGCGCGCGCTCTTGCGTATCGCCATTCAATATTGACGCCGCATATAATGCCGCCATCAAATCACCTGTACCATGAGGCGCTTGATCAGATTGAATGACACTTGTCGCAAAGGGCGAATGATCACCAGCAAGCACATTCATAAGCGTGCCCGATGGGCCAGGAATAGAAGTTGCCAGAACCCGGTCATTGCCAAGCTGATCAATGGCCGCCAATGCCGTTTGTGGATCCATCACGGGGCGCATGGTCAACCACTCCAGCTCGAACCGGTTGGGGGTGACAATATCGGCCAGCGGCAATAGTTCGGCGCGTTGGCACTCCGCGGATTTGACATCTATATAGAGCCCTTCGGGCGAACCGGGCCGGCTATCATCCCCTAATGCCGGGTCATATAAATAAGTTACATCGGGATTGAGCTTGCGCACCAGTTTCAAGGCATCAAGGGCGATAAAAACATGTTCTTTGCTTGGTAAATAGCCGGTCATGACCATATCGACCTGCTTGAGGTGACCGGCAAATTCCAGAGCTTCCAGAACGGGGCGCAAAATTTTTGATCCCAGTCGCGCACCCCCAAATATCTTATGTCCCGGGTGATTTGAAAGTAAAACGCTGGGCAGGCCCCAGACCTCATGACCAAGCCGCTGCAACACGAATTGGGTCACGGAATTGCCGACAGATCCGCACACGACCTGAGAAGAGATTGAAAGTATTTTTGCCATTTTAAGTGGTTTGGCCTTTGCAATATTTTTGAAAGTACCTGAAAAGCGATGTAAATCTGGAAACCTATCAGATTTATACTATATGCATGCCCTATGGCGCAAATTCGTCCCCTTTGTGAGGGTTTTGTGTAAAAAGGGCAGTGATGATGCGATCTCATATTAAGATATTCTGGGGGTTCTATGGATAAGCGCGAACTTGGCAATAGCGAAATTTTCGTATCAAAACTTTGTCTTGGCACCATGACATGGGGGCAGCAAAACTCGCAAAACGAGGGTCATGAGCAGATGGACTACGCCTTTGAAAAAGGCATAAACTTCTTTGATACTGCTGAACTTTATCCCATTCCACCGAAGCGCGAAACGCAAGGGCGCACAGAAGAAATCATCGGCACATGGATGAAAGCGCGCGGCAATCGCCAACAGATTGTTTTGGCCAGCAAGGTATGCGGGCGCTCGCAAATGATGGACTGGTTCCGTAAAGATGGTTCACTGGCGCAAGTCAGTCCTGCGCAAATACGCGAAGCCATTGAAGGCTCACTCAAACGATTGCAAACCGATGTCATTGATCTCTATCAGATCCATTGGCCCGATCGCCCTATGAATCTATTTGGCGGTCTGGCATTCCGACCCCATGAGGGGGAAAGCAATGAGATCGAAGAAGTGATGCAGGTGATGGGGGAACTTGTTAGCGAGGGTAAAATCCGCACGGTCGGTATCAGCAATGAAACACCCTGGGGCACCATGAGCTATCTGAAAGCCTCGCAAATGCTTGGAGTGCCGCGCATTGTCAGTGTGCAAAATGCTTATAATCTTTTAAACCGGGTGTTTGAAACGGGCCTCTCGGAGATCACCCATCATGAGCACGTTGGGTTGTTGGCCTATTCTCCCCTCGCGCAGGGTTATCTCACGGGCAAATATCAAAATGGTGCCATGCCCGCTGGTTCGCGCAATCAGCTATTTGGCCGTCTTGAGCGTTACCAGACAGCTGGAGCCAATGAGGCCATCGATAAATATCTCGATATCGCCCACCGCCATGAACTGGACCCTGCACAGCTGGCCATACAATTTGTCACCAGCAGACCGTTCGTCACCTCAAACATTATCGGCGCCACCACGATGGATCAGCTGAAAACCGATATTGCCTCTGTCGAACTTGACCTCACGAAAGAAATACTTGAAGAAATCGAGCAGGTTCACCTCGTCCATTCCAACCCCTGCCCCTAGAGATCTTATGCCCCGACTATTCACCGGCCTCGAAATACCGCTTGCGCATTCGCAGCGCTTGATGATGTTACGCGGTGACATTATTACGGCGCGCTGGATTGCTCTTGAAAACTATCATGTGACATTGCGTTTTTTGGGAGATATCAGCCAGATGCAGGCCGACGATTATATGGCCCAGCTCGATCAGCTGACTATTGAGCCCTTCGATCTCACCATCAAGAGCGTTGGCCATTTTGGCACCAAACGGGCCCATGCCCTGTGGGCCGGATTTGAACCAAGCGAACCTTTGGTGCAACTGCATCGGGCCCACGAAAAATGCGCCACTCTTATCGGCCTTGAACCGGAACCACGAAAATTCATACCCCATATCACTCTGGCGCGACTAACCCGCACAAGACTATCGACCATCGCCCCGTTTCTAGCAGATTTTTCGGGCTTTGAGCTGGATCCCTTTACAGTCACGCAATCGGCGCTCTATTCCGCCAAACCATCAACAGGTGGTGGGCCATATGTAGTAGAAGAGGTTTTTCCGTTTGAAGAGGAAGAGTAATCGCCTACGCAACGGGCGGAAAAGGGCGAGCCCCTTTCATCCCCATTTAAAGGAATGGGGTTTGGGGGCCAGTCCCCAATGCCGTCTGCAAAGACATTCACCCCTCAATCTCCGCAAGCAGTCCCCTGCTCGCAGCATCCACCAGATCGAGCGCATGTTCAAAACCATCGCCGCCGCCATAATAGGGATCGGGGACTTCTGTTTCTGATTGATCGGGAGCGAATTCCAGAAACATACGTATTTTATGCCGATATTCCTCCGGCGCGACGCGGGTCAGATTAATATGATTTTCCTGATCCATCGCCAGAATATAATCATAATGCTCAAAATCTTGTTGTTTGACCTTGCGTGCCGCCTGCCCCGATAAATCAATGCCGCGCAATAGAGCGGTTGCTGTGGCGCGATGGTCTGGCGGCTCACCTACATGCCAGGCCCCTGTCCCCGCGCTGTCGATTTCCACCAGATGCTGCAAACCCTTTTCCGAAACGAGATGACGAAACGTCCCCTCCGCCATCGGCGAGCGGCAGATATTACCAAGACAGACAAACAGTATTTTGGTGATAGACATAAGCGGACCGCTTTCAATTTGATTGACCTTTAGCTTTGATCTGCCACGATAGGCCCATCAATGACAAGGCTTGAGCACAAAGGAAATAAAGATGACGCAAAAACTATCCAGCGAAAGAATCGATGATATTTTATCAGAGCTGACGGGCTGGCAAAAAGTTGAGGACCGCGACGCCATCACCAAGAGTTTTAAGTTCAAGGATTTTAGCGAGGCTTTTGGCTGGATGACAAGGGCGGCCCTGCAGGCTGAAAAAATGGACCATCATCCCGAATGGTTCAATGTCTGGAACCGCGTCGATGTCACTCTTACAACCCATGATGCGGGCGGCATCACCGCCCTTGATCTCAAACTGGCAGCACAAATGAATATACTGGCCAGCGCTTAAAGCTGTTGTTTACAATCTGTTAAGAGCTTTCAAAATAGGGTTAACAAAACCTGCCCTGAAAGGAAGCCCTTATGACTATGCTTTTCGAGATTGTCTATGCCACCAAAGCCAACGGAACCCATCACAAGCTGGCCATGGATGCTTTGCACCATCTTGAAACTGACGATGCCCTTAGCTGGCAACGCTTGTTCTTAAAGCATATTGATCTTTATCTTGAGGGATCCAAAGCTCCCGACAAGGAGTTTAAGGATTTCAAAAATCACGTTCTGCATGTCGGGGATCAATTCTGGGGCGGTGCGCCAGCCAAAGCCAGCGCCTGGTATGATAAATTTGTGCGCGCCCTTGCGGATGAGCAATTTGAAGAAGCGGTTTATTGCGCGGGTGTGCTGTCTCATTATTATACCGACCCCATACAACCTTTTCATACGGCACAATGCGAAGCTGAAAATAATATGCACCGCGCTGTTGAGTGGAGCATTAGCAAATCATACAAAATGCTGCGCCAGCGCGGCTTAAAAAACTATGCGGGCCTAACGGTGGAAACCGGCGATGCCGATGATTGGATCATTGATATGGTGCAACGTGGTGCCACCCGCTCCCATCAATATTATGATGCGCTGATTACCAATTATAATCTCGATCGCGGTGTTGTTGACCCACTTGAGGGTCTCAATGAAAATTGCCATCGCTTTTTGTCGGAGCTGGTGATTTATGCCTCACTTGGCTTTTCGCGTATTCTTGACAGAGCCTTTCGCGAAGCGGCCGTTGCCCCGCCACAGGTCAATTTGACCATTGATACATTTGTTGCCTCGCTAGGTATTCCCATGCGCTGGGTAATACGTAAGCTGGATGACGCCAATAGCATAAAAGCTGTGCAAGCTGCTTATGACGAATTACAAACCACCGGGCGGGTTGAAGATCAACTCAATGAAGATGATCGCGAAGTGCGCGCGCTGCATAGGCGTGAAGTCATTGAGCGGCGCTCTTTTAAAATGGAACCAGCCAAACGAGCCAGATCAAGGCGCCCCAAACCAGCTGTAAAAGCGGCCAGAATACATACCAAGGTCCCTGCTCCTGTCCTGGAACAATTCAAGCAATCAGATATTGAAACCACTCCCACTACTCGAAAAACCAATGAGCGGGCTCCTCGCTTCTATCTGGAACTATCGGACGAAGTGGAAAAAGCACCATCAATCGGCAAAAAAACCGCGGCACGCCTGCAACGCGACGGCATCAATAGCGTAGCCGAGTTGTTACGAGCCGATGCGCTTGATCTCTCAACCCAGCTCAATACCGGCTGGATCAGCCAACAGGTTATAAAAGACTGGCAAGATCAGGCTAAACTTGTGTGTGAAATTGCCGGTCTTCGCGGCGGAAATGCCCAGATTTTGGTTGCTGCTGGCATAAAAACAAGCCGTGCAGTCGCCAGAATGCAAGCCAGCGAATTGCACGCGCTTTTAAGTCTTTATTGCCAAACCAAAGCTGGACAAAATCTGCGTGCTTGTGAAAACATGCCAGACCAGAAAAAGGTCGAGAGCTGGATAAACGCCTGTATCGAGCATCCCCGCTCGGTTGCTGCCTAACTGGCAACAATCCCCTGCTCTCGAAAAAAATCGAGCAGCGGAATAAGCGGCAAGCCAAGAATGGTAAAATAGTCGCCTTCGATCTTTTCAAACAGATGAATGCCGGTTTCTTCGAGCCGGTAGGCGCCAACTGATGTTTGCACACTGTCCCCGGCCTGCGCCAGATATTGCGCCAGAAAATCAGTAGAGAAATCCCGCATGGTCATAGAGGCGGTCTCTACATGCTGCCAGATCGTTTCCCCGTTTCGCGCCACACAAACGCCAGCATGCAAATAATGAGTACGGCCGCGAAATGTCAAAAGATTATTGCGAGCAATATCCATATTGGCCGGTTTTTCATAAATCTTGTCATCAAGCGCCAACACCTGATCGGCCCCAATCACATAAGCATTTTTTGCAGATTGGGAAATGACCTCAGCCTTGGCGCGAGCCAAAACCAGCGCCACATCTGTCGGATCGGGACAAATCCCGTCCACGGTAAGTGCTTCCTGAATGGCCCGCTCATCAAGATCGGCCGCGTTTTTGGTAAAACTGATGCCCGCCCCCTTAAGTAAAGCGGCACGGCCAGAGCTGTTAGATGCCAATATAATGTCATGTCCTGATTTTTGCAGCATCTCGTAATTTCCCCTTACAAACCTATATAAATTGACCGCACAGTATGATCCCTGCCGCGCACGGCCAAAGCGATCCGTCCGATAGGATATTTCTGATTTATAGCGCCCAAAAACCCTGTCGAGAATCTCTGGATAAACCACCAGCTTATCCCCACTAACAAGCAACCAGCCGCCTGCCCCAATCTTGTCCAGAAACTCATCCACATCTGCAACAATACCGGATGAGTTTCCCCGTCTTTTTAAAAAAATGACTCCTCCACAGATTCTCCAGACAACGTAAAAAGTTAACAACAAATGATCAACAGGTTAATGAAAGCTAAACAATCCTTATGATTCAAAGACAGGGCAGATTCGTTCATCGCAACATCCCCTGTCAAGAAATCAAGCCAATAAATTGCTTCGCCCTAAAATCAAATTTCGGAGAATCTGTTGAAAAGCTGGAGCTCAACAACAATTCACGCTATTCACTGCTAAACAACAAAAACAGCTTAATTAGAATATAATATTTAGGAAGCCTCTATGCCCGGTGGACAACCAGATAACGCGACGAACCCTAAGCTAAGCGAAAAGCCGTTTCTGCGCCTTTTAACGCAAGGGCCAAAAGCCCCCCTACCAGCAACACCGCCCGTATGGCTCATGCGCCAGGCTGGACGCTATTTGCCAGAATACCGCAAGGTACGAGAAGAAGCTGGAGGATTTCTCAATCTTTGTTACAATCCAAAACGCGCCGCCGAGGTCACAATCCAACCGATACAGCGATATGGGTTCGACGCTGCAATATTGTTTTCAGATATCCTCGTGGTACCTGACGCCCTTGGTCAACCTGTTCGATTTGAAACGGGTGAAGGTCCAAGACTTGATCCCATCACTGACCCGAGCGGTTTGAGCATTCTTGATCCCTCGAACACGGATAAGATTTATTCTCATATTTATGAAAGCGTTGAGCGGATCAAAGGTGAATTGCCGGATGAAACCACATTGATCGGTTTTTGCGGCGCCCCCTTCACCGTTGCCACCTATATGATCGCTGGGCGCGGCACACCCGATCAGGCTCCGTCCCGCATGTTTGCTTACAAATATCCAGATGCTTTTGCGCAATTGATCGATATGCTGGTCGATAGCTCAATCGAATATCTTTGCGGTCAGATCAGAGCTGGCGCCGAGGTTGTGCAGGTGTTTGATAGCTGGGCCAGCGTTTTACCGGACGATGAATTTATTAAATGGTGCCAGGAGCCTATGGTCCGGATTGTTGCAGGGGTAAGACAATATCATCCTGACGTACCAATCATCGGTTTTCCCCGTGCTGTGGGGCCTCTTTATGAGGATTATATCGATAAAACCGGCGTCAACGCGGTAGGCTGCGATACCTCGCTGCCTTTGACGTGGATCCGCGACAAGCTGCAGTCTCGCACCGTCGTGCAAGGGAACCTTGATCCGATCCTGCTTTTGAACGGTGGTCCACAGCTTGAACACAGGGTGAAAAGAATCATTGAAACTTTGTCCAACGGTCGGCATATATTCAATCTTGGTCATGGCATCATAAAAGAAACGCCGCCAGAACATGTGACAAGATTGATGGAACTGATCCGCGGTTCCGCTAGCTAACGCATTGATTTGCGACAAACGGGATTTTTGATATGGATTTATATTTGTGGTTGAAGGCACTGCATGTCATATCGATTATTGCCTGGATGGCCGGCCTGTTTTATCTGCCTCGCCTTTTCGTCTATCACTCCGCGCAAACATCTGGCTCAGATATCAGTGAAACATTGAAGATCATGGAACGGCGGCTGTTAAAGGTCATCATGAACCCGGCTATGATCGCCAGCTGGATATTTGGCTTCATCATAGCGGCGAAATCGCATTCGTTTAGTGAGCCATGGTTTCACGTGAAACTTTTGATGGTCGTTGCTTTGACGGTCTTTCACATCATGCTTGGCATATGGCGCAAACAGTTTGAATCTGATAAAAATCAGAAATCAGAGCGGTTTTATCGGCTGGTCAATGAAGTACCGACCGTTCTTATGATCATTATTGTGATCATGGTAATAGTGAAGCCGTTTTAACACTATTGTTTAAAAAGCTTATATAAGAGCTTTTGTTTTTTCTTCTGCTCTGCTATAGAGCGGAAAATATCGTAATGATCAAGCCCTGTCGAACCCCTCTCAGCTTTCTTGTAAATTGATAAGTGAAAAACCGGTTTCGGGTTTGTTGAGCCACTATTTTGTAGAACGCAGGATGGGACTCTAATCTAAAAAAGCATTGCCATCCGGTGATGTTATAAATCCAAGAATTTAAAAAAAGCAGGTCCAGATTTAATGTCCGAAGAAATGAAGCTGCAGGACCTCAAGGCCAAAAATCCCGTCGAAATCCTGGCATTTGCTGATAGTGTGGAAGTAGAAAATGCTTCGACTTTGCGCAAACAGGAATTGATGTTTGCCATATTGAAGAAGCTGGCAGAAAAAGATATCACCATTGTCGGTGAAGGCGTCGTTGAAGTGCTTTCCGACGGGTTTGCCTTTTTGCGCTCGCCAGAGGCCAACTATCTCTCCGGCCCAGATGATATTTATGTCAGCCCTAGCCAGATCCGCCGCTTTTCCTTGCGCACTGGTGACACCGTCACCGGTCAGATCAGATCGCCCAAAGAAGGCGAACGTTATTTTGCGCTACTTAAAGTCAGCACCATCAATTTTGAAGAGCCAGACAAAACTCGTCACAAAGTACATTTTGATAATCTGACTCCGCTCTATCCAGATGAGCCCTTGAAAATGGAAATTGCCGGGCCCGATATTAAAGACATGTCTCCACGCATTATCGATATTGTCGCGCCACTTGGAAAAGGCCAGCGTGGACTTATTGTGGCGCCGCCGCGCACTGGTAAAACAATGCTATTGCAAAATATCGCCCATTCCATCACAGCCAATCATCCTGAATGTTTTGTGATTGTCCTGCTGATTGACGAGCGCCCCGAGGAAGTAACCGATATGCAGCGCTCAGTAAATGGTGAAGTCGTGTCTTCGACCTTTGATGAGCCGGCATCTCGCCATGTACAGGTCGCGGAAATGGTCATCGAGAAAGCCAAGCGCCTGGTTGAACATAAGCGCGATGTGGTTATTCTGCTCGACAGTATTACCCGCCTTGGCCGCGCTTATAATACGGTGGTACCATCTTCAGGCAAGGTTCTGACCGGTGGTGTTGATGCCAATGCTCTGCAACGACCCAAACGCTTTTTTGGTGCGGCTCGTAATATTGAAGAAGGCGGATCGCTAACCATCATCGCAACGGCTTTGATCGATACAGGTTCACGTATGGATGAGGTGATCTTTGAAGAATTTAAAGGCACCGGCAACTCTGAGGTTATTCTAGATCGCAAGGCTTCGGACAAGCGTGTTTATCCTGCGATCGATATCGCCAAGTCTGGAACACGCAAAGAAGAATTACTGGTGGATGAGGAAACGCTCAAGAAGATGTTTATCCTGCGCCGCATTCTCAACCCTATGAATTCCATCGATGCCATTGAGTTCCTGGTAGACAAATTGAAACAGATGCCCACCAATAAAGACTTCTTTGACAGCATGAATACCTGATCAGTCGTTTTTGGGCGCACTGATGCGATAGTCTGCGCAATGTTTCACGTGAAACAATTGTGAAATCATTGAAAATTGTTGCAGGATACTTTCCTCCCCAAGCACGCAAGTGCTGGAGGAAAGTGTCCTGTTTTTATTTTGACGTCAAATAGCAGTTTAGAGGGCGAAAATGCCTCAATTGGATGAAACTATTTATGCTTTGGCCAGTGCAAGCGGTCGTGCTGGTGTTGGTGTGCTACGTATCAGCGGTTCACGTGCCCATGAGGTCATCGTGCAAATGGCTGGTGGCTCCATCCAAGCCAGACAAGCCACTCTTCGATTATTGCGCGATCCAATGACAGCTGAGCCAATTGATCGCTGCTTATTATTATGGTTTCCAGCCCCGCATAGTTTCACTGGCGAAGATATCGTAGAAATTCATTGCCATGGTAGTCAGGCCGTTGTGGCCAGGCTCTTGTCAGTGTTAGCGGATTTCCAGGATTATCGATTAGCGGAACCTGGAGAATTCGCTCGCCGCGCTTTTGAACATGGTAAAATGGACCTGACCGCCATTGAAGGTCTGGCTGATTTGATCAATGCTGAAACGCAGGGACAACGCCGCCAAGCTCTACGCCAAAGTGAAGGTGCTCTTGGCAAGCTCTATGAAGGTTGGCGCGAGCAGATACTAACAGCTAGCGCGCTGGTGGAAGCCTTGATTGATTTTTCCGACGAAGAAGATATTACGCAAAGCGTTGGAACACAGGTCGAAGAGATCGTCGTTAAACTACATAACTCGATATCCGATCATCTGGAAAGTTCAGGTCGGCGCGGTGAACAGATGCGAGATGGATTTCGCATGGTCATTGCTGGCGCACCTAATGTGGGTAAATCAAGCCTGTTGAATGTGCTTGCCAAACGAGACGCCGCCATCGTTACCTCGGAACCAGGTACGACCCGCGATATTATTGAGGTGCATCTGACCATTGGTGGGTTTCCTGTATTGGTGATGGATACGGCTGGTATCAGACAAACCACTGGCGCTGTTGAGCAAGAAGGCATTAAGCGGGCTTTGGAGCGTTTGAGCGATGCGGATCTCGTACTTTGGCTGATTGATCCACAAGAACCAGATGAGGATATTAGTATCCTCACAACAATGCGTTCCACTCAAGGACCGGAACAGGTCTGGAGGATATTGTCCAAGGCGGATTTGTACGAAAATAGCACCAAAACAGCTTCAAAAGACTTTGATTTGGCCATCTCTAGCAAAACCAATGACGGTATAGGGACATTGATATGTAAGATTGAGGGCTTGCTCGCATCTAATAAACAACCTCAGTCTTCACCGCTGATCACCAGAGCACGCCACCGAACAGAAGTTGTTACTGCACAAATGGCTCTTTCCACCTTTATGAACGGCTCTCTTGCTGACGCAGAGTTACGCGCTGAAGATTTGCGCCAGGCAGCTACCGCGCTTGGCCGGTTGACCGGGCGCATTGATGTTGAAGAATTGCTAGGAAAAATATTTGGTGAGTTCTGTATTGGGAAGTGATAGATCTGGAAATTGGGTATCAAATATCTTTGCAAACGGCATTGGGGAGTTTTTTTGATATGCTATCGCTGCGTTATTTGAGCACTAGTCCCCAAACCTCAATTGCTTTAAATAGAAGGGATGCAAGGGGCTTGCCCTTTGCTGCTCGCCGCATAGGCGATTAGAATTCTTATTTTGAATAATGGAATTTTGAAATGTTTCACGTGAAACATTTTTCAATCCGATGAGTGCAGCGACGCAATATGTGTGAATATGATGTTATAGTGATTGGTGGTGGGCATGCGGGCTGTGAGGCCGCAGCGGCTTCTGCACGTCTTGGTGCGAGCACGGCGCTGGTTACTCATCAGGCCGATACGATTGGCGAAATGTCCTGTAATCCAGCTATTGGAGGTTTGGGCAAAGGTCATCTGGTCCGTGAGATCGATGCTCTTGATGGTTTGATGGGTCATGTTGCTGATGCCGGTGGTATCCAGTTTCGTATCTTGAACAAGAGCAAGGGCCCGGCGGTCCAGGGTCCGCGCGCCCAAGCCGATCGCAAGCTTTATAAAGCGGCCATGCAAACAGCTATCGCATCATGTGAGAATCTAAGGGTTATTGAAGGCGGTGTGGAGGATTTGATGCTTGATACCGGCCGTGTCATCGGTGTGGTGCTTGGCGATGGTCAAAAACTATTTGCTGGTGCGGTGGTATTGACTACTGGTACTTTTTTGTGCGGCCTTATCCATATTGGCGAACAGCGTATCCCGGCTGGCAGGTTTGGCGAACAGCCCTCGATTGCTTTGGCGGACCGTCTTTATGATCAGGGCCTTTCAATGGGCCGCTTGAAAACTGGCACACCGCCACGTCTTGATGGGCAGACCATTCATTGGGATGAACTACAAGAACAGCCCGGTGACAATCCACCAGTGCCGTTTTCCTCACTGACCGCAAAAATAACTAATCCGCAGATCTGCTGTCATATTACCCATACCAATAGCCATACCCATGATATTATCCGCGAAAATCTAGATCGAGCACCGATTTATAGTGGTCAGATCGAAAGTACGGGTCCTAGATACTGTCCAAGTATCGAGGATAAAATCGTCCGCTTCAAGGATAGAACTTCTCACCAAATCTTTTTGGAACCAGAAAGTCTGGACAATAATGTCATCTATCCAAATGGCATTTCCACCAGTCTTCCAATCGACGTACAAAATGCCTATGTCCATTCCATCAAGGGATTGGAGGATGCGGTGATCCTGCAGCCGGGATATGCCATCGAATATGATTATATCGATGCCCGTGAACTTTACCCCACTTTGGAAAACCGTAAATTGCCAGGTTTGTTTTGTGCGGGACAGATCAATGGCACAACAGGATATGAAGAAGCGGCTGGCCAGGGATTGATCGCCGGGGTCAATGCCGCTCTTTTGGCTGGTGGATCTGGCGCTGATCAACAATCGCGCGAATTCATTTTGTCCCGCACTGATGCCTATCTTGGTGTGATGGTGGATGATCTGGTGCGCAACGGCATTAGTGAGCCTTATCGCATGTTCACCTCACGCGCCGAATATCGATTAAAACTACGATCTGATAATGCCGATAGCCGGTTGACCCTCGCGGGACTTGATATTGGCTGTGTTGGAGCAAAGCGTGCTGACAGGTTTACGGCGCATGCCAAAAAGCTGACGGCGGCTGGTCAGCTATTGAAGGGGCTGGCAATGTCACCAAGCGAGGCGCAAAAAGCGGGCCTTAAACTTAACCAGGACGGGCGACAGCGTTCAGCCTTTGAACTCTTGTCATATCCAGATATTACATGGGACGATCTTGTGACTATCTGGCCTCAAATGAATGAGATTGAGGATGGCATACAAAAAATCATCGATGTTGATGCGCGCTATGCGGTATATCTTGATCGCCAAGAGCGCGATATCAAAAACTACAATAAGGAACAGGCTCTAAAGATCCCGCGAGATTTCGATTTTTCAGCTATTGGTGGGCTATCAAACGAGATCTCTCAAAAGCTTGAGTCCCATCAGCCGCTGACGCTTGGTCAAGCAACAAAGATTGATGGAATGACGCCGGCAGCCTTGATGATCCTCATTGCCCATATCAAAAAGAGTTCTGACAAAAAGATCGCCAAAGTCTGAGCAAGAACGGATCCATATATACCAATGAAACAGATAACCGTGATAACGGGACCCCAAAAACTTGCTTCGGTGTTCAATGTTTCACGTGAAACATTGGTGCAGTTAGAGTGCTATGTGGAACTGTTGAGAAAATGGCAAAAAGCGGTGAATCTTATCGCTCCATCGACTTTAGATGAGATTTGGCATCGACATGTTGGTGACAGTGCGCAAATTGTAGATATACTAGGAGAAAGTGATTCGGCCAAAAAGAGTGGGATTTGGCTTGATATCGGCAGTGGGGCTGGTTTTCCAGGTCTTGTCGCTGCCATCATGTTATCGCAAGATTTCGATTATCAATTCCACCTTGTTGAGAGTAATGGCAGAAAATGCGCTTTTTTGTCCGATGTGGTCAGGCATCTGAACTTGCCTGTGGAAATCTATAATGAGCGCGTTGAGGACTATGCCTGCAATTCGCAAGGCAAGCGATTTAGTGTCATCAGTGCGCGAGCCCTTACATCGCTTGAAGGTTTGCTTGCTCTAAGCGAACCCTTTTTAAGCGACGAGACTGTTGCTTATTTTTTCAAGGGGCGCGAAGTCGCCTCTGAGATAGAGCGGGCGAAACAAGACTGGGTGTTTGCGCAAAGAGAGTTACCAAGTTGTACCAGTACAGATGGATGTATTTTGGAAATCAAAAACCTGGTGCGTAGAGGCGTATAAACGAGCGGATACTATTGTCTTGTTTGAATTCGAAACTGGATAGTTTCATCCGCACTTAAAAGACCGGACGTCGCTCAACAATTATGAATGGAAAGGGATCCTTTCATGTCTGGAACTAATTCAAATCTGCCAACTCCGCGCATATTGGCAGTGGCTAACCAGAAAGGTGGGGTCGGTAAAACCACGACCGCCATCAATCTGGGAACCGCGATGGCTGCAATAGGTCAATGCGTTTTGATTATTGATATGGATCCTCAGGGCAATGCCTCAACGGGTCTTGGCATTGATCATGATGATCGTAAAATATCGACCTTTGATGTGTTGATGGATCCCAATATCGTCACGCAATCTCTGCTCGCTACTGCGGTGCCAGGTTTGTTGTTAATGCCCTCGACGCTGGATTTGCTAGGGGTTGAAAATGAATTGGCCAACACGCCAGATCGCTCGTTTCGATTGAAGCAGGCCATTGAGCTCATCAAGAATATCCAGATAAACAATGGTCATGAAACCAAGCCTTTTGACTATATCATTATTGATTGTCCGCCCAGCTTTAACCTGTTGACGATTAATGCGATGGCCGCGGCTCAATCCGTACTAGTGCCGGTACAAGCAGAATTTTTTGCTTTGGAAGGCCTGTCCCAATTGACCAATTCAATTGAGGAATTTCGCAAACTACTTAATCCAACGCTAGATATTATGGGCATTGTTCTGACTATGGTGGATGATCGCACCAAGCTATCCAAAACCGTAGCGGCAGAGGTATCGTCGGTGTTTGGTGATAAATTATATAATGCCGTGATCCCGCGTAATGTCAAAGTGTCTGAAGCCCCGTCCTTTGGCCAACCAGTTTTGCTGTATGATTTGAAAGCTCCTGGTAGTCAGGCCTATATCGAGCTGGCACGTGAAATACTTCAAAATGAGCGTTAAGTTGAGCAACCAACGGAGCTGCGGGCAGTAAAGTAACCAATATTAACAAGTGGTTAACCAGTATGTTGTCAAAATAAACAAGCGGTAAATGGGGAATATAACGATGGCAACGTCAGACAATAAATCGAGGCTCGGCAGGGGACTGGCATCTTTAATCGGTGATACCACGGGTATGAATCCGCCCATGCAGCCTGTGACGATTGTCGATAGTAATCCGGTTGTTGGTCTACGTGAAGAAGGTCATAAGCTTGTTCCCATCGATATGGTTCATGCCAGTCCGTTCAATCCACGCAAATCATTTTCTCCGGTTGAACTGGATGAGCTGGCCAGTTCGATTAAACAAAGAGGCATTGTTCAGCCGCTGATCGTACGACCTGCTCCCGATGGTAATGGCTATGAACTGGTAGCAGGGGAGAGACGCTGGCGTGCTGCTCAACAAGCTGGTGTTCATCAAGTGCCGATTTTGGTTCGCGAACTTGGAGATCAGGAAGTTTTAGAGCTGGCGATCATTGAAAATGTTCAACGCTCTGATCTCACCGCCATTGAAGAAGCCTTTGGCTATCGTGATCTCGTCGATCAGTTTGGCTATAATCAAGAAGAGCTGGCCAAAATCATTGGCAAGAGCCGCTCACATTTGACTAATACGCTGCGTCTTTTGAAGCTGCCTGATACTGTGCAGACGCTGGTGCGCGAAGGAGCCATCAGTGCCGGTCATGGCCGCGCTCTTATCGGCTTTGTTGATGCGGAAAAACTGGCCAGACTGATCGTTGAAAAAGGCTTGAGTGTTCGCCAGGTCGAAGCCATGGTGCAAGAAAGCGCCCATAAGGCCAGCAATGATGATGATATCATGACCGAATTTGACGCCGATACACTGGCAGTGCAAAAAGAGCTGGCTGATATACTGGGCCTGGCTGTCAATATTCGTAAGGGTAACGGTCAAAGCGGTGAGATCAGGGTGAAATACAAAACCCTCGATCAGTTTGATGATCTCTATCTTCGATTGACCAAGAAATATTCAAACTGATCTAAGGCCTCATATTAGCGCATAATATTTCAACGGCTAGTGGATCTTGACCTTCCACGATCCGTCGATCCATTTTGATGGCATATCAGATTGAGCCGATAATCATGACCGATTATTTGACAGACTTCTTCTTTTAAATTTGGATTTTGACGCATCATACGGTTGCTGACTTTGCGTCCATATTGTCGGGCAATACGAGCTATATATTGATCTTCACACCATGGTGTAGCAAGTAGATCTCCACTTTTAAATATCTGAAATTCGTCATTACATCTGATACCGGCATTAGCCGTTGGTACGACGACAAGAAACGAAATAATGGCAATTCCCGTTAAAATGCCAGATCCAATGTTCGAGAATAACATTCTAAATAAATTACTGTTCATTTTTTGATCCAATCCGCTTTTACTAGAACTACTTAACACTGTACACGTAGTATATTAGAACGTGTAGTCAGTTATTATATAATGATATGCAACTCAAAATATATAAATTTAGTCTTTGTGGATATATTGATGAATGTCTAAATTTTATTAGACCTTTATGATGTATTAGCAAGAGGTCTACAAATGTATTTAGCGGTCAGCGGCCGCTCGACATTTTCGATAATATCAAGATCATGCGTTCTGTTGATATGCGTTCGAAGGCTGATTGCAAGCGGGTCCGGGCCACAGTTTCCTGTACAAGATGGATGGCCTTTTTAAGCACCGGCAGTTTTAATTTCATCACTTGCTGTACCATGGCATCGCGCTGTTTGAAATGAACAGGGGGGCGCAAGGCATTGACCGCATCATTTGCCTGACGGCCGCTTTCCATCAATGCGCGCAGTTTATAAAGACGAGTGAGATGGCGGCCGAGCAGGGTGGTAAGGCCGGCATTTGTTAAACCTGATGCCAGCAAACGATCAAGCTTTGACAAGGCCGCAGTGCCTTGACCTGTCATTATAAGGGTGATGAGCTGATCATAGGCAAGCTGTGAGCTATCCCCAATAATCGTTTCAATATCCTCCACTTCAATTTGCGGTTTATCATGGGCGTAAAGTGCCAGCTTGATGAGTTCCTGGCGAGAAATGCCGCGATCTGATCCAAGGCTGGCCGTTAGCAAACTGCGCGCTGTTGTCGATATATTGATCCCCTTGTCAATCAGCTCGTTCTGGATCAGCCCGCTAATATCGCGGGCTTCATCTGGAAAGCAGGGGATAGCAGCAGCGTTTTTTGATTTTTCAAATAGCTTGCGCATTGCCGAAGATGGTTTGAGATTACCCGCTTCCAGTATAATGAGATTTTGCGGTTTAAGCTCAATCAACTCGCCGATCAGATCAGGTTTGATACGATTGCTAAGCGCCAGTCGGACCACAGAAAAGCCCCCAAACATCGAAACAGAACGTACTTCAATTGCGACAATATCTGGATTGTCAGCAATTGAGCGATCATCGATTTGGATGATTTCACCACCATCACCGTGCTTTGTGGACCAAATTTTTGCCAATACAGCGGCATTTTCACTGATTCGGCCTTCGTCAGTGCCATAGAACAAGTAGGCATGAGTGCCTTTTGGGGGGTCTTTGATGATTTTGTCAGATTGGTGGGATTTGATCGCGACCATAGATCCAGACCTAGCGATTGCTGGAAATATAAGCTGCTAATCTGGTATTGACATCATTAGCAATATCTTTGGCCGCACGGTTTTTTGCATCCCGTTCGGCGCGGATATTAGCATAGGTCGATTTATGTTTGTCAAAGGCAGCCCGGGCGTGACTACGACCTTTGGTTAATTCGGTTTTACCGTCGATATCGCGCAGTGTAAATGTCACGTCAAGTGAATAGATCCGGCCAGCGGCATCATCAGTTCTTTTAAATAAAACGCCCAGTACGGATTCCCTATAAACAATTTCAAGCTTGTATTTAGGTTGGCCAGGGTGGTTGCCGCCGGTGAACAAGAAGATAAGCTCATTGCGTATTTTTTGGCCGACTCGTCCTGGTATATCATTGATTTCAATGGCAGAAAGCTCAGTGACGGTTGAAGAGCCCATGCTGGTTTCACCATACATAGGACGACAAGCACCTAGTAATAGGGCAATTACGAGAAATGCGCCTATCATTTTGAGATTGTTCAAAATGCTCACTATGGCAATCTGTTTTTTGGCCATAAAACCCATTCCCCAAAAGTCAAAACGGTGAGGGGTTCCCCTTGCCGCCGATCTATTTTCTAAATCATCTTCGATCCAGCCAGCTTATGCGCTGATCGTTTGTTCCGTAATCATTGCCTGTCAAATGACAATATTAACGATTCTTTTTGGAACAATTATGACTTTTCTTACCTTTTTGTCCCCGATCGATCGTTTGACATTTTCCAATTCGAGAGCCGCTTTTTCAATGACGTCATTGGCAGCATCTATTGGAATAGTCAATTCATCCCTGCGCTTACCATTTACTTGTACGGCAATCTTGATCGTTTCGTCAATGAGAAGGGCCTCAATTGGGGTCGGCCAGGGCGAATCAACCAATAGAGTGTTGTATTGCAGCCGCGCCCAGCAATCCTCGGCCAGATGCGGCATCATGGGCCCAAACATCTGAGTGAGGAAGGTAAAGGCCTCGCGAAGGGCAAAAGCTTCGCCTTCATTATCGCGATCAAAGCTTTTGAGTGCTGTCGTAATATGGTTGGTAAACTCGTATATTTGCGCCACAGCACGATTGAAGCGAAGGCCTTCAATGTCGGTGCCAACAGCTTGCAGGGTCTTGTGGGCATGGCGGCGCAATTCTAGCGCTTTATCGTCAATTTTCTTGGGTTCGGGACTATCCCGGTCGGCCATTAGTTGAATGCCCTCATCAACGAGGCGCGATAAACGGTGAACAAAGCGCCATGCTCCCTCGGCCCCTGCATCGGTCCAGATGACATCGCGTTCGGGAGGGCTGTCGGACAACATGAACCAGCGAGCAGTATCAGCGCCGTAATGGGTAATAATATCATCAGGATCGACGACATTATGTTTTGATTTTGACATTTTCTCGATGGAGCCGATGGTGACGGGACCGCCGGTTTTATCGTGAACAGCTGTACGCTCATTCCCATCTGCCTCAACGCGCACATCAACTGGTGCGAGCCATGCGCCGTTTTCATCTTGATAGGTTTCATGATTGACCATGCCTTGCGTAAACAGACCGGCAAAAGGTTCTTTAACGTTTAGGTGACCAGTTTCACTCATGGCTCTGGCGAAAAATCGTGAATAGAGCAGATGCAAAATGGCATGTTCGACGCCGCCAATATATTGATCGACGGGCAGCCATTTATCAACGGCTTGGCGTTCTACCGGTATATCGGCCTTTGGGGAACAAAAACGGGCATAATACCAAGAACTGTCAACAAAGGTGTCCATGGTGTCGGTTTCGCGGCGTGCATCTGCGCCACAAGTGGGGCATTTCACATTTTTCCATGTGGGATGATGATCAAGTGGATTGCCCGGCTTGTCAAAACTTACATCGTCCGGCAGCTTGACCGGCAGGTCTTTCACTGGGACGGGGACGATATCGCATTTTTCACAATGAATAATGGGAATAGGGCAGCCCCAATAGCGCTGGCGAGAAATGCCCCAGTCGCGTAATCGATATTGCGTCTGGCGGTCTGCGCGGCCCGTTTCATCGAGCTTATCGATAATCGCTTTTTTGGCGTCCTCAACGTTCATACCATCAAGAAATCGCGAATTGGCCAGTTTGCCGGGACCAGTATAGGCCTCATCTTCGATCTGGAACGTTTTAACATCCTCATTTACGGGCACGACAACTGGCATGACGCCCAGCTCATATTTGCGAGCAAAGTCTAAATCGCGCTGATCATGAGCCGGACAGCCGAAAATAGCGCCGGTGCCATAGTCCATGAGAATAAAATTGGCGACATAAACGGGTATTTGCCAGCTCTCATCAAGGGGGTGCGTGACCGTAAGGCCCGTATCAAAGCCGCGTTTTTCAGCGGTATCAATTTCTTCCTGGGTGGTGCCGGCGCGTTCGCACTCATCGATAAAGCTTTTGAGTTCTGGGTTGGTTTTCGCCATCTCGAGTGCCAGTGGATGACCAGGGGAGAGGCCGCAAAAGCTGGCGCCAAACAAGGTATCGGGGCGGGTCGTGAAAACTTCGATCTGTGAAAAGCCGTCCGGGCAGTTTTTTTCATCAAGTGCAAAGCGCACGAGTGCGCCTTCGCTTTTACCGATCCAGTTTTTCTGCATGACCCGCACTTTTTCCGGCCAGCGGTCAAGCGTATCGAGGCTGGATTGCAGATCATCGGCAAACTGCGTGATGCGAAAAAACCATTGTGTCAATTCGCGCTGTTCAACCAGAGCACCAGAGCGCCAACCCTTGCCATCGATCACCTGCTCATTGGCCAGTACCGTATTATCCACGGGATCCCAATTGACCTTGCTGGAGCGTCGATAGGCCAGATCCTTTTGAGGAAGTCCAGAAACAGTTTTTGTTGCTGATGATAATAAGCGACATCGCATGTTGCGAATTCTCGGTCCCAATCGAGAGAAAGCCCTAGCATTTTCAGTTGAGAGCGCATGGCGGCGATATTTTGATAGGTCCAGACACCGGGATGAACCTTTCGTTGCATGGCGGCGTTTTCGGCGGGCATACCAAATGCGTCCCAGCCCATGGGATGCAGCACATTAAAGCCCTTGGCCCGTTTGAAACGCGCCACCACGTCGCCCATCGCATAATTGCGAACATGGCCCATATGGATACGGCCAGAAGGGTAGGGGAACATCTCAAGCACATAATATTTTGGCCGTGCGTCCTCATTGGCAGTCTTGAAGGTTTCCTGGTCTTTCCAGACTTTTTGCCAATGCTTTTCGCGTACCGGTGCGTTATAGCGCTCAAAGGCCATGTTGTTCGTTTCCTGTTGTTTTTTATCTGTGGGCCATCAAGGACAAAAAAGCCTTGCGGGTCAAGAGAGAGCGCGTCAAAAATACCAAAGATAAAATCGCCTGCGCGGCGAGCGGAAAAGGGCTAGCCCCTTTCATCCCCATATTAATGTGAGGGGGTCCGGGGACTAGTCCCCAGCGCTGTCCGCGAGCACATCAAGGGGTATCAGATGAGCCACGGACTTGAAAATGTAAAAGAACAAATGGATTTAGCTTGCAAGGAAGCTGGTCGCGCCATGCAAGATGTAGAATTGATTGCGGTGAGCAAGCGATTTGATCGCGATACAATTATGCCTGTACTTGAGACTGGTCATCGTTTGTTTGGTGAAAACCGTGTGCAAGAAGCGCAAGGGAAATGGCCAGAATTGCGTGAGCAATATAGCGATATTGAATTGCATCTGATCGGTCCGTTGCAATCCAACAAGGCGGGGGATGCGGTGGCTTTGTTTGATGTTATTCATACGGTGGACCGCGAAAAAATAGCACGGGCGCTCAAAAAAGAGATCGACAAGCAAGGCAAGCAAATGGAATTGCTGATCCAGGTCAATACAGGGCAGGAGCCTCAAAAGGCTGGCATTGACCCTTTGGAGACAAAGGAATTTGTCAACTTTTGCTGCGATGAACTGGGATTGCTGATTGCAGGACTTATGTGTATTCCGCCGGTTGATGAGGAAGCGGCGCTGCATTTCGCGTTGCTGAAAAAAATGGCTGATGAGCTTGGGCTTAAAAAGACATCCATGGGTATGAGCGCGGATTTTGACACTGCGATTGCCCTGGGTGCCACATATATACGGGTCGGGTCGGCTATTTTTGGAGCGCGAAAATAATGACCTCGCCGGGCAGGCAGCTTTGCAGCTGGCACCAAGGGATAATCCCTTGGAATCCAATTTTAAAATATTGGGGTTTGGGGGCAAGTCCCCAACGCCGTCCGCGCAGGATGCCCGACCGGCGAGGTCATTAAACGGCCCAGCCAATGAAAATGTAACGGGCCGCTTTGCCGATGGTGACCAGCAACAAAAACGGAGCGAGGCGCACCGATAGGATGCCAGCCACAAAAGTCAGGGGATCGCCGATGATTGGAACCCAAGCCAGCAGCAAAGACCATTGGCCATATTTTTCGAAACGGTTGGAGGCTTTGTCCAATTGATTCTGACTGAATGGAAAGTATTTTTTGTCGCGCCAGTGAAGTAGATATCCCCCTAAAAACCAATTGACCAACGCACCCAGTACATTGCCAAGGGTGGCGATAAAGACCAAAGCTGACGTCGAGACCTCACCAGCTTTTAAAGCTGCTACCAGCATTATTTCGGATGAAAAAGGCAGGATGGTTGCGGCCAGAAAGGCACCAAAAAATAGAGAGAGCAGGGTGGTCATTTGGTCGGGTGCTTTTTGCGAGATGGCGTTGGCGCAGATTTGTATAGCAGTTTTGTGCGAACATCACCGCATGCTGGGCATTGAGTGGGCTTTTTCTTATGCTGTCTCAACGATTTCGATTTTTGCATTTTCACGGGGCAAAAAACTATTGGCGTCCGCCATATCATAGGCTTTCATGAAAAACGGTAAAGCCTGTCCTGCCAATATTGCGCCTGGCAGGATGCGGGGGAAAAGATCGGCGAGAGATTCCACTTTGTCGCGTGCTGTGCGCACTGCAAAATGATCGCGGGTAAATTGCGTGGGATGGTCAAGCCCGGCAGAGGCCACCAGTTCGGCCAGTGCTTTAACGGTGGCTTTTTGGTAATTGGCAACCCGTTTGGATTTGCGTTCCACGACGATGGCGCGTGCACGGCTGGCATTTTGCGTAGCAACGCCAACGGGACATTCATCCGTATGGCAATGTTGTGATTGAATGCAGCCAAGCGCAAACATGAAGGCGCGCGCTGAATTACACCAGTCTGCGCCAAGCGCCATGGCTCGCGCCATATCGAAACCAGAAGCGATTTTTCCGCTCGTGCCAAGCTTGATATGATCGCGCAGATCAAGGCCGATCAGCATATTATGGACATAGGATAGCCCCTCGCGCATGGGCATGCCCATATGGTCGGTAAATTCCAGCGGTGCCGCTCCGGTGCCCCCTTCGGCGCCATCGATGACGATAAAATCGGGGGTGACGCCAGTTTCAATCATTGCTTTGCAAATGGCCGCAAATTCCCAGGGGTGGCCAATACATAATTTAAAGCCGATTGGTTTGCCTTTGCTAAGGGTCCGCAATTCGGCAATGAAATTTATGAGTTCAAGAGGCGTTGAAAAAGCCGAGTGGTAGGCTGGTGAAACGCAGTCCCGGTCGCGCGGGATACCTCTGGCTTGCGCGATTTCTGCTGTTATTTTGGCTTTTGGCAGAACGCCGCCATGACCGGGTTTAGCCCCTTGCGACAGTTTGATTTCGATCATTTTAACCTGATCGAGCGCGGCAGTTTTTATGAAACGCTCACGCGAGAATTTGCCATTGCCATCATTGCAGCCAAAATAGCCTGAACCGATCTCCCAGATCAGATCGCCGCCAAATTTTTCGTGATATTTGCTAACGCCGCCTTCGCCGGTATCATGGGCAAAGCAGCCAAGCTTGGCACCCTCATTGAGGGCCATGATGGCATTGGCGCTTAATGATCCAAAGCTCATGGCGGAAATATTGAGAATGGAAGCGCTGTAGGGCTGTTTGCAGTAAGGCCCGCCAATGGTAACGCAAAAAGGTTTGCTGGCCACTGGTTTTGGTGCCATGGAATGATTGAGCCACTCATAGCCTTCTTTATAGACATCATATTGGGTGCCAAAGGGTCTTTTATCGAGCTGGTTTTTGGCGCGTTGATAGACAATGGATCTCTTGTCGCGGCTAAAGGGGGTTCCTTCTTTGTCGCCTTCGATAAAATATTGCCTGATTTCGGGCCTTATATCTTCAAGTAGAAAGCGCAGATGAGCGGCGATGGGATAATTGCGTAAAATACTGCGACCGGTTTGCGTATAGTCTTGCAGGCCGAGCAGGCTAAGCGCGAGGGTCATAAGCGCTGGAATTCCTAATACATATTTCCAGTCTGGATAAATAAAAGCTAGTCCAAACAATAAGATCGTTAGTAAAACAGAGAGCGTCCAGACAATATATTGGCGTTTTAACGGGTGTAAAAGGAAAGACATATCTGATCGCCCCAATCAATTGTTGCAATATTTAACTAAACCCATAGCAGTACATCTATCTTTAACAATTACTTAACTTTGGTAAACAAGAATTTTTTAATTCTTGTCTTCTGGCAAAGTGGGGAGGGGGGCTATTTCGATGCCATCTTCTGCTAACTCATTGACTTCGTCTGAGGTGGCCTCGCCATAGATATTGTGAGGTTCGACTTCTTCGAAGTGAATTTTGCGGGCTTCAGAAGCGAATTTATCGCCAACTTTATCGGCATTTTTTTCGACGTGACCGCGGATTTTACGAGCCAGTTCGACGGCTTCTTGCTGGAGGTTTTGCAGCTCGGTATCTTTGCTTTTGGCGATGGAGGGATTGCTTGTTGTGCGTTTGTTGGCACGAAGGCCACCGATTTGCGGGCTCATAAGGTCTTTGCGGATTTTTTGCGAGCCGCAGTGGGGACATTCGATGAGTTTGGAAGTTTGTAACTTATCAAAAGCCGATGAATGATCAAACCAGCTCTCAAAGGCGTGATCGAGATCGCATAAAAGGGCGTAACGGATCATTTTATTCCCTTTCGATCTGAACCGGGGGAGGGGGGGTCTATTGTAAAGGGCCGGTCATGAGTGAGCGCGGGGATTGCAGCGCGGGCTTTGGCAATCTTTGAGAGATCGATATCGGCTATAATGACTTGTGTTTTGGTGCCATCAGCCTGTGCAATCACTTCCCCCCACGGTGAAACAATGAGACTGTGACCATAGGTGGAGCGGCCATTTTCATGGGACCCGCCTTGCGCCGCAGCTAAAATGAAGCAACCTGTTTCAATGGCTCTGGCGCGCAGCAAAATATGCCAATGCGCTTTGCCTGTCTGTTCCGTAAAGGCGGCTGGCACGCCAATCAATTGCGCACCAGCTTTGGCCAGGCTGCGATAAAGGGCGGGAAAGCGCAGATCATAACAGATGGAAAATCCAAGTTTAGGGGCGGGCGTCAGACCAACGGCAAGGTCCGCTACAACGCTTTTTTGGCCGGCGATATAATGTTTTGATTCGCGGTAGCTTTCGCCTCCCGCAAGATCCACATCAAACATATGGATCTTGTCGTAATGGGCGAGGATATTGCCGCTTGGGGAGATCAGGCAAGAGCGGTTGACCAGCCGGTCTTCTTGGTCAAGGCGAATTGCCAGTGAACCGATATGCAAACAGATTTGCAGTTCGCGGGCCAGATTTTGAAACCTTACGAGGATTGAACTGTCGTCAAAATACTGGGCTTCGCGGCGGGTAACCTGCGGGTCCAGTTCCAGCAGAGCGGTATTTTCGGGTGTCTGGATATAGGAGGCCCCGCAAGCGGCTGCTTCACGGATCAGCCGGTCTGCCTCTATGAGATTATCCAAGACCTGGCGGCCCGAACACATTTGTATCAGGCCAGCGCGAAAAGACTGTTGCTGGGTGTCGATCATTTCGTAAGTCGATCAGGTCGCAGCGGCCCTAGGCTCTGCCAGACATGAAATCGCTTTCGGCTTCTTCAATCAAGAAGCGGGCAACATCATGAGGGGCGCTGAGATTTGGATTGGTCATGCCGGAGCTGACGCGCGCAATATCTTGTTCGGTGATACCATATTCCGCGAAGATGGCACTATTGTCGCTGCTGCCGATTTTGCCGACAAGAATGACGGCGGCACTGCGCAGGGCATCCTGGCGTTCGCCATAGCGGTGAATCATGTGTTCCATCTGGCGTGTTTGGAAATCGGTGGCGGCATCTTTCATCTCGTTTTTGAGATTCTGGATCAGCTCTTTGGTATCTTTATATTCGTTGAGGCCTGTCACGGTCAGGGCGCGCTCCGCAACTTCTTTTGCTTCATCGGCACCCGGTGTCAGGAGTTTTGACAGTGTTTTTAAAACCATTAGTTTTTACCTTTTGATTATTGATTTACCATCTGTTCAGACAGGGTCCCACGCACTCATATTAGCGAAATACTATACAAACAATCAAGCTTATACTGTATTTGCATGAAGATATTCGAATGATAAATATCTATGATATTGAATATAATTGAAAAAGCACTATTGCGCAAGCAGGGGTTCTAGCTCATCAAGAGCGTCGAGTTCGGACAGATCATCAAATCCACCGATATGGCGATCACCAATGAATATTTGAGGGACCGTGCGCTGGCCATTGGCTTTTTTGATCATGGCTTGCCGCGTACTGGCATCTGAAGCATTTATTTCTGTAAAGGCGGCGCCTTTTTTCTTCAACATTCTTTTGGCGGCGATGCAGTAAGGGCATAACGGTGTTGTATAAACGATGATCTTCGGCATTAGGGATCCCATAATATTGGTGATGAGCTGATATTATACCAGGCCACAGAACTAATGACTCTTGACATGGTTTATAGCGGCCCATCGGGCAGGCGCGGTGCGTAGTTCGATACTGGTATCTTGCAAGCGCCGCAACGCACCCGATGGGCCGCTATGAACCACCCTGCGGGCCGGTCGCTTTTGCTTTGCAGCACCAGATCGCTCCGCTAAGGGTACACGTACCATGTCGCGTCGCGCTCCAGCCCTGCAAATCAAAAGCGATCCGGTGGCAAGGGTCACTAGTTTTGTAGTCTGGTATTATGCTTGTAGCAGGTCTTGCGTGCCGCTTCAACGCTGCACGAGAATGGCTTCTTAAAGCTCACCAGCAAGATTGCCAGCCCGCGCTAGTACCAGTACGTCGACCCGTGCAGCGCCAGCTTTTTTAAGGGTGCGCGTGCAAGCGTCTACCGTTGAGCCAGTGGTCAGGACATCATCGATCAGCAAGATGTTTTTGCCATTGATCCGGGAGTGTTTGTTTTGTGAAAGCGTAAAAGCACCGGTGACATTGGCGTGGCGAGCGCGTTCTGAGAGGCCGACTTGCGATCTGGTGGCGCGGTGGCGTTTGAGCGCCAGCACATCCACAGGTATGCCGGTCAGTCGGTGGAGTTCATGGCTTAACAAGGCTGATTGATTGAACCGGCGTTGCCACAAGCGGCCTCGATATAATGGTACTGGTACAATGAGATCGGTGTCTTCCAGCAATTCGCGTCCCGCCACCACAAGCCAGCGTCCAAATAATCCAAGACCCTCGCGCTTGTCACTATATTTGAGCCCGTGAATGAGCGCGCGCAAAACATCATTGAACAGAGCCACGGCGCGGGCGCGATCATAGTCGGGAGGGTGAGCCAGGGCCTGCGCGCTGAGCTGTTTTTGGCGATTTCTAGAAGGCCCAGCGATAATTGGTTCGCTATCATAGGGCAGGGGCAGGCCCAAAGCATCACATAAAGGATGGGTGATGAAATGGACTTTTTGCCAGCACGGCGCGCATAAATGACCATGTGCTTCAATCGGTTTGTGGCAATGGATGCAAACAGGTGGCAGAACAAAATCAAGCAGGTGCGACAGCACTCCTCGTTGGCCACTGATGTGCATACGGGCAATGATTTGCGCTTCGAGACTTTGTTTTTGTTTGGTTGGACACATACACTAATGATAGATCACTTTGCAGTTTAACGCATTATTTGAAAGAAACTCTTTATGCCTGATGGCCCTCAAAAATTGTTTGATCGTGAGTTGCTGCGCCAGCGCCGTGAGCGCATAAGCGCAACTCTGTCCGATTATGACTTTTTACTGCAACGCGCCGCCATTGAGCTGGATGAGCGCCTCGATCTGGTGCTGCGCGACTTTCCCCTGGCGCTTGATCTTGGTGCTGGCAATGGCGCGATGGCTTTGAGGCTTCTGGCACGAACTGACGTGGAGCACGTGCTGGCCGGAGATCACAGCTTTGATCTAATGTGCGGCCTAACGGGCGTTGAGCGCCTCATTTGCGATGAAGAAAAACTACCTTTTGGCGAGGCCTCCCTCAACCTTGTGACCTCGATCTTGTCATTGCATTTTGTCAATGATTTGCCCGGCGCGCTCATTCAGATCAGACGGGCCTTGAAACCCGATGGCTTGTTTATGGCGGCCATACCAGGTGGCCAGACCTTGATTGAATTGCGCACCGCTTTCATGTTGGCCGAAGAAGAAATTCTGGCGGGGGTCAGCCCACGTGTGGCGCCGATGGCGGATGTGAAAGATTATGGCGCTCTTTTGCAACGGGCCGGTTTTGCACTGCCTGTGGTTGATAGCGATCTTGTCACCGTCACCTATGAGAGCCCACTTAAATTAATGTATGAACTACGCATGATGGGGGCAGGGAATGTGCTTTGGGATCGGTTGAAAAAACCGATGCCGCGTTCCTTACTGCAACGGGTTGTTGAGATCTATGAGCGTGATTTTGGGTCCGAGGGGCGTATAAATGCGACCTTCGAAATCATCTATCTATCTGGCTGGTCACCTCATGAAAGCCAGCAACAACCGCTGGCGCCAGGGTCTGCGCAGACCTCACTGGCCGGTGCTCTTGGCGCTTGTGCTTTGCCGGACCGGGGCGGCGATAATGATGAGGAATAGAAGGAGAATTTTAACCTTTTGTTTTCTCGTCTGAACAACTGATTAAGCCAATTTCAAAAAAATACAATAAAAACAAGCCGTTAAACTATTATAAATGAATATTCGTGCATACTGATTTAATCAAACGAGTATTGCGTTCCAGGTTTTGGCTGTTTTTTGCGTCTGGTTCTCTGGTTTTTTTAAAAAACCTTGGGAATTGAATGTGTTTATGAGGGGACTGGTCGTCTTGAGGGAGAAGGCCATGCCATCTGGTAAAATTTTAAGACTTTGAGGGAAGTTTTTGGTTTTACCTGATTCATAAAAAGCAAATGATACGAAGATGCATAAATAATGACCCACCCGCAGGGCCGGAAGAACAGGTCATTATTTATGTATTTTGGTATATCGGGTTCGCATGATTGAACTTTTTTGGATGAAGCGCAGCGGTTGCAAACCGCGTGCTCGTCCCGTTTGCTTTTAGTGTTCATTTTCGACTTTCACCCAGACATGTGTACATCGCTTGCGCGCTTTGTGCATTGATCAGCCTTGTTGCAATTGCTTGAGGGAGCAATAGGGTATGCACGGGTCTTTTGAAAATCGCAGTGGTGGATCTAATGAGGATCGCCAGCCCAACGAGCATGATTTGGGAGCGGCGGGCAAGATGGCCCGCGCCTTCATCCATTCGCCATTATCGCCATTATTGTTTGCGGCGTGTTTGTTCATGGGCGTATTGGGTCTGATGTTCACACCAAGGCAGGAAGATCCGCAGATCTCTGTCCCTATGGTGGATATTTTCGTTTCCTATGCAGGCGCTTCAGCCCAGCAGGTTGCCTCGCTGGCAATTGACCCGCTTGAGCGTATGATGAGCGAAATGCCCGGTGTTAAACATGTCTATTCCGCTTCGCAGCGCGGGCAGGGCATGGTGACGGTGCAGTTCGAAGTCGGCGAACAGATGGAGCCATCGCTCATCAAGCTTTATGACAAGCTGCAATCCAATATGGATCAAATGCCGCCAGGTGTTGGCAAGCCACTGGTGAAACCAAAAGGCGCCGATGATGTGCCGGTTGTCACGCTTACTCTGTGGTCCAAATCACTTGATGATGCAAGTTTGCGTCTTGTCGCCCTTGAAGTGCGCCAGCGCCTCAAAGAGGTTCCTGATACCGCTAACAGTTTCATTATTGGTGGCCGCACCGAGCAGATGCGTATTGAGGTTTATCCTGAGCGACTGTCTGGATTTGGCATTTCAATGGGTCAGATCGCAGACGCCGTGCAAAGCGCCAATGTCAATAAGGGTATTGGCTTTGGAGAAAGTGGCGGCTCCAGTTTTTCTGTTTATTCAGGCAGTTTTCTAAAAAGCGTCGGTGATCTTGAAAACCTGATCATTGGCGTGCGTAAAGGCAGCCCGGTTTATCTGCGCGATGTGGCAAAGCTTACCCAGGGTCCGGGCGAAGCGGCCAATGTGGTTGAATATTATACTGGTCCATCCGCCGCCTTGGCGGGTCTTCCTCAAACGGGGGGATCACCCGCCGTGACGATTGCCATCGCCAAAAAAGCAGGCAGCAATGGTGTAACGGTCGCGCAAAATATTCTTGCCCGTGTTGAAGAGCTTAAAGGCTCTGTTATTCCCGATAATCTGCAAGTGGCCGTGACCCGCGATTATGGCGCAAGTGCTGGCGAAAAAGTCGATGGTCTGATCATCAAGCTATTTGTTGCCACCGGTGCCGTTGTGGTGCTCATTTTCATGGCCCTTGGTTTCATCTGGCAGCCTGCACTGGTTGTGGCGCTGGTTATTCCCGTGGTTATTTTGATCACGGTTTTTTCCGCTTATATTCTTGGCTATACGATTGACCGCGTTTCCCTGTTTGCCCTGATATTCTCTATCGGCATATTGGTTGATGACGCGATTGTGGTGGTTGAGAATATTTATCGACGCTGGTTGATGAACGGCGAGGTGGATACCGATACGACGATTGATGCGGTCGCTGAAGTTGGCAATCCAACCATTTTGGCAACCTTCACGGTGATCGCCGCTTTGTTGCCCATGGGTTTTGTCTCGGGCATGATGGGTCCTTATATGGCGCCCATTCCAGCCCTTGGCTCGGTGGCCATGCTGTTTTCCTTGTTCGCGGCATTTTTGTTTACGCCTTGGCTGGTCATGCGTATTCGCCCCAATATGGAAAAATTGCGCGTTATGGAAGCGCGTGAACACAAGCAAACGGTGTGGTTCGGGCGTATCTTTGGGCGTTTGTTGTCGCCATTGCTGGATAGTCCGCGCAAGGCTCGGATTTTCCGCTTGTCCATGTGGGCGGTGTTCTTTTTGGCCTGCTCGATGTTTTACACCCAGCAAGTCACCGTTAAAATGTTGCCGCTCGATAATAAGCCCGAGTTCAACGTGATCGTCAATATGCCCGATGGCAGCTCCCTGCCAAGCACAGCAAATGCCTTGATGTCATTGACGCAAAAAGTATTGAGCGTTGAAGAGGTAACGGCGGTGCAGACTTATTCTGGTACGGCCAGCCCGTTCAACTTTAATGGTCTCGTGCGCCATACTTATCTGCGCCAAAAACCCTGGCAGGGCGATATCCAGATCCAGCTGCTGCACAAAAACAAACGGGCGCGCACCAGCCACGAAATCGCCGTTGAGGTCCGTGCCTTGCTGACCCCGATGGCCGATAAACTCAACGCCAGTATTCAAGTGGTTGAGATGCCGCCAGGGCCGCCGGTATTGCAAACGATGGTTGCGGAGATTTATGGACCTGATGCGGACACGCGCCGCCAGGTGGCGCGCGACATGACCGCCATGTTCAAAAAGGCTGGCACCATTGTTGACGTCGATAATTATCTTGATGAGCCGTACGAAAACTGGACCTTTGAAGTAGACCGGCGCCGCGCCCGTCAGCACGGTATTTCGGCCCGCGATATTACAGAGCAACTATCCATGATCATGGGCGGGTTCCGCCTTGGCGATCTCAAGGTCGGGCATGAGCTGGAAGCAAAATATATCGTATTGCAGGCACCTTTGGCTGTGCGCACCAATATGAACCAGTTGTTGCAACTGCCGATTGCCTCCAAAACCGGCAAGATGGTACCGCTTAACGCGCTTGGCAGCTTTAAGCGCCAAGCCACCGATCCAACTATTTTTCATAAGGATTTGCGGGCTGTTGAATATGTCACTGGAGAGGTTGCGGGCCGTTTGGCTGCGCCGGTCTATGGCATGATCGAGGTTAGCAATCTGCTTGAAGACTACAAGACCCCTGATGGTGTGACGCTTTCAGGTGAGTTATGGGGCGGGGCACCAGATAACGCAAATTCCAGCTTTGTCTGGGGTGGCGAGTGGACGGTGACCTTTGAAACGTTCCGCGATATGGGCGCAGCCTTTATGGTGGCAATGGTGCTGATTTATATGCTGGTGGTCTGGGAGTTTGGTAATTTCCGCACGCCTGCCATTATCATGGCACCGATTCCCCTGACACTGATCGGTATTATTCCAGGTCACTGGTTGCTGGGGGCCGAATTTACCGCGACCTCGATGATCGGCTGGATTGCTTTGGCCGGGATCATTGTCCGCAACTCCATATTGCTGGTCGATTTTACCGAAAAATCGATCGAGCAGGGGATGGATCGACGTGATGCCGTGATGGCGGCCGTGGTGGCGCGTGCCCGGCCCATCTTGATCACTGCTTTTGCATTGGTTGCCGGCTCTAGTGTGATCATAACTGATCCTATCTTTAATGGGATGGCGATTTCCTTGATGTTCGGCGTGGTGGTCGCAACAGGTCTTACTTTGTTTGTCATTCCCATGGCGTGTGCCCGTGATAGCGAATTGGTCAAAGAACCAGTTGCGCAAGAGGGTGAGGAACAAGAACGGCAAGAATCGGCAGAAAAGCGTTCAGCAATTTGGGCGCATCTGAAAATGCCAGCTGGATTGCCGGTACCAGAATTTGTTGCTGCACTGCCGCTCACGGCGTTGCGTCGCCAGTTGCAAATTTCAACGCTTAAAGGCATGCGTTTCTGGCAAAGGAATATCGCTACCGGCAGTTTGCTCGAACAGTCCTTACACAGTTTGCTGGTCGGTCTGAAAAACCTGTTCTATTTATTGGTGGTTGCCGGGAGCGATATGGTTTCGCGCGTGCAGGCAGCTAAAGACGAGAGGGTGCAGGTGGCCGGCGAAAGCGAACCAACGATTGTAACTGATGTTGAAGAAGTTCAGCAAGCGGTGGTCTCAACTATGGATGCTGTTCGTGATGATCTGAAAACAATCAAGGGCATTGGCCCGATGATCGAGCGCTTGCTCAATCAGAACGGTATTTTCACGTTCGCGCAGATTGTCTCCCTGAGTAATCGCGAGATCCGCTCAATCGAACAGACTTTGTCGAAAAGCAATCAAGGAGCGATTGGACGTATAAGCCGTGATGGCTGGGTTGAGCAGGCAAGCCTGCTCATGAAGGACGGGCAATTTTTTGGTGATTCGGTCGAAAGAGTCGCGAAAAAACCAGCTTCGACGCGCTCAATTATGAAGCGTACGGAGAGTTATCCACCGGTCGTCCACAACGGAAAAGACAATTTACAAGAGATCAAAGGTATTGGCCGGGTTATCGAGAAAATACTGATTGGGCAGGGGGTCACCAGGTTTGCACAGCTCGCCAGCCTGACACCTCATGAACTCGACCTTATCGGCATCGAACTAGACAAGAAACCGCGCCTTGGAAGGGCCAGAATAGCGCGTGATAACTGGGTTTCTCAGGCTCAGGCCAAGATATCCAAGCAGCTTGAATTGGTATAGTTAACAGGGCAAGTTTTCGCCAAAATATTGCGTTACAACTTATGCGACAAAAATACACTGGACTTACATTCGAATATTCTTATATTCAGTCAGCGTTGGGTTGAAAATTTCAAGGTTTAGCCCATATGGAATATGAGATGCAGCTTTACATTCTTGGCGGAGTTGTTAAGTTTTAGGCAGTGTTTGACTGCTAGTATCTCGTATAGTTGATTTCTGTTTGTTGCGATTGTCGCATAAGAGGTTTTTTCGGGGTAGTAGTAATGAAAGATATTCGTGTAGTTTCGTTGGCAGTATTTGCTGCAAGTTTCTTGATCGGGTTTTTGATCTTTGAAGCGGATAAAGCGCATGTAAGCGACGATGGCCAGAATTTGCAGCTTTCGATGATGCCGCTTTTCAATACCAATAATAGCATTAAATAGATTGAAGCGCGTCTAACGCGCCTCAAATTTTGATGTCCAATGGTTCATGAACTGGTGCAGCCAGTTTTGCTGTGCCGTCCCATATCTTTGATGATCTGCCAACAGGCGTTCCGCAATGTGAGCGCCTTTTTTTGTGAGCATATGGGAGGCTTGTGCTGACCAGCGTTTTATAATCGGCTGGGTGATCTCGGGGTGAAACTGCACTCCGAATACATGGTTTTCATAGCTAAAGGCCTGATTTTCGAAGCGCTGGCCAGTGGCTAAAGAAACGGCTCCGCTCGGTAGACTAAAACCCTCTTTGTGCCATTGAAAATATCTATCGGCCCAATCGGAGAGTAGCTTTGAGCCAGCACTCGTTGCTTTTAGTGGATGATAGCCCACTTCAACCAAGCCCTTTTTATGTGGTTTCACCTCGCCGCCAAGCTGACGCACCATCAATTGTGCGCCAAGACAAATGCCGAAATAGGGTACCTTTTGTTCAAGGGCGAGGGTTAGCCAGTTAATTTCATTCTTGATCTCAGGGGTCTCGTCATTGGCGCTCATGGGGCCGCCAAAAACGATGAGGCCAGCATGTTTTTCCAGAGTTTGGGGTAATTTTTCGCCAAGGGTGGGGCGTTTGATATCGAGTGTATAGCCGTGGTCTACAAGCCAATCGCCAACGGCTCCGGCACATGATTTTTTTTGGTGCAACAAGAGCAAAACAGGGTCGCTTGTGGAGCCCGGTTTGGCGGCTCCCGATTTGGATCCCGGTTGCTTTAAAACCCCGGTGAGGGAAGAAGCTGGTCTAAACATTGTATATGTTTGTGATCTCCGTGCTTGTCAATTGATCAGTCCATGGATGAGTTGGCACTTTTAGCATTGTGCTTTTTCCAGCCGCGCAAACCTAAAACCGGTCCCCACTTTTAGGTTTGTGCGGTATCCGCGCCTTTAAAAACCAGGCCATGAATGGCATCAATAGAACATGGGGGATGATTTTCAAAGCAACGGCACCCAATTGGCTTAATATACCGGGGATGATGAGGCATTTACCACACCTAAATCCACTATAACCCATGCGGGCGGCCCGTTGCGTGCTGATGCCGGCACCAAACTTAATGTAGAGTTCCGAGCGAGCCCTCATGCGGGCATGAAATTTTGTTTTTACGGGACCTGGGACAAGGACGCTGATTTGTACACCCGTACCCCAGACCTCCCAAGATAGTGCTTTCGTCAGCGATATGACATAGGCTTTGCTGGCATAATATGCCGCTTGATAGGGTCCAGGCAAAAGACCCGCCATGGAGGCAATGTTTAAAATACCGCCATTGCCACGCTCAAGCATATCTGGGAGAAAGTGCCTCGAAAGATCGGTCAGGGCACGCATATTGAGGTCAACCAGCTGTTGGATTTCGCCTTCATCTTGCTTGGCAAAAGTGCCGGCCAGTCCAGTCCCCGCATTATTGATGAGGTGTTGACAGTAATGTTGATTAAGTTCGAGGAAGGTCACGATTTTGCGGCCGCTATCTTGTGTTGTAAGATCACATTTGAACGTCAGGACCTTGACGTCATGTGTTGCCGAAATTTCACTTGCTGTTGTCTCCAACCGATGTTGGTTGCGCGCCAACAGCAGCAGATCAAAACCTCCTTGCGCAAATTCGAGCGCCAGCGCTTTGCCGATCCCTTCTGATCCCCCGGTAATAATGGTGATAGGGGTAAGTTGCTGCTGGGCGCTGGAGATCATGTTTTACTGTGCCGCGCTTCGACCAGTTGGCGCAATCTGATACGATCACGGGTCGAGACATGCATGAGTTCGGCGACCCGCCAGATCAAATGGCTCTCATATTCGTGCAAGACTCCATCGCTAAAGGCGATTTCCCACAGCATTTCCACGATTTCCAAACGGCCTTCAGGATCCAGTTGCCTGGTGAGCCGTCGTGTAAAGCCGTAGAGATCCACGGCATTTTGCTCTTCTTGCTCAGCCAGTTTGATGAAATCTCCCACATCTTGTTCGCTCAAATCGAAATGATCTTGCAACAATTCCCGCAATTTAAGCTTTTCGGCGTCATCGATTTTACCATCGACCAGGGTTGCATGAACAAGCAGGGCTGCGGCCGCCAGCTTATAGTCCTCCTGGGGCAGCTTGTGGTTTTCGGGTTGGGGATCTGCCAGATTATTGATTACTTTTATCAGTCGTTGCAGCATTTTGGAAAAACCTTTTTGCGTTGATCAGCGCGGGCTTTGGGACATTGCTTCAAAGCTCCTTACAAAACTCATCTATATCGAGAATATCGTGCCATGAGTTTTCAACCGGACCCTAACACAAAAAAAGTCCCGCAATGTGATTACATTACGGGACTTTAGAATTTTTCAAGGCATCAAAATGCTTATTTGCATTCAGTATTGACGCGTTTAAGAGCGGCTGAAATCCCCGCCAGAGAATATTTGTCAACCGTTGCCGTGCCGCGCTTGGAGCGCCCTTTGATCACCAGTGTGGAGCCTTTTTTCATGGCTTTCACAAGATTGATCTCAACGGTTTCATCCGCAATAAAGGCTTTATCGCCCTCGGCGAACAGATTGAACTGATCGGCGCCAATACTGGCTGATGGAGCAGATTCGCCATCGAGCGGATAGCCTATTTTAATGCTGATTTCATTGTTCACCTTGTCGCCAGGCCATGAGGAAACATAAAAGAATACATCTCCCCGATTGACGCCTTTGGGTTTCATATCCATTGGTTTGGAAATGGCAAAACAGGTTTTGCTGGTGTCTTTTTCATGCACATAGACAGCCCAGTCTTTATAAGTTTCCTTTAGTTGCAAAGCCTGCGCGGGGAGCGTCGTGACGATCGCGCTGGCTGCGAGGATTGCGAGCCTTAAAACATTAGCATTTTTCATGTCTATTCTCTTTATTACCGGCCATTCATTTGGGGTGTATTACTCATATTAAGAATAAAACTTCTTAAGAAGTGTTTAATTCTTGCGTTATTTTGGGACAGCGCCGTAACGCTTCAATCTATCTTGATCGCTTTTGTGTCTGCCAGCATGCTGGCCACTATGTCCGATATTTTAGCCCATTTCATGAATATTGCAAAGGGTGTGCAGTCCATACTTACAAAAAGCCGCACATTTGTCCCTGTTTTTGGTATGAAAAAATTATCGCATTTGGGAATGTAGACAATCATATCACATAAATTTTAACATTCATGCCCTCGACAAATATTCGAATATGTATTATCTCTAATACAGACCAACTGGTTTGTTATTCCGAAATAAGGCTCTTTCTCAAGGCTTGCCGGAGGCCGCTTCGTGGTTGATAGATCGTCAAAATGGGATCTGAAAAAGGAGAATTGTCGTGACTGTTTCATTAAATAATCTTGTCAGCACCGAAGTGGACGCAACCGGCTTGAGCTGCCCGCTCCCCGTATTAAAAACCAGAAAAGCCATGAAAGAACTGGCCAGTGGTGAGATGTTGCGGGTTTGCTCGACAGATCATGGTTCGGTGAAAGATATTGAGAGTTTTTGCATTCAGACCGGAAATGATCTAGTTTCAACAAAAGAAGATGCTGGGATCTACGAATTTCTTATTCGTAAGAGCTGACAATTTGGGAAATATCCCTAAAGTGCTCCGGGAAAGATTTGGTACAATTTTTTCGACAAGAGGCACGCGATTTGAGTGTACTGCAACAAGAATTTTGAAGGAGAGACAAGATGAATATGCAAGATATACCCACTGAGGGCCCTGAACTCGATAAATTGAACGAGTGGTTCGAAAAGAAATTCGAAGAAGAAATGAAGAAAAAGGAAGCCGCTCATACGCCTTCCATGGCTATTATCGCCACCAGAGGCACGCTCGATTGGGCCTATCCTCCCTTTATTCTTGGATCCACTGGCGCCGCACTTGGTTGGGACGTAAAAATCTTTTTCACCTTCTACGGCCTGTTGCTCCTGCAAAAAGAGATGAACCTTAAAGTCAGCCCGCTTGGCAATCCAGCCATGCCCATGAAAATGCCCATGGGTCCAGAATGGTTGCAGAAAATAAATATGCCAATGCCAAACGCTATTCCAAGTCTCATTCCTGGTTTTGAAACAACCGCTACGGCCTTGATGAAGAAGACCTTCAAGAACAAGGGCGTTGCAACGATCGAAGAGTTGCGCGAATTATCAATAGAAGCCGATGTTGAATTCGTTGCCTGTCAGATGACCGTTGACGTGTTCGGTTTCGAGCACTCAGATTTCATCGAAGACGTGTCTTATGCCGGTGCTGCAAGCTTCCTGCCTGTCGCGCAAAAAGCTGACATCACTCTGTTTACCTAGGATCTGGGTTCTCCCAGCCTTGGGTGGATATTTGATACGAGAAATAAAATGATGGCCATCCTTGCTAAAGCAAGGGTGGCCATTTTTTGTCTTCAGAGGCGGGTCAGCTTCCTTGACACTGCGCGCCCAATTGCGCGTTGAGGATGCGTTTGGCATTTTTTGACATATGGTTGGCCCACAGGCTGACAAGCTTGGTCGAGAGATAAAGGCGGTTGAAATAGCAGACGCGGCAATTGGCGTCGATCTTGCCCATATTGAGCGCGAATTTTGCCACGCAGCCTCCGGTCATTTCGACTTTTGGGGAAAAGGCAAAGGTCAGTTTCTGGATTTTATGTTTCTTGGTTGTGACATCACATGCCGCTGGCTGGTCGGGCAATTGCAGGACCGTATTGTTGCGCGAAAGGGCCTCGATGATTAGTGACCGTTTGACGCGCAATTTGATCACGCAGTCTGCCGCCCTGAAATTGGTGACGGTTTTGGCAAACCCGGCTGAATATTTTTCTGCGGTGCCTTTTATCTTGCTGCTCATGCTGGAGGAGCGCAGCGCCGCCTTGAACAGCTCGTCCAGATCCTTCTCCGACAGGGATATGGAAATATCACACGCGACATCGGGGCCGGCGATCTGGCGATCATTAATGATGGGAGCCATTTGCTCGATACAGGCTAGTGCTGCGATGACAGAGGGGTGTTTCTTGTTCACTGCCGCAAAGCTATCTGAGCGTTGGGCAAGGGAGCTTGCAATTAAAAATGTCAGCAATAACAGGATTTGTTTCACGGCGAATTCCTTGATTAATCGGGGGCTATATCGCAGATTGCGGGGGCTTTCATCTGCTCGCGTGCGCTTTCTATTGAAAAAACACCAAACAAGGCTATAGTGCGTCCAAATACGAGATAAAACGCAGTATACCAGAAAATTTCGGTCCCTCAAATTTGGATCGAAAATTTAGGGAAGGAAAGATAAAAATGTCAGTTGATACAAGTAAAGGCCACCCAGAAATGGATTATGCCGAGCACGAAAAGACCTATGCTGGATTTATCAAGGTCTCCAAATATAGCACAGTTCTGATCCTTGTCATACTGGCTCTGATGGCGGCATTTCTCGTCTAATATTTTGAATTAGCACGAGAAAAAGGGATGATGGCCTTATAGATCATCTCTTTACACCCGTGCTGTTTCTGATATAGAAAAGCGCGGGCAGGCGGGTTTGTAAAAATCTGCTGGGACCCCCCCTTATTAAACTGACCTGATCGCACGTGATACGTCTTTTTGCATCCAAGTGCGGTAACTGGAGCTGGACATGATCCTGATTGCTGTACCTGGCGAAAGCAAGGAGGAGAAGCGCGTTGCGTTGTCGCCTGAATCGGCCAAGAAATTCATTGCCAAGGGCTGTGAAGTTGTTATCGAAAAGGGCGCGGGCAAGCGTTCAGATATTTCCGATGAGGCTTATGAAGAAGCCGGGGCCCGTATCACATCCGATATAAGCATTGAGCTGGCCAAGGCGGACATTGTTTTGGGCGTCAACTGCCCCAATAGCGACCATATCACATCAATCAAAAAAGGCGCGGCTTTGGCTGCTACCCTAAATCCCACCGATGATCTGGACAAGATGAACGAGTTGGCGAGCGCTGGCATCTCGGCCTTTGCCATGGAGTTTATGCCGCGTATTACGCGAGCCCAGAGCATGGACGTGCTGTCCTCACAATCTAATCTGGCAGGTTACAAGGCAGTGATTGATGCTGCGGCGCAGTTTAATCGTGCCATGCCCATGATGATGACCGCCGCTGGTACGGTGCCACCGGCCCGCGTTTTCGTGATGGGAGCAGGGGTGGCGGGTCTACAAGCCATCGCTACGGCGAGGCGTCTTGGAGCCATTGTCACGGCGACCGATGTGCGTCCGGCCGCCAAGGAACAGGTGGAAAGTCTAGCTGCCAAATTTATTGCCGTTGAGGACGAAGAGTTCAAACAGGCCGAAACATCTGCCGGTTATGCCAAGGAAATGTCCAACGAATACAAGAAAAAGCAAGCTGAGCTGGTTGCCAAACATATGAGCCGCCAGGATATGGTTATCACCACGGCATTGATCCCGGGGCGTCCCGCTCCAAGGCTTATTACCAAGGAAATGGTTGAAAGCATGCCAGCCGGGGCCGTGATTGTCGATCTGGCGGCTGAGCGTGGCGGCAATTGCGAGCTGACCCAGCCTGGTAAAATTATCGAACATAAGGGCGTCACCATTATGGGGGAGCTTAATCTGGCGGGAGAGCTGTCGGCCAATTCTTCCTCGCTTTATGCACGCAATCTGCTGGCGTTCTTGTCACCGTTTATGGTTGAAGAAGAAAAGAAGCTGGCCATCGACTGGGAAGATGAACTGGTGGTAGGTACGCTCATTTGCCGGGACGGAAAAATTGTCCACGAGCGGCTTATTGAGGGAGGAGGAAAGTGATGAGAAGTTTTGCGACCATGATGAAATTGTCTGGCATCGTTTTGGCGGTCGGCCTGTTTGGCATGACGCCAGCCTTCGCTGCTGGCGGTGTCGGTGGTGAGATCAGCCCTTTTATCTATCTTTTTTCTATCTTCGTGATGGCGGTTTTCGTTGGCTATTATGTGGTCTGGAGCGTCACACCGGCCCTTCATACACCTTTGATGGCCGTGACCAATGCCATTTCTTCGGTGATTGTGGTGGGCGCATTGCTGGCCGTTGGGGTGAGCGCGCTTGAGGGCTCTGGCAGTGCCGGCCTGTTTGGTTTCGGGGCGCTTGTTATGGCGGCTATTAATATTTTCGGCGGCTTTTTGGTCACCCAGCGCATGCTTGCCATGTACAAGAAAAAGGACCGCTAGAATATGTCTGCGAACCTTGTTGCCCTTCTTTATCTCGTCTCTGGTGTGCTGTTTATCATGGCATTGCGCGGCCTCGCCTCGCCTGAAACCTCACGCCAGGGCAATCGCTTTGGCATGATCGGTATGGCCATTGCCATTTTGACAACCCTGTCTTTGATCCCGTCTGGTAGCTCCAGCTATCTGATGATATTTGCGGGTCTTGCCATCGGCGGTGGTATTGGCGCTTATATCGCCAATAAAATCCCCATGACCGCGATGCCGCAACTTGTGGCAGCATTTCACTCCCTTGTTGGGTTGGCCGCCGTTTTCGTGGCAGCTGCCGCTTTGAACGCGCCCGCCGCTTTTGGCATTGGCACAGCTGGTAGTATTGATCCGGTTAGCCTGTTTGAAATGTCTCTGGGAGCGGCTATTGGTGCCATCACCTTTACCGGCTCGATCATCGCTTTCTTGAAGCTTGATGGACGTATGTCTGGCGCTCCGATCATGTTGCCAGCCCGCCATTTGATCAATCTCGCCCTTGCCGGTTTTATCGCTCTGGCGATTTTCTGGTTCATGGGGTCAAGTTCACACACATGGTTCTGGCTGCTTGTATTCGCCGCTTTCGCGCTTGGTTTCTTGATCATTATTCCTATTGGCGGCGCTGATATGCCGGTTGTTGTCTCGATGCTCAATTCCTATTCGGGTTGGGCTGCTGCAGGGATCGGTTTTACCCTTGGCAATACAGCCTTGATTATCACTGGCGCACTGGTTGGTGCCTCTGGAGCGATCTTGTCTTACATCATGTGCAAAGGCATGAACCGCTCCTTCATCTCGGTCATTCTTGGTGGCTTTGGCGGCGAAGATGCTGTGGCTGGTTCAGATGACGCGCAGGACCGCCCGGTCAAACGTGGCTCCTCGGAAGACGCTGCCTTCATTATGAAAAACGCAGGCTCGGTGATCATCGTACCAGGATATGGCATGGCGGTGGCGCAGGCCCAGCATGCCTTGCGCGAAATGGGCGACAAGCTCAAAGAAGAGGGTGTGTCGGTCAAATATGCCATCCATCCCGTCGCTGGCCGTATGCCGGGGCATATGAATGTGCTGCTGGCTGAAGCCAATGTGCCCTATGATGAAGTGTTCGAACTTGAAGATATCAATAGCGAATTTGCGCAGGCCGATGTGGTCTATGTGATCGGTGCCAATGATGTGACCAACCCAGCCGCCGAAGATGATCCAAGTTCGCCAATCTATGGCATGCCTGTGCTACAGGTCTGGAAAGCTGGCACCGTGATGTTCAACAAGCGCTCGCTGGCCAGTGGCTATGCAGGCATCGAGAACCCGCTCTTTTACCGTGACAACACCATGATGATCCTTGGGGACGCCAAAAAAATGACCGAAGAAATCGCTAAATCTTTGTAGGAGGCTGTAGGCGCGCGGGGAGGAAGCGGCTTAGCGCTATCTCCCACGCCACTTGTCCATCCGTTCAGCATAGCCGCCCATGTTGATTCGCTTGGGCTGCTTTCTGCGCTTAGGAGTTTTTTTCCTGGAATGGTATCTCGTGTCCACATTCGGATTCGGGACATTTCCACGTTTTGGTTTCATGGTTTTGTAGCATAACCTTTGGTGGGTTGTGAGCTTTGCAAAGCTCCATACCCAGTTCGCTAGCCTTGCTGGGGTCAAGTTCATCCATGACGATTCTCCCTGTTGAATTTTCGAGCTCCTAATCACTTCATACTTTTGTTAACCATCCTTTAACGGCACTCTTTTTCATCACTCGTTGGGGACAAGTTATTAATTGTCATCCCCGCGAAGGCGGGGATCCATAACCCCAGACCTGCCAAATTCACGTTTAAATCCATCAACAAAATCCCGTTTAAAATTGGGAAACCAGGGAGTATGGATCCCCGCCTCCGCGGGGATGACACTGATAAATAGCGCTAAATCAACATATATTTTTCGGGTGGAAATATTCCTTATCCCTTGTTCGAATTAATGAACAGATTGTGTTATGCAAAAGCATACCGTAGAACGGTTTTCAAATTGAAGAGACAACTAATACGGGGACACTAACCATGACGAAAAATGTAAGAGGCCAGCTGATTGATATTATCAAGCGGCGGTCGTTTTCAGTGGGCAAAGAAATCAAGCTGGCGTCCGGTCGCTCCTCTAGTTTCTATTTCAATATGAAGCCCACTATGATGGACCCTGAAGGGGCGTGGTTGATTTCAGAGCTGATCCTTGATGCCATTGACGGCATGGGCGTCGACTTTGTCGGCGGGTTGGAAATGGGCGCGGTGCCTATCGCCTCCAGTGTCACCGCTGTCAGCTATGAGCGCGAAAACCCTGTTCGTGCTTTTTTTATCCGCAAAAAAACCAAGGAACACGGTACGCAAAAACTCATTGAGGGCCTCACAGATGAGGAAACCTTAGAGGGCAAGACCGTGGTCATTGTTGAAGATGTAACGACAACTGGTGGCTCGTCCCTGCTGGCTGTTGAAGCAGTGCGCGCGCAAGGTGCTATCGTTGCCTGTGTTCTCACCATCGTCGATCGTGAAGAAGGGGCTATGGAAACCTTTCATGCCGCTGGCGTACCGTTCACGGCCCTGCTAAGCGCCGCAGATTTCAAGTAAAGTTAATCGCCTGTGCGGCGGGCAGTTAAGGGACCAGCCCCTTAACAATCCCATCAGTTAAACTTAAAGCGGGTCTGGGGATTAGTCCCCAGCGCTGTCCGCGCAGGACGCCGTCTGGCGAGGGCAACATATTACCAAACCTGTCAGGTGGCCAGGAACTAAGGCAGTACTTTTTTCAGTCGATTGCCAACGCCGTTCTGGTCGCCGCCGAGCAGCCCGCCAATTGGTGAGGCTGGATCTGATGCTTGTGTTTCATCATCTGGCTGCTCTTGCGGTGCTGGTTGGTCATTACTGGTATCGATTTTTTTGCCTTCCAGATAGGCTTCGATTTCAGCATCATTTTTCAAGCCGCGTTTTTTCAGCAAATTGCTGTCCGCAAGGCTATTACCGCTCGCCAACCCTCGTAGGGATCGCACGACGGCGCCACTCCCGCCCCAATAGGCCACGGCATCGAATCCAGGTTTGGGGTTTGACCAGGGACCGGTGATTTTCAGAGGTGGAGCAAAACTCCAGTCGCCGCTAAACAGCTTTGGTGCAACGCGTAGATTGAGCGTTTCATTGACCATATTAATCTGCCCTCGCGCCCGTACTTTGAAAAAAGCTCCTGTCACCAGAAAATCTGTGGTGTGGGCAATGCCTTTATTTATTTTGAGTGTGGCGGACATTTTATCATAAGCGGTTCTCTCTTTGCCATCGCGCCCTGTGCCGCTGCCGGGAACTGTACTGCCGGTATATTCTTCGACTTTTTTCGCGAGGTTAAAGCCATCAATCCGGCCCTTTGAGAGATTGAGCTTTACGTTCCCCTTCATGGACTTTTTGATATCTTTGACATTGTCGCCCTTCATATCGAAATTTCCGCTCAGCGAGCCTTTGCCAGACAGTTTTTCGAAGCCAGCAAAGTCACGCAAGATAGCGCCGACAAGAACGTTTTTGAGTGCCAGCTTTCCACTGATGTGCGGGGTTGGGCGAGCGCCATCGAGCACCAGGTTTCCGGTGGCTGATCCGCGATAAAGGGACAGAGAGCGGATGGTGGTATCGGCGCGGCCATTGATGATGGAGATATCAAACTGCCCCGCTCCAAGGCGCGCTTTTTGATAAAGAATTTCATTGGTTTTTAGCTTGAATGTACCATCCACGGCTCTAATCGCGGATAGATCGATAACTGAATTGTCAGTGCTTGCGGAACCAGCGCTTTGGTCATCAAGATAGGGGTTAAGGTCAAGGCGGTCGATTTCCATATTGGCGACAATGACTGGTTGCTTGCGTTTTAGATCAATGGTGCCGCTGGCTTTAATGTCCATATTGTCAAACAGGAATTGACTGGTGGCGAATTGTATTTGTTTGGCGTCGGCCTTGAGGATGGTTTTTAGCTTCAGATTGCCAAAGCCGTTGCCAGCAGGCAATTCATGGCCGAGAAACTTGGCGAGCTGGCGCAGTGAACTCGTCCGTGAAATAAACGACCCGTCGATGGAGGGTTGGTTGCCTAGCGTCACCAGGCCCTCATACTCGCTATCAGTGAAGCGCGATGCCAGCTTGATGAATAGCTTTGAAGGCTGGTTGGCGAACAGTTGATCGGGGGCGTCGATCTTGCTGGTGATATTGAGGATTTCATTGTGCCAGCGTAAATTTCCTTTGACACTGATGGACCGACTGGGAATTTTTTGGGCCAGCGTGATATTGATGGCCTCCAGTTTCTCGCTCAGATCATCTTTGGCATTTACATAGTGCACCAAACCGTTTTTTATGGTCACGGAGCCAAGGGTTACACTGGGGCCTGACGAAGAGCCGTCCGTGTCCTCATCGTCGCTACTGCTCATGTTGAAATCCCAGTTGCGATTGCCTTTTTCATCGACCAACAGGATAAAGTGCGGCTTGATCAGGGTAATATCGGCGACTTCCACTTGTCCCTTGAACAGGGGTATCAGTTTAAAACTGGCGCGAAGAGCAGCCATCTTGACCAGCGGTGCACCGGCCATGCGGGGTGGATTTGACAAGGAAATATCGTTCAGCGAAACGCCGATATCAGGATAGAACTTGAAGCTGGTATCGCCGGTGATGATCAGCCTGCGACCGGTTCTTTGCTCGATCACCTGGGTGATTTTGTTTCTGGCCAGATCGGTTGATAATATTTGCGGCAAGGCAAGTAGCCCCACGCCAATGACAACAAGCAGCACGACAACCAGTATGCCGACAATTTTAAGCGTAGTTTTCATGAAGGGCCTCCGACCTGATCGCATTTTTCAGATAGTATAGGCGGGTGGGACAGCGGAAAAAAGGCATAATCTTACTGGCATCAGATTTTTAGGCGATAAGGGAGGCTGTTGGCGTCCCCCTCACTGCTTGCGCAATAAAATTTGCTCAATGGCATGATCACCAGCTTTATGTAATATCAGGTCGGCCCGTTGGCGGGTACATTCGATATTTTCCCGCAGATTGACCAGATTGATGGTTCGCCAGAGATCGCTGGCTTTTTGCATGGCGTCTTTATTATCGAGCTTTGAATAGCGATGGAAATAATTGGCGGGGTCCTGGAACGCGGTTTGCCGCAACATCATGAAACGCTCGATATACCAGCTTTCTATCTGTTCTTGATTGGCATCGAGATAGATCGAAAAATCAAAAAAATCAGAAACATAAGGCAGATGCTCAAGAGCGGAAAGATCCATTTCCGTTTCGCGCTCCGGTAGTTTGCATTTGTCGGGCTGGCGGGCTGGCTGCAGCACATTCAGTCCCTCGATAATCAAAATGTCGGGGCGGCTGACAGTGACGGTTTTACCCGGCACGATATCATAGGTAAAATGGGAATAGACCGGCGCTTTAACATCTGTTTTGCCTGATTTTATATCGGCTAAAAAACGCACAAGGCGGCGCGCATCATAGCTTTCTGGGAAGCCTTTACGGGCCATTAGGCCCCGGCGCTCCAGTTCAGAGTTGGGTAACAAAAAACCATCTGTTGGCACTAACGCAACATTGGCATGAGCGTCCCATTTGGCCAGCAAGGCGCGCAAAATTCGCGCCATCGTGCTTTTGCCAACCGCTACAGAACCGGCCATACCAATGATAAAGGGAGGTTTTTGCTCACTCTTGCCTAAAAACAGATTGGTTTCGCGATGCAAGGTTTCTGCCGCGACGGCATATAGATTGATCAGGCGGGTGAGGGGGAGATAAACCTCTTCCACCTCGCACATGGAGACGGGTTCAAGAATACCGGTCAGCTTTTTGACATCGGGAATACTCAAAGTCATGGGGGTTTCGGCCCGCAGTTTTGCCCAGTCTTTGCGCGTGAAGGAGCGATAGGCGGAGTGATCGGGCTGTTGCGAAGGAGCCGCGACTTCAGGTTCTTGTTGATCGTCGGGTCTGTTCATCGCACCAACTTTGTTTGTTTACGCTCTAAGAGCGAGCGGCTTTTTCTTCCAGACCTGAGCGGCCTTCTCGTTGCTTGAGCTTTTTTAGCACATCGTCAAAATCCACCATGCGTGATTCGAGCAAAACAAGCAGGTGATATATGAGATCAGCGGCTTCGTTCTTTAAATCGTCATCCGTTTGCACGAGGGCTGCAATAATGGTTTCAGCCGCCTCTTCGCCAAGTTTTTTAGCGCATTTTTCGGGGCCGGCATCCAGCAGTTTGCGCGTATAGGAGGTATCGCTTGAAGCGCTGCGCCTTGCTTTGATGGTGGCGGCCAGATTTTTTAGAATATCTTCGCTCATGTGCTCATTTCCGCAACATAAAATATTTGCTTGTTTCAACTGGCTGCGACCTTAAACGCGTATTCCTAAGAGAGGCAAGGAAATAAGCGTCGCAAGGAGCCTTGTGAAGAGCGCAGAAAGGGCTAGGCAGGTTTTTTGGCACTAGCCAGATAGTTCACATCAAGATCGGAACCAAGGGTCCAGCTGCCGCTCAGCGGGTTGTAGCTCATGCCGGTCTGCTCAACGTCGACAAGGCCCGCGTCAAGCATGGCTTTTTTCAACTCGTCAGGGGTCACAAAGCGCTCCCACTGGTGAGTGCCGGTGGGCAGCCAGCGCATGATATATTCCGCGCCAATGATCGCCAGACCATAGGATTTAACAGTGCGGTTCAAGGTTGAGGCCAGCATCAGGCCGCCGGGGCGCACGAGGTCGGTGCAAATATCGAGAAAGGCCGGGACATCTGGAACATGTTCAATCACTTCCATATTAACCACGACATCAAACAATTCCCCCGCTTCCACCAGTTCTTCGGCCCGTGATATGCGATAATCCACCGTGAGGCCCATATCATCGGCGTGAGCACGTGCGGCTTTAATAGTGCGCTCGGCAGGGTCAACGCCGGTCACTTCGGCTCCCATGCGGGTCATGGGTTCACACAAAAGTCCGCCGCCACAACCAATATCGAGTACTTTGAGACCGGTTAACGGCGCAGTGGCGCGTTTTTCGATTCCGAAATGGCGGCAAATTTCATCGCGTATATAGGTCAGACGGATGGGATTAAGCTGATGCAGCGGGCGAAATTTGCCCATTGGATCCCACCATTCATCGGCAATGCGTGAAAAGCGCTTGATTTCTTCTGGATCAAGGGTGTTGTCTGGGGCGTTATTTGCTTGAGCTTGTGTCATGGTTCTATTTGGCATGCCAGGGGACTTTCCTGTCAAGGTCGTTTTTGAGGATCGACCAGCAAGACGGTAAATGAGCGCTGTTGCAGCCTTGTATTGCAGGTTGAGCGCTTTGTGGGTATGAACTTCTTGATACAAGAAAAAAATCGCAGGAAGAATTGCTTTATGGCCGTGTTGGTAATGAAATTTGGGGGCACATCGGTTGCCGATGTGGAGCACATCAAAAATGTTGCCCAGCATGTAAAGCGCGAGGCGGATGCAGGAAATCACTGCGCCGTTGTGGTCTCCGCCATGGCCGGCCGCACCAATCAGCTGGTTTCCTATGTCAATGAAGCAGGCGGCGACAATGTTTGCGCCGAATATGATGCTATAGTCTCATCGGGAGAGCAGGTGACCGCAGGTCTGTTGGCCATGATTTTAAATACCATGGGCATCAAGGCCCGTTCCTGGCAAGGCTGGCAAATTCCGTTGCGCACCAATGAAGCACATGGGAAGGCCCGGATCGTCGATATTGATGCGGACAATTTGCTCAAAAGCATGACAGGCGGCACAGTCGCGGTGATTGCCGGGTTTCAGGGCCTGGCGAGCGATGGCCGTATCGCCACATTGGGGCGCGGCGGTTCTGATACTAGCGCCGTTGCCATCGCGGCGGCGCTCAAAGCGGATCGCTGCGATATTTACACGGATGTGGACGGGGTCTATACGACGGATCCGCGCATTACGCCAAAGGCCCACAAGCTCGACAAGATCTCCTATGAAGAGATGCTGGAGATGGCGTCACAAGGGGCCAAGGTCTTGCAGACCCGCTCTGTCGAGATCGCCATGAAGCACAAAGTGCGTTTGTCGGTGCGCTCAAGTTTTGATGATCCTTTGTCTTGTCCACCGGCTGGAACAGGGGATGAAAATCGAGTTGGAACATTGGTCTGTGATGAGGAAGAAATCGTGGAAAAACATATTGTAAACGGCATTGCCTATACCAAGGACGAAGCCAAAATTACGTTGGTGCGGGTTGCCGATAAACCAGGTATTGCCGCCGCGGTTTTTGTACCGCTGGCCAAGGCCAATATCAATGTCGATATGATCGTTCAAAATATCTCGGATGATGGCAAGTTCACTGATATGACTTTTACGGTTCAGGACGTGGATATGGAGCGCACGCTGGAAGTCATCGAGCAACAACGCGGCACCATCGATTTTGAAGAAGTGCGGGCCGCCACTAATATCGTCAAACTGTCGGTAATCGGTGTTGGCATGTCATCTCATGCTGGGGTGGCTGGCGATATGTTTGCGGCGCTGGCTGAAAAAGGTGTCAATATTCTTGCCATCAGCACTTCGGAGATCAAGATTTCTGTATTGATTGATGCTGATTATACCGAGCTTGCCGTGCGCACCTTGCATACGCTTTATGGTCTGGACAAGGATTAACCCTCGTCTAGCCTCGCATAAAACTGGAAAGGTACAATGTCCCAGTCCATCGGCGCCCCCCGCGTTTTATTGCGGAGCCTGCGCGAAATCATGGCATCCAAAGAAAGCGCTCAGGCTCGTTTAAACCTGATCGTTTCGCAGATTGCTGCCAATATGGTTGCCGAGGTCTCCTCGATCTATTTGCGGCGCCCCGATGGATCACTTGTGCTTTATGCGACCAAGGGTTTGCGCGAGACGGCCGTTCATAAGACCAGACTGGCGCGTGGCGAGGGCCTTGTGGGGCTGATTGCTGATGAGGCCAAACCTCTGGCTCTGTCCAATGCTGCTGGACATTCTGCCTTTTCCCATCAGCCTGATACTGGCGAAGATCCGTTTTATGCTTTTTTGGGCGTGCCCATCTTGCGTAATGGCCATATGCTGGGCGTTCTGACTTTGCAAAACGCCACCAGACGCGACTATATGGAAGAAGAAGTCGAGGCCTTGCAGACGGTGGCGATGGTGCTGGCTGAATTTTTCTCATCCGATGATATGTCTGAACTGGTGGAAGCGCGCAGCGAAAGAGTGCGCCTTGGACCAGACCGGCTGGTGGGTGTGGCGCTTTACCCCTCTATCGCCATGGGGCAGGTGATTTTGCATGAACCGCGCGTTGCGGTGACCAGATTAATCGCCGATGAGCCGTTCATGGAAATGACCCATCTGGAAGAGGCGCTTGATAAACTGCGTATCGGCATTGACGAGATGTTGTCGCGAGGGGATGTGGCGAGAGCTGGCGAGCATCGTGATGTACTGGAAACCTATCGCATGTTTGCCCATGACCAGGTTTGGGTCAATAAACTGCATGAAGGCATTGAAACGGGACTGACGGTGGAAGCCTCCGTCGAGCGCACCCAAAACGAAATGCGTGCGCAGATGATGCGCTCGCGAGATCCGTTTTTTCGTGAACGACTGCATGATCTTGATGATCTGTCGAACCGTCTGCAACGTATTTTGGCGGGACTTTCGATTACTTCGGTGGGTGAGGAGCTGAAACAAAATTCGGTGTTGGTGGCCCGTACCATGGGACCTGCCGAACTGCTTGATTATGACCGTGAGCATCTGGTTGGATTGGTGCTCGAAGATGCGGGCGTCTCCGCGCATGTCACAATTATCGCCAGAGCTTTGGGACTGGCAACGGTTGGCGGCACCACCGGGATCATTGACAAGATACAGCCAGGTGACCAGTTGGCGGTTAATGGTTTGACCGGTAAAGTGCATATAAGGCCAAGCGACAAGATTACCGGGATGTACCAGCAAAAGATCAAGGACCAGGCGCGGCAAAGTGCGGTCTATGAAGGATTGCGCACCCGTCCCGCCATTTCCCTTGATGGCCAGGAAGTTGCCCTTGGCATGAATGCCGGGCTGGAAATCGATCTGCCTCATCTCGATCAAAGCGGTGCCTCCTCGATCGGCCTTTATCGCACCGAGTTGCAATTTATGATTTCAGAACGCTTACCGCGTCTAAAAGAACTGCAAGCCAGTTACGCCAATGTGTTGCAAACCGCTGGGAGCAGACCAGTGACGTTTCGCACGCTCGATATTGGCGGCGATAAAATCCTGCCTTATCTGCGCCATGCCCATGAGGAAAATCCAGCTCTTGGCTGGCGGGCTATCCGTTTCGCCCTTGACCGCCCGGCCATTTTCCGCACGCAGGTGCGCGCCTTGTTGCAAGCCTCAGGCGGGCAAAATCTCAATATTCTTTTGCCGATGATCGCCGATATCTGGGAGATTGAGCAGGCCCGCGAGTTGATCAATCGCGAGATCACCCATCATCAAAAATTTGAGCGCGAAATGCCCGCGCAAATCAAGGTTGGCACCATGATTGAGGTGCCGGCCCTCATCTGGCAGCTTGAACCCTTGATGAAACGGGTGGATTTTTTGTCGGTGGGCACCAATGATCTGTTGCAATTCTTGTTTGCGGTTGATCGCTCCAATATGAATGTGGCGCATCGCTTTGATCCTTTGAGCCTGCCGTTTTTAAATGCCCTTGCGGGGATCCAGAAGATGGCGCAAAAACATGGGATGCCGGTCAATGTTTGCGGTGAAATGGCTAGCCGTCCGCTGGAAGCTATGGCGCTTGTCGGGCTTGGGTTTCATTCTCTTTCGATGGCGCCAATGGCTATTGGTCCGGTGAAATCCATGGTGCTTGGCCTTGATGCCGCAGAGGTCCGCCATTTTGTTGCACAATTGTTAGGGGATAATGTTTTGAATATTCGCACCGCCCTTGTGCGTTATGCGCAACAGCGTCATATAGATATAGCAGGGATTTGAGTGGCGCGCATTTTGAGCTCTGTAGATTTAGACGATCAGGGACACCAATGCTGAACAGGACGACCAAAACACGATTGCATATTCGCAGCATAGATGATGGTGCAGGCAAGATTGATAGCGAGATTGCCGAGCTGTTTTGTGAAATGCGTCAAGCGTCTGGTCGCTCTCTCGAGCAGCTGGCCCACCAGTTCAACACAGCGCCCAGAACCATCAGCCTGCTGGAACAAGGGCAATTGTCGCAATTGCCGCCGTGGAATGAGAGCTCTCGTGTGGTATTTGAATATACCAATTTGCTGGAGCTTGATCCTGAACCGGTGTTACGCCGCATCATGGTGCAATTGCCACGAGACCATCCAGACCGCCCTAAATCCGAGAGCATTGAACCTTCCTATGAAAATATGCGCTCCAATGTCAGCGCGGTCATGAACAGGGTTCCTGGTACCAAGGGCGATCCCCAAACAGATTTTCAGGGAGATATTCCGGCACCAACAGATCCGTCAATTGCGCCGGGATATAGCGATTTGAGGGCGATTGCTCCAGATCCAGCTGGCATAAATTCCAAAAGTCCGCCTCGTTTGGTTGCGAACAGGCGCAAAAGCGGTGTATTCGTTTTTCTTGTGCAGTTCCTGGTCTTGCTGATCATTCTGGCAGCTGGATATGTGATGTGGCTGAGCGTTCATGATCCCGAGGGCTATGAGGCATTGAAGTCATTGGCGTTCATGAGCTGGGAAACACTGGTGATACAGATCAAGGTCTGGATGAATATATAAATATTGGTTTGTTCGCGCGTTTTGATATGGTGCGGCTTGTTCGGCGATCCTCGATCTTTTTTACGGAAAAATTTGTATTATGCCCACCATACCCAAAGAAAAACTCGACCATATGGTCGATCGCTGGCAGCAGATCCAGGATGAGCTGTCGACAGCGCCGGAGCAAGAGATTTTCGTCAAGCTGTCAAAAGAATTTTCTGAGCTTGACCCGATGGTTGCCACCATCAAGGAAATGCGCGCAGCGTTGAGTGAGATCGCCGATCTTACCGAACTGCTGGCTGATGCCGATGGGGACGCTGAAATGGCAGAGATGGCGGAACTGGAGAAGGGCGAACTCGCAGAGAAAATCGAGCGCCTTGACCATGAATTGCAAATCCAGCTGCTCCCGCGTGATATCGCCGACGACAAAAGCGCCATTTTAGAAGTGCGGGCTGGCACGGGGGGCGATGAAGCAGCGCTTTTCGCGGGCAGCCTTTATCGCATGTATCAACGATATGCTGACCTCAATGGTTGGAAAATGCAAATCATGTCGGCCAATGAAAGCGCTCAGGGCGGGTTCAAGGAAGTGATTGCCAGTGTGACAGGCAAGGGGGTGTTCGCCCGCATGAAATATGAGTCCGGGGTGCACCGGGTACAAAGAGTGCCAGAAACTGAATCGGGTGGCCGCATTCATACATCTGCGGCGACTGTCGCCGTGTTGCCTGAAGCTGAAGAAGTGGATGTAGATGTCAATGAAGCTGATTTGCGCATTGATGTCTATCGGGCGTCTGGCCCGGGCGGCCAATCGGTCAACACGACCGATAGTGCCGTGCGTATTACCCATATTCCAACGGGCACGATCGTCACACAACAAGATGAGAAAAGTCAGCATAAAAACCGCGCCAAAGCCATGAAGGTAATGCTGTCGCGTTTGTATGATCTGGAGCGCCAGAAGATCGACAGTGAGCGGGCCGCCGAGCGCCGCGGGCAGGTCGGTTCAGGGGATCGCTCGCAGCGCATTCGTACCTATAATTTCCCTCAGGGGCGCGTCACCGATCATCGCATTGGCCTCACCCTTCACAAGCTGGAAGCGATTTTGGCGGGAGATGGGCTGGATGAGGTTGTTGACGCGCTCATCAATGAGTATCAAGCGGAGCAACTGGCTGCCATGAATGAGCCGTCAAATGTCTGAACAACCGCTGCCAACGCATTTTCGCACCTGTTGCCGAAATGTCATTCAGGTACTCGAAAAAGTCGGTGTCTTGACGCCAGAGCTCGATGCACGCCTGTTAATTTCTCACGCTTTGGGGCTGCGAGGAGCTGCCTTTTTTCTGGAACCTGATCGTTTGTTGAGCGAGCATGAACTAAGCGAGATTGCGCAAAGGCTGGCGCGTCGTATGGCGGGGGAACCGATTTCCAGGATCGTTGGTGAACGTGGATTTTGGAAACATGAATTTCGCCTCAGCCCTGATGTGCTTGATCCGCGCCCTGACAGCGAAACACTGATTGAGGCGGCGCTTGAGCTTTTGACGGCGCGCGGTCATTCGCCAGACAAACAGCATGATAAACTATCGTTTCTTGACCTTGGTACGGGATCTGGTGCCTTGTTGATTTCGCTATTATTGGAGTTTCCCCAGGCAACCGGCATCGGGATCGATATCAGTGCCAAGGCCCTTGAAGTAGCGGCAGCCAACGCCGAGCGCCTTGGCTGCGGGGACCGTGCCCTTTTCGAGGCACAAAACTGGCTGGATGGCATGGGTGAAAAGGGTGCGGGCGGGTTTGATGTTGTCATCTGCAACCCTCCTTATATTCGCCATGACGATATCGAGGGACTGGCACCTGATGTGGCGCTGTTTGATCCTCATGGGGCGCTCGATGGAGGGCCTGATGGACTTGATCCTTATCGCGAAATTATCCCACAATTGACGAGCGTTTTGAGCCCGGAAGGCATCGTTATTTTTGAAATAGGAGAAGGCCAGCACGTGGAGATTACTGCGCTCCTTGAAGAGGCGGGATTTGAAGGCGTTGGCGCCTCAAATGGTCAATATAAGGATTTGTCAGGGTACATACGGGCGCTGGCAGCATCGCCTTGTCGTGCGCCGCGTTAAGGCAAATAGCAGATTACGCCCAGACAAAAAAATAAGCTTGTACTTAGAAGTCCAGAGGGGCTATTATATTGGGCAAGAGACGAATCATCCAGTCGTTGCTTTCCATTGTCGTCAGGGCACAATGTTAAATTGAACGCAGACTGAAATACATCGTCAGACCTCGGGCTTTTATGCGAAAAAGTCAGTGAAGGGATAAAGATCGGGCAGTAGAACCATAAGTTGCTTAGACGATCGCAAAACCATCTTGAGGATCAAACAGATTGAATGCGCCACGGCATCGATCGAATGATATGTAATGAGGGAGCCGGTAGAAAGTCGGGTGAACTTATTGTATTTTTCGAACCGTGTATGGACAAGCTTGATTTCGATTGCTACGGCTATTGAGATCGGACAATCTTATAGTGAATCAAGTAATTGTTATTGTTGCAAATTTAGCGAGAGCCGACACATATAATAATATATGATTTTGAGTTGAACTGACTTTAAAAATTGAGTGTGCCCCAATTGAGTTTGCCTTGAGTGGGGACCTGATTTAATAACATTCATCGCGAGGGGATTGATCGCAGGTTTGGTATTGCTTTACGCATCGCGCAATGCAGATCAAATTGATTACCAGCCATCGGGCTTGGTGGTCATTGCTGCGGGTTTATACCCTCAATTGAAGATAAAAAATTAGATCACCGAAGCGGTTTTGGTGATCACTGCCTGAAGGTGAATTTAAATGCTGGAATGCAGGTTACATGTGAAAGTAAAGGCAGGGGCCTTATGAGACAGGGACAACAAAATAGAAGAAACCGCGGACGCGGACGCGGCAATAGCCGGTCGAATAATCCGTTATCGCGGAATTATGAGTCCAATGGTCCAGACGTAAAAATCAAGGGATCAGCCGCTCATATCGCCGAGAAATATATGGCCTTGGCAAGAGATTCCCTGTCAGCAGGAAACCCTGTGACGGCAGAAAATTACTTTCAGCATGCCGAACATTATAATCGCATCATTCAAGCGGCGCAGGCCAAGCAAGAAGAACACGCAGCCGCGCAGACTGCCAAAGCAAATAATGGCAAACCGGACCGCAATAATGAGCAGCGCTCTCGGCCGCCGAAACAAGTTGGGGATGCACCTGCTGCCAGTTCTGAAGCCTCGATCCCTGGGAGCGGTGATCAGCCTACTCTTAATAGCAATGGCAATGGTAATGGTGCAGAGAGCGCACCGGTTGCAGCAAAACCCAAGCGCAAACCACGTCCTCGCAAGCCAAAAGCGGCTCCTTCTGAAGCTAATGAGAGTAAAGATGCAACGGATGGGTCCGACAATATTGTTGCTTAAGAGTTTTTTGCAAGAATTCCTTGGTCTCTTTCAACCTATTGCTGCAAAAGCGGGCGCGTATTTGATTGTGCCTGTTTGTGCTGGCAGGACTTTTTCCTATAAACAAAGGGCCATTAGATAGGGGCCAGCATAGGGCGAGTTAAATCGTGCCGCCATGGCCGCACTAAATCCAAATCTTTGATAATATTTTGGGTCTCCAAGCACGAAAATACCGACCCATCCCTCCAATTTGGCTTGCTGGAGGGCGGTCTCTATAAGCGTTTGGGCAATACCGCGCTGGCGATGGTCCAAGTGGACACTAATCGGAGCCAGGCCCAAGGCCTTGAATGGTGCTTGCATCACTGAGAGCATCACATGCCCAATGATTTCGCCGTGTTGCTCGGCTACCAAAAAAATTTTGGTGTCTCCATCTAATCGTACCCTATCAACGAGATCTGCTTCCCCGTGAGTTGTGAAGGAGGCGATATGAACTGCTCTGATTTGCTTGTGATCGGATGGTTTTTCGGGGCGTATGATCATCTTGTTCTTCGCAATATTGCTATGAAAGGTGAAGCGTCGCTCCTTCTTTGAGCGAGCCTCCCGATTTGACGTGCGCATAAACGCCAAAATCGCGATGACCCAGATGCTCGAATAATAGATCCGGAATGGTCATGTCGCGCACGCCTTCTTGCGGGTCGACATTGGTGGCAGGACAGCGCTGCGTGCGTTTGAAAACCTTTAGGGTGATGTTATCGCTGGCAAGCGTTTTCCCTACCCAGTCAAGTTCGCTAAAGGCAACTGGTCCATCAATGATCAAATTGGCGCGAAAACGCAAGGGGTCGACGGGGCGGCCCAATAGTTTTTCGAGTGCGCGCACACTATTGAGATTTATGATATGCAGACATTTGGCGGAGACATCACTAAAACTGTGATCCACGCCATGAACGACCTTTGGTGCTCCATTGAGCTCCTTGGTCATATAGTCCACCATAAAATCTTCGATTGCGCGGCGCCCCTCACTGGTATCAAGCACCCCGCTGGCGACCATTTTGCCCTCGAGTTCGATTGATAATGTGTGAGAGCGATCATCAAAGCTGGTTTTCAATTTGGCCATGCGCTCATGGCGCATCAACATCAAGAAATTGACTTTTGGCAAATATTTTGGATTTGCCGGATCGAACCGACTTTTGCCATTTTCAATCGCGTAGGCACGATCAAAAGGCAGGGTCGCACCCGGCGCCAACTCTACCGTTGTCAGGGTTTCTGGGGATAAGCCTTTGACCGGATAGCGGACGATTTTAGTCAGCTCTATCGGACCGTTTTTGTTGTCTGCCATATATGTTCTCGCATTCGCTGATTTATTGAAGGGCACTTGAACACAAATGGTCAGGCTTCGATATCTTTTTTATTCTCCGGATTGACAGTCGGATTGTTGGGGCTGGGAAAGGCCGGATTTTGCTCAAGCTGCTTGTCTTTTGGGCGGGGTTCATGCTCAAAAAAACGCTCATCAAAACCGCCGCCCTTTCCAGGATCTGCTCCTTGGTCATCTGGAGTGCTGAATTTATTGTCACCTGTTGTTGCATTAGAGCTGAACCGGCAAATATAGCGTTTGTCCTTGCGTATGACATCGATGAGTTTGTCGCCATGATTTTTGCGGCACTGACTGACGGCTTGTTCAAAACTTGGTCTATACCAGCAGGTAAAGCGCCCCTTGCTGTTTTTGGACATGCGCAAAAACCGGTCGCCATAGGTTTTGTTGCATCGGGCTAGCGCCTGTTTGTGGCTTATTTTGAAAATGCAATGATAGCGGCCATTGGTTTTTGTCAAACGAAGAAACCGTTTGCCGTGGCGCTTCTTGCAAGTGCTGCTCATTTGGCGTTCACTTGGTCGGTAAATACGAAGATTTCGTCCCTTTTTACGGATCACGCGCAGATAGCGACGACCATATTTGCGTTTGCAAAGCTTGCGAAATTGGCGGCCGGTGGTTTTGTAGCTGCAGGCATAGCCCTTGCGTGTTTTAAGAAGTTTGATGAAGCGCTTGCCATATTTTCTGCGACAACTGGCGCGAATTTGGGATTTGGTCTTGCGATAGTGGCAGATGAACCGATTACCCTTTTTCATCGTTACGCCGGTTAGTTTTTTGCCATATTTGCGGCGGCATTGGGCCCAGGCTCGTGATCGGCGCGAGCGTTTGGCAATAGGAATGGTCAAGGCATGGGAGCTAATCTGGGGCATGGTCTGAATGAGCGGCGTACAGCTCGCGCAAACCAATGTAATGTAAGCAGATAAAAGTATCATCATTGAATCTCCGAAAACTCATATACCATATTTCAACATCAAGAATAATGCTTCAAGATTAGATGAAAATCATGATTAAGTAAAATTGACGCAAGGGGCTTTTGTGCGAGCTTTTTTGCCCTATATCTTCATCTAGATGAGATGCAGTTGGATGCTGCTTGTGGGTCCGTTTTTGCTACTCGATTGAACAACCAGATGCGACGAGATGTTTGTGCCTTGCGGGCTGGCATCTTGTGCCAGGAGAAGACGATATGAATTTTGAAAAATATACGGATCGCGCCAAGGGTTTTTTGCAATCGGCGCAGGGTCTTGCGCTTCGCGAAGACCACCAGCAATTTACTCCCGAACATATGCTAAAAGTGCTGCTTGACGACGAGCAGGGACTGGCCGCTGGTCTCATCGACCGGGCCGGCGGACGCGCCAAGCAGGCGCTTGAAATGACTGAACTGGCACTCGCCAAATTACCCAAAGTATCAGGTGGTGGAGCTGGGCAGGTTGGCTTGACCCCTGCGTTGGCCAAGGTGTTTGATGAGGCGCAAAAAGTTGCCGACAAGGCGGGAGACAGCTATGTCACCGTGGAGCGCTTGCTATTGGCGCTGGCGATTGTCAAATCGGCCAAGAGCAGCCGCATTCTGGCTGATGCCGGTGTGAATGCGCAATCGCTCAACGCGGCCATCAATGATCTGCGCAAGGGCCGCACAGCCGATAGCGCCAGCGCCGAAGAAAGCTATGATGCGCTCAAAAAATATGCGGAGGACCTGACACAACAGGCGCGCGACGGCAAGATGGATCCGATCATTGGCCGCGATGAAGAAATTCGCCGTACTATTCAAATCTTGTCGCGGCGCACCAAAAACAATCCGGTGCTGATCGGCGAACCCGGCGTTGGTAAAACTGCGATAGCCGAAGGTTTGGCGCAGCGTATCATCAAGGGCGATGTACCCGAAAGCCTCAAGGACAAAAAACTACTGTCCCTCGATATGGGGGCGCTGATCGCTGGTGCCAAATATCGCGGTGAGTTTGAAGAGCGCCTGAAAGCCGTTTTGAACGAAGTTGAAAACAGCAATGGACAGATCATTTTGTTCATTGATGAAATGCACACCATTGTTGGGGCGGGTAAATCTGAAGGCTCGATGGATGCTGGAAATTTGCTCAAACCTGCACTGGCGCGCGGTGAGATGCATTGCGTTGGTGCCACGACGCTTGATGAATATCGCAAACATGTTGAAAAAGACGCAGCGCTAGCGCGGCGTTTTCAGCCGGTGTTCGTGGACGAGCCAAATGTCGAGGATACGATTTCGATCCTGCGCGGTCTCAAAGAAAAATATGAGCTGCATCATGGCGTGCGCATCACGGACAATGCGCTGGTTAGCGCAGCGACCCTGTCGAACCGCTATATTTCTGATCGGTTTTTGCCCGACAAGGCCATCGATCTGATGGACGAGGCGGCCTCGCGTTTGCGCATGATGGTGGACAGCAAGCCAGAAGAGCTGGACGAACTTGATCGGCGCATCATTCAGATGAAGATCGAGCGCGAAGCCTTGCGCGTTGAAGAGGATGACGCCTCCAAAGACCGGCTTGCAACGCTTGAAAAAGAGCTGGCGGATCTGGAAGAGAAATCTGCGACGCTGACGGCGCGCTGGCAGTCCGAAAAGGACAAGCTGGCAGGAGCGCAGGCTATTAAAGAACAGCTGGACAGCGCCCGCATCGAGCTGGAGCGCGCGCAGCGCAAGGGTGATCTGTCAAAGGCTGGGGAACTTTCCTACAGCACCATACCCGAACTTGAAAAACGTTTGCAAGAACGTGAACAAGGCGATGAGGACAATGGTGAGCTGATGGTGGAAGAAGCCGTTACTGCCGATCATATTGCGGGCGTTGTGTCACGCTGGACCGGTATTCCCGTTGATAAAATGCTGACGGGCGAACGCGAAAAACTGCTGAAAATGGAAGACGTGCTGGCCAAGCGAGTGATTGGTCAAAGCGAAGCCGTGCGCGCTGTTGCAACGGCTGTTCGCCGCGCTCGTGCCGGTCTGCAAGACCCCAATCGGCCCATTGGATCGTTTATGTTTTTGGGCCCCACCGGGGTCGGTAAAACCGAGCTAACCAAAGCGCTGGCAAGTTTCTTGTTTGATGATGAAACGGCCATGGCCCGCATTGATATGTCGGAATATATGGAGAAACATTCGGTCGCTCGTCTGATCGGTGCGCCTCCTGGATATGTCGGCTATGAAGAGGGCGGCTCCTTGACGGAAGCGGTGCGGCGCAGGCCCTATCAGGTCGTTTTATTTGATGAAATCGAGAAAGCACATCCAGATGTGTTCAATGTCCTGTTGCAAGTATTGGATGATGGCCGCTTGACCGATGGGCAGGGACGAACAGTTGATTTTCGCAATGTGCTGATCATTATGACCTCTAATATGGGCTCTGAATTCCTCGTCAATCTGCGCGAGGATCAAGACGTTGATGAGGTGCGCGATGAAGTGATGGCGGTGGTCAAATCGGGCTTTAGACCAGAGTTCTTAAACCGGCTTGACGAGATCATATTGTTCCACCGCTTAAAACGCGACATGATGGCCTCAATCGTCGATATCCAGATCAAACGGCTGCAAAAACTGCTGGATGATCGCAAAATGACCATCGCTCTTGACGAGGACGCCCGGCAATGGCTGGCCAACAAAGGTTATGATCCGGCCTATGGCGCGCGGCCCTTGAAACGCGTCATCCAAAAGGCCTTGCAAGACCCCATGTCCGAGCTGATTTTGGGCGGCAAAATCAAGGATGGCGACGAGGTCACTGTCTCGACCCAAAACGGCAACATCACCTTGAACGGTGTCGAAGTCGAGATGCGCCCGCTTTAAAAAAACCCCTCTCCCGGAAACGGGGGAGGGATTTTGGGGGATGGTGGCACGATAGTGAGGTAAACTCATTCTTCAACGATATGCCCGACGAATGGTAGTTCGCGGTAGCGTTGGGCGAGGTCCATGCCGTAGCCGATGACGAAAAGATCGGAGCAGGTGAAGCCGACATAGTCGGGATCGAGGGCGATATCCTTGGCGCGCAGCACTTTTTTATCCAGAAAAACGCAGATTTTAACGCTGGCGGCGCCGCGTGAACGCATCAGGTCGGCGGCAAATTGCAAAGTGCGGCCACTCTCCAATATATCATCAATAAGTAGAACATCGCGCCCCGACACGTCGGTCTCAATATCGCGTAAAATGTCGACCTTGCCACTTGATTTGGTGCCGTCATAATAGCTGGCCAGATATAGAAAATCGACCTGGGGCGACAGCTGGTTATGGTGCATTTCGCGAATGAGATCAGCGGCAAAAATGAAACTGCCTTTGAGCACCGGAATGACCAGAAGGTCCTTGTTGTGATGTGCGGCAATTTCCGTGGCTAAAAGTTTGTTGCGATCAGCGATTTGCGTCGCGCTGAACAAAACGTCAATACGGGGTTCGGAACTGTTCGTTTTAAGAGGAGGGGTCGTCATGTTTTTGCTGGGGCATCTTTGCTGGCTTTGTTGAGATAAGCTGCAAACTAGCGGTTTTCTCAGCGATTGGCAAAGCGTATTTTAAGTTGACGAACCCGGTCGGCGGGGGCGGGGATTTGGGCCCGAAAACGGGTGCGAGCCCTGGGCTGCAGCAAGCTGGGGCCAGCTTTTTCCGTCCATTGAAAAAACTCAAGACCGCTTTTGTCGAGCATGGAAAAGAGAATTTGCGGAACTGGCATGGCTTCATCGGTGATATTGACGATCTCGCCACGCACTACGAGACGCATGCGCCCGCCTTGATCCATCCATTGATGATTGAGACCAAGAAATTCCAAACCCCTGATATTGACGGGATAACCAGCTTTTTCATATATCCCTGCCATGCCCGGCAGGGCCTTGACGATGGGCACCCTGAACGTGGTGGCCGCAACAAAGATGAAAGTGACGCTGGCGGCAAGCGCTCCCCAGCCGATGTGAACGCGAGACAATTGCGGAACTTTTAGACGGTCTGTAAGTTTTTGAGGAGCAAGCTCTTCAATGGGTTCGGTGAGCGCGATCACGTTTTCTGGTGCTGGTGCTGGTTCCGGTTCGGTTTGGAGATCAACATCTTCGAATAGATCGTCGGCAGCCACGAGATCAGGGCTTGCGAGGGCTACAGGTTCTTCGGCAGGCTCTTCAACTGCCTCCTTGACTGGCGTTTCGTCAACCGGTTGCTCATCCGTCTCGTCCTCGATCCAGCCAATATCATCATTTTCAAGTTCGAGCGCTGGCGGCTCGGCGACTTCTGGAGTTGGGGTGGTCTCAAGGGGCACCAATTCTTGTTCGGGCGCGCTATCTGGAGCCGGTTCACCGTCCTCATCGTCTGACAGCTTTTCGACAAGTCCCGCAAAGAAGGCTTTTTCATCTTCGTTCAAGAGATCAGATGAAGCCTCATTTTCTGGAACTTCTTGTACTTCTGGCGCAACAGCTTCAAGAAGGGGATCCGCGGCTGGTTCTATCTCTGTTTGTGGGAGCGGGGTTGGTTCAGGAGCAGGCGTGGCGGCGAAAATATCGTTGCATTTGGCGCATTGAACCTGCGCCCCGCTATTGGCGATCTCGCTTGATACATCATAAAGCGTATCACATTGCGGGCATTTGATATTCACTGCAAACGGTCTCCCAAGATCTGTACTCTTGCATATTGGTTATGATGAACGCAAAATCACCCAAATAGATTTCTGTTACAAGCCTTGTTTTTGACATGCTGATACGCCAAAAAAAGTGGTATAGCGGCCTTGTAGTTGGTGCGTTCAATCCGCATACCTCCTCACTATCATAGGTGATTCGGCATGTTTGACGAATAGATCAAAAACTACTTGTGCGTACTTTGTATATCGAATTTGCCATAAGAGAGTCTTAACCCGTAAGATCTGGGGGCGAAGAACCAGTAATCATCTATTTTGCAGACATTAGCGGATCAGCGCCGCGCGGACCATACGGGTCACAACCAAATCAAGGAAAGGGCCGCCAACGTGATCCGTTTTGAAAATGTTTCCATGTTGTATAATAGGGGTCCTGAGGTCCTGCGAAACGTCAACTTTCACCTTCCTGCAGGCAGTTTTCATTTCCTTACAGGTGCCTCTGGGGCCGGTAAAACGACTCTTTTGCGGCTGTTGTTCATGTCCTTGTTCCCCAATGATGGCAATATATTCCTGTTTCAGAAAAACCTCGCCCTTGTGCCCCCTGAAGAGCGCGCCGCTCTGCGCCGCCGCATCGGCATTGTGTTTCAGGATTTTCGCCTGCTCGATCATATGACCACATGGGAAAATGTGGCTCTACCTTTGCGCGTGCAAGGACGCCGTGAGAGCGACTATAAGGAAGATGTCACCGAATTGCTGAAATGGGTGGGGCTTGGTAACCGGATTCATGCCTATCCACATATTTTATCGGGGGGTGAAAAGCAGCGTGCCGCCATCGCCAGAGCCGTGATTGGTAAGCCTGAATTATTGCTGGCCGATGAACCAACCGGCAATGTTGACCCGCGCATGGCACGCCGATTGTTGCGCCTGTTTATAGAACTTAATCATCTGGGTACTTCTGTGGTTATCGCTACCCATGATCACGACTTGGTCAAGCAGTATAATGCCCCAAGGCTGGTGTTGGCAGATGGGTCTTTGCAGGTGAGGTCATGAAGCAGTTTGCCACGACATTTGTGCTGGGGGTGTCGGAGGCGTTCTGGCCGCGACGCCAGCTGGCCGGGTCGACGCAGATTGTTCCGCAAAGTTCGGTATCGGGGCGTGCATTGACGGCGGTGATTTCCATCATGTCCTTTCTCGCCTGTCTGACGGCGGGCATGGTCTATATGGTCAATCAGTCTGCGGATGCCTGGTATAATGATATTGCTAGTGAAGTAACCGTTCAGGTGGCGCCGCGCGAGGGGCTTGATATGGACAAGCAGGTTGCTTTGGTGGCCTCGATCCTGCAGCGCCAGGTTGGCATCAAGGAGGTCCGCCCCTTGAGCCTTGAGGAATCTTCCGCTTTGCTCGAACCCTGGCTTGGTGCCAATAGTGGCTTGCTCGGGCTGCCTGTGCCGCGTCTGATCGCCATCGAGATCGACCGCAATCGGCCACCGGATCTGTCAAGAGTGCGGCAGAATCTGTCGGCTCGCTTTCAAGAGGGGGTGTTACTCGATGATCACCGTCATTGGCAATCGCAAATCAGATCTCTCACTCGTTCGGTCGCGGTGGCTGGCTTAGGTATATTGCTGCTCGTCGCCACAGCGACCATCGCTGTCATTGTGTCGGCGGCGCGTAGCGCCATGGCCTCCAATCACGAGATTGTCGAAGTGCTGCATTTTGTTGGTGCCCAGCGAAAATTCATCGCCAGTGAATTTGAACGCCATTTTCTGGCGCTTGGCATCCGTTCTGGACTGCTGGGGGCTTTGGCGGCCGGGGCGATGTTCTTTTTTGCCCCTTTTGCCATCCAGATGCTTGGCGGAGGGTCGGTCACTGCTTCTGAAATCAAGCAACTCGTTGGTTCGGCCCAACTTGATTTTTTTGGCTATAGCCTGCTTGGGTTCATCGTTGTGGCGGTTGCGGGCATTTGCATGTTCACTTCAAGCTATTGGGTTGACCGTATTCTTAACACTGAGGGAACTATTGCGAACCCTAACTATTCCCCTCGCAAGCGGTTTGGGGTATCGTCGCGTAAAAAGGGGCGTGTCGCAAACGGCGCAGCACCTTTAAAGGGCGGCTTACTCAGGGGGGTAGGGGTGATTCTAAAAAGTACATTCTTGTTGTTCCTGGCGTTTGGGCTGGGGTTTGTGATCTATGCGAGCTCGATTGATCGCCGTGGAGCGCAATCGGTTAAGCAGGCGGATGGCATTGTGGTGCTGACCGGCGGCAAGTCACGTATCAACAAGGCTTTGAAACTGTTGGCGGCTGGTAAGGCCAAGCGCTTGCTGATTTCTGGCGTACATGCGCAAACATCCGTTGCGCAACTGGCAAGATTATTTCCCGGTGCCAAACCCTTGTTTAACTGCTGCATTGACCTTGGCCGTGCCGCCAAGGATACATTCGGGAATGCTCAAGAAGCGCGATCATGGTCGCGTCAAAAAGGTTTTCGCTCTTTGATTGTGGTGACCAGTTCCTATCACATGCCACGGGCTATCGCTGAGTTTAGATCAGCCATGCCAACCGCAAAGCTCACGGCCTATGGTGTTGCCAGTTCCAATGTGCAGATTGATAAGTGGTGGTCGGATGGTGATACGATGAAACTATTGTTCTCTGAATATCTGAAATACATCCCCTCGATCACCAAGCTTGGTTTCTCCAAGGTCGCGAATATGCTTGCCGGATAAGGCAAAACCCGATAGCCCTTGGGTTATGCGTAGCCTTTTATATAATATTGCTTTCTATCTGATCGTGCCCTTTTATTTTGTCTTTGGTGCCCCTTTGCTGTTGGCCTCAAGACGAACGGTTGTACGCGGTATTTATGGTGGTATTGCGCGCTCCCTTTTATGGTCTTTGAAGGTGATTGTTGGTCTTGAAACCGATGCGCGGGGTCTTGAAAATCTGCGCAAAGGCCCGGTTATTGTGGCGGTCAAGCATCAATCAACCTGGGATGTTTTCGCACTTATTCCCTATTTTGACGACCCTGCCGTGATTCTCAAATCCGAGCTGATGGCGATCCCCTTTCTAGGCTGGTTCGCAACTAAAATGGATATGATCCCGGTGCAGCGGGGCAAGGGACGCTTGGCTATCAAGCAACTGGTTGAAAGTGCCCGCAAATCGGTTGAACAGGAACGTGAAATTTTCATTTTTCCCGAAGGCAATCGCCGCGAGCCTGGCGCAGAACCTCGTTACAAGCGCGGTATTGTTGCTATGTATAAAGAGTTGGGCATCCCCGTTGTGCCAGTGGCACTCAATTCAGGGCTGTATTGGCGGCGGCGCGAATTCAAACGTCATCCCGGTAAAGTTATCGTTGAATTTCTACCAGCCATTGAGCCAGGGCTCAATGATGAAGAGTTCATGGCGGCGCTGCAAGGGGCCATTGAGCCAGCGACCAACCGGTTGATGGCGGAAGCGTTGGCCGGTCCAAATCCCCCACCTACGCCAAAAGATTATGTTGCTCGCGTTTGATCGTGGAACAAGTTAGATGACAAAAAAATGGCCCTCAAAATGAGGGCCATTTTTAATGGTCTGTTGCCTATTTTATCTGCGTATAGCATTTGGGCCAATTGCCGGCTTTACCGATGCTCTTGCAGCTTCTCTTTGGCTTGTAGTTGATGATTGGCCTGTTACGACATTTGGGCCAATTACCGATCTTGCCGATTTTCGCACAAGTCATCTTGGGCTTGTTACGGCACTTGGGCCAATTACCGATCTTGCCGATTTTCGCGCAAGTCATCTTCGGCTTGTTGCGACACTTGGGCCAATTACCGATCTTGCCGATTTTCGCGCAAGTCATCTTTGGCTTGTTGCGACACTTGGGCCAGTTGCCAATCTTGCC
>JAJRPI010000095.1 GCA_024280895.1 Alphaproteobacteria bacterium | reverse complement strand
GTGCCCGGCGGCCAGTCGGCCTTGCCGTAGAGTACTACGGTATTGATTTCTCTCTCACGGCTATTCGCGCTTCGCGCGGCCTTCGAGGAGCGGGCTAGTGCCCGGCGGCCAGTCGGCCTTGCCGTAGAGTACTACGGTATTCTTTATTCATAAGAGATTTCGTTCTGAAAATGAGTTCCGACCATCGGGAGGCAAGCGTGACTACGCGCCGGGCATTGCCCGCCCCATCGGAGGCCCGGCGTCAGCCGGATTAGCCGCGAGATCATCCAGACCCGCGAGAGCAACAAATAAACCCCTACCCTTTTTCGCGCATTAAACGGGCTTTTTGGCGGTTCCAGTCGCGGTCTTTCGAGACCTGGCGCTTGTCATGTATTTTCTTGCCTTTGGCGAGAGCCAGATCGAGCTTGACCATACCGCGTTCATTGAAAAACAGTTTCACCGGCACCAATGTCATGCCCTCACGGGCAACGGCCATGATGAGCTTGTCGATCTGGCGTTGATGCAAGAGCAGCTTGCGATGACGGCGTGGCTCATGATTATTGCGATTGCCTGCTGAATATTGCGGGATATTGCTATTGATCAGCCAGATCGCCCCATCTTCATGAGAGGCATAGCTCTCGGCAATATTGGCCTTGCCTTCGCGCAGGGATTTGACCTCGGTGCCGGTCAGCACGATGCCCGCCTCAATGACGTCCTCAAAGAAAAAATTATGCCGTGCCTTGCGGTTATCGGCGACAACCTTACGGCCGTCAGGTTTTTTCTTGGCTGCCATATCGTTCCCTTTCCAGTTGCGCGATTTACGAACAAAAAGCCCTAATTCATTCTCGCGGCGAAACTATGCCATTTCCAAAAGGCCAAGCTTGCTGATGGCCGCTTCGACACTCTGTCTCGTGCCCTCACTGATCGCGATCAGGGGAAGACGGACATCTGGCTGGCAAAGCCCCATGAGCGAGGCGGCATATTTCGCAGGTCCTGGATTTGGTTCGACAAACATCACATCATGAACCGCCAGCAATCGATCCTGATAGCTCAGAGCGGTTTTAAAATCGCCGCTCATGCAGGCTACTTGAAACTCGCTGCATAGCTTTGGCGCTATATTCGATGTCACAGAAATGCAGCCATGACCACCATTTGCCGCGCTGGCAAGAGCCATAGGGTCATCCCCGGACAGTAGCAAAAAATCGTCGCCAATGGCGGCGCGCTGTCGCGAGATGCGCGTCGCATCCCCTGTTGCATCCTTAACACCGACAATATTGGGCAATTTGGCAAGCCGCACCATGGTCTCAACAGAGATATCCACAGTGCTGCGTCCAGGAATATTGTACACAATAATCGGGATCTCTACCGCATCATGAATGGCTTTATAATGCTGATACAACCCTTCTTGAGAGGGCTTGTTATAATAAGGGGCAACAATCAAAGCGCCATCCGCGCCAACGTCCTTGGCGTGCTGTGTATATTCAATCGCATCCAGCGTATTATTCGACCCGGTGCCAGCAATCACGGGAACCCGTCCATTGGCCGCTTCAATACAAAGCTCAATAACACGCTTGTGCTCGGAGCGGGTCAAAGTGGGGCTTTCCCCCGTCGTACCAACAGGCACAAGCCCATGGGTCCCTTGGGCTATTTGCCATTCAACAAATTTTGAAAAAGCCGTCTCATCCAGCTCATTGCCTTTGAACGGAGTTATCAGCGCTGTAATCGAGCCCCTGAACATGATCTCTTCTCTCTCTTAGATATGAATTTGTCTTTACCAAATGACGCATGACCAAAAACAAAGCAATTTTCAAGCCGGTTTCGCAATGCTAGCCATCATTTTACACCAATTCAGCAACATTTTAAACGCGATAAAAAAGCGACAATACTGTCTTGTGACATCACGAGCAAGCACCACAAACGTCATTTTTTTGACAGAAAAAACAGGCAGAATCACATTGCAAGCTGCATAATTTAGCTTGGGCATTGCGCCAGTACAGCGACTTGTAGCATAATCCGTTCCTGATGCAGCGTGATTTTTTTAGATGATTTAGGGGTGGAAATGGGCAATAGGCGAAGATCTTCGCGCGGCTTTTTGCCGAGTGTGCATGTAGGGGCTGTTTCGTTTGCCATCCTTCTGGCCGGTGCATTGACAAGCCCTGGCGCAAGTGCGGGCAATGTCGATCCCATTGCGGCGCTCATAACTGCCAGCAGCGCCGTCAAAACCAAGACAGCAAAAAGCAAAACGCCAGCAACCAAAAAAAGCAATCAGGCAAAAAACAAAAAGACGGCTACGCGCAAGAAAAAGCCCGCCAAAACAAAAGCCTCCAAACCCAAAGCAAAGGTCGCAGCCACCAAGAAGAAGGCTTCGATCCCCCTGCCGCCAGCTCCCACAAGAAACCCGTTGCGTGGCTTGGCAAACAAGGCATCAACGCCTCATCAGACCAAGACAAGCGCCGGTACGCCGCCAGCCCCCACCAGAAATGCTTTGATTTCGGATCGCGTCAAAGCGCTGGCCCCCATACTACACCGCGCTGTATCCTCGACTGATATCAAGCTGTTAAAGCAAAGCATGGATCATTCCTTGAAGAGCCACACAACAGACGCAAAAGCCGTTTGGGATCGCATATCGGACCCTGCAGTGCGCAAGCTGGCGCTATGGTATTATTTGCGTAAGGCTTCAGGGATCGCCAACCCCATGATCCAGCACCGCTTTTCACTCAAAAATAAGGACTGGCCAAGCGGCCGCTTGCTACGTGCGCGTGCCGAGCGGGCCTTGTTAGAAACCAACGCCTCTCCCAAATCCGTGCAGGCGCTCTATAATAAAAACCCTCCCAAATCCGGGATTGGCAAATATTTGCTAGCGCGTGCTTACAAACGCTCCTCCCAACCCAAAAAGGCGCTCAAGCTGGCCCGATCGGCATGGCATGGCCATGCCATCGGTCAAAAAATTGAAAAAAGCCTGCTCAAGGAGTTTGGCGACAAGCTGACCAATGCCGATCATCGGCGCCGCGCAGATCACTTTCTATACAAGGACAAGCGCCGCTATCTGTCGACCATTCGCCGTGTCAGAAAACACCTTCCCAAGGGGGAGCAAGACAAGATCAATCTGCGGATGGAGGTCATTAAACGCCGCCTCAATGCGGCCGATAAGGACTATGCAAAAATGGGTGCCAAGGCGTTAAAAGACCCTGGCCTACTCTTCAATCGCATCCAGCTATTACGGCGCAAGGAAAAATTTGACCACTCTCGCAAACTGCTGCGCAAGGCTCCCATTGATGCCAAGGGCATGGTGGAACCCGACGAATGGTGGATTGAACGCCGCTTGCAGACCCGTTATGCCTTGCGCCACAACAAGCCCCTTGAAGCTTATAAAATCGCCAGCCGCCACGGTGATATCTCGCGCAAAAACCTGTGTGATGCGAATTTTTTGGCTGGCTGGATCGCCCTCACCCGCCTCAACAAGATCAAAGCTGCAGCCCGTCATTTTGCTGCTGAACGTAAAAATGCCCGCAGCCGCACCGAAATAGCCAAAGCCGAGTACTGGCTGGGCCGCTTGAAACTGAAGCAAAAAGACAGCATAGGCGCGCTCGCCCATTTCGCCGCGTCCGCCAAATATTTCAGAACCTATTACGGCCAGCTCGCCCTGCAGTCCATTGAACATAAGGGCCGCATCGGCGCCACCAAATCACCGGCTCCAAGCCGCCGCGATCTCAAACGCTTTTTAGCAAGAGACAGTGTGCAAGCCCTGGTCATCACCCATAAAGCCGGCTTAACTGGCCTCACACCCTTGTTTTTCAATCATCTGGCCTGGCGTCTCAAAAGTCCAGGAGAGATGACGCTGCTCGGGGAGCTTGCCTCGCAGATCCATTCAAGACGTGGCAGTGTCATTACAGGCAAAGTCGGCGTGTATCGGGGCTTTGCCCTTGACCGCTATGCCTATCCCGTCAATGCCTTGCCAAATTTTGACCAGCTCACCGCAAAAGTAGATACCGCCCTCGTTCTTGCGCTGGCACGTCAGGAAAGTGAATTTAACGCCAAGGCCAAAAGCCCGGTTGGTGCCCGCGGCATGATGCAGATCATGCCCGGCACCGCCCGCGCCATCGCCCGGCAACATAAAGTGCGCTATAGCCGGTCCAGGCTGACCAGCGACCCCTCTTACAATATTGCTCTGGGCGTTGCCCATTTGCATGATCTTATCAAGAAATATAATGGCTCTTATATTTTACCGCTCGTCGCCTATAATGCAGGCCCTGGACGGGTCAGAGACTGGATCGAAAGTTTTGGTGACCCGCGCGACCCCAATGTCGATACGATCGACTGGATCGAAAGCATCCCGTTCACCGAAACGCGGCGCTATGTCCAGCGCATCATGTCCAGCGTGCAGATTTTCCGGTCCCGAATGGCTCAAAACAAGCGCCAGATCAGGCTGGTGCAAGACATTAACCGAGGCCATCCCAACGCACGCGCCAAAGACGAACGCCCGCCTTTGGTGAAAGTCAATTTCACTGATCAATAATCTATTTGCCCCTTCAGATCTCGTAACCTGTAGCGCAACGAGCCATTTGGCGCGTTTTTCGCATTGCTTGTGATTGATTAAAGTAAGCTTGCAGGATAATTCATGGTGAACTCACAAAAAAAGGCGCGCGAATGGCGCGATTTATCGTTTACCAGTCACGATGGCTTGCGCCTTATGGGACGCCATTACAAAGCGGTTCGGGTCAAGGGAGCACGTCGCTCGACCAACAAAAAAGGACCAAACCCCCTGCTTTGCCTGTCCTCGCTAACCGGCAATGGCGGTGAATTTCACAAACTAGCGCTGTTTTTAACCACTCATAGCAAGACCCCCCGAGACGTTTATTGTCTGGACTATCGCGGGCGCGGCGGATCCCAGAACGATTACACGTCGGCCAACTATAATTCCTATGTCGAGTTGCGGGATATTCTGGATTTTCTGGTGGCATTTGATTTGCCCCATTTCGATATTATCGGCTCGTCGCGCGGAGGCATTAACGCCATGTTGCTGGCGTCGGTGCGCCCTGCCGGTCTTGGCGCTCTCATCCTCAATGACCTGGGGCCAGTGCTGGAGCCAGGCGGTGTCGCTCGCGTCCTTGGCTATCTTGCCAATATGCCCCAAGCAGCCAACTGGGGAGATGCCAGCCAAATCATGAAATCCATATATGAAACAAGCTTTCCAGCCCTTGATGAAAGCGACTGGGCGGCCTTTGCGCAGCGCTATTACAAGGAGCAAGATGGCCATCTGGTTGCCAGCTATGACACGCGGCTTGCGCTCACCAGCCGGCATCTTAATCTACAAAAAACCCTGCCCGATATGTGGGGGCAATATCTAGCCCTGTTCAACCATCCTTTGCTGATCATTCGCGGTGAAAATTCTGATATGCTGTCACGCAAAACAGTGGAGCAGATGCGCACCTTGCACTGGCACTCACGTGCGGTCACGGTGCCAGGACAAGGTCACGCGCCGCTTTTGCGCGATCAACCTTCTTTGCGCACGATTGGGGCCTTTCTGGCGAAACATGATTAACTGACGCGGTTTCGTGCAGCCTTGGCGCGATAATAGTCCAGCAAATAGAGACGTACCGCACTCGACAGACCGGTTTCGCGGCTTTCCTTGTCGATGTCGCCAATCAGCTCTGGCACAGTTTTATGCAGCTCACCCGCCACCTCGCCCAGCGCCTCGAAAAAGGGCTCCTCTAGCGAAATAGAAGTGCGATGGCGCTTGATGGTCAGCGAATATTTGCGATTGCCTTTGATCATCCAGCTTTCTAACACGAACAAGTGCGCAGCGTAAAACCCGCCCCTCACCATCTCAATATTGTCAGCGTGCTTTTTGCCCTATAAGGTAGAGTTGGACTTGATAGAAAAGAGCACCTGCACCAGCTAATGGTGGGGCGCACAACCTGTTGACCTGGACCATTGGAGCCAGCCACCAGATGAAACTTTTTTCCGCGGGACATAATGGGAGCCTTGGAACGGGCAAAACACGCGATTTTACGTGAACGGCCGGTTGCCTTGCTTATGGAATTGCCGGAATGGCATATTTGTTGCTGTGTAAGGATGTGAAGTAAAAAATATGCGGATTTGACAATCCCCATATGTACGGGCATCGAAAATGAAACGAGACAGGGGTTTTAGCCTGATCTCAAGGAGCGTTGTAAAATGTTGAAGTCCCTATTCGACATCATGTGGTCGGATCTTGCCATTGACCTTGGTACTGCCAATACCCTTGTCTACGCGCCGGGCAAGGGCATCATTCTTGATGAACCCTCCGTCGTTGCCATGTCGACCACCGGCTCGCGCAAGGAAATCATCGCAGTGGGCGAGCAGGCCAAGAACATGATCGGCCGCACCCCGCGAAATATCGAGACCATCCGTCCAATGCAAGATGGCGTCATCGCCGATTTTGTGGCCACCGAAGAAATGATCAAGCAATTTATCAAAATCGTTGTCAGCCGCATGAGCATCGCCTCCCCGCGCATCATGATGTGTGTGCCAGCCAGCGCCACCCCCGTTGAAGTGCGGGCGGTATTTGACGCCGCGCTCATGGCTGGAGCAAAAAAAATCTACATCATGCAAGAACCGGTCGCCGCCGCCATTGGTGCCGGTCTGGACATTTCTCAACCCCGTGGCACCATGGTGATTGATATTGGCGGGGGCACAACAGATATAGCCGTGATGTCGCTTGGCGGCATTATCTCATCACGCTCATTTCGCGTTGGTGGCGATGCCATGGATCGCGCCATCATCGATCATATCCGCCATGAACACCAACTCTTGATCGGTCGCTCCAATGCCGAAATCATCAAGAAGGAAGTGGGCACCGCGCATATCTCCGATAAAAAAGAATACGTGGACGTGCATATCAAGGGACGCAATCTACGCACCGGCATGCCTTCTGAAATCACCATCGGACCATCGGACATTGCAACGGCCCTGCAAAGACCGCTTGAAATAATCGCCGATGAAGTGCAAAAGATTCTAGAGGAACTCCCCCCCGAAATCGCTGCCGATATAGCCCAAGAAGGTGTCTACCTTACCGGTGGCGGTGCCCTATTGGATAATATTGATGAAGTTCTGGCCAAAAAAACCAGCGTTGAATTTCATATCCCGACCGATCCTTTGCGATGCGTGGTTATTGGCGCGGGGCTGGCTCTTGAAAATATCGAGCAAGTCCCAAATCTTTTGATCGATATTCAATAAACCAGTAAACAGGGATGAAACTATACATTTATTTCTGTGTAGGTTATATTTGAAAAAGCAATTGTATCAGTTAGTTCAATATTATAACGGAATTTCATGACCTTCGAACCAACCTCTTGCGCCTGGTTCGTACGACCATTTGGTAAGTATAAAGAGTAACCAGTTAGCGCCATGTTCCAAAAATCAAACCAGGCTAAATACCACTTGCGCCCGCACTCAATGCAGCGCGCGGGAGGGTCGCGCCTCACAACGGGCTTATCTGGCGTTTTATTATTCGGGTTCATGCTGTTTGCCATTGTATTACTTGTGCTTGGCAAGAGCGACAATCGCCAGCTTAAAAACCTGCGCGGCAAAGCACTGGATTTGACCTCCCCCCTTTTGCAACTGGCAAGCGTTCCCGCAAGCTATATTCAGCGCTCGATTGATCGTTTGCAGGATTTTTACCAGAACAATGAAAAACTTCATCAGCTTCGCTTGGAAAACAAGCGGTTGCGGGCCGTCAAGTGGGATATTGAACGCCTTGAGCAAAACAATAACAAGCTAAAAGCCTTGCTAAACTCGGCCAAAGAGCCGCGCCTTAAATTTGTCTCTGGTCGCATCATATCTGGAAATCCGGGGCTTTTTGGTCAGCATATGCTGGTCAATGTCGGGCGCCGCAATGGCGTACATGCCGGTTTTGCTGTGATCAATGCCGACGGATTTATCGGCCGCACCTTCGAGACTGCCGGGCGCACCAGCCGCATTTTGCTCATCACCGACAAATCAAGCCGCATCCCCATCAAGATCGGCAAGCAAGGCATTCGTGGTGTCGCGACCGGTACAGGCTCGCCCAGCCCAAAAGTCGATTTTCTGCCCCATAACTCGTCAATCTATGAAGGAGACCTGGTGTTCACATCGGGACATGGCGGCGACCTGCCAAAGGGGCTGCGGATCGGTGTCATTCGAAAAATTGGCGATAAATATCATATTGCGCTGAATGCAAAAAATGAAGGCACAGAATATGTCAGCATCCTTTATTTTGAACAACCGGGCCTGGCGCGCCGCAATTGATCCTGGTGATTGAGCGAGCTCAAAGGAGGGCTAGGGTCTGCCATCAACTAGGGTTGTGGCGCTGGTTTGATCAGATTGGTTCAATTTTGTTTTGTGAGGAGGCAGGACATACGTGTATATTCAACGACGAGCAGGGCAAAAGGGAGCCGATCTGACCAAATCCTTTCAGGACGGCGTGCATTTGCTCGCTGGTCTGCACTTTTCGCAACTTATAGTAATAAGTACTACTGCGTTGCGAAAAGCTAGCCAGCAAACAAATGCACGCCGCCAGCACCATAACCCTAGTTGATGACAGGCCCTCAAATGTATAAATACCGTTCTACTGCCCTGCTGCTCCCCGCTTTCTTGCTGCTGGCATTACCAGCTCTTGCGGCTTTTCCCTGGCAATTATCTTTTGGGCAAGCCATCGCTTTTCCTTTTCTTACTTTATTGACAATTCTGTTTGGCAGCGTGCGCTATCCTGGGCTGCTGCTGTCCCCTTTCGTGTTTATATCTGGGCTCTTATGCGATCTGTTCACGCGCTCACCGCTCGGGTTTTGGACCTTGTTGTTCCTGCTTTCCCTTGCATGCGCTCGCACAACCACATTGCTCACCTCCCAACGGGGCGAGCTGGCTACTTACCTTTGCTTGTTAACAGCTCTGATATTCATGACCGCTGGCGTCTGGGGCCTGAGCTCGCTCTATCTACTGGCGTTGCAAGATGTGCGCCCCACAATTGAGGGCATGCTTATGGCTGTGTTGCTGTTTCCTATTCCCGCTGCATTTATAATGGGTCTGGAAAAACTGTTTATTCTCAAGAACGAAAAGGTCGCGCCAAGATCTTTTGGTTCCCAGCTGCGTTAGGCGAGGGTCGTAAATATGTCCGGGGTGCCTCGTGTCTGACAAAAAAAACCACCAACACCGCGCTCAATTTACGAGTATGGGTAAGCTGCACAAAAAAGGTCCGCGATTGCCCGTGGGCCAATCTGCACGCGGCTCGTCGCGCCGAACCATCGCGGCCCCCAAAGATCCGCAAACAATACAAAGCGACCGCTTTACAAGAAGAACCGTTCTGCTGGGAGCTGGTGGGCTTGGACTGTTTGGGCTGCTTGCCAGCAAGCTTCATAATCTGCAAAATATCGAGGGGCGAAAATATAAAAGTCTGGCGGAAGACAATCGCACCGCAACAAGATTTCTGCCGTCCATTCGCGGCAAAATCTATGATCGCACAAAGACCCTGATCGCCTCCAACTCGCAAAACCTGCGTGTCCTGTTGATCCCGGATCAGGCCGACAATGTCGCCACCTCCCTTGATCTATTGTCCCGCACCATCCCGGTTTCCACGCGGCAAAAACAAAGAATATTGCGCATTGCACGGCGCCAGAACCCACAAATTCCTATTCTTGTCACCGACAATATTGGCTGGCGTCAATTTGCCCGCATCAATGTGCTTGGCCAGCGCATCCCTGGTATCCTCAGTGACATCAGCTGGCGGCGGCAATATCATTATGGCGAGGAATTTGCCCATATTGTCGGCCATCTGCGCCCACCAACCAAGTTGCAACTGGCTGCCACTCCCGCCTTTCGCCTGCCCGGCACTCTGGTGGGAGCCAATGGCATCGAGCAGGGCTTTAATGACGTTTTGCAAGGCGAGTCGGGCCATCAACAATTTGAGGTCAATGCTCGCGGTCGCAACATAAAGGCGCTTGCCAAGAAACCCTCCATCGATGGAGCGGATCTTTATCTAACGATCGATCATGTGTTGCAGCAGCGTATTTTGAAACGTCTGTCCCCCTATCGGCGTGCGGCCGTGGTGGCGATTGATGTTAATAGCGGCGATGTGGTCGCCATGTGTTCTACCCCCACCTTCGATCCCAATATACTCACGCACCCAATTGATGAAAAGCGCTGGCGAGAGCTAAAAAATGCGGCGGATACCCCCCTTAGCGACAAAGCAACAAGGGGCCAGTATCCCCCTGGTTCAACCTTTAAAATGGTGACAGCTCTGGCCGGACTTGAAGCGGGCGTCATCACCCCCAAAACCAAATTCAAATGTACGGGAGTGATGGAATGGCACAAGCATAAGTTCCATTGCTGGAACCGCTCGGGGCATGGATATATGCGCCTTCACAAAGCCCTCAAGCAAAGTTGTGATGTGTTTTTCTATCAGACCGCCCGCAAGGTTGGCATTCGCCGCCTTGCCGCGATGGCGCTCAAGCTTGGACTGGGCGAGGTTTATGATTGCGGCCTGCCGGGACAAAAAGCCGGGCTGATCCCTGACCCAGACTGGAAACAGGTGATCAAGCGGCGCGTCTGGTTTGGCGGAGAAACAGTGCTGGCCGGCATTGGGCAAGGCTATGTGCTGACCACACCGTTGCAATTGGCTGTCATGACGGCACGCCTTGCCACTGGGCGCAAAGTGGAGCCGCGCCTTGCGCACACAAAAGACAAGGCACCAAGGCTCGTACCGCGCAAACTCGATATCAATGAAAACTCGCTCAAGCTGATCCGCAAAGCCATGACCGGCGTTATCAATGATCGCGACGGCACGGGGCCAAAAGCCGCGCTTGGTTGGCCGGGTTTGCAAATGGCTGGTAAAACAGGGACCTCGCAGGTACGCGGCAATCAAAGTATCAAGGCGGGTCAAAAGCTCGAATGGAAATATCTGGACCACGCCCTGTTCGTCGCCTTCGCACCCGCCAGCAATCCTCGTTATGCCATCTCGGTGATCATTGAACATGGCAGAAGTGGCGGCAAGGTCGCGGGACCCGTGGCGCGCGATGTAATGAAAATGCTGTTGATCCGCGATCCGGTGCAGCGGCTTTCGCAAGCCTTGCTGCCCGATCCAGCAAGGCCAGAAAATAGCACTCCCTCCTTAACAAGCAAGAGGGATGATCTGTGAGTAACGCATCCCTTCCATTGCCAATTTTGCGAAAGCTTACGCGCCTGCCGTGGGTATTTCTGGCCATCATATCGCTGATCGCCGGCATTGGCATCTTGACCTTGCAATCCATCCAGATCAACAATGTGGCGATCTATGCCGATCAACAGCTCATTCGCTATTTGATCGCCCTGGCGGCCCTCATCACAATTGCCATGGTGCCACCTGTGATCTGGATGCGCCTGAGCTATCCACTTTTCGCACTGGCGATAATGCTCATTTTACTGGTGCCGCTGATCGGCGTCAGCCCGCCTGGAGCTGGTGCCAAGCGCTGGCTGATGCTGTTTGGTGTCAGCCTGCAACCATCCGAATTCCTCAAAATCACCCTCGTTCTGGCACTGGCCCGCTATTTCCATTTCGCCCCTGCAAATAAAATTTCGCACCCGCTTTATCTACTCGTTCCGGCCTTGATGATCCTGGCGCCTCTATTGCCGATTTTCTTGCAGCCTGACCTTGGCACCGCCATGATGGTGGCTATGATCGGGGCGGGAATGGTCTTTTTGGCTGGCGTCAACGCCCTTTATTTCATCACGGCCATTATCCTGTTCGTCTCGGCGCTGCCGATCTTGTGGGCCAATTTATTGCCCTATCAGCGCGAGCGCATTTTTACCTATCTTGACCCAGAACGCGATCCGCTAGGCGCTGGCTATCATCTGCTGCAATCGAAAATCGCCATTGGATCCGCTGACATGTGGGGCAAAGGCGCCATGCAAGGCACCCAGAGCCAACTCAATTTCCTGCCAGAAAAACACACTGATTTCATTTTCGCCATGTTCACGGAGGAGCGCGGCTTCATGGGGGCAATGGGGCTAATGGGGCTTTATATCGCCTGCTTTGGCCTGTTATCGCTCATGGCCTTGCGCACAAAAAACCTTTATGGCCGGCTGGTCATTAGCGGTATGGCTTTGACCCTGTTTTTATATGTGTTCATTAATATGGGCATGGTGATGGGCTTGTTGCCCGTCGTCGGCGTGCCCCTGCCCTTGATGTCTTATGGCGGCACCAGCATCGCCTCGATCATGTTTGGCCTTGGTATTGCCATCAGCACCTATGTGCATCGCTCAAACAAAGCTTGATTTCTTTCGCTAAAAGCACAACATTCCCAACAATTCATGTCCTCACTCAAACCGATACAGGTAAAAAAACTATGTCACTGTTTAACCCCAAAAGCTGGTTTGATCGCTCTCCTGTTGTGCCCGTGCTGCGCCTTTCTGGGGCCATTGGCATCAGCTCACCCTTATCGCCCGGGCTTAATCTTGCCAGTCTGGCCGAACAGATCGAAAAAGCTTTTTCGGTCAAAAATGCCAAGGCGGTTGCCCTGCAGATCAATTCACCCGGCGGCTCACCGGTACAATCCAAACTGATTTTTAACCGCATTCGCGCGCTGGCCCAGGAAAACGACATCCCGGTCTATAGTTTTGTCGAAGACGTCGCCGCTTCGGGAGGCTATTGGCTGGCCCTTGCTGGTGATGAAGTCTATGCCGATGACAGCTCGATCCTTGGCTCCATCGGGGTGATATCCGCTGGCTTTGGCTTTCACAAAGCCATTGAAAAAGTCGGTGTTGAGCGCCGCGTTTACACAGCTGGCGAACGCAAAATGAGCCTTGACCCCTTTGCCCCCGAACAGCCCGAAGAAATTATCCGCCTCAAAGCCTTGCAAAAAGATATTCACCAAGCCTTTCGCGCGCTTGTCGAAGACCGGCGCGGTGACAGAATTGCGGCCGCTGGAGACATGCTGTTTACCGGTGAATTCTGGAGCGGCACCAAAGCCGTTGAACTGGGCCTGATTGACGGGCTGGGTGATCTGCGATTGATAATGCGCAGAAAGTTTGGTGACAAGGTCAATCTGAAGCTCATTACTCCCAAGCGTGGCCTGTTCAAGCGCGCTGGTATCGGCAGTGTTTTACCATCGAGCCAGACGCTCACAGCCGGTCTCACAGATGATGTGCTCTCAACCCTCGAAGCCCGTGCCCTTTGGTCACGTTTTGGCCTATAGTGCCATCTAGTGTGCGAATTTGGTAACCGGTATTAAAGTACCGTAAGGCAATGCCCCAACTACTCATATTGGCAGCGATTGGTGCTGGCGCCTATTTTGGCAGTAAATGGATCAGTAAAAAAGCCCGTAAATTTACCGCCAATATGGAAAAAGCGGCAAAATCCGCCAAAACCAGCGCCAAACAAAAGCCTGGCAATATTTCGCGCCAAGAGGCCCAGGAACTCAAACAAGATCCCAAAACCGGCGTCTACCATGTCGATGATGATTAAGGGCGAGCAGGCCATGCGCATAAAACTCAATGAATACCGCAAAAGCGAAATTGTTCGCGCCCTCATGGGTTATTTCTCAAGCGAATTTGATGAGGAAATCAGCGAATTTCGGGCCCAGGAGCTGGTCGAATTCATGCTCAAACAAATCGGCCCCTCACAATATAATCAGGCCATCCAGGACGCCCGCAAATATATGCAAGAAAAGCTAGAAGACCTAGACACAGAGTTCTTTGAACCAGATGAATTGTAGATTAAACACCTACTCAATTCCCTTCATTGCCCACACCCCCTCAACCATCACGCAATATAAGTCTTTAATTTACCTTTTTGATTGCATATATTGAAGTTGCCGGACTTGTTCCGGATATGGCGATAAACTGTGATCGTAATAAACCATTCGGACCCGGGGGCGGTACCCGGCGCCTCCACCAAGTGCGGTTTGGCCCAAAAGCCTAGCGCAAATCAGCGGCTCAAACCGCAGTTGATGGGGGCGAAATAGGATCGACGAGGGTGTAAAGGGTTATCTTTTGCTCGGCATTGTTCCGCCGTTATCGGGCTATTTTTGTAGTTGCAAATGACAACTATGCGGAGACTGCAATTGC
>JAJRPI010000094.1 GCA_024280895.1 Alphaproteobacteria bacterium | reverse complement strand
GCCACTTTCGATTTAAAGGCGGGGGTGTGATTACGTCGTGGTCGTCTCGTCATTTCGGATCTCCTGTTGTCGGCATCATACCGGTTTACAGGCCAGAAATCCACTTATAGAGACTGTACAGATTCTCCAGACCACCTCTCATATATCATGTTCTCAGGACGACTTGTGGAGTGACCAATAAAAATGATGCCAATAAATATCATTTTGATGCGTATGATTTGACCTTGCTTATGCCAGTCATAACACCAAATGAGAAAGGTCGCGATTGTGGTGATTTGGTTGTTTTTCCCAATACCAGAAATTTTAGCAAAAACCTTCCCAAAAATATTTTAATGAAATTTATTTATCAAAATAAAATAATAAGATTATTTGCCACCCAGAGCTGGTTTAAAAAGCTATTCAAAGGCGTCACGATAAAGGTAAAGCCGGGTAATGCGTATATATTTTATGGGTTCAGAACATATCATGGAAACCAAGAAATAGATGATAATTTGATTCGATCAACGGCACTTTTTCATTACAATGATCCGTTTCTTGAGAGTAAACTTGTCAAGTTCATAGAGAAACGGCGCAGCTCTTCTAAAACAGGACTATAGATCGACCGCTCTGGAGTCCCGTGTACTCACTCGGTGTCATTATGACAGAGAGACTGTCAGGCAAAAGCTGAACACCTAATTCGCACGGTATTGTTGCAACCAAGTTTCCGACACATTGATATAGGCAACGCATGCTCCCAGGATCAACCAATGGAGAGGGAAAAAATTCATGGTTTGAAAGAGCGCTTGCACAAGGCCGGATACAAATAAAGCTTGAAGAAACACGGGTATATCTGAAGTGCTTTTCTGGAAAGGTGATTTTCTGGTTAACCCGACCCAGATTTTTCTGACAATAAACAAAAATATGGCAAAGCCGAACAATCCATATTCAACAAACAATGTCATGAATTCACTATGCTGCGAAAGGTCAAATTTCAATAGGGTATCACTTTTTACGAAGGCGAGTTGATTGATATAATAGGCATGATTGCTAATATACTGCTCCATTCCCATACCAATAAAATAATAATCAAACGATGCATTCAGACCTGCCGTCCAAATATCCAGTCTACCAGATCCCTGCATGGCAACTTCACTAGAAAAACGATGCATTATTCGCTCAGAAAAATTCAATTCCTGCATGATGCTCGCTCCTGCCAAGGCAGCACCAAACACCATAGCGAGAAGAAATATTTTTTTCCCCTGTTTTCCTTTTGAACGTGAACCGATTACTCTCACGCCGACTAAAAACAGTCCCGCGGCAAGTCCAAGCAATCCACCTCGAGAACCTGAAACAACCAGGAAATAGAGCAAGGGCAAGGACAACGTGATCCACATAACACGAAATTTCGTTGTCTCATTATCTCTCAGTGACCTGCTGGCAAAATAAATAATTGCTATTGAAAGAGCATAGGCAAAATGATTTGGGTTGCGAAAAAATCCGGTAAATCTGTATAAACCAGATAGATTGAGCCCTAACTTCCATATAATAATACTGGCAAAGACCGAGAAAGAAAAAATAAGGAAGAGCTTATCTATCGAGTCTGAAGTCTTGATGATTTTTATCAAGGAAAAAAAGATTGCGCCTCCTATGGATACAAGCAATAGGGTGCGTTGAGTATGAGGCAGGCTTACCTGCCCGACAGCTCCCCAAGCGGCAACTAGCAGTAGCCCATAAGAAAAGATGATGATGAAGCCGAAGGATATCTGACGGGCAGATTGCAAGAATTTGTTGTTTTGCACCAAAGCCAATAAAACAACCAATGGCAGCAGGGCACGGTAAGGTTTGAGCTCTGTTGTAATACCCACAAGCATGCCTAATATCTGCTCGAATGGAAGGGATGCGATAAAGAGAACAACAATCCACGGAAGGAATTTGCGCCTGATTGGCCTGGCAGCTTGAGGCGCTGTGATTGATTTGGCATAGCCTGTATTCATAATCAATTTCGACTCATCCACCAAGAAGGCAGATCTATATCCTCTCATACACTTTTGTCAGGCGCTTGCTGGCTATCACCGAAGTATACTCGTTAATAAGTCGCTGTCGAGCTCTCATCCCGGTCTTGGCTGCACCTTCTTTATCTCGTGATATGGCAATCAAATTTGAGGCGATATCGTTCTCTGACGCAGAATCCAGAAAAAATGCGCAGCGATCAGACAATACATCTGGCAAAAACCCATGACGCGTGACCAAAATGACTAGCCCGTGCATCATGGCCTCGTTAATAGAATTATTGTGACCTTCTCCTGGGTGGGAGGTCGGATAGGCATAGACATCGGTTGCGCTCATATGGGCGAGTACAGTTTCATGGGGGACGCGACCATGCCGCACGATAGTGATCCCTGTCCCGAACTGTTGCGTATCAATCCACCGCGAAAATTCAGCGTGTTCCTCACCAACAAGATTCAAAACGATATTCACACCGTGTTGGGCCGCCTGCCGGCAGCCCTCGACCAGTTGCACAACGCCTTTGTCAGCATAGCAATATCCCACAAAAAGCACCCTTATATCGTTGGTTACGAAAAGTTTGGCATTTTCCGGTGGAATTTCTGAAATGGGTACGAAGTTTGGAAAAAAATAAGAAGATATTTCAAACTCGTCAGCTAGAAATTTCTCAACACTCCGACCTTCGACTAGAACGGAGGCGGCAGTTTTCAAAATAAAGCGAATACCGTAACGATATAGACGAGAACCATTATTATAGGCCTTTTCAAATGAGCCGGCCTTGATATCGTAAACGAAACGGATTTTCAGCAGACGGCAGATGAGAGCAGCCAACACTTCGCGCGGCAAAGCTCTACGATATTGCGCCAGAACATGCACCGCCCAGGGACGGATAACGAGACAGGCGTGCAATACGGCATAGGTATCGCTAATGAGACGGGATACGGGATTGCGCCGCAAAAAACCTCCATCACCCCGCACAGAGTGAAAAACCGGACTGAATTGGTAATCCGATAACATCAAAGAGTTCAGATAGGCGGCAAAATTGCGTGTATATCCGCCAACGCCCCCCCCATAGACCCCGGAGCCTTTCGCAAATTTTGGACCAAACAATAAAATGGTTTTACCTGTCACGCCGGTTCCTTCTGATTTTTCGGGCGGACAATCCGACATGGTACACCGACGGCAAGACACCCGGCAGGTACATCGCGATTGACCACTGCCCCCGCGCCAATCCTGGCTCGGTCGCCGATGGATACGCCCTTCAATATTGTCGCCTTATCGCCGATCCACACATCATTGCCGATCTGTATTTCTGCGCTGACATAGCCCTGCATGTGCCCATCGTTTCCCAATGCATGATCATGATCGAGAATGGTAACAAATTGCCCAATGGCGCAGCGCTCGCCAATCCTGATTCCCTTGAAGGCGATCACACGCGAATGACGGTTTATCGCCGTACGATCACCGATAGCCAGTTCTGCTGAGCGCGCCTGGATTTCTACCCCGCGCCCCAAGAACACCCGGTGGCCAAGCTCTACACGACCTTTTGACAATATGAAAAATGAAACATCCGCCTCGACTTGCGCCACGCCATGCGTGGTAAGAGAGCGCAGATAAAACAGTTTTAATGCAAACAAGCGCGCTACGCTTAAAACAATCCGAAAGACACTTCGGTGAAAAACCCTCATTGATTCAAGTGCCTCGCTTTTTGTTTTGATCGATAAAAAACTGATTTCTTATTTTGATAATCGAGCTTGCTTGTTGTTGCTTGCCAAGCAGTACCAGATGTTTTTGGAGTTCTTCATCACTAAATCTTCTTCGAATTGGCCGACAGGGAACGCCGCCAACAACGGTGTAGGGGGGAATGTTTTTGGTTACCACGGCACCTGCTGCAATAACAGCGCCTTCGCCAATTTCCACCTCGCCAATGATGATTGCACGCGCTCCAATCCATACGTCATCTTGGATAATACAATGTCCATCCAGCCCTACTTCAAATTGGTTTATGCGCATTCCGATATTATCTATCGGATGGTTTCCCGATAAAATTAGTACCTCAGGTCCAAACAAGACATCATTACCAATTTTCAATCCCTTATGCACCGAGAATGATGCACCATTTCCAATGAACACCCGGTCACCGATTTCGACCAGGTTTGTGCCGCGTATTTTACAGGTTAAAGGGTTGAAAAATAAATTCTCCCCGACGGAAGCAAAACCTCGACTGCCAAAAAATATAACGATACGACGTATTGTCGAAACCAGTCCCATACGATCTACCTCTTATTGAGAAGGAATATCTTTACTTGCCGCAGTAATTTTCCAATCAGATGTTGGCCACCAACCAGCGAAGCTCTCATCGGACCGTAATATTTGTAGTTAATCTGTGCGACCTCTCGCACACCAGTATAACCAGAGGATGCTCCGCCCTTGCGATAAGCGGCAACAGCTCGTTGCATTCTCAAAATATTGCCACCTTGTGTTTTGACACGAAGATAGTATTCATAGTCGGCAGATATTTGGTAGTCCGTTGAATAGGCCCCAAAGCGCTTATAAATCTTGGCAGTTGCAAACCATGCCGGATGATTAAAACTATCAAAACCCCACATGGTCTTTTTTTCTGTTATCCGACCGGTTACCTTGCTGTTGGCGTCAATCACATTTGACTCTCCGATTAAAATAATCGCGTCCTCCAATGGACGGTCGCCGAATTCTTTTACCACAGCGCTGACCGCTCCAGGAAGCAACAGGTCATCAGCGTTTTGAATCTTGATGATTTGCCCCTTGCATGCTCGGATCCCTTTATTGATCGCATCATAAATACCGTCATCAGGTTCGCTGACGAAAGTATCTATCGACGTTCGATATTGTTCAATAATGTCAAGCGTACCGTCGGTGGAACCGCCGTCAATCATGACATATTCCATATTATCATAGTCTTGGGACATGACACTCAAAATGGTCTCTTCGAGATGGGCTGCGCCATTATAGACAACGGTCAGGATGCTAACCAGTGGCTGTTGGGGCAAAGGTTTAACTATTCCAGAGCTAGATGTGTCCGTGGTCTGTTCCGTTATCATGCCGATTTACTTTCTGTTTTTTTCTGCGTGCCAACTTGCGACCCAGGCATTTTTTTCTCTGTGAAACGCGCTGCAAGATTGTTGAATTTACGTCGAAAAGGCACCTCTATCCAGTTGTAGGTAAAGTGGGAATACAAGATGATAGGGGCATCTCATTGCTCGGCATTGGATCCAACCTTGCTATAAACATCCAATATTTGCTCAGCAACAATTTTGCTATCGAAGGTGCTGCAAACTTTTTCTCGCGCTGCACGTGATAGATCAGATCTTTGTGAAGAATCGAGTAGCCATCGAATCCCTACTGCGAAGTCTTCGATATCGTTCTCTTTTGCCAAGTAACCATTTTTTTTATGATCAACAATATCCAGTAGACCGGTGTGTCCAAAAGCTGCAACAGGCACACCACAAGCCAATGCTTCGCAGGCCGTTAGACCAAAGGCCTCCTGCCTTGAGGGAACAACAACAACATCCACCGCATTATAGAGGGCCACCAGGCTGGCTTCATCGCGCAATATCCCGATATAGTGAGTTTTTAGACTAAATTCCTGCTCGAAACCTTGATCTTCATTGCCAAAAATAACGATTTCAGTATTGTCGGGATTTATTCCATCAAGGGCCTTGCTTAGTTCTTCAAAGCCTTTTCTTGGGTCTCCAAGAGGGTTCACGGCACCAAACAATATGAGTTTCTTATCCTTGGGTAGCCCCCACAGCTCCCTGGCCCATTGTTGGTCCAGTTTTTTAAATATTCTGGTATCCAAGGGATTTGGAATGGTGACGGCTTCAAGTCCTTTTAATGCGGAGCTGCGTTTGGCTGAATTCGTCAGCCATCTGCTGACACCAACCACAATAATTTTCTGTATGTTTTTAAATGACTTCAATTTGCGGTTCAGAATCTTGTGACTAAGATCCCGTTGTTTTTTTGAGCCCAAAAGTGGACACCGGCCACAGCTTTCCAGATAGTGATCGCAGTCTGCCGAATAGTGGCAGCCACCCGTCATGGCCCACATATCATGTAACGTCCATACGATCGGTTTACGGATCTTTGCAAAATCCTCTATGCGCAGCATGCCACGGTTAACCCAATGAAGATGCACAATATCTGGATCCTCTTTTGCAATGCGGTTCAATAAATTTTTTGAAGGAACCCAGGCAGGGCTGAACATTCCGCTTCGAGAACCTCGATAGCGTGACAGAGGAAGCTTGTCCAACCGGGGCCTCGTTTGTGCCAACAGTTTTTCGATATTACTGTCGGGACCGCTAATATCGGAGCTGCGACTTTCCATCTGTTGCACCAGCATACGGCTATCAACGCCTTGTTCGAGCAATGCCCGATGCAATCTGTGAGCTGCACGCGCAGCGCCGCCGGCCAAATCGGCCGTTGAGACGTGGAGTACTCTTAACGGTCGTTTGCTGCCGTTTGCATCCTTGCGCTCAAAACCCATAAAGACCCCAATCAATTTATAAATAGACAAACAAATCTCGACAGTGCCCGCACCAAACCGTCAAATGTTTGACTTGAAGCGAGACGGTCGCTTGATTGCTTCCCTCTCGTGTAGCATCAACAGCCCATTGACAGCGAAAATCAATATTGTTGAGATGAAGAGTAGTGGTAGTCCAGACAGTATTGTCCAGGGGGCTATTGAGACAAGCGCTGCCATCGCTACCGAGGGTAGTTGTCCACGCAGACAAGTGCTCAAATAGCTAAAGAGACGCATTCCCATCACTTGCGTCAATATGATGGAAGCAATCGGTGCGGTACAGACACCGGCCAAAAGCGTGCCGTAAATTACGCCGTAAAAACCAAAGAAGTTGATCAGGGTCACGCTCAAAACAAAATTTGCGATAGCAGTCCAGATGGCGAGAATACCGATCGGGCGCACATGACCAAGGCCGGTCGCTACCATGCCCAGAAAAGCATTGCTCTGCCATAGCGCCTGAAAGGCAATAAGCACCTTTATGAGCCAGTAATGTTCACTGAAGCGGCCCTGCAGCCAAAGATTGAGTAGATAGTCGGCGTTGATCAGGCACAAGGTCCAGGTTATCGCAAGCAAGGCATTGTGCCAGCGCACACCAGTTGTTTTGACCAGCGTTACAATCTTGCTATCGCCAGTTGACGCGTTGCCGCTGACGACTGGAACAATTGCCTGGGACGCCAAGCCAGATACCTGCTGGATCATCCGAAAGGGTGTCGTGATCACCGTATAGGCCGCCACGGCGACAGGTCCGCCAATAATCATCACCAGCAGATTGTCGATCTGATATTCAAGAAAAGTCGCCAGTCGCGCTAACATGATCCAGCGCCCGAAATTGAATAGCGAGCGCAATCGCGCCAATGAATAGTGTGTCAGCCCAAGTTGGATACCAGGGCGTTGCCGATACAAAAATCTGACCATTACAGCAACAACGAACATCTTGTCAGCATTGAACAAAAGGAAGACCTGCTCGACGCTGGCGCCGTTCCAGGCGGCAACAATGGCACTGCTAACGGAAACGATACGGCCGATGCTCATCACCAAATTAAGCACTGGCTGCGCCTGAAGGCCGCGATATATGCCCTGCAATGCAAGATAAGGCAGAGCAAAAACCCCGAGTAGGGCGGTCAATAAAGCGAGACGTCCCCAGGGCACACCGTCGGACGACAGCCCACCAACAAGACTGAAGACATAAACACCTATTCCTGTAAGTGTAAAAACGAGCAGCCCAATGCCGAAGAAAAACACAAGTGCCGTAGTCATCTGTTCGTTCAAAACCACAGTGTCTTTGGACGCATCGGCTTCGCCAATCGTCTTGGCCAGCGTGTCGCTAATGCCAAATCAAACAGGCCAAGATAGCCGATGATCGATGACAGGAAAATCACCACGCCAAACCCTTCCGCCCCAATGGAGGTGATCAGCAGCGGGATGGCGGCGACCGACAGCGCCATCTGCACAAATCGCAGTCCATAAGCCGAGGCGACATTTTCTGCATATTTTTGGAACCAGCCGTTCACTTTTTGGTTCCCTCGAGTGCGGGTCGTTCGCTAATAGCGAGCACCTTGGTAAGATTTTTCGTTTCAGGATGATTTTTACGCAATTCGCGAAGCTGCTTCCATATTCTGCCGACAGATGGTTCCCCATAGAATTCTTGACGAAACTCGTTCACAGCTTTCTGGCGCGCCTGTTCCTGCCACCAGCGTTCAGGGTTTTCAGAGGCGTCCTTCAAACTGTCTACGCCATGTTCGATATCCCAATGCAGCACTCCAACGTCCTCAAGCAGTTTGTATAGGCGCTGCGCCCGCTCATTGAGCAAGAACAGGCTCGGATCAGCGATAATCACAAAGGGCAGGTCGTGATGCAGGCATTGATATACAGTTGTGCTGCCAACGGTATCGAGGAGCACCAATTTGGCGCCGGCGAGCGCTTGCTTGAAGCCGATATCGTTCATGGAAGAGGCGTCTATTGCCGTTTTGTGCCAGTGCTCTTTGAGTTGCCACCCTAGCTCTTGAGGGTATAACCGCACAGCCATCCGCTTAGTCAGAATTTCTGGCAATATCTCCAGGAAGCGCTGTTGGAACGCGAAATATTCTGGCATTCGTAACGATTGTACGCAGTTGCAGAAAAAATGTCCAAAGCGCGTATCATGGGTTGTCACCCATAAAATGCCGACCTTTTTTTCCACATTAGGAAGCTGCTCATGCATAAAGCGCAAGGCACCAATACAGAGCTCTTTTGCCTTACCCGTTTCTCCCCAAGTCAAATAGTAGTCATTGATGTGCGTTTCCACCAACTCGCCCGGCAGCTCCTGCAACTCTCCATAATTACCGCCATGCTGCAAGCCCGCTAACAAGGTTCCGCTTGCCGCGGCGTCAGCGCTCCAGAAAGAAAACTGTACATCTGTGAGCAACCCCATCCCCGCTACGATAATGGATGGTTGATTGCGCGCCAGCTTTGCTTTTGCATCGGTTCGCAGTTTTGCAAATTGCTCGGCATAGGCCACCGGCAACAGGTGCTCCAGGGCCTGGACTGCGAACTGTATAAAAGCATCAGGTGAGTGAAACCGACGAAATGCTTTGCGAAACCCAAAATTTGTCTCAGACGGTTCGACGTAATTTCCAGTTAATCTGATCTCTCCAACCTTCATTCCGCTACGCAGCATGAGCGATAGGAGGTTCTTGCGCCCCAGCATAGACGAGTGAAGGCAGATATCCGATTGATAGCCTCTGTCCAACAGGCGATTTAGCCTATCCGTGCGAGGCGGTAACTGCTCTTCTTCATGGTTCCAGTTTTTTACTTCTGCTTGAACCGGTTCAATCGGAATATCATGAGCATCCGCGATGATTGAATATAATAGTCTATTGTTTTGTTCGTTCTGCCGAGAGCCGAAAAAAAACCCGAACGGCGTCAAGGTCGGACACCAGTCTTTTTTGGACATGCCAACAACGTTGAATTCTCCAAGCTGGTTCTGAACACGTTTAAAACGCAGCCTGCGGTCATACATGATGTGCAGATAGGCATAGAAAAAATAACCCGTCAGCGTCATCCAGTATCGGTTCGACAATTGCACGCCATGGATCTCATTCAAAATCGGAAACACCGCATCGCAAAACTGTAGATGCAGTTTGTCGAGATGCTTGATGGCTGTCGCCACCTCGTCCTGCGAATAAATCGGCCCTCGGATGACCGGTTCACAGTCCAACGCCGGTGCGCCCAGACGTTCGGGCTCAAAGGCATAGCGCCATTCCCGGTCGACTTCGCCGTCATAGGGCGTGAATAATATGGTTTCTTTAGGCATTCAGGTTCCAGATGGTGCAATGTGTCACGGGATTTTGCAGTCGGACGCCTCGACCATATCCCAGTTGAAAGGCGTTCCGCGTTTCAGGTCTCGCCTTACGGCCCTGCCCAAAATGTCGGGCAAATGCTTGGGTGCAAGGCCAAAACCGGGTCGAATGGAGCGAATATTCTGGCTGGTCAACTTCTCGCCCGCCCCGATGTCTTCAACCACATAAAGACTGCGGCGGAACACAGCATTTCCCTGTTCGCTGGATTTGCGGCCATAGTCCACGTTGCCCAGTGCCGACCAGGCGGTTTTGGCGTCGCGGCACAAGGCAGCTAGTTCTGGTGGCTCGAGGGAAAAGCTGTCGTCGGGGCCGCCGTCGCTACGGTCCAGCGTCACATGCTTTTCGATGATCGAGGCACCAAGGGCAACACCCGCGATGGCGGTGGTGTTGTCGAGGGTGTGGTCGGACAGGCCGATCACCAGGCCAAATCGGTCGATCATGTCAGGGATGGTGCGTAGATTATAGTCCTTTGCCGGGGCAGGGTAGCCACTGACGCAGTGCAGGATGGCAAGCTCCTCGCAGCCCCCCGAACGAGCGGCCTCAATCGCCTCCTCAATTTCCCGATCATCCGCCATGCCGGTGGAGATGATCAGCGGCTTGCCGGTGGACGCCGCCTTTTTAATCAGCGGCAGGTCGATGGCCTCGAACGAGGCAATTTTATAGGCCGGGCAATCAAGTTCTTCAAGGAAATCTACAGCACTGTGATCGAATGGCGATGAGAACACCGTTATACCCAGCTCGCGCCCCTTGGCGAACAGCGCTTCGTGCCACTCCCAGGGCGTTTGCGCTTCTTCGTAGAGCTTGTACAAAGTATAGCCGTCCCACAAACCGCCCTTGATGCGAAACTCGTCACTGTCATGGTCGATGGTTATGGTATCGGCGGTATAGGTCTGTAGCTTGAGCGCATCGGCCCCCGCAGTTTTCGCCGCTTCCATGAGTGCAAAAGCCCTCTCCAGCGATCCATTATGATTGGCCGACATCTCGGCGATGATATAGGGGGAATGATCGGGGCCTGCCGAGCGGCCAGCAATCTTGATCTTATTCAGCATAGCTTACTGCTTTCTCATACCCTTTTTGCACAAACCATCGCTTGCTTATCTGTTCATATCCAGCACCTAAAAACAAGCCTAACGAGGCGGTGTTAAGAGGGTCGATTTCAGCATATAGGTCTGTTATGCCAACAAGTTTTCTGGCGGCACGCAATGCCGTGGAACCGATGCCACATTGCTTGTTTTCAGGACCAATAAAGATAGAGACGGTGTAACCTTTTCCGTCAGTTTGAGACCGCATATCGAGGCGCAACACACCTGCATTCAACTCATTTTGTGTGATGATATTCAAAATAGTGAACGGATCCATCAGCTTGTTGGAAAACCACGCTTGGTGTTCTTTCCAACTTGGAGCCTGCGCGTTATTCGAAAAACGTCTTGTATCAGGATGGCTCTGCCACTCAAATAGTTGGAGACAATCTTCATTGATTACTTTTCTAAGTCTGATTTCTCTATTGTCTTTGGCATAGTCGGGATCGAAATATTGCGCCGCCCGGTTGACGCCAAAACCATCGCAAATATCAAAAGCGCATTTGATCATCTGAAGTCGGTTATGATCCTCACCAGATAGTTGAAGTATCTTGTTTTTCAATTGATCCACTTGGAAATCAGTGCAAGCGCTTAGCTTCATAACCGCCCCCGCCTTTGCGAGCTCCTCCGCAACCTTCTCTTGATTGTCTGCTGTCACAATCATCAGGGTTGGCAGACCCAGACAACAGCGCTCCCAGCTTGTGGAGCCGCCAGCGCCGATGGCAAGATCGGCTTCATACATCAATTCAGCGATATCGGCGTCGAAGCCGCGGAAATCAATCTGTTGCGGCATGGTTTGTGCGATTTCCACCAATCCCATGGCGGCAGGGTCGCCAGAGCCAATGACCACATCAACACGAACATCAATACCGCTCTCCTTTACGGCCAGCAAGGCTTTTGCGGTGACCCCATGGGGATCGCTGGCTCCAAGGCTGATGAGGATGCGGCGCACCGGCCCGCACTTGTCGCGGCGTGCCAGTGCTTTAGGGCGCAGGGCGGCAAATTCGGGGCGCAATAAGGCATAATCGGTCCCCATCAACAAGCGTGCCCCATCTGGCACCCGCTCAACATAATCCTCTTGCTGGCGGCCGTAGGTCTGGTCTAGCAGCAAATCGCAGTCATGGGGGCGATCGGCAAGATCATCGATGACCATGATTTTTTGCGCGAAACCTCGTGTCGCCTGCTCGAACTGCGCACCCAGGCCATAATGATCGACAATCAGCCAGCCACATTTTCCAACCCGCTCCTCGATTTCGCTGGCTTCGTCGCTCAAAGGACCAGCAAGTATAACCACCTCATGACCGCTTTGCGCCAGCTTGGGCACGGTCTCAACGCTTCCTGGACGAACCGCAAACACACACCGGTCACCACGGCGCGCCAACTCGTCCGCCAGCGTCAGGCAGCGCATGATATGACCACCGCCGATTTGTGCGCAGGCATCTGCCCGGATGATGGTTTTCAGTGGTTTGGTCAATTTAATCTCTTGAAACCTGCATGACATACGGGCCCTTTTAACAAGCTATTGATGTCACGCCCGTCCTCACATTCCCTGATCAGGCCGAAAACCGGATCAAGTTCGCCAAAAAACTGTTCGATCAACTCCGGCGTGTGTTCCGTACATGCATAAACACTGTTCCCCGCCAGATAGCCTTTTGCTAGCATTTCCTGGGTGATCAGGGTTTTATACGATAAGGCATTTTTGCTCTGGATGGTGAACCCGGCCAGTGCAGATAGACCCCAGTGCTGAATGTCAAGCTTGTGGCGGTCCGCCAGCTGCTGCCAGCCCTTGCGGATCACTTCGCCTGTTCGGGCGATTGTTTCCCATGACCTCACGCGCTCCATCACCTCCAGCGTTTTCAGAGCCGCAGCCGGGCCGATGCGTTCGGTCCAGAAAGTGCTGGAGATAAAGGTTGCCTGGGCATTCTCCATGATCTCGCGCCTGCCGATGATGGCTGTTATGGCGTATCCATTGCCAAGTGTCTTACCGAAAACGGCGATATCTGGCTCAACACCGTATTTCTTGTACAGCCCACCATAGGTTTCGCGAAAACCCGATGTGCATTCGTCAAAGACCAGCACAATATTTTTGCGCGTTGCCAGATCGCGGACCTTGTGCAAAAAGCCGTCTTGTGGTTCTTCGTTGCGCTGCACTTCCATCTTGATAACGCCAATATCATGAGCCGAACAAAGAGCATCCAACTCTGCGAAATTATTGTAGGTAAAGGGCAGCACCGACCCTTGCAAATCTCGCGGTACACCCGCTGGATCGAGGCCCGGTAGTAAATGGCCATCGAGATTGCTGTCGCTGGCCAGATTGGCGGACAGGTACCAGTCGTGCCAGCCGTGATAGCCGCAAACCGCCACCTTGTCGCGACCACTGGCCGCCCGCGCGATGCGTATGGCAATCGCATTGGCCTCACCTCCCGAGCGGGCAAGCCGCACCATATCGGCAAAGGGATGCAGCTCAACCAGTTTTTCCGCCAGATAGACTTCTTCCGGGCAGTTTAAGGTCGACATATTCCCGGCAGTTATGGTCTGGCGCACGGCTTCATCGACTTCTGGGTGACCATAGCCGAGCGTGTTTGTGCCAATGCCCATGATCGACATGTCGACATACTCATTGCCATCCAGATCCCAGACCTTGCAGCCCTTGGCTTTGCTGAAATAAGCCGGCCACTTTTCGGGCAGAAACATTTCGGGTCTTTTGGACAGTAGCATTGAGCCACCCGGAATAACCCGTTTGGCGCGCTTGTAGAGTTTTTGGCCCGTTCCCATGAGAACGCCTTCGTTGCGAGTCAAGTGACGGTTTTTGACGAACAAACCTGGTTGTTCATCGCCAAGAGCCATAACGTCCATCCACCCAAAGTCGTGGCGGGGATGAAAATGCTCAAAAACCTTGTTTACGACCTCAAGATCTTCGGGTTGATCGACCGTCCAACGCTCGCCAGACAGGTCACTATTATTGGAAAAATTGACACACTTGAACAGGCCGGAGTTCCTGATGAAAGGAGTGACATGCTCTCTCTCGAAAGGTTCGCTCGCCTGATTCCAGGTTGTCTCCAAAGCAACGAAGGTGAACACTTCGGTATCGAGGCCGTCAGGATATGAAGGCGGCGAAGTGTTGGATCCGTAATCGGCACCCGTTTCAAGAAAACGGCCAATCACCTCATCTACCAGACCGGCATCTATCAAAGGACAGTCACCAGTAATGCGCACCACGACATCCGGGCTTTCGAGCCTTGCCGTCTGGTAATAACGATCAAGCACGTCATCTTCACTGCCCCTATAAACCGAAAAACCAAGCTTCTCCACATGATCTACCAGAGGCTGGTTTATCGGCGTGTCTGAAGTTGCAAGAACGATCTCGTCAATCCGTTTCGAACAGCTAAGACGAGACAACAAAATCTCAATCATCGGCGTGCCGCAGATGGGGCGCATTACCTTGTCGGGCAGACGGGTTGACCCCATGCGGGCCTGAACGATGGCTATGATTTTCAATGTAGATTCCATAAAGACGGGTTGATCAGGTTCACATCATTGCACGCCAATGTTGCAGGGGGTATTTTGATGGAATTTTGAACATTGTCGAGGATTTCCTGCAATTGTTTGAGGCTGTCGACGCCGATCACAACGCGGCTGATCTCAGGTTGTGAGAGAGCAAATTTAAGGCAGGCTTGCAAGGGGGTCACGGATTGCTCCTCAAGCCATCTATGCCATTCGTCCCATAAAGGCTTCCAGCGTCCAAATGAAGCGGGGCGGTCCTGCTTCTCCATCAGTAACAGGCCTTGCAGAAATATTGAGCGAATGTGAACCTCAACAAAATTTTGTTGCAGTTTTGTCAGCCAGCCCGAGGTTTCAAGACGCCGGTCCAACAGGTTAAAAGGCGCTTGAACCAAATCGGGTTTATAGCGTGGCCAGAGATCGTCAAGTTCGCCCGGCTCGTAAATCGAGATGCCGGTTTTTTCCACAACCCCCTTGGCTTTTAAGGTTTCAAGAGCACGAATTAAAATATCGCCTTTTGGTCCATCGAGATCTTGTGATCGATGCAAAAGTAACCCATATAGGCGTCGAACCTTTAGGCGCTCCAGTGAACTCTCAACCGCCGTTTCTACCCAGCCTTCAATATCGATGTTCTCTTTCGGCATTTCGGGCAATTTGGAGACGATCTTCCATTCACTGCATCCAGCTTCCCCAAGCCTTGCTTCACTTTCACCGTAGGCAATTGCGGTATCTAATGTATCGATACCGCTTTGTGCGGCAAGCTTGAGCATTGCGCCCGCTTCAACGATGGAAACCTGTCCCGACTGATTGGCGATCCCGTAAGGCAGGCCAAACTGAACCGTTCCAAGAGCAAGTTTTAGCATTTTAGCGCCCCTTTCAGCGCGCCCACGACCTGATCTTGCTGCTCATTGGTGAGCAGAGGAAACAATGGGATGGAAATAGCCTCACCATAATAGCGCTCTGCCTTTGGACAATGACCGGGCTTGAAGCCGAGTTGCGCATAATAGGGTTGCAGATAAACGGGCATATAGTGCAGGTTGACGCCGATTTCATTCTCTCGCAGCGCCTCGAAAACATCTTTGTGCGTGCGGTCGATCTCATCAAGTTTAAGACGAATGATATAGAGGTGAAACGCTGAAATGTTGTCCTTGTGACGCCAGGGCGTTGTCAGCGAAAGTTCTGCGAGCAATTGATCATAGCGCGTTGCAAGCTCAAGGCGGCGGGCAATAAAACCATCAACGCGCTGCATCTGGTTCAAGCCCAAAGCGGCCTGAATATCGGTCATCCGGTAGTTGAAACCAAGACTTAGTTGCTCATAATACCAGGGGCCATCCGGTTTTCGCGCCAGTCGCTGCGGATCGCGCGTCACTCCGTGTGAGCGCAGATCGCCCATTTTCTCGGCCAGTTGCGGATCATTAGTCAGGGCCATACCGCCCTCGCCGGTGGTGATGATCTTGACGGGGTGAAAACTGAACACCGTGATGTCGCCATAGTGGCAATTACCGACCGGTTTGTCCTTGTATTTGCCACCGATGGCATGGGAGGCATCCTCAATAATTTTAAAGCCATATTGATCCGCCAGCTTTTTGATCGCCGCCATATCGCAGCTCTGGCCGCACATATGAACCGGGATAACAATCTTGGGCAAGTGCCGCTGTTTTTCCGCCACGGCAAGCTTTTTGGCGAGCGCCTCAACGCTCATATTATAGGTAGACGGATCAATATCGACAAAATCAATTTTTGCACCGCAATAAAGCGCGCAATTGGCGCTGGCGACAAAGGTAATCGGACTGGTCCAGACAAAATCTCCCGGCCCCGCACCAAGCGCCAGACAGGCAATATGTAGCGCGCTGGTGGCGCTGTTGACGGCGAGGCCAAATTCAACGCCGCAATAGTCGGCAACAGCCTTTTCAAAAGCTGGAACGGCTGACCCTTGCGTGAGGAAATCCGAGCGCAAGACATCAATAACAGCCTCGATGTCAGCCTCGTCAATATCTTGGCGACCATAGGGGATCACGCTCATATTTTACCCACTTTCCCCCGATTGTCTTCGATCCAGGCCTGAAGGGCTTCTATGGGCATCCATTCAAGATTATTGTCGCTGGTATAACTAAAGCTTTCGGCGACTTTTTTGCCATCCTTGATGCGTTTTTTGCAGGTCGCCCACTCATTGATCGCGGGCAGAATTTTATAATAGTCCCCATATTCATAGGTATAATAAGCGTCTTCCACACCGATCATCTGCTCGTGCAGTTTTTCGCCGGGACGAATGCCAACGATGTCGTGTGTTGCATCTGGAGCCACAGCAAGCGCGAGATCGGTTACTTTCATGGAGGGGATTTTTTTTACATAGATTTCGCCGCCGATCATATCGTCGAACGCATGCCATACGAGATCAACACCTTCCTCCAGCGAAATCATGAAGCGGGTCATGCGTGGATCCGTGATCGAGAGAACACCTTTGTCTTTTTGCGTCATAAAAAACGGGATAACTGAGCCACGCGACCCCATGACATTACCATAACGCACAACAGAAAATACGGTGCCATGTTCACCGGAATAAGAATTGCCCGCGACAAAAAGCTTGTCGGATGCCAGCTTGGTTGCGCCATAAAGATTGACCGGACTACTCGCCTTGTCAGTCGACAGAGCCACAACGCGCTTGACCCCCCGGTCAATGCACGCATCAATCAGGTTCATGGCTCCATTGATATTTGTTTTAATGCATTCAAATGGGTTATATTCAGCCGTTGGAACGATTTTGGTCGCGGCCGCGTGGACCACATAGTCAATGCCATCCAAGGCCCGGTACAGGCGCTCCCTGTCGCGTACGTCACCAATAAAGAACCGCACGCGCGGATCGCCAGCAAACAGCTTGGCCATCTCCCATTGCTTCATTTCATCACGAGACAGAATAACCATTCGGCGTGGGTTGTATTTCGCCAAAGTCATGGGCACAAAGGTGTGGCCAAAGGAACCTGTTCCACCGGTGATAAGAATATTAGCATCCTTCAGCATGTTCACTTACTTTCCTTATTAATTCTATAGGCAATTTCGATTACACGACCTCACAAAGAGTACCAGTAGCAACTACGCGGCCGCTAGACGATCCGATAGCAGACGGCAACTACTGAACGGCGATGGGACATAATAGGGTTATTGCATAGGGAGGAATGCTATTCGACCCTTTACTCCTCTCCCGAAGGCCTAAAACAATAGCTTGGGAATTCCCATGAAGGCTCTATGCATAAACTTATTTTGTAACTTTCCGCACCCTCGCCCGATAACGCCGACTGGCGCGCTACACTTCCCATATTTCTGCCAGGAAACAGCTCGTGCTCCCTACCGCAATAGCTCGAACCACGAGTGACCGATCAGATGCCGGATGTTCTGCTGGTCGCCAGTATATTATATTATCGATACATATGCCTTCGAGGCCATCAGCGATGGGACTGTCGCAAAAATACAAACTGAAAAAGCAGGCAGCCCCGGTCACGAGAATGGATTTGTAGGTACGGCTCAAGACGCTCTCTCGATCATACTTACAAGACAATAGCTTGGTGATTTTCTGACTTACAAAAGCTACCGCACTCCGGGTGACTCGGGGTCATCGGAGTGCTATGGGTGAGGGGCATTAAACTGCGCCTCACATAAAGGCAGCGATGCTAGCCCGTCAGGCTGCTGGCATGACATCCCTGCTGGAGACACTTACGCGGACCTTTTGGCCCATGAGGTCGAGCAATAGCCTGACCCGCTCATTGCTGTCTAGGCGCTCAATGGTTCCTAACTGGTTGGCGAACGGGCCATCGAGAAGCTCTACTTCTTGGTCGATCTTCAGGCGGCCTTCCTTGTCAAAGGATAGCAGGCCTGCATCGTCGGCAAAGGTCAGAAAGCGCTCAACAACGCCGCCTGGCAAGGCTTGCGGCCGCTCATTTTGCATCACCAGCCGCGACACACCGATTGTGCTGTTAACGCAGCACCAGCGGTCGCGTTCCATATCGAGGATGATGAACAAGTAGCGTGGGAAAAACGGTGCCAGCACTGTATCAATTTTGCGGGCATGGCGGCGGGCTTTGCGGATGCGCGGCAGGAAGGTGCGGAAATTCTGGTTGTGAAGCTGCATCTGTGCGCCCGCTTCCTTGTGGGGAAGACAGTGCACGGCGTACCAGCGCTGTCCATCCTGCAAATCCAGATCTGTATTCAACGCGACAATCCATCCATAGCTTTAAGTATCAATCTGTCCCATCGCCAGCAAAGTGGCCCCTTTGGAGACCTCTCCTCACCCACTCAAAAACTCACTCAATGAGTATAACGTTTCACCACGGATTATAACAGAACATTCAACTTTTTATTTCTAAAAACAATCTCTTACCGGGTTGGTCTGAAATGCGATGAAATCCACCTTCACCAGTTCTGCAATCACGTCGAACTCCGCACACAGAAAAGGCATCCAATCGCTCAGGCCGTTTTTCTTTCACCATGCAAAATGACCAGATTGTCGGTTTTTATCTGCGCCTCACGCTTCTGCTCAGCTTCTTTTTGACCCTCAGCCTGTTCGCGCTGCAAGCCCAAATCCTTATAGGCCGCCAACACAGCTTGCTCATTAAATCGCTCGCCTCTGATCACCATATCGATGGTGCCAAGAATGATTTTGAAATCCAGTGCCAAGGTCCTGTTCTTTATGTACCACATGTCGAGCACGGCCTTATCGGCGATCGAAACGGTTTTGCCGCCATTGATCTGCGCCCAGCCGGTGAGACCGGGACGGATGCTGTTTCTGATTTTTATGATATCCGGTCTGTTTTCAGGCAGGTCGACCACTAGCAACGGGCGCGGCCCGACAAATGACATCTCGCCAACGAGAATATGATAGAGCTGGGGCAACTCATCCAGTCTTTTGTGTCTCAGGAAGCGGCCAAGTCGGGACTGGCGCTGTTCATCTGGGATACGGTTTCCGGCCTCATCATGAGCGGACTTCATGGTGCGAAATTTGAAAAGGCGAAAAGGATGCCCCCGCTTGCCAGGGCGCTCCTGCCAGAAAGTAAGCGGCAATCCGACATCTAGCGCAACCAACAACCCCACCAGAAGCGTTACAGGTAGAAAGACCACCATCAGCGTCAGCGATCCAACAAGATCGACCGCTCGCTTGATCCGCGCCCCTCCCCCGTTTTCCAACTGCGCTTTTTCATCTTTGGAAAATTGATGAGCAAGACGCTCCAGCCCCGCCTTCGGTCCTTGTGAGGCTTCGTCTGCACTCGACACACCCGCGAAGCCCAACCGCTCCTCAAAAAGGTCGAGTTTTATGACATTGCTACGCTCAAGCTTAAGAAGCTCGTCTCGCGAAGATTTTGACAACTCCTGAAATGGTGTCGTGATCACGACCCTTGTGACATTAACGCCGTGAACATTCAGAAGCGAAAGAATCTGTGTCAAATCTCTGGGGAGCCCCAGAACCTTGTGGTGATGAAGCCTTCGCCCCTTCATAACAATCTTCTCATCCAGCATACCCGCCACAGATATCTTGCTTGCAGCAAGCGAAGCTACACAGCGCAGATAAAGCTCGGCCACTTCATTAAGCCCGACAACGAGCACATGCTCCCTGCTGGCATCCACATTGCCAATCGACTTAACGTTCTTTCGCGTAAACAGCATGCGAGCCATAATGCGCGCTGAAATCATTCCCGCGACCATCAGCACCCACTGTATCAGCGGAACCGATCTGGCGATACTATCCAGACGATCGAGAGTGAACATGACAAACATTGTGATGAGAAGAGTGATCGCCGTTGCGACAATGATACGCGAAAAGTCCGGCAGTGATACATAGCGCCAAATGCCCCGATGGGTCCCGGCAATGATGAATACAATAGCTGCAATGCAGAACCCCAATACAGCAAAAGGTATGACATCTAGCAGCAGCTTGCTTGAAGGCGTAAAATTGCTTCTAATAGCAACCGCAAGAAAGGGTGACAGGGCCACAATGAATAGATCAAACAGATAAAATAATCTTTTTCGCATAGTCAGAAATCCCAAAAATTTAAAAAGCAATGCAAGGAAAATTAATGCTTTTTAAATATAACTCATAGCTCAAAATGGTCAACAGTAAAGCGGCAGCAAAACAACTCCATGACCTACTTTTTTTCTGCTGTGCCGATATGGTACACTTTATTTACGGTGTATACATACTGATTATACTTATATCCGGGATGCTCAACACTTTAGCCGATACTATTTATACTTTTCATGTCTCAAAATATCAGCTTCCACCGGGCTTGTTTGGCCAATTTCTGAAACTTTTGAATATCTTCATCACCATAGGTTTTGATCTGCGCAAAAATAACTCTCCGAGCCCTCACTGAACTACTTGAGAACTTGCGAATGAAGGTTCGCTGGTATGATGGAGTTGACCACAAGGTTCTGATTTCTTTTTTGACATGTCGGCGCAGATCTTTGCCCAGAAGCAACCAGTAGCGCAATGAAAACTGCAGACGTCGAAGAGCGATCCAGCCTTCGCGAGGTCCTGACAAATAGGACATATTGAGAATACGCCGTGTTTTGCGATCCATTTTACCCTGCAAGGCGCGTGTTTCTGCGAGCAGATACCACAGATTGGCATCGCTCGGTGCAAACTTGAGCGATCTTGTAATGACAAGACTTGCCTGCTCCAGAAAGCCGATGGCTTCGACCTCTCTGCCAGATGATTTCAGTTTATAATAGAGATTCAGGAGAAGTGTTGTTTGCTCATTGGTGTGCTGGCGGCGCCCCGGTTCATATTCGAATGCTGCCTCCAGTTCTTGCACTGCTGTCTGGAGTTCTTGCGATGTATGGTCAGCATCGGGAGTGGTCAACTCGCTCACAAGCGCGGTGGCGGGGCGAGCTGTGTAGAGGGAAATCAATCCCGGCGTCGCCAATGCGACGAGCAACACGCCAATTGTCATGGTGACAAGCCACGGGGCGGGATTAAAACTGTGCTGCCTGATCTGAAGGGCCATGATTTAGAGCTCAGCTCTCTGTTGAACCGTAATAGTGCGGATATTTGCTGTAATATTTTCCATAGCCATAGCTGCCATAGTGGGACATGCGCTTCATATCCATGGCATTGAGAACCACACCGGCAAATTTTTCATGTGGAACATTGAGGGATTTAATGGCGTCACGGACTATATCTCTTGCCGTTTCGTCCCATTTTACGGTCAAGACGACGCTATCAACACTATCGACCAACACCTTGGCGTCGATCACCGGCATGACGGGGGATGTGTCGATGATGATGACATTATAGATCTGGCGCAGATCAAGCAGCACTTTCTTGAAGCTGCTGGAGCCGAGAATCTCGGCGGAATTTTGCGCTACATGGGAGGTTTGCAGGAAATCAACACCGGAACTGTCGTGCACAATGGCCTGCTCCTTGTTAACACGATTGCCAAGCAGATCGACCAGACCGGGACCCGGCTCTGTAATCCAGTTGGCGGTCAGCGACGGGTTACGAAGGTCGCCATCTATGAGTAATGTGCGCGCACCGACCTGCGCCACATGCTGGGCCAGATTTGAGGCGATGGCGGATTTTCCCTCATTCGGCAATGCTGAAGTGATCAGGATAACCTGGGGAGGCCTGTCGATATTCGACAATTCAATCCCAACTTTCAGATTGCGAATTGCTTCTGCATAGCTGGACAGGGGCTTTGCCAGAATATAACGATTGATCGGCACCTTGTTGCCATCAATGTTGAGATCAGCTGCCAGAAGCTTGGGGATCGATGTGAGATGCGCGACATTGAGTATTTCTTCAATCTGACTGCTGGTTTTGAAACTGTTGTCCATTTGCTCAAGCAGATAGGCCAGTCCAAAACCAAGGGCCGCAAAGCCAATAAGCGCCAGTAACAACGTACGTTTTTTCTTTGGGTGGCTGGCAAATGTGGGGGGCAGCGCTTTGGCAATGACACGCGAGTTTGCGGTGCGCAGGGTTTCTTGTTGCGATGTCTCCTTGAAGCGCCCCAGAAACGCTTCATAGATAGTGCGGTTGGCATTGGCTTCTCGCTCCAACTCCCGCAGCCGGATAGAGGCCGAGCGCGCCCCCGAGGTTTTTTGTTTTAGCTGGGTGAGGCTTTGCTCAAGCGAGGCAACGCGGCGACGTGAAAACTTATGGTCATTTTCGAGGTTTTCAATAATTCTGTTGGCTTCGCGTTCGATTTGACGCTCCAGATCCTTGCGCTCGCCGCGCTTGTTGATGACTTTGGGATGGGCGGGCGTAAATCGCGTAATCAGTTCTGCCTCTTGCTGCGCGACAACGGCCATCTGTCCCCGCAGTTTTGCAACCACATCCGATTGGGCCACGGCATCAATACTGGACAGCTTGCCTTTTGCCTTCATGACGCGGCGCGCCTGTTTCAGTTTGTCGAGGTTTTCATTCATTTTGACGCGGCCTAGGATCAACTGCTCGTTGAGCTTGGTCAGTTGCGCGTCATAGGGCGACTGGCCCTTGGGACCTACCAGATTATTATCGACGCGATAAAGCTCTACCGCCCGCTCCGATTCCTGTACCTTGGTTTGCAGCTCCGCAAGGCGGCCCTGAAGCCAGGTATTGGCCCGCTTGGTTGCCTGATATTTGGCTTCCAGCTGATCGACGAGATAAGCGTCGGCAATTTCGTTGGTAACACGAGCGGCGCTGTTCGGGCTGCTTGAGGTATAGCTGACAGAGACAATATAGGTTCGCCCCAGTCGTTTGACTTTGACACGAGACAAAAATGCGCGCGTCAAGCGGTCCATCTGCACTTCCGTCAATCCTGCATTGACAGGTACGTCTTCTATTGCAGCCTCTGTATCTTCTGGTTCTTTCCCACCGCTGATAAGGGATTGAAGAACACCAAATAAACCGCCACTCTTTGTGACGGTATATTCCGGGTCGTTATAGAGTTTGAGCTTCTTGATGACCCGCTCGCCAACCGCCGATGAACTCATCAGTTTTATTTCGCTAGCAAAAGCGGCTGCATCGCTGCCAAGGCCAGACAGAACCGCCTCGGTATCGACAATCTGATCCTTGCGCAGATCCAGCAAAATTTCTGTTGTTGCCGTAAAAAGGGGGGTAGCGAGAAGAAGATAGGTGAGAGTTATCCCAAGACCAATAGTCACAATACCGGCGATCAGTTTCCAGCGCCGTTGGAAGATTCTAAGAATTTCGCGGGGATCGATCGACATCCCCTCATCGGCCTGAAACTGATCTGCTTGATAAGACTGCGGAGCTATGGGATTGACATTCATGGACGCTATCCAGACTCGCCTCAAATGAGGACTATTAAAACTGGATCTTCAGAGATCCGCCTACGACATTTTTATCGTAGTCAAATGTGTCAAGATTGGAGTCCTTGGTGGTGAAAGTATAAAAGGCACCGGCACTAAGGTGACGATTGATGAGCAACTGCATGTTTATGCCAGCCTGGAGCGTTTTATCTTCGCGGTTCACACCCTGATAATCTTCAATCGTATAATTAACGAAGGGAGAGCCAATCAGGTTGCGCATGATTTCATAGTCAATCCTGCTTGAGAGGACAGTGTCCACATGCCCAGAGGACCCAGCAACACTAGTTTCCGAGATCCGGCGCTCTCCAGAAAGATTTACGGTCATGAGCTGGGTCGGGTTCCACAGCAATCCACCCTTGAACGCCATACCGCTGGTATTGGCAAATCCGGCCTGATCATAGTTCTGCTCGAAATAACCAGCTGAAACCTCGCCCTTGATAAGATGTGTAACTTCAAACTCCAACCCTGCTCGACCTTCAATTCCCGTGGAATCCCGATCATCGACAATATCATCGCCAAAGTCGCGCTGATTCGCTTCGACAAGTCCAAAAACCCTGTATCCTGGACTGAATTCATAAGCAGCTTTAACGACGCCGGTGTAAACGTGACCGTCGCGAATATCCTGATCAATCGTACTGCCATCTAACGCTGTGACGTCATCGTAATCCAGCGCCTGCACGGCACCACCCACCTGAAGTGTGAAACGATTGAACTGTTTGTTCAGGGAAAGGGAAGCATCATATTTGCGATAATCAGTCGGCTCAGCGGCCGCTGTCGGCGCATCGGCCTGACCGCGTTGTTCTGTCAACAAAGAGGCCCCAAGCTTGCTTGCGATATTAAAATTGCGCGTCACGTCAATCTGCCAGTCAACCAGCCCATTAAAGTCGGTATGATCTTCGCTTGAAAAATCCACATGACGGACATCGACTGCGCCCAGAAGCAGATCCAGCCTGTGACGACCCCAGTTTGAAAGAATCTGCAGGGTGGGCGCTGAAGTTATGACAAAATCGTCTTTTTTATTGGTCTTGGTTGCAAAAACATTGTCGTCATATGCGAACGTCTCGATTACGGAGGGGTAAAGAAAGAAACTTCCGGCCCGAATTCCCAGCGAATCATAATCGCCACGAGCACGTCCACCAACGGACGCGGCATGCACAGTGCTTGCCGATCTTTCCGGCGTCGCTGTCTGTGCAGAAGAGCCGCCTACTGAAGCGAGCACCACTCCCAGCGACAACATTCCTGTTAGAAATAATTTCATCAACAAATTCCCACATCCCCGGTATTTTAAACGCTGTACAATAATATTAACGGCAATTACATTTGTTATTTTTGGTGAATTTTAGCGATCTCTAGTTTGGACTGACAGTCCCTCCACCGGTACCACTACCGCTAGATCCCACAGTCAATACTGGCGCGGCAGGACCGCCCCCAAATCCAGGAGCACCACCAGGCGCACTTCCACCGTCTCCGGCACCAGCACCGCCATCATCTATTGCCGCTGTCGCCTCTTCAGCTTCACCGCCTGAGTAACCCGCCACCAATTGCGAGTTATCAGACCCAGCAACCAATGCCGCAATCTTGTCAGCTAGCTCAGGGTTTGTATTTTTAAGCCCTGCAACCGCCTTCGAAAGGCCGCTACCAATAGCGCTAGACTGAGCTTTACTTGCCCCAGCCGCACAACCGATTATATCCCCGGCAACATCAGGAGCTGCAGCAACCAAGTTCTTGACTTCGCTCACCAGCCCCTGCCCACCCTCAGGATGTTCAGACAAGAGAGCGGTACAAAACGCTTCTCCGCCCTGAGCCTGCTGAGCAACAACACCGGTTGAGGCCAAAGCAAACGCAGCCACAAGAAAAAACGCTCCCACGAAACCATTGATGGATTTTCCCAGCAAAGACATTGCCGCTCCCCCCGAATTAATTTATCAAATCGAATTTAAATATCAGCACACGCATTAAGTTCGTATCTTGATTGAACTTAAGATTGATCGCATCCTTCCGCCATAAATGCAACAATTCATAGACCTACCCCAAGCAAACACTCGAACTTAACGAGGCCCTGTGACTTTTGAGCCACGAAACACTAGAAGATCCGCTCGGTAACACGAATATTGTCGCCAGGCAGCACACGCACGGGGGTATCAAGAGGATAACGACGCTCTGCCGTCTCATTGGCATGACGGATCAAAACATAACCCGTCACGGCTCGATAAGTATAACCTCCAGCCTTGGCGACGGCATCACGAACGACCAATCCATTACTATAGGGATATTCGCCACCAGACTTGATCTCACCCTGAATATAAAAAGGCCTGTAGTTCATAACCTGAGCACTGACCTTGGGATCGCGGACATATTTTTTCAGCTGCGTCGCCAATTGCCTCTCGAATTCGGGGACTGTCTTTCCCCCGGCCTGCACCTGACCAACCAGTGGAAGGGAAATTGCGCCGCCAGCACCAATGACAAACTCGCCTGACAAATCCTCTTCCCCATATACGTTAAGCTTGATCTTGTCGCCCGACCCAAGCCGATAGGAGGGAGCTTTGATCGCACCACCTGTGCCATCACCATCGATCCGGTGACCGGCAACAGATGAGGAGGGCGTGTTGCCAGTACAAGAAACGAGACCACCAAGACCAATGAACAAAACGGATACGAACAGCACCTTGTTCAAGTACCGGTGTACCGAGTGCCCGCTCACTCGCTTTTTGAAAAATTGAACCGACATGAAATCCCTCAAATGCATATTCAAATATCGCCAATAAACTGAGCCAATCAGTTCGGACCCTATAATATGAGCACTTAGCCCCTTAAATTGCAATGTCTTTACAGCTCTCAATACATCGTTTTTCTTCACCCTCGAGAACCAGACAGGTCAATTTTCCTGTCAGATAAGCACCGGTATCAACATTTATCCGATTCGGCCAGATCTCTGGCTGTTCCTTTGGCGAATGCCCATGGACAATGACCTTTCCATGAAATTTGTTACTTTCAAGAAACTCGTCACGTATCCAGAGGAGATCATCCTCTTTTTGCTGATCCAGTGAGACCCCCGGCCTGACACCTGCATGGACAAAGAAATAGTCACCAATCATGGCCGTAGTTTGAAGGTTTTGATAAAACTGCAAATGATCGGACGGTAAAAGCGCCTTGAACTGATTCTGGATTGTCCCAAAACCATCTGCCTCACGTAACACACTCACATCAACACCATAAGAATGAAGCGTTTCCACGCCGCCAAAATTGCGCCAGGCATTCAGCACATTGGAATCTTCCAGGAAATTCAGCAATGTCGCCTCATGATTGCCACGCAGGAAAACAGGATGTATTTCGCTTGGCCAATCTCCCAGCAAGCAATCGATCACGCCCTTTGACTGTGGACCACGATCAATATAGTCACCAACATAAATGAGGGTGACGCTCATATCAGATGCAAAAGCATCCTGCGCATCATCCATGATCAATTGGTGCAGCTTGTTCAACTGATCCAGACACCCGTGAATGTCGCCAATGGCATAGACGCGCTGCCCTGCGGGGATGCAAGCCACCTCTGGCGTCTTCGCACCAAAAACGGATTTTAGATATTTTCGCATGGAGGTCTCTTTGGTTCAGTCCAGAGCTTCACATCTATTGTTAGACCAATCTGTCTACCAGCGAAAGAAGTATCCCAGTGGTAGTGGACCAGTTTGAGATATTTTGCTTCCCCGGCTTGGCCCCAGGATCTAGAACCGCAGGTGCTGAACTGTCGAAAAAATGACCTAACCGCTCTGCCCCTGCCCCGGCTCTGCTCAAAGCCGCACCTGCGTCTTTGCTGGTCCGGGGAGCGTTATTGTTCCGATTGACCCACGCCCCCTCAACACACGCGATGGTAAACAATCCGTTTCTTTGACAGGAACATTTTTATACTTATTTGCTTTTTATATTTATGTTATTTTTACCAAGTATATCAGGGGGATAATAATGATTACCGCGTATATTGACTATAGTAAAAAATAATATACAGGGAGCATCCACAATGTTCAAACGTCATCTATTATCGGTCACCATGGCGCTTTCCATGGTCGCCACAGCAACACTACCGGCTCATGCCTATCGAAAATCTGGCATACCGGATCGGGGGCTTTTGCCACAAACCTCTTATATGGCAGAACGCGGGCGCGTGTCTGCGCCATTCGGTCATATCGAATTTTGCGCACACAGCCCGTCTGAATGCCTTATTCGTTCGCGCAGCGTGGCCAGAGCTCGCCTTAATAGCAGTAGCTGGCGTGTGCTAAAGCAGGTCAATTATAGAGTAAACCGTTCCATGCGGGCCAAAAGTGATCGTGCTGCCCACGGCAAAACCGACCATTGGTCAGTTGGCGGCCGTGTGGGGGATTGCGAAGACTACGCCCTGACCAAACGCCGCGAATTGATACGTCGCGGTTGGTCGTCAAACACATTGCTTGTGGCAACGGCGAGAGATCGCAGGAACCGCATGCATGCTGTTCTGATTGCCCATACAAGCCGTGGCGATTTTGTTCTCGATAATCTTACGGGCAGCATCAGAGCCTGGAACAAGACAGGGTATAAATGGCTTAAACGCCAGTCGCGCAGCAACCCCAAGAAATGGGTTCGCCTGAACGGCCGCCCCATGATCACTGGAGCAATCCCAACCAAAGCGAAAACGAAACCGCGCAAGATCATAAAAGCTCGCAAGGCTTCTGCTCTAGCATTGCTGACTAAAATACGTGGCAAAAAGCTAACCAAAATGCGTGGAGCAATGGACATTTCACGACCCAAACAGCTGACTGCCAAGTCATCGAAAGCAAAAACGGTCGCCACCTTGCCACCCTTACCGGTAAGAAATGCCGCCAGACAAACCGACACGCGCATTGCCAATCTTCTTGCACGGCTTAAAGATGTTCAAAAACGCCTTGCTGATCTGAAAAAGGACGAGAACGAAATAGCACAGCTTCTTGCACGGATGAAAAGTGTTCAAAAGCGTCTGGTTGTTAAAAAAATCGGTACTGCTAAAAAGACTGCCAAGGTCAAAAAGGTCGCTAGCAAACGCAAAGCCGCCAAAAAGGTCACTGGCAAGCGTCTGACTATCAAAAAGGCGGTCAGCAAACGCAAGAGTGTCGGAAAAAGCACCAAGAAAAGCGTCAGAAAACTAGTTCGAAAACAGAAGGCAACCAAAAGAGCCAACCGCCAACGGTCGTCAACAAAAGCTCTTGCTCTTCTCAGGAAGATCAGAAAAGCAAAGCGTCACAAGTCAGGCAGAACCTATAAAAGACGCTGGACCAAGAGAATCTATCGCGGATCCATTTATAGCATCTAGCCCGGACAGGACCTTTGTCTGATCCTCCAATATCAGACAGACCCATCAGAGCCCGGCATTCGCAGATCTCATCGGATATGTGGATGCCCCCTGAGACCGGTCTGCCGGGCTTTGCACAGCCACGCTCTCTTGAATGAGGGTGTGGCTGTTTTCGTTTGGGCTGAAATTACCGTCGTTGGCTACTCCAGGATTGCGCCACCCCGAGCCCCAACAGGGCGGCTGTAAAAGCCGGAGCAATACTGCACCACGGAAGCGGCGGGATTCTCTCGTTGCGGCGGAGTAAAACTGCGCCACCTGATAACGTCTTTGTTTTGATTCGGAAGCGGTCAGAGCGAAGGCGGGGATATGAAAACCGT
>JAJRPI010000093.1 GCA_024280895.1 Alphaproteobacteria bacterium | reverse complement strand
ACACCAGCAATGGAAGCTGGCCTGACTGATACGCTGCATGATATGGAGTGGATCATCAGCTTGATTGATGCGCGGGCAAAGAAACCAGGTCGCCCTAAACTTTATGGAACAAAAAAGAACATTTCAAACTGAGACACTACCCAGGAGGTTTGTGGGTATACAGACTTGCATTCAAGTTATAAAGCAGGATACAGATAATTTGAGGGTTGGGGGGCTTTCATGTATTTGACTTTATTTTATCACTATTTGGGACGCTGTCAAAAAACACTTTTGTGCTTTGGCCGTGTTTGCTGTTCCTTGCTTGCACCCTTGGTGGTTCTAGCGTTTGGCCTTTCTGGTTGCACCAGCCTATCGACGTCCTCGCTCCCAACATTTGGCTTTGGTGGTGTCAGCAGCTCCTCTTCTCCCGATTGCACCGAAATCGAACAGCGCATGGGATCAGCGCACAAAAAATACGCCAATGCGTTGCGACGAGAAAAACCAGCTATCTATTTGGGATTTACGGGAAATTTATCGAAAACCATGAGGAAAAACCGGCTCAAGGGCATCTACCAGATGACAGATTATCATTTGGATAATGTGGTTGATAAAACCAGCCAAGGCTGCTTCATGGCCAGCCTCGACAATCGTGTTTGCCGAGGCGCACGCCGTTTGGGACGGGCCTATAAACCCCTCGTTCTTGTTGCCCGCCAAGCTCATGAAAACTATTGCGGTAATCGCGTTATCAGATAAAGTTTTTGGCCAAAAATTCTCCTGCCAGCCAGGTCGCTTCCCCATCAATACCATGACCAACGCCCTCTTCAACATAGGGTGTAACCTCGATATCGATGCTCGCGAGGGCCTGTTGGCTCAACGACATGGCCTCAAAAGGAACGATTTCATCCACAGACCCGTGGGCCAGAAAAACCGGTGGTTTGGCAGTGATGGTGTCCAAATGATCAGGTCCAAGCAGCATTCCAGAATAGCTGACAATGGCGGCCGGGGAGGGAGTGCGGCGCAAACCGACATGCAGCGCCATCATGGCGCCTTGGGAAAAACCGACCAGCGCCAGATTCGCGGGCTCAAGCTTCGTGCGGGTCAGCTCAGTGTCGATAAAGGCATCAAGCGCTGGGGTGGCGGCCTGTGCGCCATCCCAGCGCTCGCGGGGCGTCGAGACCACACCCTGCATGGTGACATTCAATGGAAACCACTGATAGCCCATGGGCGGGTTCTGGCAAAATTGCGGGGCATTGGGGGCAACGAATTCAGCGTCGGGTAAAAGCTGCTGCCATTGTTTGCCAAGCGGTATCAAGTCGGCCCCGTCCGCCCCATAACCATGCAGAATAATGACCAGTTGTTTGGTGGTCCCGGACAAAGAGTTGAGGCGCGGGCCGTCAAGGCGTTGTATGTCCATTTGATATGATCAACCTTTTTATTTGCTGGTTTCGGTTTTGGTGTTTTTAACCACACCATAATAATGCCAGAGCAATCTGGCTGCAACGCCGCGCCACGGGCGCCATTTCAAAGCAATTTTTTGCAATTGCGATGGTGTAGGCCGTTTGTCGCTTTTTTTCAACAGGCCAACCGCATTTGCCAAAGCAATATCGCCCGGCGCAAACGCATCGGCACGTCCCAGACAGAACATGACATAGACATCGGCGGTCCACGGGCCGATGCCATGCACCATCATCATCTGCTCTTTCACCAGATCTTCGCTTTGTGTTGCAAAGCGCGCGAAATCAATCTCTCCTTGTTGCACGGCGCTTGCCACCGCTTTGAGCGTACGGATTTTGGCGTTGGAAAGGCCGGCTGTTTTGAGCAATTGTTCATCAAGGGCCAGAACGCTTTTGGGATCAAAGGGCTGATTGAGTGCTTCCACTCGCGACCAGATGGCGCGCGCACTGGCCACGGATAATAATTGCCCGGTGACAATCCGCGCAACCGATGAATAGCAGTTTTCATTGCGCCGCAAAGGCGGCTGACCCGCGATCTCGAACGCTTCGCGCATCAACGGGCAAGAGGTGGTCAAGTGTTGGACCCCTTGAGCAATATCTTGGCTGGTTTCGATTATATGATAGGACATGGATCAATTCTTAAAAGGAGCGTCTTAAAAGTACAATGAGCAATTCACCGGTTTTTCGTTTCGCACCAAGTCCAAATGGTGAATTGCATCTGGGGCATGCCTATTCGGCGTTGGTCACGGACCATCTGGCTCGCGCGGAACGAGGGCGTTTCTTGCTGCGGATTGAAGATGTGGACGGGGGACGGGCGCGCGATGAGTATATCGATCAGATTTATGATGATCTGACCTGGCTTGGTCTCACTTGGGAGACGCCGGTCTGGAAGCAGTCGCAGCATATGGAAAATTATGCCAAGGCGCTCGATAAGCTCAAACAGCTTGGTCTCCTGTTTCCCTGTTTTGCCAGTCGCCGGGAGATCGCAGAGCATGAACTGACCCCGACCATGCCCGATACCCCAGATGGTTTCCCCATCTATCCCGGCATTTATCGCGACACGCCAGCCAAAGAAGCGGCCAGCAGAATTGCGGAGGGGGAGCCTCATACTTTGCGCCTCAATATGGAGAAGGCGGTTGCACTGGCCTTGCAAAAAACAGATGTGATCAGTTTTCAAGAGCGCCAGAAAGATGGCAGCTATCAGGTGATTACGGTATCACCTCTGGACTGGGGAGATATGGTGTTGGCGCGCCGTGAAATGCCCACGAGCTATAATCTGGCGGTGGTGGTGGATGATGCGCTGCAAGGGGTCACGCATGTGACGCGCGGCGAAGATCTCTATTATGCCACCAGCATGCAACGCTTGTTGCAAATCTTGCTGGATCTTCCCGAACCGCTTTATTTTCACCATCCCCTGCTGGTCGATATGACGGGACGCAAGCTCTCAAAAAGTGATGATGAGACCTCTCTCAAGACCATCCGAGCGACGGGCATCAGCGCGGCGGAACTTTGTTTGCAACTGCCCCCTTTGATACTCTAAACTGCATTGATGAGTGTTGAACATGAAATAATCGAGGCAACCGCGACAGTTGTCGCCCTTGAAGGGAACATGGCGGTACTGGAAGCAAAGCGTACCAGTGCCTGCAATGGTTGCGGCGCCGCCAAAGGCTGTGGCACCTCGGCGCTGGGCGATTTTTTTGGCCGCAAGCGCAATCTGTTGCACATTAAAAATGATTTTAATGCGGTGACGGGGGAGCAGGTGATTATTGGCATGCCGGAAAGCGATCTGGTGCTAGCCTCGCTCGCCGTTTATATGCTGCCGCTGCTGGCCATGATTGGGTTGTCACTGAGCGCGTTGGCCCTTGGGTTTGGCGATGGTGTTGCGGGGCTTGCGGCAATGGTCGGACTGGCTGTTGGACTGGTTGTTGCCGGGCGCATAACCAAAAATGCCGGGCAACGTTTTATGCCGACCTATCTGCGCCGCACGCCATTTAAGTTTGCATCAAAGGCATGCGGTACATGAGATTTTTGGTAGTTCTGGCGCTCGTTTCAACCCTTCTATCCTCCTGCGCCAAACAAGCCGAGCACAAATATACGCTTTATGTTTTTGGCACATTGGTCGAGTTAACGCTGTATGGCGTCAGCATGGAGACGAGTGACAAGGCGGTGGCGCTGATCTCGCAGGGTTTTCAAAAGCGCCACAAAGACTGGCACGCCTGGCAGCAAGGCAAGCTAGGCCAGCTCAATACGGCCATTGCCAATGGCGAACCTCACAAGATCAACAAAGACATGGTTGAGCTGCTGGATCAGGCGCGCTATTTCGAGCAGATCAGCCGCGGATTGTTTAACCCCGCGATCGGTAAGCTGATTGCCCAATGGGGGTTTCATTCGAGCGACAAACCTTTGGGCCCGCCGCCTCGTAAAGAGCTGATCAAAGAGCTGGTGAAAGCGCGCCCCTCCATGCAAGATCTTGCCATTAACAAGGGCGTTGTCCTGTCGCGCAATAAAGCCGTGCAACTTGATTTTGGCGGTTTTGCCAAGGGCGTGGCGCTTGACTGGGCGGCGCAGCTCTTACAGAGCCATGGCATTAAAAATGGCATTCTAAATGCCGGGGGGGATCTCAATGTCATTGGCCGCCATGGGGGTCGCCTGTGGCGTGCAGGCATCCGCCACCCCCGCCATTGGGGAGTGATCGCCACGGTCGATCTGGCGCCGGGGGAGGCGCTCTATACGTCCGGCAATTATTTTCGCTTCAAGGAGCATGACGGCAAACGCTACTCCCATATACTCGATCCGCGCACCGGCTGGCCGGTTGATCACATCGTCTCGGCCACCGTCATCCATAAAAATGGCGCTCTGGCTGATGCAGGTGCGACGGCGCTCAGCGTTGCAGGGCCCAAGGGCTGGGTTGAAACCGCCCGTAATATGGGCCTTGATCAGGTTTTGCTGGTCGACAAGAACGGCGGGCTCTATATGACGCCCATAATGCAGAAACGCCTTGTCCTGAGCGATGCCAAGTCCAAAATTATCGAAATCAAAGACCCGTTTAGTCAGAGATTCAGTGACAAAAGAGTGAGCAAGGGGGCTGGCGCGGCATATTAGTGCTTTTGGCGAGATTGATTTGATCCCCCAACGGGTTGCCGGTAAACAGGGGCTGACGAAATCAAATTGTTCCAAGTAATCAGAAAGTAAGCTGCCATGACCCGCCCGAACGCCCCATTGGCTCGATCGCTGGGAGAAATGAAGCCCCGCTATGATACTATCATTATCGGGTCTGGTTATGGCGGCGGCGTTGCTGCTTCACGCATGGCGCGAGCCGGGCAAGGCGTTTGCGTTTTAGAGCGTGGGCGCGAATTTATGACCGGCGATTTTCCGGCCCGTTTTCCCGATATAAAAAACGAGCTCTATATTCATGGCAAGAAACACTCCGTTGGTTCTGAGACGGCCTTGTTTGATTTTTGTCATGGCAAGCATATGCACGTGTTGACCGGTACGGGACTTGGTGGGGGATCTTTGATTAACGCCGCCGTTGCTTTGCGCCCCGACCCACGGGTTTTTGAAAAAAGCCAATGGCCCCATGAAGTGCGCGCCGGTGGCGAACTGGATGAAGGTTTTAAGCGCGCCGATCACATGCTGCGCCCGGCAACTGATGAAAATGCCAGCAGCTATATAAAATACCAGGCGCTCAAAAAGGGCGCGCAGGCCACCGGGGGAAAGATGCAGCGCTCCCCCGTGGTCATCAGTTTCAAAGATCAGACCAATCCAGCAGGCATCGATCAGGCCGCTTGTACCCAGTGCGGGGATTGTTGTTCGGGATGTAATGTGGGTGCCAAAAACACGATCGATTTGACCTATCTGCCTGATGCCGTGCGCTTTGGAGCGCGGATCTTTACGCAAACCAAAGTCACCCATATTGAAAAGAGCGAGGGTGAGTGGCTGGTCTATTATCACAGCTTTGATGCCAAAGGTCGGCCGCTCAAAGATGTTCAAAAAGTTGCGGCCAAGAATGTCGTGCTATCAGCTGGAACGCTTGGTAGCACAGCAATTCTATTGCGCTCTAGGGAAAAGGGCCTTTGCGTATCAGAACGCCTGGGCGAAAATTTCACCGCCAATGGCGATATCATTGCTTTTAATTATGATGCTGACATTCCGGTCAATGCGATTGGCGTTGGTCATCCTGCCAAGGTGGAAGTTGAGCCGGTCGGTGCCTCTGTTTCTGGGCATATCACCTATGATGATGAAGACGATCTCGAAAACCAGCTGATGGTGGAAGAGGGGGTCATGCCATCGGCGCTGGGTCCTTTGATGCCGGTGATGTTTATTCCAGGGGGCCGTTTGGCTGGTGCGCTCAAAGCCTTGTTGCGCGGCGTTTATGCCGGACCTTTGGCTCGCACCCAGACTTATTTCGCCGTGTCTCATGATAGTGGTGAGGGCAAGATACGCCTTGAAAAAGAGAAAGTCGTCATCGATTGGCCCAATGTCAATGACGAACCTGTTTACAAGCGCGTCGATGAAATGTTGACCAAAGTTGCGGGTGCGATCGGCGGTAAATATATCAAGAACCCGTTGGCTGAAAGCATGATGGGGAACACCCATGCCACCGCCCACCCTCTGGGGGGATGTGTTATGGGCAATGATAAATCCAGCGGCGTCGTCAATCACAAATGTGAGGTGTTTGATGGCGACAGCGATCAGGTGCATGAGGGTTTGTATATTGTTGATGGTTCCGTTGTGCCAAGTTCGTTGGGCGCCAACCCCTTGATGACCATCACGGCTCTGGCCGAACGCGCCATGATCCTGCTTGCCAAGGACCGCGGCTGGCAGCTGGATGTAGATTAGGTTTAAATCTATCCCGGATATTCACGCTAACGCGCGGCAGCGATGGGTACATCGGTGGTTCTTGTTGATCTCGCGGCTATTCCGACTAGCGTCGGGCCTCCGATGGGGCGGGCCTTGGCCCGGCGCGTGGTCACGCTTGCCTCCCGCTGGTCGGATTTCATTTTTTGTGATAGCTTTTTATTGAAAAGAATACCGATGTACCCATCGGCAAGGCCGACTGGCCGCCGGGCCAAGGCCCGCTCCATCGGAGGCCCGACGCCAGTCGGAATAGCCGTGAGATATTTTAACGCAACAAGCGCCCAACAAGATCGCCGCGCAGGGCGTAGATTTCATAGACGCTGCGCAGTTTTCCATAATGATTGGCGATTTTTTCACCACTGGTGGTGAACAAGTCCAATTGTGCATCGAGCATTTCGAACACGGTTTTGCTACCATCCTTGAACTGCGCTTTATAAAGTTGCAGGACTTTTTTGCTGTCTTCTAACCGGGACGCCAATAGCGAGGATTTTTGGAGATTGGCGCGCACCGTGCGAATGGCGCTATCAAGCGAGCGGATATAGGCACGCCGTTTTTTGCGATAAAGATGCTTGGTCTCATTGATGCGAACGAAGATCTTGCGCACCGTGTTGAGGCGCGACTCGCCATCCAGCAATTTGTAATTGAACGATACTAATCCCTTGAGCCCGGTGGTCATACCGGTCTCTCCCGAGACATTGCGTTTGACATTGCCAGAGACGTCAAGATCGATGCTTGGTTCCAGATTGGCCTTGGCGGTTCTTGACTGGGCGCGCAGGCTGTCAATATCGGCGCGCACGGACAGCAGTGCTGGATTATCTGGATATTGATCACTTGAGACATTTTTGGGCGGCAAGGGAGCATGAAGAATTGGCGGCGCCATAAGCGCATCGGGCCGAAGGCCGGTCAGGCGGATGAATTCTTCACGGGCATTTTGCTTGCGTGAGCGCAGATCGATGAGATTTGTTTTGGCCTTTTCAAGTCTGGTGGTGACCCGTTTGACGTCGGCGATTGTGGCGTTGCCGGCTTTCTCGCTCGCAGAAACAAGCATCAGGATCTCATTGTGCGAGGTAATATTCTGCCTCGCAATGGTGATATGCTCGGCGGCCTCCCTGGTGCTCAAAAAGGCTTGCGCAACCTCCATAGCGACCTTGTTCATTTTGTCTATACGGCGATAGCCTGCCGAGTTGTGAAGGGCCTTGCTACGATCAACCTTGCCTTTGGTACGACCAAAATCATAAATCGTCTGATGTAGATCAATGCCAAATTCCTGGCGCGCGATACCGGTATTGCGCTGACTTTCCGTGTCGTAATTTTCAGGACCAAAGGCGGCGCGTATATCGACCGTGGGGTGATAGCCGGCACGGGCAATATCGATGCTGGTGCGCTCGCCGCGCTCTTGCGCGAGGGCGATGCCAATATCGGGATTATCGCGCAAGGTGTGGCGTATGACAGAGGCTAGATCGCGATAGCTTTGCAGGCCGGTGGGCGCGGAAATGCTCGCTCGCGGCTCTTTTGGCGCTCTCGTTACAGTTGTCGCAAACAGCGGACTGATTGGCGTTGTACGGCGTTCAGCTATTTTTGGCGAATTTTGTTGATTCCGGCCAATTGCCAGCGGCTGTTGCGCCGGTTTGCTGACCGCCACCTGCGTCTCCCACTTTTGGGGACTGACGGGTTGCTTCGCGGTCGATTGGTTTGCAATAGATTGAGTGGTGGCAGGCGCGCAGATATTGGCTTTTGCGCCATTTTTGTAGCCACAAGAGAGTTTCGATATTTTGAGATTTTGATGCGAGCAGCCGCCAAGGAATACTGCCCCCAAAGCAAGGAGGAGCATTGATTTAAGCGAGGGGATCCCGATGATCCGTTTTTTGGTTTTAAAAGTTACCAAAATTATCCAACTTTGCGTCAAAACCGACAACTAAATAGGACTAACCCTTTTTCTCTTAAAGGGCGGTTAATTTGGGTGTCAGAATGAACCGGCTTAGCTGGGAGATGGGAGCGTAAACTATCAGTGAAAAGGCTATTAATTGGGCGATTTTACGCTGTTATAAGGTCGGGCCGACCTTGATGGCAACACCGGCACGGCGTTTGTCGCCTTGGCCCTCTAATAGGCCGTTGGGCATCTTGCGTACGCCGTGCACGCCGCCAAAAAACATGTTGGGGTCTGGCCATCCATGTGCATCAGGGTGAGCTGCCAGCAATTCTTGTTTTGCAACGGGGGTAAATGGGGCGGTTTCGGGCGTGTCTTCAAAACTGACCTGGCCGCCTTGTTCGCAGTGCAATCTGGGGGCACTTATGGCTTTATCAAGGGAAAATCCATGATCAATGAGACCGCTGGCGACCTGCAATATGGCACTACGGATGCGATTTGAGCCCCCTGAACCAAGAGCTGTGAGACTGTTGTCAGGCGATCTGATGAGGGTCGGCGCCATCATGCTGGAGAGGCGCTGATTTTCCTGCCAGCGGTGAAAACCCCCATCGTGCAAATCTTCCTCTCCCAGCATATTATTGAGCATAATACCGGTGTCCCCCAGCATCAGCCCATTGCCCTCGCCATTCGAGATGGTGAGGGCGGCAGCGTTGCCAGCAGCATCAATGACACTGATATGGGTGGTGCCTTTGTGTGAGCGGTGATGGTTTTGCGCTTTTGCCAGATGCTGCGCGATATGCTCGTCATTGGCAAAATATTCAAGGGGAGCCGTTTTGGCACTTCGTGCCTGATTGGTCAGCGACATGGTTTGCACGAGGTCGCAAAGGTCTGGAACACGACCCGGGCAAAGGCGCTCCAGCACGCCAAGCGCAAAGCCGATCATCGGGCCACCCGCGCACGGGGCCGGATTTAGGAAAAACTGTTGATTGCGATAATTTTGGGTGAGTGGTTGGCGGCGTTCGACTTTGTAGGAGGCAAGATCTGCAGCGCTTAGATGCCCGCCCTGTTCGCTAGATTGCGCAATAATGGCCTTGGCCAGATCGCCTGTACGAAAGAGGGCTTCCCCTTGGATGATCAACGCTTCGAGGGTGCGGGCAAAATCCTCGTTGCGAAACAGATCGCCTTGTTTGAGCAGGGCATTGCCGGGGGCAAATAACGCTTTGACGGAGCCGCTTTGGGTCAATATTGGCTCGATGACTTCAAACAGATAGGCGTGAAAGGCGCTGACCTTGACGCCATTGCGGGCCAGATCGATGGCGGGTTCCAGAATTTGTGCGAGCGGTAAGGAGCACAGATCCGCATGAATGGTAAACAGGCCCGGAATAACCCCCGGAGTGGCGCTTGCACCGGCACCAATATGAAATTCTTGGGTAGCAGGACCAAAATCGGCGTGAATGGCCCGAAAATCGAGTTCACTTGTCGGGCGTTTTTGTCGGGGCGTCTGGGCAAAGAAATCATAGAGGATGGTGTCATCTCTATCGGCCCGATAGGCCATCATGAAACCGCCACCACCCAACGACGAGAGCACGGTTTCAGGGATGCAGGAGGCAACCATGCCTGCCATTGCGGCATCAAACGCGTTACCGCCAGCACGCAACATATCGGCGCAGGCCCGGGCCGTACTTTCATGACCCGCTGCGACAACACCTTCCATAAGCGTTCTTTCAATTTGGCTGTAGATCCGCCTAGTTGACGACGCGGTCTTCATCTTCTGGTGTATTGGTGCCGGTGCCAGGTTCTTGCCATAACAGCCAAGTCTGGTTTTCTTCTGATTTCATGGCTTCACCAACGGCGCCGACATCAAAATTGTCCAAGCGGTTTTTAAGCTCCAAAAGCATCAGTTCAGACCCAGTGGCACCGCCGGGATAAACGCAGCCCGATGCGTTATCGCGGCCCCATATGATCCAGACATGGGCGGGTGCTTCTTCGTTTTCGCCCCCCGTGGCCTCGATTGTCACTTTGACAATATCGCTCCAGTTGACGCGTTCCTGGCTGGCGTCGGGGCGTTTGCAATAGGCGCCGCTATCGTCAAATTCAACCACATACTCATTTTCATTTCCACTCATGTTCGAGCCTTCCTCTTCATTATCTCGTATCGATTGTTGGCGTACGCGCCGCTTGATCAAGCGTTTTTATCGACTTTTGATCCAAGCTCTTCTTCGTTTTCGCTGTCGGTTTTTTGCGGTTCGGGCGCTGCGTCCGTGTCTGGCAGGCTCATTGGCGGCTCTTTGTGAACGCTCTTTGTTTTGGCACCACCGCCAGCCTTCGCCCCACCCTTGGCGACGGAAACAACTGCTGGGCGCAAGACCCGTTCGGCGATCACATAGCCTACCTGAAACACCTCGACAACGGTGTTGTTGGGCAGGTTGCTGTCTTCGATCTGCTGCACTGCTTGATGCTGGTTGGGATCGAATTTTTCGCCCGCTGGATCCAATTGTGTGACGCCGTGACGCTCCAGCACTTTTTGCAGCTCGCGTTCGTTCATTTTAACGCCTTCAAGAAAGCTTTTCAGCGCCTCGTCCTGTTCGGCGGCCTCCGTTGGCACCGCTTCAATGGCGCGCTGGAAATTGTCGGAAAGCGGTAAAATATCACGGGCAAATTCGCTCACCGCATATTTTTTGATGTCGGTGCGCTCGCGTTCAGTTCGCTTGCGCAGGTTTTCCATATCGGCAGCTTGCCGAAGATAGCGATCTTTGAGATCGGCGATCTCGATTTCCAACATCTCCATGGGGCCAGGCAACAGCTCCCCATCTTCGTCCACGGCGATCTCTGGTTCTTCGTTTTCAAGAGCGTCTTCGTTCGCGCCGTCTTGTTTCTTGTTGTTGGTCATTAAGCTTGATGGCTCCGTGATGATGAATTCTTGTGTTGTTGGTTCTGCTGAATACGAAAAAGGTCTGGCAAAATCAAGTCAGCAATCTGCCCATCAGGCGGGCGGTATAATCGACAACTGGAATTATGCGCGCATAATTCAGTCTGGTTGGACCGATCACGCCGAGCACGCCAATGACCTTTTTTTGTTCATCCTTGAAGGGCGAGACAATAATGGAAGAACCCGACAAAGAAAATCTTTTATTTTCAGATCCGATAAATATACGCACACCTGACCCATCTTCCGCTGATTGGAGGATTTCAATAAGGTCTTTTTTGCTCTCCATATCGTCGAATAATTGCTGGATACGGGTGAGATCCTCATCGGCATTGAGATCGCGGATAAGGTGCGAGCGGCCGCGTACAATGAGGCTTTTGGCGTCAGCATTGCCGCCAGACCAGACGGCGATGCCCTGTTCGACAACGCGCGCCGTCAGCACATCCAGTTCCGCACCAGCGGTCTCCAGTTCAGATTGCAAATGGGTGCGCTGCTCCATGATCGAGCGCCCTTTAATGTGGGCATTGAGAAAATTACTGGCCTTGGTGAGGCTGGAAGGTGGCAATCCCTGGGGCAAATCAATGACCCGGTTTTCCACTTCGCCATCTTCGCCCACCAGTACCACCAGCGCTTTGGTCGGGTCCAGTGGCACGAATTCGATATGGCGTATCTGGGCCATTTTTTTATCGGCCAGCACTAGTCCAGCGCATTGCGAGAGGCCCGACAAGAGTTCTGAGGCTTCCGACAGAACATCTTCTACCAGCCGCTCGCTTTCCCCTTGTCCCGGTCCCATCTGTTTCTTGATCTGATTGCGCTCGGCCTGCGAGATATTGCCAACCTCCAGCAAGCCATCCACAAACAAGCGCAGGCCTGATTGGGTTGGCATGCGTCCAGCCGACGTGTGCGGTGCAAAGAGCAGGCCGCGCTCTTCGAGGTCCGTCATGACATTGCGCACAGATGCGGGGGACAGCTGCATGGGCAGCGCCTTTGAGATCAGGCGTGAACCCACGGGTTCGCCGGTTTCCAGATAGGCTTCCACGACTTGGCGGAAAATCTCCCGTGATCGCTCGTCAATATCTTCAAGTCTTTTGATGGGGGGCCTCATTGCTTGTTCTGCGCTTGATGTCCTGCGTGCAAAAGATGCGCTGGACATGTTCGCGTCCACACGATTATGGTGCCGACCATTGCATATATAAACCTTATAGAGGGAAATTCAAAGTTGATTAGACCAAGCAAACGCCAAAATGATGAAATGCGCGCTGTTAGTTTCGAGCGCGGTGTCTCCATGCACGCCGAAGGGTCCTGCCTGATAAAAGTCGGCAATACCCATGTTTTGTGCATGGCCAGCGTCGAAGAGCGCGTGCCGCCGTGGCTAAAAGGTCGTGGCAAGGGCTGGGTATCGGCTGAATATTCCATGCTGCCACGCTCCACTAGCGAGCGCATGCGCCGTGAAAGCACCATGGGCAAGGTCGGAGGCCGTACACAGGAGATCACCCGTCTGGTGGGCCGCTCCCTGCGCGCCGTGGTCGATATGAAAGCCCTTGGCGAACGCATGATCATGGTCGATTGCGATGTGCTGCAGGCAGATGGCGGCACCCGCTGCGCGTCAATAACCGGTGCTTGGGTTGCGCTCAATGACGCCCTCAACTGGATGGCCGCGCGTGACATGTTTGGTGACAAGCAGGTCTCTGATGTGATGCGCGACAGTGTCGCCGCCGTTTCATGCGGTATCTACAAGGGCGAGGCCGTGCTTGATCTGGATTACCCCGAAGACAGCAATGCGGAAGCTGACACCAATTTCGTCATGACCGGCAAGGGCGGGATAGTGGAGATTCAAGGCACCGCCGAAGCCGAACCATTTTCCGAAGAAGATTTCGGCAACCTGATGACACTGGCTAAAAAAGGCGTCAAGGAATTGACGGACTTGCAAGCGCTTGCTGTGGGGTAGTGGGGGCATTGAGTGTGTTGTAGGGCGCAATGTATTGCGCCGTTTGACCGTTAGGATGAAACGAGTGGTCAAAACGGTGCAATACATTGCACCCTACAATTCTTTCGCGAGCGCTTCTCCATAGTCGAAATCCAACCGGTCTTCAGGACAGGTATGCCAGTCTCTCTCTTGTAATTTATCGATGAACTGCTCTGCTTCATCGAGCAGTCCATTGCTCGCTGCATAACGGATGTGTGATTGGAACGCCTCCCGCTTTTGCCGGTCGGTAGAAAAAGCCCAACCACTGAGAATCAGGGGTGGACTAAGACCCTCACTTCGTGGAGTACCAATAAGACGCCAAAATTGGTCCCATTTCACGGGCTGCGGGCAAATACGGTTTTTTTCAGTGCTGAGACGGACCAGCGATTGTTTTCGTTCATCTATTGTCATTGCTATTTCCAACTTAAAGAGGAATCGTAGGGCGCAATGTATTGCGTCGTTCGATCTACCGGTTATTCGCCAAATTTGAATTCATCATCTATCTGGCCACGTCCATCGGCGGGGTATTGGCCGGCTTTAACATCGCGGTGGTATGAGGAATGCGGCCAATCCGCGATCTCATCCACATAGCCATGTTTGACGGGATTATAATAACAATAGTCCACATGGCGCCGATAGTCTTCTTCGTCGCGGATGGCATGTTCCCAGAACCGGCGTTGCCAGATGCCCCGCTCGCCGCGTTTTTGGCGCACCGTGGAGCGCCACTCTGTTTGCGGCAGGGATTTCGAAAATATTGCTTTTATTCTTCTCCAGCGTACAGAAAAATCGGCGTCATCAGGCGGCAGTGTCCAGATTGCGTGGATATGGTCGGGGAGGATCACCATGGCATCAATTTGAAATGGAAACCGGCCTTTAATTTCTCGGGTTGCTGCACGCAACTCATCAATATGATCTGTTAGCAGGCTGGTCTTTCGATCAAGCAGATTGACAGTGAAGAACCAGCAAGCTCCTGGAATATTCGGGCGGCGATAATTTGGCATGTGGGGAGTATATATGAGAGACCGCCTGGCGCAATACATTGCGCCCTACTGGCTGTTTCATGTCATACTTGTGGCATGAAATGAGGGAGAAAGCTGATGATCAAAACACCCATACTCATTGTTGGAGCGGGGCCGACGGGATTAATGTTGTCGGCGCAATTGCATCGCTATGGCGCGCCGCATGTGATTGTTGACCAAAAACCCGGCATCACGAAATTGAGCAAGGCGCTGGCGGTGCAGGCGCGCACCCTGGAGCAATATCGCCAGCTTGGTATTGTCGATGCGGCACTGGGTCAGGGCTTTGTTGCCAATGGTGCACGGTTCATAATCAATGGCCAAGTCAGAGCGTCGGTGCCGCTGGGCGAAATCGGCAAGGGGCTTAGTCCCTATCCCTATCTATACATTCTTGAGCAATCGAAAAACGAGGCGCTGCTGCACGATTATATCACCAAAAATGGTGGTGGCGTGAGCTGGGACGCCGAGGTGGTTGATCTTCATAAAAACGGCACTGGCTATCGCGGCACGATCAAGCGGGGGGACGGGTCATCATCAGAGTTTGAGTGTGATTATCTTATAGGATGTGGCGGCGCCAGCAGTTTTGTCCGACATTTTTTTGAATTACCATTTGAGGGCGGCACAAACGAGCAAATGTTTTTCGTGGCCGATCTTGAAATGCAGCTGGAGCTGGACAAGCAGGGGCTGCTGCTGGTGATCAATAATAATGAATTTCTGGCATTTTTTCCAATGGAAGGGGTTGATCGCTATCGGGTGATCGGTGTTTTGCCGCCCTCGATCGAGGATCTGGAGAATATACCCTTTGATCTTTTGAAAACCCATATTGAAGAAAATTTTGGTTTTGAGGGCAAAATTACCGGCCACTCATGGACGTCGCGCTATAAGGTCCACCATCGGATCGCCAGCAATTTTCGCGCTCAAAATGGTTTTTTGGCTGGAGATGCCGCTCATATTCACAGTCCAGCCGGGGGGCAGGGCATGAACACGGGGCTCGGAGATAGCGTCAATCTGGGATGGAAACTGGCGGGCGTCGTGAATGGCTGGAGTAGTCCCAAACTGCTCGATAGTTACGATGAAGAGCGGCGCCCGTTTGGCAAGCAGCTTGTCCACACCACAGATCGGGCTTTTGGTCTCATCGTCTCCAAAAACTGGGGACCGCGTTTCATCCGCACACATATCTTGCCTCGTGCCCTGTCGATCATATTGAAATTTAGTGCTCTAAGACGTCTCATGTTTCAGACCATTTCGCAGACCGTGATCAATTATCGCCCCAGCTCGCAAAGCGATGGCTCTCGCTTCAAGAAGATCCATAGCGGTGATCGCTTCCCCTGGTTTGAATGGCCAGGTGGCAACAGTTTTGATTGGCTGCAAGGGGTTGGCTATGTGGTGCTTTGTTTTGGCGGCGCTGGAGCGCTCAAGGTCGAGGGCTGGAGCGGGCCGGTCATTGATATTGTCGTGACAGGAGCGTCCGCCAGAGCCTCGTCAGCTGCAGGTTTGCCAGTGACAGGCTGCGTTATTGTCCGCCCCGACATGCACATAAGTCATATCTCGGGTCAGTGAGAGGAGTGGGCTTTACCTCGCAAAAAAAGGACGCTTCCGTTGGGAAGCGTCCTTTTTGTTTGTGGTGGGCTAAGCAACGGCCCCTAGGGGAGCTGCTTAACCCAAAACACTATGCCATTGTGATATTGGCAACAGCAGTTTTGCCAGAGCGGCTGTCTACTTCGGTGTCAAAAGAGACTTTGTCACCTTCGTTGAGGCCTGAAAGACCTGCACGCTCAAGAGCGGTTGCATGAACAAAAACGTCCTTTTCGCCGTTGTCTGGTGCGATAAAGCCGTAGCCTTTTTGATCATTGTAAAATTTAACTGTTCCGGTTTCCATGGGATTT
>JAJRPI010000092.1 GCA_024280895.1 Alphaproteobacteria bacterium | reverse complement strand
CCACTTTGTGGGCACATGGCAGGTATCACATTGATTGCTCGACGCGATATGTTTCGTTGGTTTGCCCGTCGCAACCGTTCCATTATGGCAGCTTTGGCAAGAGCCCGTCACCGCGCTATGATCAAACCGCACCGTAGACCAGTTGGTTGGCACATGGCAGGTATTGCAGCTATTGGTCGATTGAACATGTTTTACCGGTTTGCCGGTGGCGACGCTGCCATTGTGGCAGCTCTCACAAACATTGCCGGCATCGAGATGATCGAAACGCGCTGCGGACCAGCTTGTTGGTCGATGACAATTGACGCAGCTATTACCAGATGCAATATGCAGTGCTGATTTGCCGGTCGCAACGCTGCCATTGTGACAGCTTTCACACGAACCGCTTACCGCACTGTGATTGAAGCGAGCATTCAGCCAGCTATTGATTGTGTGACATTCCTCACAGAAATTCCCGGATGGCGGATGAGTTCTGCTCTTTCCTGGACTGCGTGAATTATTGTGACATGCCTCACAGGCGTGAGGCGTTCCCTTGAACACAGCGTTGAAATGACAGTCTGCACAGGGCACCTTCTTATGTGCGCCAACAAGGGCAAATCCCGACTGGATATGATCAAAAAGGCTGGTGTTCTGGTCGGCTTTGGCAGGACTTAGTCCCATGCCGAAAGCCCAAAGGGCGAGTGAAACGAATATCAATCGTTTCACAGTTCGGATACTCACAATAAAACTCCACAAACTTTAGGCCCAATTTGCCTTTTGACAAATTCTGCTTAAAGCCCCCATACCAATAGCACCCCTAGTCTTAGGGCCAATTGTGGCTCTCATGTGTTGGGAAAATGTCAAATAGGGTAAGAATGTGACACCGTGATATTTGCACAACATTGATGGTGGTGGCGTAATATTTCTACCTGATTTTCAATCGGTTAAACTTCGTGTTGCCATGACATCGACCACATCTTGCACCGAATTTTCCTTCATGGACATCATCTTTTTTGTGGCACTGGACACAATTTTGTATTGAGGCACCTATCTTTTTTGTTTTGGAACGATGACAGGCATGACAATCCAGCGCAGCATGAGCACCAGCAAGAGGCGAACCTGTTTGCTGCCCGTGATCAAATAGCCAGAGTTGCCAGGAATTAGGGTTATGACACGTGGCGCATTGAGCCCCCAACCGGCCTTTATGGAAACTGTCCTTGTGACAATCAGCGCATTGCCTGGACGTCTCTTTGAAGGACTGGGTCACGTGACATTCCTCACATGGCACAACCCCGTGCAAACCAATGAGAGGGAAGCGTGTCAGGTCATGGTCAAACGATATATCCTTGCGCCAGCCCTCCGTCTTGTGGCACGACGCGCAGTCCTTGCCCAGCTGCCCCTTGTGCACATCATCTTTGCCATGACAGGCAATGCAGGCTCTTGGTTTTTTCAGTTTGGAAGTCTTGCGCGGGGACTGGTTTAATCCGCTTGGAATCTGTTCTGAGATCTCTCCAGCGCCTTTTTTGTGACAGCTTTTACAGACCGCGCTCTTATGTTTTCCGGTCAGCGGAAAGCGTGTGTTTTTGTCATGGTCAAAAATCACGGTTTTCCATTTATCGGGGCGATGACATGACTGGCATTTGTCCCCTAATTGACCGCCGTGCACATCTTGCAGCTTGTGGCAGCTAACACAGGTTTTTGCCAGGTCTTTATATTGCTCATTGATATGACAGGCCTTGCAGGCCACTTTTTTATGAGCATCCTTAAGCGGAAATTTCGTTTTATCATGATCATAGGGTTTGGTTTTTCGCCAATTTTCTTCGCTATGGCAGAGCTGACATTTTTCCCCTAAACGAGTTTGATGGGGCTCATCTTTCTTATGACAATCAATGCACTGCCCCGGGGCCTCACGATGCTTTTTATCGGGTTTGTGACAGCTCGAGCACTCGGCCACCTTATGCGCGCCCTTCAGCGCGAAATCAGTAAAGGCGTGATTAAATGTCTCCGCATCAAGGCCGACAATATCCTTGTCCCTGCCCTTGTGATCTGTATGACAATGCTTGCAGCGCGTTGCCGATATGTCTTTGCGCTTGCCATGAAAGCCTTTTTTTTCTTTGAGATCTGTTGCCACTTTTTTGTGGCAGTCAAGGCACAAGCGCGCCTGCGAGGACTTGTCAAAATTCTTGTGACAGTTTTTGCAGTCCTTTTGTAGCGTGGCGTGCCCCTCTATTAAAGGACCCGGCATGACCATGCGCTCGAACAGCGTTTGCGCGGCACTATTTGTTGGCGCCACGAGCACGGCGCACAAATTCAAAATGGCCAGAAAAGTAAATGATCGAGCAGTCATCATAGTTGGCAACCTAATAAAGGTGAACGGCGATGATATGGACAATCGCGGCCAGTATCAAAAAGAAAAACAGCGGCAAATGAAGAATGTGCCACAGCGAGAACAATCGCACATAGACCTGATAGTTGGCAGCTTTGTTGAGTGCACTAAAATAAAGCCCCAGATACTGATTGGCGTTTTTAATACGGGCACGAAGTTCGCGGCGGCTCCAGCCACCTTGCCTCGCACGCAGAGCAAGGCTTTTTTTTGCATTACGTTTTAAGCGAGCCTGGCACTTCTTTGTTTCCGAGCGCATTAATATCATCGACCAGATACCCGGCAATAAACTATGTATGGGTTTCAGCAACCGGTGTTCATAATGCTGCATCTGCTCGGATATTTCCGGCACTCCTTGCAGATCGGCACCAAAGGTTTGCTTGAACATCGTCGCATCAGCGAGTATTTCACGTACCTGCGCACGCTGCCCGTAAAGCCCCTTGTGAAGTTTGCCATATAGATATCGCCCGATCAGTCCACTAAAGGCCACAAGCAGCATGGAGGTGAGGGCAATCGTTGCGTTAAGAGAACCAAATTTAAAATTTGAATGAAAAACAACCAGCACGGGACCAATAATCCCCGCTATCATGTGCAAACGAAACCAGAAAGTCACAGGACCAATTCCCCGCAGTAAACGCATGCGCTTGCGCAAGGGATATATCAGCAAAAACAGCATCAAAGAGCCGCCAATAATTCCCAGCCAATAGCCATAGCCTTCTTCGGGCGTCAGATAACCCTCATGTCGATTGAGCCACCCGATAAAAACAGAGGCGACGACGACCAGAGTAAAGGCCAGTCTGCCAGTACCTCTAAAGCCAGCGGAAATATTATTTTTTCTTCTTGGCTTAGCTGTAGGCCGGTTTTTCTGTACTGGCCTTTCGCGCTGATTTGGCACCCTTTGGGGGGCTGGGTCAGGCACATAGGTATTTCGATAATTCATTTGAACAATAACCAGACTTCACGCTGTGTGAACTTGTTGCATCCTCCCCCCAGAGTAAATTCAGTTCACAAGCATCAATCTTATGTCGGCGATATTGTGGCCGTTTTCTCAATGCCACAATATTGCTGCCTTGGCGTTTTAGAAATGTCACAGGGATCACCCGGGGGGTGATGCAGGCATATTGACTACTGGGGAAGTCAGACGTTTTTTAACGTCACCCCGCCTGTCCAATAATGTCAGCCAGTACAAGAAGTGCGTATTCCATGTCAGTAAACCCTGTTTTTGCGGTCTATATCATTCCGCTTGTGGTCATTGTTTTTATCTATCTGTTGCTTGGAAAGCGATCTGAAAAGCGCGCGATTTCAGTTCACAGCGAAGCTGTGGAGGCCAAGCTTACTGAACCCGCCTCCCTGCATCCCATTATTGATCCAGCCAAGTGCCTTGCTTGCGGAGCTTGTGTTAGCGCCTGCCCCGAAGGACGCATCCTTGGTCTCATTCAAAGTAAGGCAGCGCTGATTGAACCAACCAGATGTATTGGTCATGGAGCCTGTGCATCAGCCTGTCCGTTCGATGCCATCAGCCTGGTCTTTGGGACAAAAAAACGCGGTCTCGATATCCCCCATGTAGGGCCCGATTTCCAAACCAATATTCCCGGCATTTTTATCGCTGGCGAGCTCGGGGGCATGGGCCTGATCCGCAACGCCATTGAGCAAGGTCGCCAGGCAATGGAAAATATCGTTGATGGTCTAAAAGCGGACGCGAACGGGCGTGAATTGCCTCTTGACGTCGTGGTGATTGGTGCCGGACCGGCCGGCTTTGCAGCCTCGCTTTGCGCCATGCAACACAAACTGCGTTTCGCGACGCTGGAACAGGATAGTTTTGGCGGCACCGTCGCGCACTTCCCGCGCGGTAAACTCGTCATGACAGCGCCCGCCATACTCCCCCTCTATGGGAAAATGAACTTTCGCGAAACAACCAAGGAAGCGCTGCTCGAACTCTGGTACGATGTCATGGAAAAAACCGGCCTTCGCATCATGTATGGCGAGGGTGTCACAAAAATAATGCCCGTGGAAAACGGCTTTGTGGTTGTGACGAACAGCGCACGCTATACCACCAGAACAGTACTGATGGCCATCGGCCGGCGCGGCACGCCAAGGAAACTCGATATTCCAGGGGAAGAACAGTCAAAAGTGCTTTATCGCCTGATCGATGCCGAGCAATATAAAGGGCAGCATGTGCTCATAGTCGGAGGTGGGGACAGTGCACTTGAAGCAGCAATCAGCATCGCACAAGAAGCGGGCACAACGACAACCATCGCCTATCGCTCAAAGGCATTTTCACGTGCAAAGCTGAAAAACAGACAGCTTATTGAAAAATTACAAGAAGCTGGGGACCTGCAAGTTCTGTTTGAAACCACGCCGCAGTCAATCACACTCACCGAGGTCGTCCTACAACAAAAAGACGAAACAATCGTGCTCAAAAATCAGGCTGTGATCGTCTGCGCTGGTGGGATTTTACCGACCGGATTTTTGAAAGAAACAGGTATAGATGTCGAGAAAAAATATGGTACCGCCTAGATATTCACTCATATTCCAGCAGATTGCCATGACGATTTGTCTTTTGCTGGCCCCCTTGGTAAATCCAGCAAATGCACAATTGCCATGGAAAAAAGAAGATATGAGCAAGGTCGATGCCGCGACCCGCGTAAAAGATTATGCCAGAGCGGCTGCGTTCCTTGAAAAAATGGCACTGACCGGCAATGCCGAAGCTCAATATCGACTGGCAGGACTTTTGCGTGCCGGGCGACTTGGCGAAGCTCAACCCGGTAAAGCCTTTTTTTGGATGCAAAAGGCCGCTAATGGAAAGCACCTCAAGGCGCAATATGTTTTGGGCAAATACTATGTTTCTGGGGTCGGCGTAAAACCAGACCGCCAAAAAGCCAGACTATGGCTCTCCAAAGCAGCCACCAGAGGGCTACGTCAGGCCATTCGCCTGCTGGAACAAGTAGATCGCCAAAGCAGCGATACGAAAATTTCACGCCCATCGACCCCGGACAAAACAAACCGCGCAGAGACAGCGGTCATCCAGCTCAAAGCGTCCGGCAATATCAACCTGCCCGGTAAAAATGGCATGACCCCTTTGATGGAAGCCTCTTGGCGAGGCAAGCTGGCGCTTGTTAAGAAGCTTATTGCTCTCAACGCAAAAACCGACCTGATTGACGAGCAGGGAAAAACAGCGGCGATCATAGCTGCGCAAGCTGGACATTTAAAAGTACTGCAAGCGCTCAGTGCCGCCAACGCCAACCTCAAAGCTGCCGATAAGCGCGGCTGGACCGTCCTTGAACATGCGGCCTCAGGTGGTCATACTGAAATGCTTCTTTATCTATTAAAAATCGCAAACGGACCCGGTTCTTCTCCCGACCGCCAGCAAAATGCGCTGGCCCTCGCTCTCAAGCCCTGTAAAGATCAGATTGTCTTGACCCTGCTTGCCCGCAACGCATCGGCAAATATCTTGTTTGAAGGGAAAGTAACGCCGCTGATGCGCTCCGCCAATGGCTGCGGGGTTGCTGTTTTGCAAGCACTTCTAAAGAGTGGCACCCAACCAGATATACAAGATCAGTCGGGCCAAAGCGCTCTTCATTATGCGGCTCGCTCAAATAATATCGCAAATTTGACGGTCCTGATCAAAGCGGGGGCGAACATCAATCTGGCGGATGCTCAGCAACGCACGAGCCTGCACATTGCCACCCTCAAAGGCTCCAAAAAAACCGTGGTCGCACTCATATCAGCCAACGCAAAAATCGACCCGACAACCAAAACTGGCAACACGCCATTGATGCTTGCAGCCCGCTCAGGAGTGATGCAGATTGTCGATGTCCTGCTAAAAGCCGGGGCACAGATAAATAAGAAAAACAGCCTTGGCAATACCGCATTAATGACTGCTGCCAGCGCGGGACATGCCGATATTATCAAATTATTGATCGCCAAGGGGGGGCGCAAAGGCCTTAGAAACAAGCGCCGCGAAACGGCAAGGGATCTGGCTATCAGAGCCGGTCATATGGGGCTCGCGAAAACCTTGTAGCAAAATCTCATCGGGTTTGAACCCCGCAAGGGTCATTTCATTTTTCACAACATTGAAAAGAAGAAAAATCATGGCAAACCATAACAAGATGATCAAAGCGCAAGGCCAATAATTGAGACGAGTGCTCTGAGGTGGGGAGGAAATCTATTCGCTCAGTATTGACACATGGCGGGACTCGTGCGGTAGAGTGCCAAAAAAGTCTGCTAGAGTTTATTTCGTGGGAGTAGAGCATGTTTGGCGTAATTTATTCGCGGGTTTTGATGAGATATTCAAGAATGTTGACTGTCGCCTTGCTGCTGCTCGGCTCGCAGCTTATCTGGACCACCACTGCACATGCGGTTTGTGAAGAGCTAATCTCGCAAGTGTTCAGCCGGACGTTTGATCTTCGAGAAGCTTCCAAGGGCTGCCGCAAGCATATCGAGAAGAATGTACAAGCGCATGCCTCTGCCGCCGCCCTTATTGAGGTCTGCAGAAAAAGGCAAAATTACAGCGCGCGCTACAAGAACAAAGTTTATAAAGTTGCGCGCAAATGTGTCGAGAAACAAAGCGCCAATTGGCTGGTGCGTAAATATAACCACACCCGCGTCGAACAGTTAAAACTGCTAAAGGCCAAAGCTGAAATATCAGCCAATGCCTTTTGCAGGCAAAAGAACGTCGTCACATATCTGCAAATAACCGAAAAAGCACTATCGAAGACCCTGTCCGATGCCAGAAGCAAGTGTTATTGAGCTGCTTGTCGCCCGCTAGAAGCTGAAAAAGCGATAGACCCTGCTCTCCGATTGGGGTTGCAGCTATTCCCCAGAGTCATTTGCGGTGCTCCAAGGCGCCTATGCCAAATGCCGTAGATAATACCCCCTTTCCACACCCCAACAAAAAACCTGTATTTTTGCATTTCGGGTCTTGCCAACCCTTGGGATGAAGGAGAGACTGCCGGTAAATGAATGGTGTGGGGAATGACATGGTAAAAATAGCTGAACATATTGCAAACGAGATCAAGGCACGGGTCGCGCAGGTAAATGCTGCCATTGAGATGCTTGATGAAGGGGCGACCGTCCCCTTTATTGCTCGCTACAGAAAAGAGCGCACTGGCGGGTTGGATGATGAGCAGTTACGCACCCTGGAAGAGCGGCTTGTCTATCTTCGCGATCTCGAAAAGCGCCGAAAAAGCATTCTTGAGACCATAGACAAGCAAGGCAAGCTCGATGCTTCCTTAAGATCGAAAATTGAGGCGGCGCAAAATCGCACGGACCTCGAAGATCTGTATCTGCCCTATCGCGTCAAGCGGCGTACCAAGGCACAGATTGCCCGTGAAGCGGGATTGGAACCTCTGGCGCTCAAACTGCTCAAAAACCCTACACTGTCACCGGCGCGCGAGGCGGCAGCCTTCTTATCACCGGACCATGATATAAACGATAACGACGCGGCCCTTGAAGGGGCTTCCGAAATCCTCATTGAACAAATGTCCGAAAATGCGGACCTGCTGGGTGAATTGCGCCAGAAAATGGCTCGTAATGGCCGCCTCACGACAAAGCTCAAAAAGGGCAAGAAAGAGGAGGGGCAAAAATTTGCCGACTATTTCGATTTCTCGCAAGACTTCAAAAACATCCCTTCCCATAGGGCTCTGGCCATGTTGCGCGGAGCCCATGAGAAGGTTCTGTCACTCGGACTTGATCTGGACGTGGAACGAGGTCACCTGCATCCGTGCGAATTGAGTATCAATCACCATTTCAATATCAAAGATGAGAGGCGACCAGGCGACGCGTTCCTGCGCGACACCGTGCACAAAGCCTGGAGTTCAAAGCTCAAGCGCAAGCTTGTCGGCGAACTTATGACCCAATTGCGTGAACAGGCCGAAGTCGAGGCGATATCTGTTTTCTCCACCAATCTGAAGGATTTGTTGCTGGCCGCTCCCGCCGGACCAAGGACAGTCCTCGGGCTTGATCCAGGTTTTCGCTCTGGCGTTAAAGTGGCGGTTGTCGATCAGACTGGCAAGCTGCTGGCAACCGATACCATCTACCCACATCAGCCACAAAACCAATGGGACCGGGCATTGGCCTCACTTGGCACAATGGTCAAAAAACACAAGGTGGAGATCATCGCCGTTGGCAATGGCACCGCATCGCGCGAGACGGACAGATTGGCGTCAGACCTCATGAAGACATTGCCCGATTGCAAGCTGACCAAGGTCATGGTGTCCGAAGCCGGAGCCTCGGTTTATTCCGCCTCAAAGCTGGCCTCCGACGAGTTCCCTAACCTTGATGTGTCGCTGCGCGGCACCGTTTCCATTGCCCGGCGCCTGCAGGATCCGCTGGCCGAGCTGGTCAAGATCGAGCCTAAATCCATCGGTGTTGGTCAATATCAGCATGATGTTGACCAAAGCGCGCTGGCCCGCTCACTGGATGCAGCGGTTGAGGATTGCGTCAACAAGGTTGGCGTCGATGTCAATATGGCGTCCGCAGCGCTGCTGACACATGTCTCGGGGTTGAACAAGACGCTCGCCTCGAACATTGTTGCGTACCGCGATAAAAACGGACCGTTCAAATCACGCGCCGCTTTAAAGAAAGTGCCGCGCCTTGGCCCCAAGGCGTTTGAGCAGGGCGTCGGGTTCTTGCGTATTAATGGTGGCAAAAACCCCCTCGATGGTTCCGGCGTTCACCCCGAGGCCTACGAACTGGTGGAGCGCATTGCCAAGACCAAAGGCCGCAGCATTAATAGTATGGTTGGCGATACTGGCTTTTTGAAAACAGTGCAGCCCAAGGACTATGCCAATGACAGGTTCGGCATACCCACGATCCGCGATATTCTGCGCGAGCTGGAGAAGCCGGGACGAGACCCGCGCCCCAGCTTCAAGGCCGCGCAATTTGCTGATGGCGTCGAAAAAATATCTGATGTCAAAGCGGACATGCGTTTGCAGGGCGTCGTCACCAACGTCACAAATTTTGGTGCTTTTGTTGATATCGGCGTGCATCAGGATGGGCTCGTGCATATTTCCCATCTCGCCGACCGCTTCGTTAATGATCCACGCGAAGTCGTCAAGGCAGGTGATGTTGTCAATATCCGTGTGCTGGAGGTCGATGTGGCGCGTAAGCGTATCAGCCTGTCTATGAAATCTGGGGAGGCAATGAAATCTGCTGGGGAAAGCGAAACTCGCGTACCTTACAAGGAGCAAGGCAGCTCCATAAAAGCCAACAAGTCAGAAAAGCCGTCCTCCAATCCCTTTAGCGAAGCCTTTCGCAAAGCTGGCAGATGAAAAATCCGCCGGTGATATCGAGAAATTTGCTTTCGCCATAAGCGATGACACTTTGTATTAAGTGCATATCTCTTGGGGGTCGAGAGCTAAAGTCTATCGCCGACTAAATTAGCTTCAATCCAGGAAGTGACCAACGATATAAGAGCGTTCTCATCAATCCACTCGTGCTCGGTTATGGGCCTCCACCCATCTTTGCCCCCACTCCAACCCTCTATCCGTCCTTGCGCACCAGCATTAGCTCAACGCGTTTTAATTCGCGCAAGATACGGTCGGCCTGCATTTGGGGCATCAAGCTTAGCTTTAGCTGGATTGCCATCAGTAATAACACTGCCCCCGACAGACCCCATTTGAGCGCCGCCAGCATATCGGTGGTCGCGAAAAACTGCACAGCGCACCAGGCACCTGCGATAAACATGGCGGTCTGCACCAGCATGATCACCCACGTGACCCAGCCAAGCTTGCCGCTAAATTGTCCCAGTGCCAAAGCGAAATAGCCCTGCTCTTTGGTTGCTTCCAATATGGCGCGATCCTGATCGCGCAAAGCCTCTTCTATCAGCCTATCAAGTTTACTCATCGATCTCTCCTTTTAGTGCATGTCTTAATCGATCCCGCGCGTGCATCAGGCGGGTTTTAACAGTCCCGCGCGGGATATCCAATGCGATGGCCACTTCGGTCACGCTCATTTCTTCTAGGTAAAACAAAGCAATCGTCGCTGACTGCGCGGGCGGTAATTGCGCAATCGCGGCGCGTACCGTATGCGCCTCCCCCTCATCATGAGCGTGCTTTTCTGGTTCGATCTGTCCGTGCGACCACAGCTGCTCGCCCAATTCACGCCGCTTGATCTGCTTGCCAATAAAGCGCGCACAACGCCTCGTCACAATACGGGTAGACCAGGCCGCAAAGGCACTTGGTTCGCGCAATCCCTTTAGCCCACGCAATATCTCAACCCAGGCTTCTTGCACCATGTCACGCGCATCTTCTTGATCGCCAAGCAGGCGTGTGGCATGGGCCAGCAATTTGGGTCCGCGCAATGCGACAAGCTGAGCATAGGCGCGCGGCTCGCCGACCTGCGCCTGCATCACAACATATTCTTCTAAAACGCGGCCACGTTGTTGCATCAGCCAGATTCCCCTCTATTTAAGTATAAAGTGGCTTGCTCGGCGCAAAAGGTTCAATTTTTCTGCAAAAAAGCCCCTTTTACGTCGCTCAAGGCGCAAAACGCGCATCCCAAGCACTGATCGCGCCGCCACAACGGGTGATCCCTTCCTCTATTTAGCTTTTTGGTCACAAATCTTGCGTAAAACCACGTAATCCCAACTTTACAAGTCGGGTATTTTTCTGTATTTCTTTAGAGAAGGTGTAAATTAGAGGTCATGGTTGGAATGATCCATCGCACCAATAGTTTAGGGTAACCAAATAAAGCCGTAATCTCTCATAGGGGTAAGCGGTCGGCAGATCAGATATAAGCGGCCTACTCAACAGCGACGCGACCACCTGATCCAAACTGCCAAATCCACATTGAACGAGGAAGGAAAATATATGTCAGATATAAAAATTCATGAAACCAAACTGCTTGATGAGCTAGAGAGCGGTCCATGGCCTAGTTTTGTGACGGCGTTGAAGCGCCTTCGCGATAGTGGCAAGCGTTACACTCCTATGGTCAATGACCTTTTGGGACAGCTTGAGCACTCT
>JAJRPI010000091.1 GCA_024280895.1 Alphaproteobacteria bacterium | reverse complement strand
CAGATCACAAATACCACGCAGATTGGCGATAATTCCGTCCATGGAAAAAACACCATCCGTGGCGATAAGTTTAAAACGGGCATCAGCGGCCTTTTTCAGTTCAGCTTCCAGAGCCGCCATATTGTTGTTTTCATAGCGGTACCGTTTGGCCTTGCATAATCTGACACCATCAATAATCGATGCATGATTAAGCGCATCAGAAATGATTGCATCTTCAGGGCCAAGCAGGGTTTCAAACAGGCCCGCATTGGCATCAAAGCAAGATGAATACAGAATCGTATCTTCCATCTTAAGGAAATTTGAAATCTTTCCTTCCAACTGTTTGTGTTCTTCCTGGGTGCCACAGATAAAGCGTACCGAGGCCATGCCGTAGCCATAACGTTCGAGAGCCTGCTTGCCGACTTCAACAAGTTCGGCATTGCTGGCCAGACCAAGATAATTGTTGGCACAAAAGTTAAGAACCTTTTCGCCACTCGCAAGTTCAATTTCGCCACCCTGCCTGGAAACAATAACCCGTTCGGATTTATACAGACCATCTGAGCGCAGCCCGCTCAACTGGCTTTTGAGGAAGTCGAGAAATATCTGTGTCATGTTGTTTGCAGTTTCCTTACGGTTCCATTGTCATTGGCGACATGTGATCTGTGCGCCAGTCCTGACACGAATGCAGACATTAGCCTATCAAGTTATCTTATCAGTGTGAACATGGCAGGTGGATTTTACTAGCGGCACTGTCACGGTAACCGGGTGACTGATTGATCATGAGGCTGTAAACTGGTTGGATGCAGAAACTTTCCTATTCCCGTCATCGATTTCCACCATTGATCATCCAACATCCGATCTGGTTGTATTTTAAATTCTCACTTAGTTACCGCGATGTTGAAGATTTGTTGGCGGAACGCGGGATTGAAGTTTCGTATGAAACGGTTCGTCGTTGGGTTTTGAAATTTGGATCGGCTTATGCTCGAAAACTTCGTGCATTTCGTGCAAGACCATCGGGTCAGTGGTATCTTGATGAAGTGTTTGTTTCGATCAACGGCAAACGATCATACCTGTGGCGGGCTGTTGATAGTGAAGGGGAGGTCTTGGAAACTCTGGTTCAATCGCGCAGAAACAAGCGGGCTGCCCTTAAATTGATGCGAAAGTTACTGAAGAAACAGGGCTTTGTAACTGATAAGTTACCGTCTTACGGGGCTGCATTGAGAGAAATGAGCCTCTCCAGTCGTCATGACTTTGGCGGCAGAAAGAACAATCGAGCAGAGAATTCTCACCTGCCGGTTCGTCGAAGAGAGCGACGAATGCAGCGTTTCAAGTCACCTGGTTCAGCCCAGCGGTTTCTCTCGGTTCACGCTTCCATTTATAATATCTTCTACATTCAACGTCATTTGATTTCTCGAAATACACTACGCCAGTTTCGCGATGAAGCAATGAGGGTCTGGCAGATTGCGACTGCGGCTGGGTGATCTGCGCTCACTCAACGGTTTCGTGCGTCTTTGATTTTTAATGTGACAATTCCGAATGGTGGTGGGTGCAGTCTTCTGCGAACCCGTCTCGGCACCAAATTCCCTGTTATACGGGAAATTACAGGGAATTTATGCTAGTTTATGCAAAAATACTGTACTTTCACCCTATTTCATATTGATATTACAATGAGTTACAGTCGAATTCCCTAGTAAAATTAACAGGGAAATAAATTCAGATAACAGGGAAATCTTTTTGTGTAACAGGGAAAAACAGGCTGCATCAGGGAAAGCCAGTTTTGGGACCCAATTCACATAAATTTGGATAACTACATGCGTTCCTTAAATCAGTTCATCAACCTCTAGGATCGAGGAAAGAGTTGTCAGGTTAATTCACTATTTGTATCAAAGCAAAACGGCGCTTACAGCATGAACGTCCAAAACGCCGTAGTCTTCACCTTGTATCTCCTTCATTCGCTTTTGCGCCGCATCCCCTTGCTCACTTTTTCTTAAACGGAAAGAATTCAAAAACGATCTATGCGAAACGGCTCAAGTGGCAAATTGGTTTTATCATCTAACACCAGATCGCTAAGGATTTTTCCGCCGATGGGGCCTAACTGAAAGCCATGGCCAGAAAAGCCAAAGCCATGAAAAGCATCATCAGCCTGGCTAGGGCTTATTACCGGGATACCATCTGGCGTCATGCCTTCAATTCCCGCCCATGCCCGCACAATCCGCGTGGAACGCATAATAGGGAAAATAGTTCGCGCTGTATGGGCATTGATTGCCAATCCTGAATAATCAAGATGTGTGGTATTGTCATCCTTATTGGCTTGTCCTTCGTGCCCCCCTCCAATCAATACAGTGCCATTTGGAAATTGTTTGAACGACAAAGTGCGACCTTCAGCGCCTACCACACCGGTCACAAACGCAGGCATGCGGGCAGTGATCATCAGCATTAGCGCGATCGCACTAACGAATGCATTTTCTCCCAGTTTTTTAGCAATCTCCCCTCCCCATGCCCCTGCGCAATTAACAAGCTTTGGGGCTTCGACAACACAATCGTGACAGCCAACAAACCAAATACCACGCTCGCGTTTGATGTTGGCAACCTTGGTGCCTTCCCTAAAACGAGCTCCTAAGCTCTGGGCTTTAAGCCTGAAGGCCTGGACCGTGCGAAAGGGATTGGCATATCCGTCATCTTCAACAATCATGCCGCCCACACAATGAGGCGATACATTGGGCAACATCTCGCGCAACGTTTGCTGATCAATCATCTTTTCATGATGAAAACCGGATTGCCTGACCTCATTTACCCGGGTTTCCTGTTTGCTCAACTCTTCTGGAGTTTCGGCAACTTTGATTTGTTGTGAAGACCTAAACCCACAATCATCATCAACAAAACCCTCAATTTCCTGCCAGATTTTGGCTGATGCCACTGAGAGCGGCATTTCAGCTAAATGGCGCCCGAGACGGCGTACACCACCAGCATTGACGCCGGAAGCATGGCGACCTGCGTAGTCTTTTTCCAGCACAATGACGGAGACGCCTTGGAGTGCAAGATGGAGGGCTGTTGAACAACCATGCAGCCCGGCACCGATGATTACAACATCGGCTTTGAAATCAGTTTTCTTAAGGAACGACGAAGCCATGGGGTCAGTTCTCTGGCTGGTTTTTCATATTTGCCAACTCATCAAGCAGTAGTGGTTTTATCGGCGGACGCAATCGGTAATACCCCACAGCACAAACCGGCTTATTACTAAATTTACCGATAAGCTCAGACACAGTCAAACCACAAAACCGGCCCTGACATGGGCCCATGCCGCACCTCGTATAGCTCTTCAACTGGTTTGGCCCCTGACAACCAAGGTCCACAGCCTCGCGAATTTGCTTCGCTGAAATTTCCTCACAGCGGCAGACAATTGTCTCCTCGTGTTCTGGCATACGAAAATTATCTGCAGGTCTGAACAAAGTATCGAGAAATGGCCGTACCTGCATTTCTGTCTTCAGGCTTGCCTGATAAGGGCGTGCGAGGCGGTTACGTTCTACCGGGGTGATTTTGTTCAGTCGCATCAATGCGCCAAGAGCGGTGATATGTCCGCGCTGTTCAGCAGCTACACCCCCACCAATGGACCCGCTATCACCGGCAATGGAAATGCCTTCAACACTGGACTGGAACCACTCATCAACTAAAATGTGCCAGCACGCCTGTGCCTCATCCCAACGGCTGTCGCAACCGGCCGCCAGAGAGATGTTTACATCGGGAACAACCCCTTGGTGCAACAATACGTGGTCGCAGTCCAGTTTCTTCCAGGTGCTTTTGTGGCGGTATTCAATAGCTTCAACCGCACCATCACCAAGGATGCGGACGTCATCAACCCTGGAAATAAGTGGTATGTCGGCCGCGATAATTTCACGTTTCCAACGCCAACCCTCCATTATTCTGGACATGGCAAAAACAGCATTTGGCATATGGGCCAGAGCTTTGAAATAATTACAAGCGGGGGTGAGATCGATGACGGCTTTAACAGGAATTCCAGCGGTGATATATTGATGAACTACGAGGTACAGCAAAGGGCCGGTGCCCACAAAAACGGCGTCTGCAATTCCGATTTCAGATTCCTTCAATAAAATTTGCGCCGCTCCTACGGTCATAACCTGAGGCAGAGTCCATCCCGGAACCGGCATAGGCCGTTCAAGAGCGCCTGTGGCAACAATCACCTGATTAGCAGTCACAATATGAGCTGTACCATCTTTCGAATAACCTATCTCGCGCTCGTGCGACAACTGCCATACGGAAGCACCGGGCACATAATCAACAGCGCTGTTACGAAAAGATTTAACCAGACTAAATCCGTTTTCATAAGACTTGCCTAGCTCCACAGACTGACGCGCCTCATTTGCTTCCGCAGCCCTATAGATTTGCCCGCCGGGTGTGCGTTGCTCATCGAGAACGAGGGTTTTGGCACCATGTTTAGCTGCGGTTTGCGAAGCGGCCATTCCGGCAGGGCCCGCGCCGATGACAATAATTTCATAATGTTGGGTCATGGCTTTGTTCCCTGATCTTCCGGCTTTTCAGGGATGATATCAGCAGGACCTATCTGGCGTTCAATACGCATACCCTCGCAGACCTCTATCAAGCAGGATTGTTGATTGGCCATGCCATCGATAACAACCAGACAATCGAAACACACACCCATCATGCAAAATGGTGCGCGCGGTTTGCCGGATACCGGTGTCTGGCGAAAATGGCCAATATTCGCTTCCAGCAAGGCTGCGGCAACTGTCAGGCCCTTGCGCACTTTCACCGTCTGATTGTCGAGGCTGATGCTCACAAATTTAGCATTATTTTTATTGACTCTAGTGAACATGAAATCTCCGTTCGCTCAATGCATCCAGTGATGGTGGCAATTGTCCGCGTGCAATATATTGGGGCAGGTCCAGCGCATGAACGGCAGAAAGAGTGACGCCGCTATGGGCGGAAGCTGAAAATGCGCCGGGACATTCCTGAGATTGATCATAGACCGGCAAGCTGTCCGGGGTCAGAATGCGTAATGCCCCCCAGGTGCGCACGATGCGAGCTTGCTTAAGAAGGGGAAAGAGTTGAATGGCCCTGCGCGCGATGGTCTGCATGACATTACTGCTGGTGCCGTCGTCAAAACCCACATCTTCGTGAGAATCGCCCAACATCACACTGCCCTCAGCAGTTTGGCGCACATAGATGGTGGGATATTCCAAAAACTGTTCCAGTTTTTCTGTCACCAGGATCTGTCCGCGCTGGGGACGCACCGGAATGATGAGACCGACCTTGGAACCCAATGCGCGATTACCAAGTCCTGCGGCCAGAACAACCTGTGCAGCTGTGTGGGTTTGCCCAGCCGAAGTCACTTCAAAAGCGTTATTTTTCCAGGCAAGGTCAACTACAGTTTCAGCGTGTAAGCTTCCGCCTTTTGCCTTGAAACCGGCATGCATAGCGCGCAAGAGATATAGTGGATTAACGTGGCCGTCCATGGGGCTGTAGGAGCCACCAGCAACTGTAGGGCCCAGTCCAGGCAAACGCTTGGTTACCGCATTATGAGACAGCATTTCGCAGTCAAATGCGCCCTTGCCTGCTGCAACCATTTTATCAATTATAGCTTTGCGGTCTTCCAATTCCTGTTCAGTCAGACAAAAGTGAATGCCTCCGGGGCGACTGTATCCAATATCGGTATCTGTCAACTCTTTTAATTCAGCATTGAATTCCGGATACAGGTCAGCTGACCTCTGCGTCCAGGTGGCATATTCGGGGCAGTCGGAGCCTTTGCCCTGCACCCAGACCAATCCAAAATTTCCCCGCGCAGCCCGAAAAGCTCTATCACCTTCATCAAACAGAGCCGCCTTTTGCCCCAGTCGCGCCAGACCATAACCAATTGCGATGCCAATCATACCGCCGCCAATAACAATGACATCATAATCAGCCATACATCACTTCCCCTTCCCGATCGCGCTGTGCGGTCTTTCTTCGTTATAGTGTTTACGCCATCCCTCCAACTTTTCGCAAGCATCTTGCATCGAAAGGAACCAGTGAACATTCAGACATTCGCTCCTCAGTTTACTATTGAAGGCTTCAATGAAGGCGTTGTCAGTGGGTTTTCCAGGCCTGCTGAAGTCTAGCGTAACACCATGCTTGTAGGCCCACAAATCCATGTCGCAAGAAACGAATTCGCTGCCATTATCAACCCGAATGGTCTTTGGGTATCCAACTTTGGTGCATACCTCATCGAGCTTCATCACAACGTCGAGACCTTTATAACTGAAGCGCGGATCGATGTGGTTGTCATTTACAAAATCGACCGGCTGACCCGCTCACTCATGGACTTTGCCAGGATCGTCGATGTTTTTGATGGTCATGATGTATCATTTGTGTCTGTAACCCAGCAGTTCAACACAACCACCTCAATGGGACGGCTCACACTGAATGTTCTGCTCTCCTTTGCCCAGTTTGAACGCGAAGTAACAGCTGAACGTATCCGGGACAAGATTGCGGAATCGAAGAAGAAAGGCATGTGGATGGGCGGGCCCTCGCCGCTTGGATATGACGCTATCGACAAGCAGCTTGTAATCAATGACATCGAAGCTGAAACTGTGCGTCAATTGTACCAGCTTTATCTTGAGACCGGCAGTGTCCAGCGGCTCAAGGAACGTGCTGATGCACTTGGCATCATCACCAAACGCCGCCGCCGTCGTGATGGCAGCACACATGGAGGCAACGCAAGAGCTAACAGCTCATTGAGCGAATTATTCAAACAGACAGCCAAACAATCATCTCTGCTTATGAAGGGCAAATCCGTAAATTGGAGGAAAACAAGATCGTTCTTACCGAAAAACTTGCCAATTTCGGGCGTCCCGTCTTGGGTTTTGACGATACTTATCGAACCGCTATGCAATTCTTTGCAAACCCTTATAAAAAATGGGGTTGCCACCTACCAAAACAACAAGGAATAGAAAGGAACACAATGATCCCGCCATATGATCGCGTCATTATGATTTCAGGCGCGAATCGCGGCATCGGACTTGCCGTCACAGAACTTCTGATCGAGCACGGCTACCGGGTCAGTCTTGGAGCGCGTGATGTAGACACTCTGGATGCCTTGAAAATTGCCGCTAAACCGGATCAAGTGGCCTGCTTTACCTATGATGCGTTTGATCTTGACCTCGCCAAAGCCTGGGTTGCAGGGACGGCCCGGAAATTTGGCCGCATCGACGGCCTGATTAATAATGCCGGCATTTCTAAACCTTCATTCAACATTGAGGAGGAAGATGCAACCATCCTTGATCTGATGATATCGGTCAATATCAAAGGCCCGTTGCGGTTGATCCGGCTGGCCTTACCGCATTTGATAAAAAGCGGTAGCGGGCGGGTGGTTAACGTTTCTTCGCTATCGGGAAAACGGGTCAAAAATTCAAATTTTGGTTACGCCATGACCAAGTTCTCTGTAGTCGCTCTGACCCACGCGGTTCGCCGCCACGGCTGGGATTATGGTGTGCGGGCGACTTCTATCTGCCCGGGGTATGTCCAAACAGACATGACGGCAAAGGCTAGCGCAGTGGCCGGAAGTGATATGATCCAACCGCAAGATCTGGCCGTTTTGATCGAAACAGCACTTTCACTGCCAAATAACGCCGCCGTTGCCGAAATGTTGGTGAATTGTCGATTTGAAGATCAGTTTTAACTGGCAATCCGGTGGATAATCAGGCTCTGCACGGCCTGATTATCCACCACCTGTACCGCGCCAGCCTGGCAGCTCCACAAAAGAATTCCCAAGCGGGAGAAGACTGTGTAAGGATTGGGGAAACTTGACGCCTATTCGGGAGTCTCGATCTAGGTATTTTCCGACCATATTGAAACATTTGATGGAGCCATGAGTACCTCACAATTTCATCGCCTCGGTTCGCCGGACAGATCACGTGTTCGTATCACCATTGATGGCCATGCCCATGAATGCCTGGTCGGCGACACTCTCCTGACGGCAATGTTGACCGCCGTGCGACATCTGCGCATTTCCGAGTGTGATGGCAAGCCGCGAGCGGGTTTTTGCCTTATGGGCGTTTGTCAGGATTGTTGGGTTACTCTTGCTGGAGGGCAGCGCCTGCGTGCGTGCACAACCGAGGTGAAGCAGGGTATGGCGATAGATACAACAGCGAAATTTGACCATGGCATCTGAACGGATTGTCATCATCGGTGCGGGCCCCGCTGGCGTGCGCGCTGCGCAGATACTGGTTGCAGCAGGAATCCATCCCATCATACTGGATGAAGCGCCGATGTGTGGCGGACAGATTTATCGTCAGCAACCACCTGTTTTGCAGCGCGATTATAGCGAACTTTATGGCTTCGAAGCGCCAAAGGCAAAGCGCCTGCACGATACTTTCGAAAGCCTGCGAGGCTCGGTTGATTATAGATCGGACTGTTTGGTGTGGAATCTGGAACAGAAAAACCTTCACATTCTGCACGCCGGTAACAGCGAAACCATATCTGTTGACCGCCTGATTCTGGCAACCGGGGCAATGGACCGCATATTGCCGTTTACCGGCTGGACTCTCCCCGGCGTCTTTACACTGGGAGGAGCCCAGATTGCGTTTAAATCCCAGGCTTGCGCCATTGGTCGCCGCACGGTTTTTCTCGGCAGCAGCCCCTTGTTGCCTTACATCGCCTACCAATACGCCAAAGCCGGTGCAGAAGTGGTTGCTGTATTGGATACCACCGCGCGTGCAGCTAAAATACGCGCCTTGCCCGGGTTGCTCAGTGGTGGGATGACTTTTATCAAAGGTCTCTATTTTATGGCCTGGCTGCGCACCCACAACATCAAGTATGAATACGGAGTAACACCGGGTGAAGCGTTGGGAGATCAAAACGTTGAGGGGCTGCGATATACAGACCAGCGCGGCAACCAGCAAATGTTGGAGTGTGACGCCATTGCCTTTGGCTATGGGCTCAGAAGCGAGATGCAATTGGCGGATCTGGCCGGTTGTGATTTCAGATTTGATCCTGTGTCATGTAACTGGTGTCTGGCGCTTGACGGCCACGGGCGTACTTCTGTCAGGGACATCTATGCCGCCGGAGATGGCGCCACAATCCTCGGGGCCGATGCAGCAGAACTGAGTGGTGCCCGCGCTGCTCACGCACTGCTTGGTGATTTGAATTTGGGCAGTCAAGATACAGCACTTGGCAGGCTCAACCAGGAACTGGACCGCATGAACATTTTCAGATCCGCTCTGGAACGCGCTTTTGCCTATCCGCATCACCTGGCCAAAGCCATACCGGACAGCTGCATCGTGTGCCGCTGCGAAGGGGTCACCGCCGGTGAGATTCGCAGTGCTGTGCATGAATTAGGGGCTGACGACATCAATCGGGCCAAGGCCTTTTGCCGGGTGGGAATGGGGCGTTGCCAAGGTCGGGTCTGTGGTCCGGCAACGGAGGGAATTATGGCAGCGGTTCTAAATCGTGACCAGGCAACGCTCGGCCGCTTTCGCACCCAGGCACCCGTGAAGCCGGTTCCCATGGCTTGTGTATGGGAAAAACCCCCGGAGGACATAGTATTGTGACCAGGCAGATAGCCGTTGATGTGGCAATCATTGGCGGCGGCACAGCGGGTTGTGCCGCCGCTTTAAACCTGGCGAAGAAAGGTATGAGCGTCGCGCTGTTCGAGCAGAAAACTGTGGGAAGTCAGGCCAGCGGTGTTAATTTCGGTGGCGTGCGACAGCATGGGCGCGACTTGCGGGAGTTGCCCTTGAGCCTCCGCTCCAATGAAATCTGGACAGATTTGCCCAGGTTGATCGGCAATGATTGCGAATTCGTGCGAACCGGCCATTTGAAACTGGCGTTTAATGAGGCTGAAATGGCTGTCTTGGAACAATTTGCCGATGACACCCGTGACTTAAAACTGGACATTGAACTTTTCGGCAGGAATGCGTTGCACAAACGGTTTGGCTGGCTCGACAAGACTGTTTTCGGGGCATCTCTTTGCTCGAGTGACGGACAGGCCAATCCGCGACTGGTTGCCCCCTATTTTGCCCGGGCGGCCCGAGCGGCAGGGGCTCACATCCACGAACATGAAACCGTCACTGGAGCGACAAAAAACGGTGCAGACTTTTGCCTGGAGACCAGAAGCGGCAAAAGTGTTCACTCTGCCACGTTGCTCAATGTTGCCGGTGCCTGGGCTGAACGGATTGCAGGCTGGTTCGGCGATTTTGCCCCCTTGCAGCCGCGGGGACCAAATATGCAGGTTAGCGAACCGCTGCCTTATCGCCTCAATGTGAGCATTGGGGCTGTCGGCGGCGGCGTATATGCACGACAAATTCCGCGGGGAAATCTGATTTTTGGGGGCGGTTATGGTTGGACAGATCGCGACAAGATCCGCGCACGCGCTGTTGTAGAAAACGGCCGTGAGGCAACAAAGAGAATGGTGACCATCCTGCCATGGACGCAAGACATCCAGGTAATACGTACCTGGTCCGGAATCGAGGGGTTTTTACCTGATGGTATCCCGGTAATCGGACCCAGCAAAACCACGCCGGGCCTCTTTCATGCTTTTGGGTTTTGCGGGCACGGTTTTCAACTTGGCCCCGTGGTTGGCGAAATACTGGCTGAACTAGCCATGGAAGGCAGATCTGTGATTTCTCTGGACAACTTCTCCATTCAGCGCTTCAGTACTTAAAATTATAGTACAGACAATAGATCGTACACATCATATACCTAAGGCTTTTGGCATTGTCACGTTATGCAGTCGCAACCGAGCGAATTTGAATTGATGCCTGGATCAGGCTGCAGCGATCGTGGCCTTCCACAGGTTCAATACTTCACTCCGAAACGTCTTAAAAGCAAATGGGTATGACCTTTATTAAACCGGAAATGCTCTAAGGCCTGTGGACATTTAACGCATTGATATGATAGCTGCTACAAGGTTTATGTTTGCTTTGAAGCTTGTATCGGTTTTGTCATATCTCGTTGCAATGCCTCGGAATTCCTTGATTTTGGCGAAATAGTTTTCGACCAAGTGGCGCCATTGATACATGACTTTGTCGTAGGTGTACTGGACTTTCCGGTTGCTGCGTGGCGGGATCACCGCCATAGCACCACGGTCGTCGAGTTCTTGTCGCAACCAATCTGCATCGAAAGCCTTATCCGCCAGAAGAGCTTCAAAACTGATCCCTTCGATGAGAGGCTTGACGCCGATGATGTCATTGCGCTGGCCCGGCTGCAGAACAAAGCTCACCAGATTACCCAAGGCATCGACAAGGGCCACAATTTTGCTCGTCAGGCCACCTTTTGAGCGCCCGATGGCCTGATTTTGAGTCCCCCTTTAGCGCCGGTCGCCTTCTGGTGAACGGAAACAATCGTGCCATCAATCATGGCGTATTCAAAGTCCGGTTCATCAGATAACGCATTGAATAGATTCTCAAAAACCCCAGCCTTGGCCCATCTACGGAAGCGGCGAAAAGTACTGTTCCAATTGCCAAATCCATCGGGAAGGTCGCGCCAGGGTGAGCCCGTGCGTACACGCCACAAGACAGCTTCAAGAAACCGCCGGTTATCGACCGCTGTAACACCACGGTCGTTGGACTTGCCGGGAAGAAGTTCCCGCAGAGACATCCACATGCTATCACTGATGACAAAACGATCCGAGTTCATTAAAACCTCCTAAAAGGAAGCTTGATGATGTGGACGCCCCCTCACATCGGCATTGAAGCCGTTTAAAGTGGTCGTTGTTGTTACTGACCGCAAAAAGAAGGAGCATCCACAATGAAGATTACAACAATTGGTCTTGATTTAGCCAAAAGCGTTTTTCAAATTCACGCAGTTGATGAACAGGGAGTGAGCGTTCTCGTTAAAAGACTGCGCCGCAAGCAAATGCTACCGTTCTTCACCAAACTATCCTCATGCCTGATAGGAATTGAAGCGTGCGGATCAGCTCATCACTGGGCTCGAACGCTGGTTGCGCTTGGCCATGAAGTCAAACTGATGCCGCCTGCATATGTTAACCGCCGCCATCATCTCATCAGATCACCGGCGCATTGCTCGACCGGCTCACACATCATGTCCACATCCTGGAAATGAACGGCGACAGCTATCGCCTAAAACACAGCAAAAACCGCAGAAAACTCCAAAACTGACCATCCCAATACCCGGCTTGACCACAGCCCCCGCTCCGCGCCGTCTGCCGTGTGGGCCACTCTGCGAAGCGGTGCCTATGGACAACCCTCCGCAACATCAAAGTGGTGCACTTTTACTCCGGCACATGGTGCACTTTTGCTCCGGCGTTGACATTTCTTAAGTTGACTTGCAAGTTGTGAGTGCTTGTATGATTGGTCGATAATTGCCGTTGTCGAAGGAGGTGATTCCTTCCAATACGCCGTCTACTGGTAACCCTTGAGTGGCATCGGTAAACTTTTCCAGCAATCTGGCATGTGACATTGGATTATCGGGATCACCAAGGGGGTGGAGGATTTCTCGGGTATGCGTTTCTGTTGCTGTTCGAAGCACGATGCGGGCCGCTGTCATTTTCGGAAACCGGGCATCCAGATCGGCATCGGCGATTAGCCGAACTTTACCTGCTAAAGTGACAGCAAGAGGGTCATGCAGGCTCTCATTGCGCAGTGGTAACATTGCTGTGGATCCGTAGTAGGCAACAACGCCCAGGCAAAAGGGAATACTGTATTGCGCGCCTTCGTGTGTCGTCGGATCGATGTCGTTGTTTAACTTCAATGCCCATTTGAATGTATGGACTTCGATACTTTCGATGGCCTCAGGCTGTAGGCTGTTATTGCTCATAATGTCGATCAGCCCGTCAATTGCGGCATGAGCCCAGCGGCAACAGGAATAGGGTTTGTAGTAGGTTCGCTCAATCAAGCCGGGCCGGTCGAGATTCTGCAATATTTTTTTAGCATCATAAATGGGTTGTACATCCAGTATAGCCACGGGCCCGGTAAAACCTGCTTTGGCCAAATCTACAGCAAGCACACCGGTCAATGAACTCCAGGGAATACCCTCCTTTACATTGTTGCCCCCTACTCTGGAATGAATGGAGGCTATCTGGTTGGGGCCATGACAGCCAGCTATTGCCATGGCTTGTTCCAATTCGTCTCGGGTCAAGCCCCGCAGGCGACCAACAGCAGCGGCAACGCCAAAGTTACACCATTTGCCCGTTGCCATGGTTTCAATCAATTCATAATCGCGGCTTGCCGCCACGCGCACGGCGATTTCGTAACCTAAGACGATGGCCAGCACCAATTCGTCCCAGCTTGCGCCGACCTCTTCGGCCACTGCCAGACAGCTCGGGATGATGGCAGCACCGGGGTGGCCGCTTGCGGCGCGATGTCCGTCGTCGAGATCAAGGATGCTTACTGCTGTGGAGTTTGCCAGCACGGCTGCGGCTGCGGGCACTTTGGCGGCTGAGAACCACACCGAGCTGGCTCCGGAGCCAAAGCTGGCTTGAGCGGTGATGCGGGCGGCCCGCGAACCATCAGCGCTGGCGCCGACTATAGCAGCCGTGATGCAGTCCAAAACGCAGTTACGTACAGAGGTAAGCGTTACCTCTGACAAGGTCGCAGTTTTCAGACTGAGTGCATAGTCAGCCAAATTGGCCAGTGTGGTTGCCGGGCGTTTAGTGGTTTTTAGGTTTTTGGCAGAGGGGGCTGCAGTCGATATTGTCATTTCATTTCCTATAAGATCAGGGCTTATTAAAGTTGGTGCCTTTAAGGTCTTCTCTTCCCAATTAAACGCTAATAGCAGTAGGACAGACCTATAGGCCAAACCGGTCTACAAATGAATGCCAACGCAGAATATAAGGAAGAAACCACGGCTTGCCGCTGTATAATGGCCGGGTAGAAAATTCCAATCCATCCAGTTCGGTTTTCCCCTCGCTCTGGTCCAACATTTTCAACGCTGCCATACGGCCGTAATAACTGGCCCGTGCGATGCCCGATCCGCAATAACCCATCACATAATGAATGCCATCATGTTCTCCCAAATGGGGGACATGATCAAAGGTATAAGCCACAGTCCCAGACCAAGCATGGGAGATTCTAGCATTCGACAACTGAGGGAAAATTCGTGTCATCAATCGCTTTAAATCCGGCGCATAACGATCCGCTCGGTCTTTCACTTCAAACGTTCTCCCACCAAAAATTAATCTTTTACCATCAGCCGATGGACGATAATATGGCGCAAGCCGAGATAAACCACCAAATCCGCGCCCTTTGGGTGATAGGCCCGCTGCGATTGAGGGATCGAGTTCTTCTGTTGCGATGACGGCAGAGCGGATGGGAATTATACGTTTATGAAAATATGATAGTTCAGGGCCGGTATAGCCATTAGTGGCGATCAGAATTTGGCCAACCTCTATCTGTCGATGGCCAAAATGTGCGATGCGTCGATTGCCGTCATATTCCACTCCCGTCACTCGCGCAGGTGCAATGATTTTCACGCCAGCATCAAGCGCAAGCTTACAAAGACCGATGAGATATTTTGCTGGTTGAAGATAGCTGTCGTCAGGATAGACCACGCCGCCATGATAGAAATCACTGCCAATTTGCTGATATTGTTCTGATTTTGGTACCGGTTCAAACTGAAGATCAACAATTTTATTCAGGTATTCTGATCTCCGCATGCTCTCATCATAGGATTTAGTACTGTATGCGCCGTAAAAACGCCCCTTCAGTATCAAGTCACAATCGATGGCTTCCGATTTGATAAACTCCTTCAGATAAACAAGGATCTTCATGGATTCATGTAATATCGCAGTGGTCTTGCTTTCACCATAAGCAGCGGTCAAACCCTTCAGGCCGAGCTTATGCAAAGTAGGACCAATCAGGCCACCATTACGTGCAGAACCACCGAAACCTGGCATTTCGGCATCCACGACAATAACCTCTCGACCAGCGCGGGCCAGGGTCAGAGCTGCAGACAGACCACTATAACCTGCACCCACGATCAATGTGCTGATTTTAACCGGAAGCTCGTCGATGCCTCCGGTTAAATTGCACTGCTCCAACTTCGCATCATCCCACCAAAAAGGTTTATGCTTAAAATTATTTATTTTTTTCGCCATGATTTTTTAGTTTAATGAATGAGATGTCCTGCAGAGAATAGATATGAATACGATTTGACCCAGCCCCTATTTTAAGTCAACTCAACACACCTATAATCAACGTGGAATGGAATGCAGAGTGATTGCAATGAGCTTTGTTTTTTAGAATGTTTTTGAACTGACCATTGTATGAATATCAATTACAACGTATAAAATGATTGATATTACGCAGCTTGTAAACATTCATAAAACTGTTTGTTTTCCCCTATATTAAGTGTAGGGATAAATCATATTTAACAAAAGATTAACTGCGCATTATTCTGAATGAAGGGAAGAGAATGCCCCCATCAAAGGCCGTAAATAAACCACCGTCTAAACTGCGACAGAAAATCTCATCTCCAAAAGCATTGTTCATATTCGAAGCCGCCGCACGTCATCTGAGTTTCACCACAGCAGCGATGGAACTTAATGTTACGCCACCTGCGGTCAGTCGCATGATCGCAGCTCTGGAAGCCCATCTTAAAACAGAGCTGTTTGCACGCCGAGGATCTCGGTTAAGTCTGACAGAGAATGGAGTGTTGTTTTACGATGGGGTGGTAGAGTCCTTTCAATCGCTGGAAAGGGCGATCAACAGATTTGAGAGTAAAAAAAGCGACGACAACCAAATTACATTATCCGTCACCACCGGATTTGTCACCTATTGGCTGATGCCACGTTTGAATCTGTTTCGAAAAGCTTTTCCCGATGTAATTTTACAGTATGAATTGACCCGCAAAGAGCCGAAAGGTCCTATAAGTCCCTGCGATCTTGGTGCACGCTATGATACCGAGGCCCAGCAAGAGGATCAAAGCTGGCCCTTTGCTCCCGAATGGGTTTTTCCATTGGCCACGCCACAATACCTGCAACGACACGGTTCGTTGGATGACACCTCGTCCGGACGCGAACACATTTTGTTGGGATTGGCCGACTCAACCAGAACCTCATGGCAAGTTTTTGCTGATAAAACTGGTTTTAAGTTAACCAGAATCCACCAGATCACAATCGTGCCAGACTATTCCTTCGCTATGCAAATGGCCTTATCTGGTGAGGGTGTAGCTTTAGGTTTTGTCAGTGCCTGCGCCACACTTATGCTCAATGGTTCTCTTGTGCCTGCCAGCAAAAAACAATTGCGAACAGGTCATCAGTTTCTGTTGCTGGCGGCCACGAAAAAACCGCTCAGTCAAACAAAGTCGCGGGTCCGCCAATGGCTCTTGAGCCAGATGCGAGAGGAGCTTATACAGCTTGAACAAAAATTTCCTTATGATGACTGATCACGGAAAACTCAATAACTGAATTCCATTTACATTGGAATTTAAAGCCAGCGAAAATGACTTCACCACAATTGGAGCGTTTTGAAGTGATAACAGTCTTTGAAAAAAGCCAGTTTTTTTGTTCAATTAGCGCGCACGAATATTTTGGTTGTAGGCATGATTTCTTGCTTCCATTTAATATGGAGGTAAGCGGCTAGTTTTTTGGACGTTTACAGAGCACCTAATATCCTTCATTTTGTACATTGTAGAAGCAATTAAGAGATCATTTTATACCTTCATTAAAAATACAGGGAGATGATAAATGAAGTCGCGATTATTGAAGACCGCTTGCGCATTGGCAACGGGTCTTGTTTTGACTCTATCCGTAACGGGACAGAGTCAGGCTGGCCCTGATACCAATTTCCTCAATGTTGGCATTGCTGCATCGGATGCCGGACGACTTGATCCGCATCTGTCGGCAACGACCATAGATAAAGCAGTGTTTGGCTGGATGTTCAGCGGGTTGGTTCGGTTCACACCGGGCACTGCATCGCCGAATACCATCGAGCCAGATCTGGCAGAAAGCTGGAGCACCAGTGCTGATGGCCTGGAGTGGACGTTCAACCTGCGTAAAGGCGTACAGTGTCATTCTAATTATGGTGAACTGACTTCCGCGGATATTGTTTATTCCTTCGCCCGCGCTGCTAATCCAAAAAGCTCAAGTTTCTCCAGCAATTTCAAGGTGTTTGAAAGCGTGAAGGCGCTGGACCCCTACACAGTAAAGATCACGCTCAAGAATCCTATCCCCAGCTTGCTCGGATTGGTCACCAACTATCATGGTGGTAATATCGTTTGTAAGAAAGCTGCGGAGGAAATGGGCGAAGACTTCCAGAAGCACCCCATCGGAACCGGGCCCTTCATGTTTGGTGAATATAAGCCACAGCAGTATCTGAAACTTATCGCTAACCCCAAATATTTCCGTGGCGTCCCAAAACTCAAGGGCATTATGTATCGCTACATTCCGTCCAATTCGGCGCGCGACCTGGCGTTCCAGGCCGGCGAACTTGACATGATTTATGGCGGTCAGGGTCAGGTTTGGGTTGATCGCATGAAAAAGCTCAAGGGGACAATTGTCCACGTTATGGAGCCGGCCGAAATGTCGGTTATGTCTTTGAACATAACATCCAAACCCTTGGACGACATCCGCGTGCGTAAAGCCATCGCCATGGCGGTTGACCGGGTTGAGTTCGTCAACTTTAAAGGTGCCGGCACGGTTCGCGCGGCAACATCCATCGTACCGCAAGGCTACCTTGGCTATGCCGACATGACAGCCCTGATGCCCAAATACGACGTGGAAGGGGCAAAGAAGCTGCTTGCCGAAGCAGGTTACCCTGATGGGATCACAATAAAAGCGATCCACACCAGCCTTCCCGGAATGCTGGCCACTATGGAAGTGTTTCAGGCACAACTTGCCCGCGCGGGTATCAAACTGGACCTGGAAGTTGTCGAGCATGCAACGTTTCATGCCCAAATCCGCAAGGACCTGAGCCAGGTTACTCACTATTCGGCCGCCCGTTTCCCGGTCGCTGACACCTACCTGACCCAGTTCTTCCATTCCGACAGCACGGTTGGCACCCCGACTGCAGTCACCAACTTCTCGCACTGCAGTGCCGGTGACGCCGAGATTGATGCCGCGCGATCTGAACAGGACCCTGACAAGCAAAAGGCGTTGTGGAAGACTGCACAGGAGAAAATCATGAAAGATTTCTGCGCCATCCCCATTTATGAAACCCTGCAACTCTGGGCAACCAAGGACTACCTGGATCTGGGTTATAAATTGATAGGCTCGCTGTCTCTGGCCCCGGCAGTCACTGTGAATACGCACTTCAAGTAAGCACCCATATTTTTAACAACGCAGCGGCTGGAGAAATCCAGCCGCTTCCCTTCCTGCCTCCTGCAAGCTACACTGATGGCCAAGCGGCACTGACAGTACAAAGATAGTCGAATTGAAGGATCACCATGCTCACCTTTATCGCCCGTCGACTGATTATAGCCATACCGACGCTATTGGCCGTCATGTCGATTATCTTTGTCCTGGTGCGTATTGTGCCTGGCGATCCGGCACAGACTATTTGGGTGATCAGGCAAGTGCGGCAGCGTTGGATGCCATGCGCGAACGCCTCGGCCTCAACCGCCCGCTTCTGGAACAGTATTTCGAATTCATGGGTAATGCGTTGTCCGGGGACTGGGGCGAATCCATGGTCACCGGGAAGTCGATCCTGGGTGAAGTTATCAACGTATTGCCCTACACTCTGGAGCTGACCTTCGTGTCGGTGATTTTCGGGGTGGTGACAGGCATTCCACTTGGTATCTGGTCAGCGTTGCATCGTAATCAACTGATCGATTATTTTGTCCGCCTCATGACGCTGATCGGCCTGTCGTTTCCAGCCTTTGTTTCAGCGATTTTACTCCTCATCATCTTCTCTATCAATCTGGGCTGGTTACCGGTGATCAGCAGCGGCGGGCGGGATGATTTTATCGGATGGTTTCGGGACCTGGCCCTGCCTGCACTCACTTTGGGCACGATCATGACGGCCTATATTGCCCGCGTAACCCGGTCTTCGATGCTGGATGTGCTCAGCGAGGACTACATCCGCACAGCACGCGCAAAAGGTGTGCCGAACAAGGTTATTATCTGGCACCATGCGCTGCGCAACGCTCTTATTCCGGTGGTCACAATGGTCGGCCTTTTCCTCGGGGTTTTGGTTGGCAATTCAGTCCTGACCGAGATTGTTTTTAACAGGCCCGGCTTGGGTAAACTCATCGTCGGCGCCCTTGGGCAACGCGATTACACCATGTTGCAGGGGCTGATGGTCTGTTATGCCTTCATCATCATTTTCATAAACATACTGACAGATTTAACATACGGCCTGATTGATCCCCGGGTGAAGTACCAATGACCGAAAAAAGCGAAAATATGCCGGCACCGCTGTCAAGTAGCGCTTTGTTTCAGGAACAGGTTAAGCGCACGTTCCGCAGCAACAAACTCACCGGACTGGGGGCTGTAATTTTCCTCCTGGTGCTGCTGGCAGCTGTCTTCGCGCCGCTTTTGAGCACCCACGACCCGCTTATTCAAAATATTCTGGATCGCCTGGAAGGCCCCTCGGCTCAATTCTGGATGGGGACGGACGCTTATGGGCGCGATATCTATTCCCGCCTGCTCTATGGTGCGCGAATTTCACTGACCATCGGCGGCGTGGCCATTCTTTCGGCGATGGTAATAGGGACAGCGATTGGTATTATCGCCGGATATTATGGCGGCAAGGTTGATGATGTGATCATGCAATTCAACGATATTCTGCTGGCCTTCCCGACGCTTATTCTGGGCCTGATTGTTGTCGCCATGCTCGGCCCCAGCATGCAAAACATGATCATCGCCATATCCTTGACATCAATACCGGGGTTCGCGCGCATCGCCCGGGCACCGACAATAGTGGTTAGAGAACGCGACTTTATCGAGGCCTGCCGGGCCCTCGGTTACCGGGACTGGCGTATAATGGTGTTTCATATATTGCCAAATGTCACGTCCGAAGTTCTGGTCATGGCTTCGTTGTGGCTGGCAACTGCCATTCGCACCGAGGCCTCGCTCAGCTTCATTGGTCTGGGCGTCAAACCACCGGCAGCAACATGGGGTGGCATGATCCGGGAAGGTTTCGAGAATATCCTCGACAATCCCTGGCTCTCTATCTTCCCCGGGTTGGCAATCCTGCTCGTCGTCTTCTCACTCAACCTCTTGGGTGACGGCTTGCGTGATGCCATTGATCCCAAGACTCGAGTGGATTGATGCACACTATGCCAAATTCAATACAAAGCAGTGAAAGTAATCCAGATATTATTCTCGACGTGCGGAAACTCAGGACTTCCTTTCGCATTGCCGGAGAGTGGCATGCGGCTGTGCGCGACATAAGTTTTACCCTGCGCCGCAATGAGACCTTGGCCCTGGTGGGCGAATCCGGTTGTGGAAAGAGTGTTACCGCTCTTTCCGTACTCGACTTGGTGCCTTCACAAAATGGACGGATTGAGGCCGAGCAAATACAGTTCAATGGACGCAATCTTCTAGGTCTTTCCGAAGATGAGATGCGCGAGATTCGTGGCAATAGAATATCGATGATTTTCCAGGAGCCGATGACTGCTCTCAATCCAGTGCTTTCGGTTGGGCATCAGGTCGCTGAAGCGCTTCTGTATCATCGTGATATGAACAAGGAAGAAGCAAACAGAGCGGCCCTTGAGTTGCTTGATCAAGTCAAGATCCCCTCGGCCAGTAGCCGCTTCAAGGAATACCCACACCAGTTTTCCGGCGGTATGCGTCAACGCGTGATGATCGCCATGGCGCTTGCCTGCCGGCCCGACATCATTCTGGCTGATGAACCAACCACGGCGCTGGATGTGACCATTCAATCTCAAATTCTTGCTCTGCTCGGCGAACTTAAACGAGATACGGGCATGTCGTTGATCTTCATTACCCATAATCTGGGTGTGGTTGCATCCATCGCAGACCGGGTGGCAGTGATGTATGCTGGCAATATCGTCGAGATTGCCGATGTTGATTCGCTGTTTGCGCACCCCACGCATCCGTATACTGAGGCATTGATGCGATCGATTCCTCGCAGTGATCGTGACACCGAAACTCTCCACTCCATTCCGGGACAGGTTCCACCTATAAGTCGTATGCCCGATGGTTGTCGCTTTGCAGCGCGGTGTGACTTAGCGCGGCCAATTTGTCGAAAACTTGATCCTGCCCTGCAACAGATCAATGCTGGCTCGACACATGAAGTTGCTTGCTGGGTGCGCGGCGATCACGACTTAACGGCAATAGAGGATCGTGCCAATGGCTGATACTTTGTTGCGAATTGAGAATATAAAAAAGTTTTTCCACGTAAAACGTGGCTTTCCCGTTGCTAAAACCATGACCGTTCGTGCTGTCGATGGAGTTTCGTTTGAGGTCAAACGCGGACGGTCATTCGGTTTGGTAGGCGAATCCGGTTGTGGTAAATCAACTTTAGGGCGCGCCCTGCTGCGTTTGGTTGAACCGGATTCCGGTTCTGTTACCTTTGACGGGCAGGATGTCCTGAGTACAAATGCCTCTGATATGCGCGCTTTGCGCCAACGCATGCAGATTATTTTTCAGGATCCGTACTCCTCACTGAACCCGCGTAAGCGTATAGGTGCAGCGCTGGTTGAACCGTTGCTGGTGCATGGTCTGGCCGACAAACGTCAAGCCCATGAACGGGTTTTGAAACTGCTCGATGAAGTTGGGCTGCCGCCCGATGCTGCCAACCGGTTCCCGCACGAATTTAGCGGCGGGCAGCGCCAACGCATCGGTATCGCCCGGGCGCTTACCGTTGGTCCGGAGCTGATTGTTGCCGATGAGCCGGTTTCTGCTCTTGATGTGTCAATCCAGGCGCAGATCCTGTTGCTTCTGCGCGAGCTTCAGGAATCTCACAACCTCAGTTTTGTGTTCATCTCCCATGACCTGGGCGTGGTGCGTTTTTTCTGTCAAGATATGGCGGTTATGTATCTGGGGCGAATTGTGGAAACCGGGCCCATCCCGCGCATTTTTGAAGAACCCCTTCACCCCTATACTCACATTCTCCGCGATGCCTCTCCGGTGCCAGACCCGCGCCAGAGCAGAAAATTTTTACACATTGAGGGTGAAGTTCCTTCTGCTGTCAATCCACCAAGTGGCTGTCATTTTCACCCGCGTTGCCCTTATGCTGCGGATATCTGCAAGAAAGTTAGTCCAGACTGGCATCAGGTCGACGCTGAACGCGGTGTTGCCTGCCATTTGTTTGATACGGGGAACACAGGCCCTGATTATCCAAAGCGATAGAGGCCTGTCGGCGTTTATCAAGATTGCGCCATATACCGAGCATTGTCACATTAACTGGGTGGCTGAAAAAGGTGATATTATATACGGATTTGATGGGAAAAATTTCATACGTCCGTCATCGTTTTCTACTTACCATCATTCAATATCCAATCTGGTGTCAACACCAAACAGCCTCCAGTAAACCCGGAGCGGTTCATTCAATCAGCTCCAGTTCTGATAGTCGCAGCAAATATTGCACATGGGTCTCTGACCTGCGACCCATCTTCCCTCCAGTTTTATGGAGAATCCGTAGTTTCATTTATGGCCTCATGCGGCCTGTTTTTGCAATGCCATTTTCATGGCGTATTCGATGGGCGTGATATTGCCCAATGATGAATGTGGTCTG
>JAJRPI010000090.1 GCA_024280895.1 Alphaproteobacteria bacterium | reverse complement strand
GGGTGTGGAAGCGCTGCAAGGCGTGAAGCTTACCAGTACTAATAATTCGATTGTCTTGATTTGCTCTCATTAGTCAATGTTCACTTGCAGGAGTGAGACATTGAAATCAGCGAATGTTGATACAGAAAAACCAGATTTCTATAACTTGAAACAAGTAATATATTTTGATTGCTTGGTGATTATGGCGAAGCGCCTACACCCGATCCCATTCCGAACTCGACCGTGAAACGCTTCAGCGCCGATGGTACTGCATCTTAAGGTGTGGGAGAGTAGGTCGTCGCCAGGCATTCCAAATATATTGCTTGCAAGTTCCCTAATATACGAAACGAAACAACAAACCCTCCTATTGGTCGCAAGACCAGTAGGAGGGTTTTTTTGTGTTTGCGGGGAGGAGGATTTATTTCTAATACTAATGAGTGAACAAGAACCATTTCATGGGATCAATTTGTACCTTGCTAGGACGCAGATAACGCAAAGTGTACTTGCTTTGTCAAAGTGCTAAGAATCACAGACGGGGCGTTGCAAAGAAAATGGCTATCAAGCAAATAAGTGATAAGAAATATAAACTGATCTCGGCATTTGCTGCTTTCCTGCTATGGGGAAGCTGGGCTTTTTATGTCAATCGCGACGAAGAAGTTGGAGGGTTTGTTGCCGCCTTTGTGCAGGGAACCGCAAGTTTTCTAATTACTCTTTTTATGATCCAATCTATTCATTGGTTTGCCCAAATTAAAATCATAGTAGAATCAAACAGATTGGCACGAACTGGCCTTCCAGTCATATTTACCATGATGATCACGGGGGGATTTCTGATACTCGTTCACAAATTGGCGCAAACGCAGCATATACTGTCAACGATATCTCCAGCTCTTTGTGTGGCGCTTGGTTTTGGCCTTTATACTTCTTTTAGAATCATCAAGAATAGCGACAAGCTCTGAAATAGCTGAAAGGGTCGTGAATATGAACGATGTTGAAGGCCGCCGACCGCTAAAGGTAAGAAGCGCTGTTGGTGCGCAGAAATTAGCAAGTTGGCTAAGTCAGCGAAACATCACCCCCAATCAAATATCAGTGGCAAGTATTGGCTTTGCAGCCCTCGCGGCTTTATGCCTGATGGCGGTCTCTCGGTATTCAGAAATAATTGATTTTGCACTATTCATATTTGCTGCCTTTTTCATTCAAATGCGACTGTTGTGCAATCTGTTTGACGGCATGGTGGCGGTGGAAGGGGGGAAAAGTACTGCTTCGGGCGAATTGTTTAACGACATCCCCGACCGCATTTCTGATCCGCTTATATTATTTGCGGCTGGTGTCGCCATTTCGGGGATAGACTGGGGTGCCGGTTTAGGGGGACTGGCTGCGTTATTGTCGGTGCTAACCGCCTATATTCGCACACTGGCCAGTTCGCTGGGTGCACCTGTGGATTTTTCCGGCCCTATGGCAAAACAGCACCGCATGGCAGTTTTAACAATAGCACTTTTTGTGACGGCCTTTGAAAGGGTTTTTCTGCAGAGCGATTTCGTTTTGACCGGTGCCTTGTCGATCATTGTCCTAGGCAGCTTTGTTACCCTCTATAACCGTACCCGCAATGCCTACAATCACTTGGAAAGCTGACCAAATGCCAGAATTTTCTTTGCTTCCAGTTCATTCCTTTTATGTCATGTGTGCCGTTATCGGCGTTCTGGTTGTATCGACCATCATCCGGCTGGTTCGGAAAGCGAGAAATCCGGACAAAGATGATACTGAACTGCGGTTGCGCATCAATAGCTGGTGGTGGATGATCGCCATACTTTTTGCTGCAATCTCATATGGTACAGGCACGGGTATTGTGTTGTTTGCGGTGGTTAGCTTTTTGGCATTGAAAGAGTTTTTGTCTATTGTGCCGACTCGGTTTGCCGACCGGCGGGTCATCGCTTGGGCCTATCTGTCGATCCCGGTGCAATATTACTGGGCGTCGATCGGCTGGTACGGCATGTTTATCATTTTTATCCCTGTCTATACTTTTTTATTCCTGCCTTTGCGTATGCTTCTGACTGGTGAAACACGCGGCTTTATCCATTCTGCAGGGGTCATCCACTGGGCGGTGATGCTGACCGTTTTCAATTTAAGTCATATCGCCTACCTACTGGCCTTGCCTGACAAAAATCCACTCGCAGGCGCGATTGGCCCTTTGTTGTTTCTATTTCTAATGACGCAGGCCAATGATGTCAGCCAATATGTCTGGGGCAAAAGCTTTGGCAAGCATAAAATCATTCCTAAAATTAGCCCTAACAAAACCTGGGAAGGCTTTTTGGGAGGTCTTGTCACTGTCACCTTGATATCCAGCCTGCTAGCCCCTTATCTGACGTCCCTCAATTGGCAACGCGGGCTTTTGGCTGGGCTGATCATCGCCTTGGCGGGATTTGTTGGTGATGTCGTCATTTCCTCGGTCAAGCGTGACTTGCAGATCAAGGATAGCGGTCATCTCATTCCCGGCCATGGCGGCATTCTCGATAGGCTTGACAGTATGACCTATACGGCGCCGCTGTTTTTCCACTATTTTTACTATATGGAGTTTTAAAACCTGTGAGCAGAATTCCCAAAATATTATTTTTTGCGCTCATTGTGCGCCCTGTAGTGCTGTTTGTATTGGGTCTCAACAAGCGCGGTATGAACAATCTTCCCCAAAACGGCCCGGCTGTCCTTGCGGCTAACCACAATAGTCATCTTGATACGCTGGTGCTGATGAGTCTTTACCCATTGTCAGCTCTTCACAAACTGCGCCCTGTGGCAGCAGCCGACTATTTCTTTCGTAATGCCATTTTGAAATGGTTTGCACTTAGCTGTATCGGAATTGTGCCCTTGGATCGAACAGGAGAAACAGATAGAGAGAAACTGTTTGCCCCCTGCCACGAAGCGTTGGATCAAGGAGATATTCTCATTTTGTACCCTGAAGGCAGCCGTGGCAAACCAGAGGAAAGAGGGCGTTTACGCAAAGGACTGTTTTATTTACTCAAGGAGCGTAAGGCAACGCCCATTACCCCTGTTCTCATGAACGGATTGGGCTACGTCCTGCCCAAAGGAGAAGCGCTGATCGTCCCTTATTGTTGCGACGTTATTATTGGGCGGGCCATAAAAGCAGAAAGCAACCCCAAGCAATTCATTGAACATTTATCCAACAGCTTTGATGAGCTTGAACAATATTGTCTGAGTAAGGAATTACGCTGACCATTTACTCAAGAAGCTTTTCTTCGCGACCCATAATTTATTTTCCTTGTAGCAACAATGGATTACCGGATCGGCGCTGCGCTTGTCCGGCAATGACGAGGGGGGAGGGCCCTTTTTGACTTTGCAAGAGAGATAGGTGCGAGAGTTTTTGTATTCTCCTCAAATCCTACCCCCTCACCCCAGCCCTGTGTCGGAAAAACGGGGCCCCATCCCCGTTTTCTCTTCTCTCCACAGCCCCATGGGAGAGGGAGTTAAGACCGCATCCACCATCCCCTCCAAAATCGGGTTTGAAAAGGGCTGGCCCTTTTCTGTCAGCTGCATAGGCTGCCCGCCGGCGAGGCATTTGTTGCGGATTTTGCGCTTGACGAATATTGACTTTCCCTGCCCGTTATCCCTCCTACTATCAGGCCGTATAACACGCTCATTATCAGGCGAAATGCCGCCATGTCGCCAGCCCAAAAACCTTGCAAGCCCCCTGTATTAGGAGGACTGCGCCGTAACTAAGATTAAATTCTTGGTTCTGAAAATTGTTATGCGCTCCAAAATTGTGTAAGATTGTGTGGGGGGCTGCTCATTGATTGTTATAAATTGGTCAGCAGCCGGATAAGATGTCTTGATAAGATGTTTTGGCGAGGTTGTATTTCGCAATAATATCGTGAGATATTTGGGGCGCATCAATGGCTTGGAGCAAATTAACTGAAGGCGAGATTGTTTCTCGTTTAACGGCGCTGATTTACGACGCAGCGCTTGACCCTTCGCGTTGGCAGAAACTGGTCGATGCGCTTCCTCAGGCCATCCCCGGTCTGCATCCCGTGCTTTATCTGGCGGATACCAAGACAACTGATATGGATCTGTTGTTGATGTCGGAAAACTGGATTGATGAATTTGTCCCGGAATATATGTCCTATTATGACAAGCTCAATCCGTGGACGCCGGGCCTGGCGACCAAGGCACCTGTTGGCGATTTTATCGACGGGCGGCAGCTGATCTCCTCGAATGATTTGAAAAAGACCGAATTTTACACCGACTTTTTGTCAAATTTCGAGGGTTTGGATAGTGCTTCGGGGACGGTCATTCATCGCTCGCACGAGAGTTTCGCCGTGCTGGGTATTCATTCTACTGATAAAATGCTCGAAAATAGCGGTGAAGCGATCGCGCGGCTACAAAAGCTCATCACACCGCATTTGATACAGGCGTTTGAAATCAGCCGCCGGCTTGGACATGGCGCTATGCTTGCGACCTCGCTGGAATATACGCTTGAGGCGCAAAGTTGCGCGAGCATCGTCATCGATGGGCAATTGCAGGTCTACTATGCCAACCGTGCCGCCAGAGCACTGTTTGACGCAAAAATTTTAACGCTGGACGCGCATGCCTGTATCGCCATTGGATCAGGGTATAGTGAGAGCGAAATGTTGCGTCGGGCGTTAACGGCTGCGCTTGGCGAGGCGTCCGGTTTTTCGCAGAACCATCTTGTCAGGATCAGCGGTCCGGATTTGGCGCACCCATTGGTTGCCCAGGTCATGCCACTTGCCGGTTCGCGGGCCAAGGGCGCGTTGCCAAAGGTTGGAGACGAAAAGCAGGCATTGGTGATTATTTCTGATCCGTCCAGCGAGCATCAAAACATGCAACCAGTCTTGACCATGGCTTTTGACCTGACCGTATCAGAAGCAAATCTGGCAGCTGCACTTGCCAATGGTCTTAGCCTTTCTGATTATGCACGCGCGGCAAAAATTCAGGTCGGTACAGCTCGCAGTCAGCTCAAGACGATCTTTTCCAAAACCGATACACATCGCCAGGCTGAACTGGTGGCGCTGATCATCAGGATATGCAATCCGTTTAAATTGCCCAAATAGCTGGCGCTTTTTATTGGGGTAGGGCGTTTAACGCGACCAAGCAAATAGAGAGCTCTGTGTCGCCGGTTAGGACAACTCAGAGCTCTCGTTTGCTAGTATAAATACAGTATAACTAGGTGATGAAATAGCGTTGGAGACTTTGAGTTCTCGATCGGGGGGAGGGTACTCACTGCCTACCTTTAATTTCATTCCACTGGACGATAGCTTGCGCAAAAGGGGGGGGGCATCCCCCAAATGGGGTAGGCAAAGCTTTTTGCTCATAAAAAAGAGAATGTTTTGAATTGGTAAGTACGCATCCAGTCACGGAGGAAATAGATCCATTTTGAAATATGGTGGCGCGTTAAACGTTGGGGGGGATTAGATGGTCTGCAGAAAAGTAAATAACTTATCCGTAACTTCCAAGTCGTGTTATTTTTATCAGAATAAAACTTGGTGTATGTTGGTATTTTATGAAATTAGCCAAGTATTATAGTGTGTATTTATTGAGCATATGAAGGTTGTTATGATGGGGTATGTTTTAACTGTATGATTTTAAAGGAAAACATCCCATGTTTAGATCACTATTCGCAGCGGCACTTTTGTCTTTTATGGCAAGTGGGTCAGCTGTTGCAGATGAATGTAAATCGGCTCAGCTGAATTGGATGGAAAAAGCATTTTGCGATCACGGCAATGAAGGTGTCGGTGATGATGGTGGTGACGGCGGAGATGGTGGCCAGGAAGGTGGTAATACTGGCGGCAATACCGGTGATGCAGGCGGCGGCGGCCCTAAATAGCGATGGAGGCGGTGTTGGAAATGCCGTAAATGCTGGTGTGTCGGGTCAAGTGGCCCGGGTCATCAGTTGGCAAAAATTATCGCTGGTATATTCATAAAATAACCAGTTAATATCCGCCAAGGCCAAGGCCAAGGCCAAGGCCAAGGCAACTCGTGCCTGTGGCGTTCGAATTCGAAAGCAGAAGTCCTTATTTTTTGCCATAAATTTTTGTGTGAGCGTGCTGGTTCTGGGGCTCGTTGTCCCCACCATCAATTTCATGACGGCAGGCGGTGTTCCCTCATTTAGGTATGGATTTATTGACTTTGCAGCGATTGGCTTGAGTGACATGTTAGGCTGACTGTTGGCGCTCTTGATATCCGACTTTTATTCTCAACTTTTTTAGTATTGGTCTGATCGAGCCCTCCACAGGAGCTGCTTGTTTTGGCACATGTATCTTTTGCATCATAGCGATAAAAATATAAGTAACTTGACGGCGCAGCGCGGGCACGTCTTTGAGGGGGTGCCTGACGCTTATGTGCTGGCGGTCAAAGGCTGGGGATCAATAATCTGCGAGCTTGATATCTGGCCACTGCTCCAAAACGGTGCCAAGCCGGTTTGTTCTTTGTGGGATAAGAAAGTTCGACTTGCGAAGAGAATAGCTGATCAAACTCCACGATTTGCTGATATTTTTACCTCATGTGAGCGCAGAACTCTCGTTCTCACATCGATGTGATTGGGGGGGGCTTTACTTTGGGGCAGGATTCGTGATTGTTAAGGGGTGGGATTAAACCCCCGTTTTTATTGGCATGATTGAAATATAGGCGAACCCTTTGAGAATGATTGAGAGTGCGAAACAAGTGAACCAGCGTCGGCTTGGGTGGATATCCACCGGAGTAATGGTGCTGTTTGCCTTTTTGATCACTCTTCCCTTTGCGGGCCAAAGCGTTGCCTCGATGGGCCATTCGAGCGCGAAAATGGCCACGGTCATTGCGCCACAGGGAAACCTGAACCTCCAGATCTTTGCAGATTCCAGATCGCATGATCAACATAATATGACGGGATCGGGCGAAGCATCAGTTTCCAATAGTGGTAAATTGTGTGCGTCGACAGGCCATGTCGCACATCGGGCTCACATATGCTGTTTTGATGGAGGGAGCGCCGATAGAACGATCATGCGGCGAAAAGCTCTTTCGTTCGAGAAAATCGATTTGGCAAGTTGGTCGAAGGTCCCGCTGGGGTCAAAGGCCGATACAGAACAGCATATTCTGGCGATTGCGCTCCAAAACACTCAATCTGCAGCACCTCAGCTTGTCGGGCTGACTGGTGCACGAGCGCAGTTTTTGCACACTCAGCGTCTGCTCACCTAGATCCATCCTCACATAATATGACGCCAACGAGCGCCAGGCCATTGGTAAGCCAATGGACCAGCTGCTGACGTGTCACAAAATTTCAAAAAAACAAAGAAGTCTTGCGCGTGGGCCCTCATCAATCGGTGAGGGGTGCGAGAGCTGGGGAGTACAAAAATGAAGAGTATTAAATTGAGAGCAGTCATCGGCATGAGTATCTTGCTGGCGCTCTCTGGTTGCGATGAGTATGAGGGGGTCGATTATCTCAATATTGGACATCCGGCTGATCCTGGTGCGCCGAGCGGGAAGCAGGCGCGCATGTCAGGGACACTGGTGCCTGAAAATATCAATGTCAGACCCCAGCTTGGCTCAATCGGTCTCTCGCCATTACAAATGAAAACGAGTGCCCCCGCGATGGATCATTCGAAAATGAATCATTCAAAGATGAAACCGCCTAAGGCAAAGAAGCCCATGATGGATGGTTCAAACATGCGGGGGAGCCACTGATGAACAAGATAATGAAATCAGTATTGCTAACTGGCTTTTTGGGAGGGGCTTTGGGGGGCTGCGCGTCCTTGTCGAGCGAGGGCACGTTTGACGAGGTGGCCTCTGTCATTGAGGCCCGGACCGGTTCTAAAATCGCCTGGGATCAAGGCAGCAAGGATGACCTGGCTGCCCGGGCGACCGTTGCGACCATGCTCAAACGCCCCTTGACCCTGCGCACCGCGACGCAGATTGCCCTGCTTAACAATCGGGGTTTGCAATCGACCTATACGGAACTGGGCATCGCGCAGGCCGGGTTGGTGCAAGCGGGCCTTTTGAAAAACCCGTCCTTTGATATGTCGGTGATAAACCCGATCCCCAGCGGCTTGCCTTACAATCTGGCCTATGGCGCTGTGTTTCAGTTTATTGATGCGCTTTATATTCCCTTGCGGCGCAAGGTCGCCGCTTCCAAACTGGATGAGGCGAAAATCAGTGTCACCGCGCAAGTTATCGATCATGCGGCCAGCACACAGTCTGCTTTCATCGATTATCTGGCCGCTCGCCAGCTTGTTGGCCTGTTCAGACAGGTGGAAAAATCGTCGCGAGCAAGCTTTGAAGCCGCCGTCTCCCTGCGCAAGGCTGGTAATACCACGGCGCTAGAATTTGAGACGCAGCAAAGTCTGTTGACCACCGCCAAGCTGGAGTTGTCCGGGGCGCAGGCGATGGAGCTGGAGGCTCGCGAAAAAGTCAATATGGCCCTTGGTCTGACCGGTCGCCAAACCCGCTGGTCGGCCGGATCAAGGCTTCCCGCCATGACGCGGCGCAAAGGCTCTTTGAGCGCCATAGAAAAACAGGCGGTTGCCAATAGTCTTGATCTGGAAGCTGGTCGTTTACGGCTTGTAACCCTTGCTCATCAATATGGTGTAGATACCGCAACTTCGATCATTCCTGATCTTGAAATAGGCTTCGAGGTGGAGCGCGATGGCGAAGACAAAGAGTGGGGCCGCGGGCCGGTTGTTGGTGTCATTTTACCGATCTTTGATCAGGGGCAAGCCAAGCGCAAAACAGCTCAATTGCAGATCCGCAAAGCCCAAGACCTCTATTGGGATATTGCGGTGCGGGTAAGGTCGGCGGCCCGTCTGGCGCGGGCGCGATTGAAAATGACCCACAAGCAGACGCATTATTATCGCGAGGCTGTATTGCCGCAAACCGCCAAAATCGTTGCCGCAACGCAGATCAATTATAATGGCATGCAGCTGGGTGTATTCCGGTTGTTGAATGCCAAGAAAAGCCAGATACAGGCGGGGCAGCGTTATATTCAGGCGCTACAAGCTTATTGGCAGGCCCGCATTCAATATGAGCAACTCATTAATGGTCGCATGCCGGCAGGCGGAGGCGGCGTTGGCTCTGTTCAAACCGCGAGTGCACCATCAGAAAGTGGAGGACATTAGAATGTCGAAGAAAAAAACTGATCTCAAAAAAGCAAAGAAAACGGCGGCCCCGGCAATGACCCGGCGAGAAGCCATTGGGCTTGGTGGTGCTGCGATCGCGGGGGCGGCCATCGCGACGGCTCTGCCTGCGAGCGCGCAGACGATGAACCATCGCGGTAGCAGCAGCGGCGCCAAGAAAATGGATCATAGCGGTCATGATATGGGTGCTATGAACATGAAAAAGCCTGCCGTATCGGGGAAGGCCGGGCAATATACGATCCCCACCAGTAATGATTTTTATGCGCGCAGTGTCGACAATTGGGACAATTGGGAGCCGGGAATGCCCGGGCGCGATTACACACCGGTTGTCATCCCCAATGGCGCGGCTTTGCCGTTCAAGGTTGTTGATGGTGTCAAGATCTTTCAGATGGATGTGCGCGAGGTCATGCACGAGTTTGCTCCTGGCTTAAAAGCCGTTTGCTGGGGTTATAATGGCATGTTGCCGGGACCCGTTATCGAGGCCGTCGAGGGAGACAAGATCCGTATTTATGTCACCAATCGTCTCAACGCAAAAACCTCGGTTCATTGGCATGGGCTCATTTTGCCCTCGGGCATGGATGGTGTCGGGGGCCTGTCCCATCGCAAGATGGACCCCGGTGAAACCTTCAAATATGAATGGACCATCAATCAGCACGGGACGTTTATGTATCACTCTCATACCGATACGATGACGCAAGAAGGCATGGGGCTGACGGGTATGTTTATTGTCCATCCAAGGCGCCCCAAGGAACCACGTCCAGATCGTGACTTTGTCTTGATGATGAACGAATTTGATATCAAGCCGGGCACTTATCGCCCCGACCCGAATGTCTTTTCTGGATATAACACGCTTACTCTCAATGGCAGATGTTTCCCAGGGACAGCGCCGCTGGTCGCGAAAAAAGGCGACAAGGTTAAATTGCGGGTTGGTAATCTGTCAGCGATGGATCATCATCCGCTGCATATGCATGGTCATGCTTTTCAGGTTACCGAAACTGATGGCGGGGTGATCCCGCCAGAGCGGCGCTGGCCCGAAACCACCGTATTGGTGACGGTGGGGCAGACACGGGCAGTCGAACTCATAGCCGATAATCCCGGCGACTGGGCCATGCACTGCCACATGACCCATCACACCATGAACCAGATGGGGCATGGTATTCCCAATGTGCTGGGCATTAATCATCAAAAACTGGACTGGAAAATGAACAATATTGTTCCAGGCTATATGACGATGGGTGCCACTGGTATGGGAGGCATGGCGAAACATGCCGGCATGATGGAAATGCCGGAAAACTCCATCCCCATGATGGGCACGCCCGGTCCCCATGACTATATCGCCATGGGCGGCATGGTCACGGTCTTTAAGGTGCGTGATGAACTGTCCAGCTATGACGATCCTGGCTGGTATAACGCTCCCAAAGGCACAACTGCAATGGCCGCTTCAAAGGCCGATCTTAAGCGCGACGGCATCAAGACCTAGCGCTCTCAAACGCTATCAAGAAATTATCAACCAGAAAGGAAAATAACATGAACTCAATTTTCAAAGGAACCACCGCGATGGCCACCGGGATGTTGGCATTTGCGCTACTTGGAGCCCCGCTGGCCAGTGCCGACGAAGGCAAACACGGGACCATGGACAAAAAAATCACCGATTGCCATGAAGCCCACGAGAAAATGAAGGGCGGCGACATGAGCGGCGATCATATGAAAGGCTGCCATGACAAGGATGGTAAGCTGATCGGCAATATGGACGGGCATATGGGTAAAGATATGAAAATGCCCATGGGCGATCATAAGATGGGTGATCACAAGATGGATAAAAAAAGGGGTTCTAACTAAAACGGTTAGGGTTCCAGTTGGTGAGACACATCACTCTACGGGTGTGTCTCACCGCGATTTGGCAAGGCAAAGTCTGGATGAGAAAATGAGTTTGAAACATTCATATGCAAAAGCGCTGACAGCTTTTATATTTTTGTGTGCGGCCGGGGTTTATCAGCTCGCCATATCGAGCAAGGCTGTGGCGGTTTCACTGGCCCCAGATAATGCGGAAATTGTCAGTGCGGGAGCTGGCCTTTATCAAAAGCATTGTGCTTCTTGTCACGGGGCAAAGCTTGAAGGTCAGCCCAACTGGCAGACCCGTCTGCCAAATGATCGTTTGCCAGCACCGCCTCATGATAAGACCGGCCATACCTGGCATCACAATAACGCATTATTATTCAAGATCACCAAGCTGGGGACCAAAGCTCTGGCGGGAGATGATTATGAGACCGATATGCGCGGGTTTTCGAGCGAGCTAAGCGATAAGGAGATTATTGCAGTCTTGTCTTACATCAAAAGCACATGGCCTGCGGAAATCCGCCAACGCCATGATCAAATGAACAAGCGCTCTACCAAAAAATAAAGACACGGATTGTGCTCAAACAATTCCCTCATCAAAAAGAACTGAATTTGAGGGTGGTGACAGAACAAATAAAGGATCACTAAAGTGAACAGAAAAAATATCTATATCGGCGCAATGGTTACGAGTTTGTTGGCCGCCCTTTTCATGGGAACCTCGACAATGGTGTTTGCACATGGCGGAGCGAAGGGGATCGTCAAGGAGCGCATGGAGATGATGAAGTCGCTTGCCGATTCAATGAAACTGCTGAAAGGCATGATGCAGAATAAAGCGACTTATGATGCCAATAAGGTGCGTGCTGCAGCCAAGGTCATTAAATCGCATGCGAGCGAGAAGCTGACAAAGCTGTTTCCAAAAGGGAGCGGACATAAACCATCAGAAGCTTTGCCGGCAATCTGGACTGACTGGGATAAATTCAAAGAGTTGGCCGACCAATTATCGACCTATGCGGACACGCTGGAAGCGGCTGCGGGTAATGCTAGTGGACCAGGCCAGGGTGGTATGATGAAAGGTGGCGGCATGATGAAGGGAAACCCCATGATGCAGGGGAATCCGATGATGCAGGGCGGCGGCATGATGGGCGGAGCAATGAAAAATCCAGGCGCGCTCAAATCAATGCCACCAATGGCATCCTTCATGAAAATATCCCAGACATGTTCTTCATGCCATACCGATTTTCGCCTGAAGAAAAAGGAAAAATAGCCTGATGCGCCGCAGAAAAATATGGATACTCCTGATCGTCCTATTGGCGGTCGGGAGCGGAATTTTCTTCGTTATGATCAGCGGGCCAAGTATTGCTGAGAGAAATCTGGAAGGCTTGAAAGGCGACGCCAAACGTGGATCTTATATTGCGCGGTTGGCGGGATGTATTGCCTGTCATACCAACTCCAAGGCGGGAGGCGGGTTTCTGGCAGGCGGTGCGCCGATCAAGACACCTTTTGGCACCTTTTTTGCTCCCAATATTACATCACACCCAGATGACGGGATCGGCAAGTGGTCATTGCAGGACTTCTCCAGGGCTGTGACGGCTGGTCTTCGGCCAGACGGGGCTCACTATTTTCCTGTTTTTCTCTATCCTAATTATACGCGGATGTCGGATCAGGACATCACTGATTTGTGGGTGGCCATGAAAACGGTGCCACCGGTGTCAGGCAAGGCCCCGGATCATCAAGTATCGTTTCCGTTTAATCAAAGGTTTCTGCTTGGTGGGTGGAAAACTTTGTTTTTCTCACCAGGAGTTTATAAAACGGATCCTACAAAGAGCGATATTTTGAACAGGGGAAAATATATTGTTAATGGCCCTGCTCATTGTGTGGCATGCCATTCTCCAATTAACGCGTTTGGCGGGCGTGACTTTGGACATGAATTGGAGGGCAATTCCAATGGCCCCAACGGCGAAAAAGTTCCCGCTATAAATGCTAAATCGTTGAAGAAGAACGGTTGGACAAAAGCTGATATCGTTTTTGCGCTTCGCACCGCAGCAACTCCCAAGGGAGATGCGCTTGGCGGCACTATGGGAGAAGTCATAAGAGACAGCACGGCCTGGCTATCCGATAGCGATCTACAAGCCATTGCTGAATATCTTATGAGCAAATAAAAGACCGGTCCATGACCAAATATGCCTATCGTCGCCATTGAGGTGAAACAGTACCTCGCATGAGGCTATCAGCTGTCCAAACACAAGGAAACCTATGAACATGCCAACCAAGTTTATATCTCGCCGCAAATTCATATATGGTCTGGGAATTGGTGTATCAGCCTGCGCATTGCCGCTCCCCGTACTTGCCAAGGGGGCGCTGCCTCATGGGGCAATGCTGCTGGGGGCCCGTCCTCAAGACGCTATTTTGATGGAGGCAAAAAAAGGCCAGGTTGATCTGCGTGGCAAGGGGCTTGGCAAGACGGGCATCTGGGGCTATGGCGGCTCGGTTCCAGGGCCGGTATTGCGCGTCAAGCAGGGGGAGGAACTCAAGGTCAGATTCAAAAACAGTCTCGATCAGGGGTCGACCATCCATTGGCATGGTATCCGCATTGACAACAAGATGGACGGCGTGGCGGGCTTGACGCAAGAAGCTGTGGCGCCCGGAGAAAGTTTTGATTATCAGTTCACCGCGCCCGATGCCGGGACCTACTGGTATCACCCCCACAACCGGACATGGGAACAGATGGCACGCGGTCTTTACGGTTTACTGATCGTCGAAGAGTCTGAGCCAATTGCAGTTGATCATGACCTGGCGCTGGCCTTTGATGACTGGCAGCTAAAATCCGATGGCAAGCTCGAAGAGGAGACCTTTGGCCGTATTGGCGAGCGTGCTCATGGTGGCCGGATCGGCAATATGATGACGGTCAATGGCAATTCTGACATGCAAGTGGATGTGAAATCTGGCGACAGGGTGCGGGTACGTATCTGCAATACCGCCAATGCCCGTATCCTCGAATTGCGCGTTGAAGGTTGTGCGGTGCATGTCGTTGCTCTGGATGGTCAGCCGGTGGAGCCGCGCGAGCCAGAAGCGCTTGATTTGATCATATCTCCCTCGCAGCGTGTTGATCTGATCCTTGATATGGATGGTGCGCCGGGTGGCAAGGCCGTCATTTCGGAAGTCTCGGATATGCGTTTGCCGCTTGTACGTTTTAACCTTCACGCGAGCGAGAAAAGCCGCTCCAAACCACTTCCACCTTTTGCAAAACTTGCTGACAATCCTTTGCTCGCTCTGGATCGTGTGAAGCCCTTGGAAGTCAAGTTGGACATGACCGGCGGAGCGATGGGCGGCATGAGTAGCGCCATCTACAAGGGCAAGGAGCTGTCCGTGAGCGAACTCGTGCGCGAGGCCGGGATGATCTGGGCCTTTAACGGGGTTGCCGGCATGCCTGAAAAACCGTGGTTTAGTGCCAAAAAGGGCCAGACCGTTGAGCTTGAAATGATCAATAACACCTCTTTTTCCCATGCCATGCACTTGCACGGCCATCATATGAGTGAAGTGTCGCGGGTGCGACAGACTAGAGCTGGTCTCAAGACCATTAGCTCACGCCCTGACTGGCGTGATACGGTGCTTGTTAATCGCGGCGAGGCCGTCAAAGTCGCTTTTGTTGCTGATAACCCTGGCAAATGGATGTTTCATTGTCACATGCTCGAACATCAAGCTGGCGGTATGTCCACCTGGTTTGAAGTCGCTTGATCAGGTCGGCGAATGAAAGGGCGTTTGATAGATTTTCAATAACAGGTTAGGCTGCAGATTATGCCTTATTTGAATAAATTACCGGAAAATCCAGAGCCGCTCGATTGCCGTATTTTAACGGCGGCGCTGGATCTGTTTGTCGAAAATGGTTTTCACAATGTCTCGGTGCACCATATTCAAAAACGCGCCAATGTGAGTATCGGTTCTATCTATAAGCACTTTGGCGGCAAAGAGGGCATCGCCAAGGCTCTTTACACACATATTCTGGCCGAGATCGAGCAGTTGGTCGATCGGGTCCTGGAACAACGCAAAAAACCTCGTGCGCAAGTGCAAGCCATTATCGAGGCTTTGTTTGGCCACACAGAAACTCACAAAAACATCATCGCCTATGTCTTCCATGCCAAGCACTCAGAGTTTTTGAGCGATCAGCCGCCCATATGTGATGCTTCGCCCTTCTTGAAAATGCGTGCCATCGTCCAAAACGGCATGGAGAACGGCGAATTGACAAAGACACATGAATGGGTTGCCATGAGCACCATTTTTGGTGCTATGGCCAGGATGATCCAGTTGCGGCTGGATGGAACGATCAAAAACCCCTTACCCGAATATGCGGATCAGTTTCTTGATTCAATCTGGAACGGCATGGCGATCAAGACAGCAGATTAGTTAAGTCGCCCCTTGACCGAAATCAATGTTCATTTTAGCGTATCGGCAATAAATGATTGATCCGGTTATTTCTCATGGCGCAAATCTGCAATATTCCGAGTAGGGTTTTGATCAACGCCAGGACCTAATAAACATCCCGAACACCAAGGAATTTACATGAAAACCAAAGCAGCCGTGGCATTTGAAGCAGGCAAACCACTGGAAATCGTAGAGCTTGATCTGGAGGGTCCCCAAACCGGTGAAGTGCTGGTGGAAATGAAAGCTACGGGTGTTTGTCACACAGACGCTTTTACCCTGTCTGGTGATGATCCCGAAGGCATGTTTCCTGTGGTGCTTGGCCATGAGGGGGCGGGGATCGTGAGGGAGGTTGGCGCTGGCGTCACTTCGGTGGAAGTTGGTGATCATGTCATACCGCTCTATACGCCAGAATGTCGCGAATGTGATTATTGCCTGCATCCTAAAACCAATTTATGTCAGTCCATCCGCTCGACGCAGGGGCAAGGGGTGATGCCCGACGGTACGAGCCGCCTGTCTTACAAGGGCAAGCCAGTGCTGCACTATATGGGCTGTTCGACCTTTTCCAACTATGCCGTGATGCCGGAAATCGCCGTTGCCAAAGTGCGCAAGGATGCCCCGTTTGACAAGATTTGCTATATTGGCTGCGGCGTCACAACTGGCGGTGGTGCGGTGGCATTTGATGCCAAGGTGGAGCCGGGTTCAAATGTCATCGTGTTTGGCCTTGGCGGCATTGGCCTCAATGTCATTCAGGGCGCTCGCATGGTTGGTGCCGACAAGATTATTGGTGTCGATATTAATCCAGCCCGCAAAGAAATTGCCGCCCAGTTCGGGATGACTGAATTTGTCAATCCCAACGATATTGACGGCTCCCTTGTGGACCATCTTGTTGAGCTGACCAATGGCGGCGCAGACTATAGTTTTGAATGTATTGGCAATGTGGATGTGATGCGTGATGCGCTGGAATGTTGTCACAAGGGCTGGGGCGAAAGCGTCATTATTGGCGTTGCGGGGGCTGGCAAGGAAATCAAAACGCGTCCGTTTCAGCTGGTGACCGGGCGCGTGTGGCGCGGGTCGGCATTTGGCGGTGCGCGTGGGCGTACAGATGTGCCCAAAATTGTCGACTGGTATATGGATGGCAAGATCAATATTGATGATCTGATCACTCACAAACTGCCCCTTGAAGACATCAACAAGGCGTTTGATTTGATGCATGCGGGGGAAAGCATCCGCACCGTTATTGAATTTTAGGTACTGTTTACTGGTTTTTCTAAATTCGACAATCGGCGTAATATATATGTTGTCATCCCCGCGAAGGTGGGGATCCATAATCCCAGGTTTTTGTATTTGTTCTGTGACGCTGCGGCGTATGGAGCCCAGCCTTCGCTGGGGTGACACTTTGAGAGAGCTTATGGATCGGGAATAAAATTGATATGAGCATGGAAACCAAGAGCCAGCAGCACAGCTTTGGCGGTATGCAAGGTGTTTATACGCACCAATCGAGCATTGTGCGCGGCGAGATGGAACTGAGTGTTTACCTGCCACCGCAAGCTGCGAGCCGTAAGGTGCCGGTGCTGTATTTTCTTTCCGGGCTGACCTGCACGCAAGATAATGTCACAACTAAAGGCGGTTTTCAGCGGGTTGCCGCCGAGCTTGGTGTCGCGGTCGTTTGCCCTGATACCAGTCCCAGAAATACGGATTATCCGGGCCAGGATGACGCCTATGATTTTGGCTCTGGCGCCGGGTTTTATGTTGACGCCACCATCGAGCCCTGGTCAGCGACTTACAAAATGTACAGCTATGTGGTCACTGAACTGCCAGCTTTAATCGCCGCAAATTTTTCTGTCGATACTGGCAATGCAGGCATATTTGGTCATTCAATGGGGGGGCACGGGGCGCTGACGATTGGTCTTAAAAACGCCGACAAATACCGCTCGATCTCTGCTTTTGCTCCCATCTGCGCTCCCTCAAAGGTGCCTTGGGGGCAAAAGGCGCTGGCGGGCTATCTTGGCGATGACCGTGAAAGCTGGAAGGCTTATGATGGCGTAGAGTTAATCGGAGCGGGGCATAAGTCCGCCAATCCCATTTTGATCGACCAAGGGCTGGGTGATGATTTCTACGAAGCGCAGCTCAAACCAGAGCTGTTTGGTGACGCCTGCGCGCAAGCAGGGCAACAAGTGAAAATCCGCCTGCATGAGGGCTATGATCACAGCTACTATTTTATATCGACCTTTATGGAAGATCACCTGCGTCATCATGCCAGGCTTTTGAAAGGGGACTAGGGCAAGGCGGCTTAACCGTTGAAAATTGCACGAAAAAGCGATTTTTTGATTTACGTTAGTAAAGTCTGAGGTGGAAATGCCCGCAGGACGCTATAAATATGCAGGAATGAACTTCTTTTTGGTGCGCAGACTTGAGATAATTTACTGTACTCCTATATTAAGGAGTGAACGTCATATCAAGGAAAGAGCCGTATGCACAAATTAGCGCAATCAATTTTGCTTCTGGCTTGGATGAGCGCTTCAACGGCAGCCTTTGCGGGAGAGGCCGATATTGTTGATGCGAAAGTTGCCAAACAAGGAGCCGATACCTACCAGTTCGAGGTGACCTTGCGTCATGCAGACACTGGTTGGAAGCATTATGCCGATGCTTTTATCGTTGTTGGACCCTCTGGAAAGCAGCTTGGCAAGCGGGTGCTTTTTCATCCTCATGTCGATGAACAGCCATTTACGAGGTCACTATCAGGCGTAAAAATATCACCTGATATCAAGATGGTAACGATCAAAGCACATGACAGTGTGCATGAGTTGGGTGGCAAGGAAATGCAGGTAAAACTGCCAGTTCATTAACCCAGTTGAAAAACCCCCTTAAAATTTGCCATTATTAGGTGTAAGTAGTGGGATGTTAGCTACTTCCTCGAGAGGGAAGGGCGTAAAAAGCGCAGTTTGGTCGGAGAGCATATGTTTAAACAGGCCTGGAATATTGTATTATTGGTGGTCGCTGTCGCTTTGGTGCTGGTGGGGCTGGTGACATTCTTGTTGCCGATTCCGTTTGGGATTGTTTTGCTGTTAATGGGTATTTCCATGTTGATGATGGTTAGCCCCCCTGTGCGGCGCTGGTTTCATCGCCTGCGTGACCGCAATGCCTTCGTTGATCGCCATCTCACCAATATTGAGCCTCATCTGCCTGTTTCCCTGCAAAAAATACTGCGCCCGGATAATGCTGGTTAATCAGTGTTTCCCCCTGAAATGGGTACCGATTTTTGGGATAAGAAGCACGGCATAAAAGCCAGATTCAATCTTTGCATTTGTGTGCCTGAAACGCTATGATCTGCATGAAATTTGAATGCGGATTAATCGCGTCGTTCGAGGCCCCCTTGGCGGGATGCCGCAGCGCGAGATTTAGAAGAGAAATCAGCCCTTGTCCAACGATGATAAAATCCTCCCCGGTGGGGATGAGCCGTCCGATATTACGCCCATTTCCATCGTCGAGGAAATGAAGAAATCCTACATGGATTACGCGATGAGCGTCATTGTCTCGCGTGCTTTACCTGACGTGCGCGATGGTCTAAAGCCCGTGCACAGGCGAATTTTGTACACGATGGGCGAGATGAGCCTGTTTCATAACAAGGGCTTTCGCAAATGCGCCAAGATCGTTGGTGAGGTCATGGGTACCTATCATCCCCATGGTGACCAAGCGATTTATGATGCGCTGGTGCGTATGGCGCAGGACTTTTCCCTGCGACTGCCTTTGATTCATGGTCAGGGCAATTTTGGCTCAATCGACAATGACCCTGCCGCCGCCATGCGGTACACAGAATGTAAGCTGGAAAAGGTTGCCAGCTCGCTTTTGGAAGATATCCACAAGGACACCGTGGATTTTCGTCCCAACTATGATGGCACCGAGCATGAACCTGTTGTGCTACCAGCCCGTTTTCCAAACCTGCTGGTCAATGGCGCGGGTGGTATCGCGGTGGGTATGGCCACCAATATCCCGCCGCATAATCTGCGCGAAGTGATCGATGCCTCTATTGCTTTGTTGGAAAATCCCGAAATGACCAATGAGGACCTCAATGAGATCATTCTGGGGCCAGATTTCCCGACAGGCGGCATTATTCTGGGGCGCAAAGGCATCAAATTGGCCTATGAAACCGGACGTGGTTCGGTGGTTATTCGCGGCAAGGTGCACACCGAAACCATCCGCAAAAACCGAGAAGCGCTGATCATTACCGAGGTGCCCTATCAGGTCAACAAGGCTGGTCTGGTCGAAAAAATGGCCGATCTGGTGCGCAATAAACGCGTCGAGGGTATTTCTGATATTCGCGACGAAAGTGACAAGGACGGCAATCGCGTCGTCATTGAGATCAAACGTGATGCGACGCCAGAAGTCGTGCTCAATCAGTTATACAGATTTTCGCCACTGCAAAGCAGCTTTGGCTGCAATATGATTGCTCTGAATGGCGGCAAGCCAGAGCAGTTGAAGTTACGCGATTTCCTCGTGGCCTTCAACGCGTTTCGCGAAGAGGTCATTTCGCGGCGTACTAAATTCTTGCTCAACAAGGCCCGTGAACGCGCTCATTTGTTGGTCGGACTGGTCATCGCCGTTGCCAATATTGACGAGATCATTGCCCTCATTCGCAAGGCACCAGATCCAACAACCGCCCGCGAGCAGTTGATGGCAAGGGCTTGGCCCGCCAAGGAGGTGGCGCCATTGATAGAGCTGATTGCTGATCCACGTCATATGGTGGACGAGGATGGTACGTACCGATTGTCGCGGGAACAGGCGCAGGGTATTTTGGATTTACGCTTGCAACGCCTCACCGCGCTGGGTCGTGACGAGATCGGTGACGAATTGCAAACCATTGCCGATAAAATCAAGGATTATCTGGAGATTTTGGGCTCTCGTGAACGCATCATCAGTATGATCCGTGACGAGCTGATGGAAGTGCATGAAGAGTTTGGCACGGACCGTAAAACGGAAATTGTCGACTATGTCGGTGACGTGGACGATGAAGACCTGATTGCCCGCGAAGACATGGTGGTGACGGTTTCTCACAAGGGCTATATCAAGCGTGTGCCGCTTTCTACTTATCGTTCGCAGGCACGTGGCGGCAAGGGTCGTGCAGGCATGAGCACACGCGACGAAGATTTCGTCACCCAGCTCTATATGGCCAACACCCATACCCCTATCCTGTTCTTCTCAAGTCGTGGCATCGCCTATGTGATGAAGGTCTGGCGCTTGCCGCTGACCACCCCCCAAGCGCTTGGTAATGCGCTGATCAACTTGTTGCCACTGCAACAAGAAGAGCGCATCACCACCATTATGCCGCTGCCGCCAGAGGCAGAAGACGAAGAAAACTGGGGCAAGCTGCATGTGATGTTTGCAACCCGCTCTGGCAATGTGCGCCGGAATGCTCTGTCGGATTTCACCAATATTCGCCAGAACGGCAAGATCGCCATGAAGCTTGACGAGGGCGACGAGATCGTTGGCGTGCAGATCTGCACCGATATTGATGACGTTTTGCTGACCACCACCAAAGGGCGGGCCATCCGTTTCAAGGTTGGTGATGTGCGGGTCTTCAAGGGGCGCGATTCAACGGGTGTGCGGGGTATTCGCCTCGATGAAGGGGATGAAATCATCTCCATGACCATCTTGCGTCATATGGATGTCAATCCGCCAGAAGCGCGCTCATATCTTAAAGCTGCTAACGCCATGCGCCGCGCCATGACCGGCGAAGACGTGGAAGAGGGTACCATTGTTGAACCTGATCTGGATGATGATGGCGGTGAAGAAGCCGAGTTGACCCAGGATCGTTACGCAGAGCTTGGCGCTGGCGAGCAGTTTATTTTGACCCTGTCGGTCAACGGCTTTGGCAAGCGCTCTTCAAGCTATGAATATCGCGTCACGGGACGTGGCGGCAAAGGCATTATCGCCATGGTCGTTAATGACCGCAATGGCGATCTGGCCGGTTCCTTCCCCGTGGAAGAAGAAGATCAGATCATGCTGGTAACGGATGCTGGTAAACTCATTCGCTGTCCCGTTCACAATGTGCGCATTGCCGGGCGCTCGACGCAGGGCGTCACGGTGTTCAAAACCGCCGATGACGAGCATGTGGTGTCGGTCGAACATATCACTTATGTGGAAGGTGATGATGAAGATGATGGCACGGTGGGTGACGAAGGCGGTGAAAATGGTGGTGGAGACGGCAATGAAGGGAACACCCCGGATGAGGGAGCCCCTGATCAGTCATGATGTCGCTTGAAACCTATTTGACATTTGTTGCGGCAACTGTGGCTCTTGCCCTGTTGCCGGGGCCAGCGATTGCCTTGTTTATCGCGACCTGCACAACAAAGGGCACGCGTCCGGGCCTGCTTGCTTATGCAGGTAACACGTCGGGTCTTGGTGTGTTGGTGATTGCCGCGATTATCGGCATGACACCGCTACTGTCTTTGGCGTCCTACTGGTTTGATATCATCAGACTGGTGGGGGCGCTTTATCTCGTATGGATGGGTATCGGCCTTGTGCGCAAGGGATTGGCCCATCAAGACGGGGAACCACAACCGGTCGTCAAATCAACGCGCTATTTTCTGCAAGGTTTTCTCGTGTCCATGTCAAACCCCAAGGTGCTGTTGTTTCTTGGTGCTTTCTTTCCGCAGTTTCTTGATCCATTGCAAGCAATGGCACCGCAATTGATCCTGCTTGGGGGGACATTTTTGGTGATCATCGCGCTGATTGATCTGACAATCGTATTGAGCAGCGGATATGCCCGTCGCTGGTTGCTGGAAAAACAAAAAACCACTCATATTGCCAGCGGAACGTTGCTCATTGGGGCAGGGGTCGGACTGGCCATGGTACGTCGGTAGGTGGCACGTCGGTAATTGGCACGAAGGTAACAACTTATGACCACAGCTTTCTATCCTGGCAGTTTTGATCCCGTTACTAACGGGCATTTGGATATTATTAAACGCGCTGCAAATCTCGCCTCGACATTGGTCATTGGTGTGGGTGTCCATCACGGAAAAAAATCATTATTTTCCGAAGATGAGCGGATCGCCATGATCACCCATGAATGTCTGGGGCTTGCCAAAAGCGGTGAGTGCGAATTCCAGATCGTTACCTTTGAAAATCTTGCGGTGGACGCAGCGCGAGAACATGGTGCTAATGTGATTATTCGTGGACTTCGCGATTCGGGTGATTTCGATTATGAAATGCAGATGGCGGGTATGAACGCTGGACTGGCGCCAGAAATCGAGACGGTATTTCTCGCCAGTGCGCCGCCTGTGCGCCATATCGCAGCCTCACTGGTTCGCCAGATTGCCAGTATGAGCGGCGATGTCAGTCCGTTTGTGCCCAAAAATGTCGTAGACATGCTGGCAAAGCGCTTCTAACCCCCGGGGCCAATTCACCGCACATCTTTATTATTGCCATAGTCATCGATATTGTGTCACACCATGACACTTTAAAAAATCGGCTAAATTGGCGGCAAAGTCCTGTAAAAGGCGTCGCTTGCAGATTGAGGAAAACAAATGAAACAGATATTATTATCCCTGTTATTGTCGATAGGCTTGCTGTCTTGCGGTGGTGGCAATGACCGAAATGATGAGATTGTGGCACCGCCAACAGCCGCTGAACTCAATGCGCCCGCCAAGCCAAGTGCTGGCATGGCTAATCTCGATAAGGAAAATGCCCTCTATCTGGACCTTAAATCTGGCCGCGTGATTATCAAACTGCGCCCTGACCTCGCTCCAAATCATGTTGAGCGGATCAAGAAGCTTGCCCGCGCCGGCTTTTATAATGGCCTCAAATTTCATCGCGTGATCGCAGGTTTCATGGTGCAGACCGGCGATCCTCGCGGCGATGGTACTGGGGGGTCAAAATATCCTGACCTCAAAGCCGAGTTTACCAACACCCCGTTCAAGAAAGGCACCGTGGGAGCCGCAAGATCAGCTTCTGCCGACAGCGCCAATTCACAATTTTATATCATGCTGGGGCGCTCCCCCCATCTCGACAATAAATATACCGTCTGGGGCGAGGTTGTGCAGGGCATGAACTTCGTGACCCGTATCAAGCTGGGTGACAAGGCGCAAAACGGTACTGTTACCGATCCCGATATCATCGTCAAAATGCAAGTTGCAGCTGACGCAAAAAACTAGGCCAAACCAAATAGGCCAATAATACGAGGAAAGAAAATTATGAGCGATATTAAAGATCCAGAGAACACTTTGGTGATGGAAACAACACATGGCAAAGTGGTTATTGAAATGCGTCCAGACCTGGCTCCTGGCCATGTCACCCATATTAAGGAGCTGGCTCGCGAAGGCTTTTATGATGGCATCAAATTCCATCGTGTAATCCCTGATTTCATGGCGCAGACCGGCTGCCCACAAGGCACTGGCATGGGTGGATCTGATCGCCCTGACCTCAAAGCCGAGTTTAGCGCTGAACCCCATGTTCGTGGGACCGCTTCCATGGCCCGCGCGCAAAGCCCCGATAGCGCCAATAGCCAGTTTTTTATCTGCTTTGGCGATACGCCGTTTCTCGACAACCAGTATACGGTGTGGGGACAGGTTATCGATGGCATGGATAATATAGATAAAATCAAGCAGGGCGAACCCGTGCGCGACCCCGACGAAATCGTCTCATTGAAAGTCGCTGCAGACGTTTAGTCTGGCGTTGCAATAGTTAAATGTCCTGCGCGGACGGCGGCAAGGGATGATCCCCTGCACCCCATGATCTTATAAAATGGGGATACAAGGGGCTCGCCCTTTGTCGTTGTCTGCGCAGGACATTTTTTATGGATTTAAATATGCACCTGGATGACTTTGATTTTGAGCTGCCGCAAAGCTCGATTGCCTTGCGCCCTCATGAGCCGCGCGATGAAGCGCGGCTGCTTGAAATTCTTCCTGGGCAAAATTCCTCACTGAATGACCGCCGCATTGGTGATATCGCGAAAATCTTCCGCAAGGGGGATGTGCTGGTGCTCAATAATACGAGGGTCATCTGTGCGGCGCTGACCGGCAGCCGTTTGCGCGATGGCAACACTGCAACCATCAGCGTTAATCTTCATAAAAAATGTGACCAGTCCAGCTGGAAAGCCTTTGCCAAGCCGGCCAGACGCTTGAAACTGGGTGATCGGATCAATTTTGGCGCGAGTAATAATGCCTGTGAGCTGGGTGCGCTTGATGCGGTCGTTAGCGAAAAAGGTGACGGCGGCGAAGTGACCCTCACATTTGATTTGGCCGGGGCTGATCTGGAGCTGGCCATTGAGGCGCGCGGGGCTATGCCATTACCGCCCTATATTGCCTCCAAGCGTGCGCCAGACGAGCGAGACCAAATTGACTATCAAACTGTGTTTGCGCGCCATGCGGGCGCCGTGGCGGCGCCAACCGCCGGGTTACATTTTACCAACGAGTTATTGGCACGGCTCACTGATATGGGGGTGACGCGTCATTTCGTGACGCTGCATGTGGGGGCGGGGACTTTTTTACCGGTTAAGAGCGATGATCTATCGCAGCACAAGATGCACGCCGAATGGGGCGAGATCAGCCCGCAAACAGCCAATGCCTTGAACAAAGCGCGCGCCAATGGTGGCCGCATTATTGCCGTTGGCACGACCTCGCTGCGTTTGCTGGAAAGCGCCGCTGACAGCGATGGCCTAGTGCAACCATTTTGCGATGAAACCGATATTTTCATTACGCCGGGCTATCGCTTCCGCACGGTAGATCTGCTGATGACCAACTTCCACCTGCCGCGCTCCACCCTGTTCATGCTGGTCAGCGCTTTTAGCGGCTTGCCGATGATGCAGCAAGCTTATGCTCATGCGATCCAAACGGGTTATCGCTTTTATTCCTACGGGGATGCTTGTCTGTTGCATTGCGACAGATGATGACCGAGTTGTTCTTTCCTTCGCGTCCCCGCTGTCTTATCATAGCCCCATGAGCAATTCAGAAAAGCAGTCTGGCGGCTGCCTGTGCGGGGCGGTGCGCTATGAGGTCGAGGGGCCATTGCGAGGTGTTGTGAATTGCTATTGCAGCATGTGCCAACGATTGCATGGCGGGAGCGGCGCCCATTCAAAGGCCGATAAATCACGCGTAAATATTGTTGAAGGGCGTGGACTGAAATGGTTTGCAAGTTCGGATCAGGCACGCCGGGGCTTTTGCTCGCAGTGTGGCTCCAGCCTGTTTTGGGAGCCAGTAGATCAGCCGGGCATGGGCATTGTTGCTGGATCGCTTGATCAACCAACCCATCTTGCCACCATCGGTCATATTTTCGTGGCGGAAAAAGCCGATTTCGTCGAGATCAGCGGTGAGGCCCCTCAGTTTGCGGGATCGTCTCATGGCGAGATCGAGGGAGATGATCTTTAGATCAGTCTTCCTCGCCGCATTATAAAGCAGCCTATGCGCCGATTGTATGGACTTTTTATACGCCGGTTATTTTCCAGATTTATTCAGTTTGGCCAGCAGCTCTTTGGGAATATTTTTTCCTGCCAGGCAGCCTTTGGCTGACAGTTTTGTGCGCAACAGCACCCGGTTTCCCGCAAAATTTGACATGCTGCCCATGGTAATAATGCGGCGCGCCAGGATTGTGCTGTTTTCGCCGTTTGCGCAGGCCAGCCCGGCAAGGGCGTTGGTATAGCTGGTTCGGCGTTGTTCTTTTTGGATCTCATCATCTTGTGCGATGGGTGATTTCCACAAATTATGCTGCATGCTATTGGACCATACCGATACTTTTTTTCCGTCCAGAAGGTCGGACAATCTTTGCTTTGCGTTTATATGATTTGTCCGGTCATAGTCATTTTGGCAGGCGGTGTTTATGTAATGTAGGGTCTCTTCACTGGTATCTAGAGATTGAAACTTGATCATGGCGTGATTTTGCAATCTGACGCGTTTTTCTGACGGCGGTCTGGTCTGCCAGATTTTGGCAAGTCTGAAATTTGTGCCGATCGTCGTTGCAAGTCCCATATCGGAGCCTTGTAACAAGGTTTCAGAAAGGTCGGACCCGGTCAGGTTGGCACCACTTAGATTTGCTCCTTGCAAATTAGCTTTGAGAAAATTGGAAATCTGCAGACTGGCAAAGATCATATTTGAACCTTGCAGATTGACCTGTCCCAGATTGGACGCTTGCAAGGTCGCATTGTGTAGATTGCTCCCGGGCATTTTCGCATTGCTCAAATCACTGTCCACGATGGTAGAAAAATATAGATTGGCGCATTGCAGCTCCGTTTTTTTCAAATTTGCTTGGGTGATTTTTGCGAAACTTAAATCCGCATGAGCCAGATTTGCCCCCTCGAGATTGACGCCGATAAGCTGTGCGCTTCTCATTCTGGCGCGCGACAGATTGGTTTTGCTCATACTGGCATAGTTGAGTTTGGCGCCGGTTAAATCGGCACGATGAAGATCGGAGCGATCAAAATAGGCATAGGTCAGGTCTCGTCCGCGTAGATGCAGGCTCACCTCATTGGCATTTTCCCGGTCTTTGTCCACATAGGGAACGAGATCCAGATCGGTCACCAGAATATTACGCGAAAACCAGCTTGTTGCTTTGCCAGATATGCGGTTGGGCACGCCTTCAAACAGATAGGCGGTCGGCCAAAATGCCTGGCGAGAGAATTTTTGATCGGAGCGTTGGGAGGGATCGCTCTGCTCATCAATAATATAGGGGACCGCGACATTCCAGTTAAGCGGTCCGGTAATCGCCATTACTTTTCGTTCCATCCAGTAACCCGGGATGGTTGCCACGCCAAAAGAAAAAGCCAAAGCAGCCAGCCATCCGCAAAATGTCACAACAAACATCATGGTGTACTCGCGAAGATATCGCCAAAAAGCGGCCCAGAACCCCCTGTCTGGAAAGCGCGTAAAAATACCAATGCTCAAAATAATCAAAAAGTCGGCTACGATATAAATGCGGTGAGACCAGGTAATGACCGCATCATGAAACGGCAGAAAGGCGATCTGGATAAACAATAAAAGCGCTATTGGAAACAGGCCAAGCGTCAACCAGCTCATGGCGGTTAAAAAAGCCCCCAATACGGGAGAGCGGGTCGGACCAGCCATGGCCTGGACAAAGAAATAAGAGGAAAGCTCAAGGCGCAGGGGATGGGTGCGAAACATGCCGTGCTTTTCTTTGTCGTTTAAAAACCCATGCAAGGCCCTCGTTTTGCGCGCGAGCATGGCATATTGCAAAAGGACCGCAAAATGCACGAGTACGAGGATTAACGGGGCGAACAGGAAAAACCGTTTCAAGGCTATGCCGATCTGCAAAATTGGCAAGGCGACGGGGGAGTTTAGCAACAGATCCTGATGTGTAACGCCTGCGACCGTTACAAAGAAAAAGGCGGTGAGCGCGAGAAAAAACACCCAACCATTTCGCACGGCATGAGCAGATTCGTTCACCGCATGCAAGAGCCGCCTTGGATTGGAGGCATCATCGCCGTCCAGAACAAACCCGGAGCCCGAAACGGCCTCTGGCGCCGCAGGTGGATTTATCGGTTGTTCACCCTGTTCACTCATTCCCAGCCCTCACTGCTCACTTACTTGCCCCAGCGCTCACTATAAGGTCATTGAGGGAGGGGCGGCAAGCGGTTCATCGGTTGTGGGGATTTTTAAAAGATCCGCGAGCACTTTATATCACTGAAAACGTCCCCCTTCACCGACAATGACGAACGGTGCCCAGCTGGTGGGGTGAGTATTGGCCAGTTTGCTCTTGTTGATCATGGCAAGCATGGATTGGCGCAACGCCTGCGCCTTGCCAAGCTCTGGATTGTCCTGCATGTTTTTAAAGGCGTGGGTGGTGAGCCGGACCGCTGCGGCGTCACCGACCGGCCAGTGCGACACCAATAGCGTTTTGGCGCCAGCATAAAAGAAGGCGCGGGCCAGCCCCGAAAGTGCCTGCGCCCCCGGCTTGTCGCCCGCTGCCGTGTTACACGCCGACATCACCAGCCAGTCGGCGTTGAGTTTCAGATCGGTAACTTCTGATGCGGTGAGCAACCCATCATCTAACGGGCTTGCTTTGGCGGGCAGCGAAAACGCCAATGCTGGTTCGCCAAGGCCCTTCACATCGCCCGCGATCAGGCCGTGGGTGGCAAAATAGACGATGCGGTATTGATCGAGCGCCGCCTTTTTCACCGCCTGTTCGCTGGCAGCGCGGCCCAGCCTGATGCTTTGAGGCTTGATATTCAGCACTTTGGCGATGGCGTTGAGTTCGCAGTGCGTGCCATCGAGCTGTGGCAGGCTTTGCGCCAGCGTGGCGAGGCTGGCATTGCGGCCCTTGAAAAAACTGGCATAGCTGCGCGTCACAGAGCGAGGGAGTGTGCGGCTGGCGGTGCGGGTCAGCTTGCCGCATTGGTCTGCCTTGGCTTTACTGGCGCTGGCGCTCGGGGCGATGTCCTTGCCGGGCAGGTTGAACAAAGGATCACCAAAAGCAATGAGCGGCTGTTTGGCGCGCGCACCCTTTTTGCCAACCCCGCGCAAGGCTTTCAGCGAAGCCACAGAGGGCAGGGTGGTAATGGCGTGATCGCGCATTAGCCAGGGAGCGTTTTGATAGGCTTTGGCGTCAGATGGGCCTTTGCTTTGTGTTTTGTCCGTCAGCAATATTTGCAGCGGCAGGCCGGTGAGGGAACCAGACGCGGCCACCAGCAGTTTTTTGCCCTTGATGATCTGTTCAACGGGGGCAAGCAATGTCTGATAAAGTTCAAAGGCGGTGTCAAAGGGGAAGGGCGGCCAGTCACGATCCGTATAAGTAGCGCCGATCAGAGCGATACATTTGTCGCGTTTTATCTGCTGCGCCGCTTTGGCCTCAATGTCCCATTGCTGCTTGTCGGGCCAGCCAGAGGGGTCGGCCCAGTTGGAGCCATCCAGCCCACAACGTAGTCTGGCGACCTTGTCGGCCAGCGCCTTGCCGCCAAGCGGGGCGCGTTTCCATATGGCCTGCTCGCGGGTGATCGCCCAGACAAATGTTTCGGCGGGGGTGATTAGTTTGCTGCCGCTAAAGAATTTTGGTGTATCGAGCAGCAGCACAAGCGCCTCATTTGGTCCCAGCAGTTTTTGTACCTGTTTGATGGTCAGCGGTTTGGGCGAGGCCAGTGCTGCATAATTGGGGAAATCCTTGGCGAGGCGCTTGTCGATCTGCGCAATGCGCTTGTCCAGCCTCGCCATTTGCGCCTCAAGCTTCTTGTCGCTCTTGCCCGCCCCGCGCAAAGCATTCATGCGCTTCTCATTGCTCTGCCACGTCCGCACACTGTCCTGTCGTTCACGCACCAGCGCCGCCAGCTCCCCACTGCCCGCCGCCTTTCTGGCTGACATCTGCGCCAGTGCCCCGGCGGCTTGCGAGCCAATCGCCCATTGCGCCGTTTCAAACATCTCGCGCCCGGCTTTTTCTGCGGAATCATGGCGAAAAACTGATTTGACAAGGTTGCGGAAAAACCGATTATTTTGAGCCACTTCGCTCTTTTTCTTTCCGGTTACCCCTCTCCCTATTTTACCGCTGCGCTTAGCCCGGCGAGTGAGAATCGCTGTTGCTTCCCTCCAGCTGGCGACTGCCTGTCGCCAGTCGTTCTGTGCGAAATAGAGCCCGGCAAGATTATTGAAAGCTGCGGCTAGCTCAGGATTGTCTGGTCCCTGTACCTTCTTTATTATTTTGAGTGCTCGCTTATAGAGCAGCTCGGCTTCAGAGTAGCGCTCCTGACTTTCATAAAGCGAGCCAAGGTTATTGAGAGTTGCGGCAAGCTCAGGGTGGTCTGGTCCCAGCGCCTTTTTCTTGATTTTGAGCGAGTACACGTAGAGCAGCTCGGCTTCAGAATAGCGCCCCTGCGCTGCATAGAGCATAGCAAGATTGTTGAGACTTGCAGCAAACGAGGGATGGCGTCGTCCCAGCGCCTTTTTGGTAATTTTGAGCGCCCGTTTATAGAGCGGTTCGGCCTCCTTGTAGCGTCCCTGTGCTACATAGAGCAGAGCAAGATTGTTGATAACTGCAGCAAGCGAGGCATGGTCTGGCCCCAGCATCTTTTCATTGATCTTAACCGCCCGCCTGTAGAGTAGCTCGGCTTCAAAATAGCGCCCCTGCGCTGCATAGGTCCCGGCAAAATTTATGAGCGTAGTGGCGACCTCTGAATGGTCTGGCCCCAGCGCCTTTTCCTCGATCTTGAGCGCGCGCTTGTAGAGCGGCTCGGCTTCAGAGTTCCGCCCCTGTGCTGCATAGAGCAAAGCGAAATTGTTGAGGGTGGTGGCGACCAAGAGATGGTCTGGTCCCAACCCCCTTTCCTCGATCTTGAGCGCGTGCCAATAAAGCGGTTCAGCTTCATTATAGCGCCCTTGAGACTTATAGAGCCCGGCGAGATTACTAAAACTTGCGGCAAGCAAGGGATGGTTTGCTCCCAGCGCCTTTTTATTGATCTGTAGTGCACGCCGATAAAGCGGTTCAGCTTCATTATAGCGTCTCTGAGACTTATAGAGCCTGGCGAGATCAGTGAAACCTGCGGCAAGCGAGGGATGGTCTGCTCCCAGCGCCTTTTCGTTAATCTGTAGCGCACGCCGATAAAGCGGTTCAGCTTCATTATAGCGTCCCTGAGACTTATAGAGCCCAGCGAGATTATTCATCTGCGCCACTGTGATTTTGTGAGTTGGGCCATACTCCTTCTTTATCAGTTCGACAAGACGCTCCAGACACGGGATTCCCTCTTTATATTTGCTCGCCTTACTGAGCGCTTGACATTGCTGCAAGACCTTCATTAACTCCGCCGATTGCGCGTGGGTGTTTGGCACAGGTGGCAGGGTGAGGGCCGCGGCCACAATAAGGGCGAGGAGCAAAAGGCGGGAGAATGATTGAAGCATGGCGGGCTTCCTTTGAGCAATGCAATAAAAATCAGCGTTGCTGCAACAATATTCTCCGTAAGGGGAACAAGCAAGCGGCAACTCGCAAGATCGCTTAGGGTGGGTTCTCGATAAATATGCGGGGGGAGGACATTGTTTTGAGCGAAGATTGTGGCCGCATATTTTCAAGGATGACGATTGGTGAGGTGATCGCGCTCATCGTCGCGCCGGAAAAATTTGGGTTGGATGGTTTGTGTCGGGATTAGAGGAAATGGGTACGTGATTGTAGGGCGTCAATAGCGAAGCACCTTGCGCCGCCCAAACGTCCAATCGGCGCAAGGTGCTTCGCTATTGACGCCCTACGGAACTTCTTGTTGTTGAGAAAATGGGGAGTAGTTGGGAGGCAAGGTGATCGATTGCTGAAGCTGGATCATCGATAAATTTGTGGATCACAGCGGTTCAACAACCCGACTATCCGGGCCACAAATTTTCAAGGATCCATTCCAGGCGATCTTGTAGGGAGCCGCTCAAGCGATCTCCCTAATTCAACCCGCCGAATTTGACGCCGGAGAGATCCGCCATGTTGCGGTCCCAGGTGGTGAGATCGTTCTGGTTGAATTTTGAGAGATGGTCATGGCCACAGGCGCGGGCCATGACTTGCATGAGCTGCGTTGATGCCTCGAAAAAGTTTTTAAGCTGGTTGGCGGAGCGGTCGACCATCAGGCGCGAGACCAAGTGAGGTTTCTGCGTGGCAATACCGACGGGGCAATTATTGGTGTGACAGGCGCGCATGGCGATGCAGCCAATGGCCTGCATGGCGGAGTTCGAAACCGCGATGGCGTCGGCGCCCATGGCCATGGCCTTGATGAAATCGGCGGGTTTGCGCAGGCCCCCCGTGATGACCAGCGTGATGTTTTGCTGGCCGCTTTGATCCAGATGCTTGCGTGCTCGCGCCAATGCGGGAATGGTCGGCACAGAGATATTATCGCGAAAAATTATCGGCGCGGCTCCCGTGCCGCCGCCGCGCCCATCAAGAATAATATAATCGACCCCAACCTCAAGCGCGGCATCAATATCTTGTTCGATATGCTGAGCCGACAGTTTGTAACCAATGGGAATACCGCCCGTGCGCTCGCGCACTTCGGCTGCGAACTGCTTGATTTGCGCGGTGCTGGTCCAATCAGGAAAACGGGACGGGGAGATGGCCGCTTCGCCTTCTTGCAGATTTCGCACCTGGGCTATTTTGCCCTTCACCTTATCGCCGGGAAGATGACCGCCGGTGCCGGTCTTGGCCCCTTGGCCACCCTTGAAATGAAAGGCTTGCACCTTTGCGATCTTGTCCCATGAAAAACCAAAACGCGCTGATGCCAGCTCATAAAAATAGCGGCTGTTAGCGGCCTGTTCTTCGGCCAGCATGCCGCCCTCACCGGAACAGATGCCGGTGCCAACCAGTTCGGCCCCTTGCGCCAGAGCGATTTTAGCGGGTTCCGACAAAGCACCAAAACTCATATCAGAAACAAATAGGGGAATGTTCAGTTTGAGCGGTTTTTGCGCGTTGGGGCCGATGGTAATATCGGTGCCAACTTCATGATCATCGAGCAGGGGCGGCGTGGCCAACTGGGCGGTCAGCAGTTGAATATCATCCCAGTCGGGAAGTTCAGCGCGTGGCACGCCCATGGCATCCACCTTGCCGTGATGGCCGGTTTTTGAGAGCCCGTCTTTGGCATATTGCTGAATGAGCCCGTTATAGGGTTCTTCGGTTGTGCCATGGCTGCTATCGGCGTAAAGCCCCAAATATTCATCGCGCTTGAAGGGTTGTGGATTGGCCCGGGCCCACGTGTTGATCTCGTCTTCATCGACCAGCACGTTGCCCCATTTTACCCAGCTGGCAAATTTTGGCAGGACTTCTGAATTGGCGTATTCAGAAACACCTGTATCGAGACGATAATCCCAGTAATGGACGCAGCAAACCAGATTGTCGCCTTGTACAAATCCATCCGACATCAGCGCCCCGCGATGCAGGCAGCGGCCATAAAACACGGAGACGTCATCCTCCATGCGCACGATCACCAGATCAACCTCGCCGACAATGGCATAGGTTGGCTGGCGATCTTCGAGTTCAGCGAATTTGGCGATGGCAACTGTGTTCATATTTTTGGTCGCTTTTTGTTATCGCCTATTCATAGCCATAAGGTTTTTCGGCGTCTTTTTCTAGCGTACCCGCATTATCGCTCGAGGTCGCGGGGGATTCTGCTGGAGCTGTGACCGCGGAAGATTTATCTTTGGCAAAATGGCGGGTCACATAGGCCATGATCTGGCTGAGTTCGTCATCGCTGGCAGTGAGGCCATTGGCGACCATGCGGGTTATCAGCATTACGACAGTGTCGCGATTATCAAGCGAAGCGTCCTCAACCAGCGCCGTTTCGTGGCATTGCGCGCATTTTACCTCGAACAGGCCTTTGGCCTTGTCATCATCATAATTTTCCAACACGGCGTTTTTGGCCAGATTGACCGCCTGTTTACTGGCGCTGTTTTGCAGTTTTAGCGCGCGTTTTTCGCTGGCCACTTCGCGCAGGGTCGGCGATATGGCGATCAGATAAGCCGTGACCTGCCATTGTTCACTTTGATTGATAGGGGTCAGGATCGTTGAGCGGTTGGACATGCGCTTGACGGTTTTTTGCCAGGCATCCGGCGTGCGCGGTTTGGCTAATATGGTGCGCAGATCATGGCATTGCGTACATTTCTTGGTGAGCACAATGCGGCCGTCGGCCAAGCCCTTGGAAGAGGCCAGCTCCAGCAGTCCGGCCTCGTCAGAAAATCCTACTTGTGGCAGATATTTTTTGACGCGCGCAATGCGATCCTTGCTAAAATTCTGGCCATCTTGCGCGGTCAAACGCAAATAGGCTTCACGGGCGCTATAGGGGAGAGCAAGACCGGTAAGCAGCATGGTGCAGATCAGCAAAGACATGCCCAACAATGGTGCCAAATGGGATTCCATATGTTTGAAAAAACGCACCACCATGATCTTGATGATCAAAATGGCGCCGATCGTCAGCCCCAGGGTCAAATGGATGACGGTGCGGGCAGGCAATTCGATTTGATAGGACCACAACCGAGGTACCATATCCCACATTAAAAATACGTAGATCGCAACGAAAATCCAACCGAACAACCGATGCGTGAACATCATCCAGCGCGGGGCCATGCTTTTATTTGTTTCGTGATCGAAGGGAAACTTCCATAAATAGAACATCAGAAAAGTTAAAAACAAAGCAAGGAAAACAAAGGTCCCACCCAGAATAGCGTTACTTGGTATCGTCATATTCCCTCCAAAAAACCAGATGTTCACTTGATTTATAACCAATTTTTGTTGTTGCGTTACTCAAGCATTGCACAAAATACGTCATGCGCAAATATTATAGTTGCTTCCTTGTTTTAGTATGTGTGCCTCTCTTTGAGGCTTGCCCATGGATCGCGCCAGGCGCGTGATTGGATCACGGCCGTTGTATTGCTAACAATCTAACGGTCAGTTTTATTCGTATTTTTTGAAATAAAAATGAAGGGTGGTTTTTCTGAGGGCCTGTTTATTTGATGCCGCCAAAGCACATATATTTCATCTCAAGAAATTCGTCGCAGCCATATTTGGATCCTTCACGGCCAAGGCCGGACATTTTAACGCCGCCAAAGGGGGCAACTTCAGTTGAAATCAACCCGTCATTTATGCCTACCAATCCCACTTCCAGAGCTTCGGCAACACGCCAGATACGGCGCATATTCTCTGAATAAAAATAGGCCGCCAGCCCGAACGGTGTGTCATTGGCAAGCTCCACGGCTTCTTCTTCGGTGTCAAATTTGAATATGGGCGCAACGGGGCCAAAGGTCTCTTCGCGGGCCACTTTCATATCGAATGTTGCGTCCGCAAGAACCGTTGGCTGGAAGAAGGTGCCACCAAGCTCATGGGGTTTGCCGCCGGTCACGACCCGCGCCCCTTTTTCGAGCGCATCCTCGATATGCTCCACAACTTTGGCAATCGCATTATCGTTGATCAACGGCCCTTGCGTGACATTGTTGGGCGCGACATCGCCAGTCAAGGCGGGACCAACGCTAAGCGCTTCAACGCTTTTGGCGAGCTTTTCGATAAAGGCATCATAGACCCCCGCTTGTACCATCAAGCGGTTGGCACAGACACAAGTTTGACCAGCATTGCGATATTTGGAGATCATCGCCCCGGCAACGGCCTCGTCGAGATCAGCATCGTCAAAGACGATAAAGGGGGCGTTGCCACCAAGTTCGAGGGACAGTTTTTTGATGGTTTTAGCGCATTGTTCCATCAGGATCTGGCCAACCCTTGTGGAGCCGGTAAAAGATAGTTTGCGTACTGTAGGATTGCTTGTCAGTTCCCCGCCGACCTCGTTTGTTTGAGTGGTCGGCAAGACATTGAAAATACCGGGGGGAAACCCTGCCTCATGCGCGAGTTGCGCCAAAGCGAGTGCTGATAGCGGCGTATCTGGAGCGGGCTTGATAATGACCGGGCAACCAACCGCCAATGCTGGTGCGCATTTGCGGGTGATCATGGCGGTGGGGAAATTCCACGGCGTAATGGCCGCCACCACGCCGATTGGTTGTTT
>JAJRPI010000089.1 GCA_024280895.1 Alphaproteobacteria bacterium | reverse complement strand
GGCTTTTTTCAATGTCGCTTAAAGTTTGCATGGCTATAAACCGATCCTTCCTGCACGCCAGGTGAAGAAGATCCCGCTTGGCGCATTGGCGGGCAATGAGGTGATTTTCTCAAGGGTGCGCGTGTCATACACATCAATGCGATTTTCATCGCGAACCGAAATCCACACTTGCTCGCCGCGCGGGGTAAACTCCATGTGCAACACTGCTTTGCCGGGAGTTATCTGCTTGATGATCTGCTTGGATTTGACATCGATGACCTGCACGGTGTCATTGAGTGGATGGGCGAAATTCACCCAGATCTGACGGCCATCAGGGCGGGCCATCACAAAGATGGGTTGGCCATGAACTTTGATAGAGCCGGTCTGCTTGAATGACTTACTATCAACAATCAGCACCTCATGATGACCAACGGCTGGCAGAAAAAAATGATCATCGGCCTGCGCCCAGCCCTCAAGGTGAGGCATTTTATAAACGGGCAGTTTCTTTTCGCCGCGACCATAGCCATCCAGAATGCGTTTGACCGCCGGTTTTTGCGCCCACAGATCAATCAAGGCCATGCCGTCTTCGCCAAATAAACCGGCAATATAGTAACGCCCATCGCCACTGATCAGCGCATCATATGGCTGCAAGCCGATATTTTTGAACTTGGTGATGCGCGGCTTGACCCCTTGCGCACATTTTGCGCAGTCAACCATCCAGATTTCACCAGCTTCATATAGCGTAAAAAGGAAACGTCCACCCGGCGCATCAACAAGGCCCACCGTTTTCGACAGCGATCCCTGGTCTCCAAATGTAGCGTCAATCGTCGCGACAAGAGCGAGCGTATCAGAACTGAATATTTTAACGCCGCCTGGCTTGTAATTGGAAACGGCGATGAGTTTGCCATCATCAGAGATGGCCCCGCCAATGGAGTTGCCCGCTTGAATAATGCGTTTGACGAGGGTTTGCTCCAGCAGATCAATTTTGCTGAGGCCACCATCGCGGCCAAACACATAGGCAAAGCGCTGATCTCGCGAAAACACCACCGAGGCGTGGCTAAGATCACCCAGCCCGTTGATACGTGCCAGCGAGCTATGGCCGGTTGTCTCAATAATCTGAACCGAACCGCTGGCCCGTTCAATGATCACACCCAGATCGCCGGAGCCACGCAGCTTGGATGGAGAACTGGCGCGAGCGCTGCTCTCCCCCCCTTGCCCAGAAAATTGCCCCGAAAATTGCCCGCCAAGCAAGACGGTGGTCATGAGGGCCACTATGAAAAGTGAAAGGGATTTGGTCATCGCGCATTCCCCCGTCTGATCTCGCCATTTTTAAGCTGGGTGGCGATCCACAGGGCATCGCTCTTGGCAAGTAATCCGCCCCATGGCGGCATAGGCGTACCAGGTACGCCGCTCAATATAATCTGCGCTATCTCCTGCACGCTCGCATCACTCAGATTACCTGGAAGAAGTGGTTTGCCCAGGCCGCCTTTCATGGTCATGCCATGACAGGATCCGCAATCCTGACGCACAAGATTGGTCAGCTCGCTTTTGCGTTGTGCGCTAAGCGGATTAGCCGCCATGGCTGAACTGATCGTCAAGAGAATTGCCAGTAAAGCCAAGCTCGGCACCAGCGCCATCTTCTCTTTTCGAGCGATTGAGCGTCTTAAGAAAGCCATGTGCGTAAAACCTTCCCAATTGTTTCACCTATGAACGCGTCTTAAATTTTTTAATCCAAAGTAGAGGGCGGGCTGGCAACCAAGTGATCGGCTGCCAGCCCGCATCAGGTCTTGCGTCTAGTAAATATCCTTGCGGGTATTATAGACGTTGAACTTGCCTGTTGGTGTGATCAGGCGTTTGTCTTTGATGACGTGCTTGAGCTTCAAGGTTTTGTCATCGACAACAACGATGGCGGATTCTTGCGATTTGCCATTCCAGACAGAGAACCAGACCTCATCACCCTTTTTGTTGTACTCGCCCTGCACGACCCGGCGCACACCCTCAGTGATACCTGACCAGTCGCCGATTGGCAGAACCTTGTATTTTGGTTCTTTTTGCGTCAGGTCTTTGATCTTGAAGACGGCAACCGAAGAGGCCAACTCGGCATCAGGATTAAGGGTGGTATCCACATAAAGATGCTTGGACTTGGGATGCGATTTGACAAACAGCGCACCGCCGCCTTGACCTTCAAGAGTTTGTACAACCTTCCACGCATATTTCTTGTGATTCTTTGGATCGGTGCCAATCAGGGAAATCACATCATCTCCCAAATGGCTGGTAATCCACACAGGTCCATATTTGGGATGGATAATATTGGCGCCACGTCCAGGATGCGGCTTGGTGCCTTTGGTATCGATCAAGGCAACGAGCTTGTCTTTCTTGGTGTCAATGACCGCCACTTTGTTACGAGCATTGGCGGCAACAAGAAAATAACGACCAGTTGAATCCAGACCACCATCATGCAAGAAGCGCTCGGCTTCCAGATCGGTAATTTTCAAGTTTTTGATGTCGGAATAATCAACCATCAACACATGGCCAGTCTCTTTAACAGTGACCAGAAATTCTGGCTTGTAGTGAGACGCAAGGATCGAGGCAACACGAGGTTCTGGATGATATTCCTGCGTGTCATAGGTCATACCGCGAGTGGATACGATCTTTATAGGCTCAAGCGTTTTGCCATCCATGATGACAAATTGCGGTGGCCAATAGGCGCCAGCGATGGCGTATTTGTCCTCATACCCTTTGTATTTCGAGGTTTCCACAGAACGAGCTTCCGCACCGATCTTGATTTCAGCCACGGGGCCTGGCACCTTCATCCACAAATCGATCATGACGATCTTGGCATCACGGCCAATCACGAACAGATAGCGCCCAGATGAGGAGATGCGCGTAATATGTACCGCATAACCGGTCTTGATGATTTGCAGGATTTTCTTGCTCTTGCCATCGATCAAAGCGATTTCGCCACTGTCACGCAACGTCACTGAGAAGATATTATCAATATCGATCTTGTTCAGTTTCTTCTTGGGACGCTTGTCGACCGGAATAATGACTTTCCAGCTCTTGCGTACTTCGGCCATACCAAATTCCGGGGGAACCGGTGGCTCATTCATCAAATAGCGGGCCATCAGATTAATGTCGGCCTTACTAAGATCTCCAGATGTACCCCAATTGGGCATGCCTGCGGGAGAGCCAAAGGTTATGAAATCCTCCAGAGACTGCAATCCGCGCTCACGAGTGATATCCGTGGTCAGCGCTTTGCCTGTGGCACCTTTGCGCAAGACGCCATGACAACCAGCACAACGCTGGAAGAATATTTTGTTGGCCTTCTCGAACTCAGCCTTGGTCAGTGTTGGTACTCCCGGTTCGCTACCGGGCTGCTTGAGCTTTTGATCCTGCATCACATCAAGGCTTGGCTCATATTTGTCAGAAGCCGTTGTGCCATGTTTTTTCAGATCAGCGGGCGCTGGCGATTTCGCCTGCGCAATTGAAAACGAGCCGCCCAGCAGGATCGCTGCAAGAGCAGTTCTTGTTAGTAATGCCGTTTTATTTCGTCTCATTAGACTTATCTCCAAAGACTTATCTTCAAGGGTCCTGTTACATTAACGAACATAGATATCCCGCTCAGCCTCCTCCTTGACCTTTGTTAAGGCCGTTTCACAAACTTTCTCTATGTTGGTGAAATGAGATCATAGAAGCGGGCGATTTGAATAATGGGGCAGGCAATAATACGATTCCTATTGGCGGTCTGCATGATCGCTTCCCTTGAAATGGACGCCCGCCCGGCATTTGCTCTTGATGGGCAAAAAACTCAATCTCTTGACAGCAAACAAACCCGCGCTTTTTTTGCGTCTCCCCCCAAAAGCCTGACATTTCAACCAGTCGATAAAAAGCCAGCAGCAATGAAAGTCCTTCGACAAGGCAAGCTGATTGGCTATGTGTTTTCCACCTATGAAGTATCGGGCTCTCTAGGATTTTCAGGCAAACCCATCGATATTCATGTTGGGCTAACCCTTGATGGACGCATCGCGGGGGCGCATATTGTGCGCCATCAAGAGCCTATTCTGGTGCTGGGCATTTCCTCTAAAGATTTGGCTGATTTTGTTGCCGGATTTAAAGGTTTTGACATTCGCACCCGCCTTATCCCCGGCCAACCGGTGGCCACTCTGCCCGACGCGGTGTCGGGAGCAAGTGTGTCGAGCGGGGTTATTCGAGACAGCATCATTCGCTCCGCGCGTAACGTGGCGATTGGCCATGATCTATTTAATGAAAATGCCGGGGCGCAAAAAATTGATCGCACCAGCTACACATCCAAAGACTGGGCGAAGCTTAAGGATGAGGGAGCGATTACTCATCGAAAAATAACAATGGGAGAGGTCAATAATGCCTTCAATGCTCCCCCGGGCACAAAACCCCAACGCCCCTTCATTGACCTTTACGCAAGCTTGCTAACACCGCCTTCCATTGGCCAGAACCTGCTCAAACGGATCAACTATAATAACGCCATCGCCAACATCGGGGTTGGCGACAACCTGATCATGATTGCTGCCAATGGTTTTTATTCCTTTCGCGGAAGGGCCTGGAGAAAATCTGGGAATTTTGATCGCATTGAAATTGTTCAAGGGCCAAAAACCATTCAATTGAAAAAAGCAGGCTATCAGCTCATCAGTAGCCTGCATGCCGCCGGGGCTCCTGAATTTCGCGAGATCGGCATCTTTAGGGTTGCCCAAAATATCGGATTTGATCCCACAAAAAATTGGCAACTTCGATTGCTTGTGGCCCGTGGCGCGGATGGGGCCATTCAACAGATCAAGACCTTCTCCCTTAATTACAAATTGCCCTCACAATATATCATCAGCCAGAACAGCAAACCTGACCTGAGTGCGTTGAGCGAAAAACCCGAACTGTGGATGGAGTTCTGGGTGACGCAAAAATTCAAGATTGCGGCGCTGCTGTTAATGCTGTTGGTGCTCACGGTTATTTTATTTTTCCAAGATGCGCTGGTCTCGCGCAAAGCGCTTTACCTTAAAGTGCGTGGGGCATTTCTCATTTCGACCTTCTTGTTTCTGGGACTTTATGCGGGCGCTCAGCTATCGGTGCTCAATGTCATTACCTTCATTCATTCCTTGTTAGGGGGGTTCAAGTGGGAGCTGTTCTTGCTCAATCCGCTGGTGTTCATATTGTGGGGATTTGTAGCTGTGGCCTTATTGTTCTGGGGGCGCGGGGTTTATTGTGGCTGGCTATGTCCTTTTGGGGCGCTGCAGGAACTGACTAACCTTGCTGCCCGGTTCTTCAATATTCGTCAAATCAATGTTCCCTGGGGTCTTCACGAGCGCTTATGGCCCATTAAATATATCCTGTTTCTGGCAATCCTGGCGATTTCCCTGAACTGGATGGGGTCGGCCTATTTGCTGGCCGAAGTGGAACCCTTTAAAACGGCGATCATTTTGAAATTCGTGCGCGAATGGCAATTTGTCCTCTATGCCGTAGGGCTGCTTGTCGCCGGGCTTTTTATCGAGCGTTTTTATTGCCGCTATTTGTGCCCGCTGGGTGCCGCCTTGGCCATTCCGGCCCGTATGCGCATGTTCGAATGGCTCAAGCGTCGACGCCAATGTGGCCGCGAATGCCGTATCTGTGCTAGCAAATGCACGGTGCAAGCCATCCATCCCATGGGCAATATCAATCCAAATGAGTGTATTTACTGCCTGCGCTGCCAGATGAATTATTATGATGAGACCACCTGCCGGGCCCTCAAAGACCGCGCCAGACGCCGCTCAGCCCCCCGCAATAGTCCAGCCCCCATAAAAGCAGCGCCCATTAAGGAGGCTCCAACAGATGCCCCATAAAGCCATAAGCCGCCGCCGCTTTTTGAGCCTCATCGCCATCACCTCAACCCTGCCAATCCTTGCGGCTCGCAAAACATCTGCAAGGTCCCATAGCTGGCGCGGGACATTAATGGGGACCAAGGCGCAGCTAACCTTTTACGGCGCGGATGAAACAGCCGCCATTGAGATCACCCGCAAATGCCTTGCCGAAGTGAGGCGGCTTGAAAATATTTTCAGCCTCTATCAGCCGCAGTCCCAAATTTGCGCACTCAACCAATCGGGCACCCTCAAAGCGCCCTCCCATGATATGCGTCAGCTGCTCTCCATATGCCAGCAGCTTCATCGTTCAACCAAGGGCAAATTTGATCCAAGTGTGCAGCCTTTATGGGCGCTAAACCGGGACTGGTTTTCTAAAAATCCCCATACCGATGGCCCACCTGCCGCGCTCATTCATTCGAAAAAGGCTCTTATTGGCTTTGACAAAATCCATATTGGCTCATCTGGAATAGAACTTGGAGAAGATCAGGCGATCACGCTCAACGGTATCGCCCAGGGTTATATTACCGATCGCATAAGCGAGCTTTTACGCCGTGCCGGATGGTCAAATATTCTTGTTAATATGGGAGAATATTACGCCATAGGACAAAGGCCGAGCGGCTCCCCCTTCAAGGTGCAACTAGCCAACAGCGATCAAACCATTCCCCTTGCCAATCACGCATTGGCAAGTTCTAGCAATGCTGGCTTTGTGTTTCCCTCCAGCACAGGCCGCCAAACCCATTTGATCGACCCCCAAACAGCGCAAAGCCCTGATATCTGGCAAAATGTGCATGTAAGCCATCCCCAAGCGACGATCTGCGACGGGTTATCAACCGCTTTTTCCGCCATGAACGCCGAAGAAATAAAAGCATGTCTTGTACATTTTCCCAACGCATCGCTATGGGTACAAAACAAGGCGGGTGGAATTTCCCATTCATCTGTTTGAACACTTGCCCAAAATGCTATGAACAAGTACAGCACCTGACCACTCCACCGCCTACCGGAAAAAATCATTTCTTGACCGCACCGACCTTGATCGGATTAACTTTCATCAACTGAACTTGATCTTGGCCGTGGCTGGCGAACGACCATATTGATGGAAAAACCGGCCAGTGTGTTCAATCGCATATTGGAACGAAAAGGCTGCCCGATTATGACACCTGAAGAATTATGGATATTGAGATCCTCAACCCTGTTTAACCGTCTGTCAGATGAGATCTTGCACAAAATCGTCGGCAATGAGCCACCGCGTAGCTACGCCAAGGGACAAACGATCTTTTCGCAAGGAGAGGACGCAGACCATTTTTATGTCATTTTGAGTGGATGGGTGAAACTCTACCGCCTCCATAGCTCGGGGGATGAAATCATATTGCATATTTTTAAAAGCGGAGACAGTTTTGCCGAAGCGGCGATGTTCTCCAGCTATCGCTATCCCGCCATGGCCGAGGCGGTGGAAGAGACAAGAATGCTCTCCATTAATTGTAACCACTTCAAAAAACTATTAGGCGAAAATCCTGAAATCGCCATGTCGATGCTGGCATCCACTTCCGTTCATCTAAAAAGTCTGGTCCTCGAAATTGAGCAGGTAAAGGGCCGTAACTCAATGCAAAGGCTTGCTTTTTTCCTGATTGACCTTTGCCCCTCGGATACCCCGACGGCGGTTATCCAATTGCCCTACGAAAAAAACCTTGTGGCCTCAAGGCTGGGTATTCAACCAGAAAGCCTGTCGCGCCTGTTAAAAAAACTACAGGGATATGGCGTCCGTTGTGAGAAAAACATGATCATTATTTCAGACGTTGTGGCCCTTCGGGATCTGGCGATGGAAGAGTAAAACGCCGCCTCGAATGCTCCTTAAAGACCTCCCGCCAATCTCGCTGATCATCTGCGCGAATTGACAATTGTCAATGCGGCTCCCTCTCCCCACTTCTAAGTTACCCCCACCGGTAATCACAAAGGGGGGTGCAGACAATGCATACCAAATCCGCTGCCCGCAATATATTTTATGGCGGTTCAGCTTTTTTTCTTCTAATTTTTTTCGGGCTGACCATTCATAGCCATTGGTACATCGTCAACGTCTCCACAAACGAAAAAACGCTCACCGAAGCAGTCGCCCATGGCAAAAAGCTCTGGGAAGACAAATCTTGCGTCAATTGTCACACGATTTTGGGTGAAGGCGCATATTTTGCCCCCGAGCTTGGCAATGTGTGGGTCCGCTATGGCGGCAAAGATGACCCCGAAGGAGCGCGAGAAACCTTCAAGGCCTGGATGAAAAACCAACCTACCGGCGTTGAGGGCCGTCGCCAAATGCCGCAATTCAATTTCACCGAAAAAGAACTTGATGATCTCGCCGACTTTTTCAAATGGGTGAGCACCATCGATACCAATGGCTGGCCGCCAAATGATGCCGGTTAAGGAGACTATGTCATGAATTATAAAACTCAAAAAATCGCTCTGGCCTATTTTGGCGTCGCAATGGCTCTTTTTGCTATTCAGGTGCTCGGCGGCCTGTTAGCTGGTTTCATCTATGTCGCCCCCAACTTCTTGTCGGATCTGATGCCGTTTAATGTGGTGCGTATGCTGCATACCAATGCGCTCGTTGTCTGGCTGTTGCTGGGCTTTTTTGGCGCGGCCTATTATCTCGTTCCCGAAGAAGCGGAACGTGATATTCACAGCCCGACGATTGCTTACGCGCAACTGGCCCTGCTGGTAGTTGGCACGCTTGGCGCTGTGGTGACCTATGTCTTTAATCTGTTTGAAGGCAATTTCTTGCTTGGTCTTCAGGGACGCGAGTTTCTCGAGCAACCCTTGTGGGTGAAGCTTGGCATTATCGTGGCTGCCTTGATGTTCCTCTACAATATCTCGATGACAGTGTTGAAGGGAAAAAAGACCGCCATTACCAATGTGCTGCTGCTGGGACTGTGGGGCGTTGCCATATTCTTCTTGTTTGCCCTTTATGTGCCCGCCAATCTGGCGCTCGATAAAATGTACTGGTGGTATGTGATCCATCTCTGGGTCGAGGGTGTATGGGAGCTGGTTATGGCCTCTATTCTTGCGTTCTTGATGCTCAAGCTCACGGGAGTTGACCGCGAGGTCGTCGAGAAATGGATCTATGTCATTGTCGCGTTAGCGCTATTTTCCGGCGTCCTTGGCACTGGCCATCATTATTACTGGATCGGCACACCAAAATACTGGACCTGGATTGGCTCAATATTTTCAGCGCTGGAAGTGGTGCCATTCTTTGTCATGGTGTTGTTCAGCTTCTCTATGGTCTGGAAAGGTGGCCGTGATCATCCCAACAAAGCCGCCATGCTATGGGCGCTTGGCACGGCTGTTATGGCGTTCTTTGGTGCCGGTGTCTGGGGCTTTATGCACACATTGAGTAGCGTCAATTTCTACTCTCACGGTACACAAGTCACCGCCGCTCATGGACATCTGGCCTTCTTTGGTGCCTATGTTTCCATCAATCTGGCCATCATTACTTATGCGATGCCCTATTTGATGAAACGCGAACCATATAATCAGGTTCTCAACATGATCAGTTTCTGGATCATGAATAGCTCCATGGTCTTCATGACCATCGTTTTGACCTTTGCTGGCACTATCCAGACCCATCTGCAACGGGTCAATGGCGACGCCTACATGGATGTGCAAGAGCAATTGCATCTGTTCTTCGTGATGCGCTTTGGGGCTGGTGCGGTGTTTGTGATCGGTGCGCTATTGTTCATTTACGCGACCTTTGTGCCGCGCAAAGAACTTATTACGGCCGCCACGCCTGCACCTGCCGAATAAGGTTGCTTGTTTGCAAACCAAGTAACCAACGATCTGAGAAGCGGGGAAGTGTTGAAACTTTTCCGCTTCTCCTACAAAGAGGATTGAGACCCTGGGAAGGACATCATTATGCTCGCAGATAAACAGCCAACAACCGATACCACCCTGCCCTTTTACCACCCTGTCGGGGATGAGTGCGACGTCTTTGAAAGAGCCTTTGAGCTTAAACTGCCATTACTCCTGAAAGGACCAACGGGTTGCGGCAAGACCCGCTTTGTCAGTCACATGGCAGCAAAACTTGGTCTGCAGCTCAACACCGTCGCCTGTCATGATGATTTAACGGCGGCCGATTTGACAGGGCGCTATTTGCTAAAGGGCGGCGAAACGACCTGGGCCGATGGGCCTTTGACCAGCTCCGTGCGCAACGGCGGTCTGTGCTATCTCGATGAGGTCGTTGAAGCGCGCAAGGATGTCACGGTTGTCATTCATCCCCTGACCGACGATCGCCGCATACTGCCCTTGGAGCGCACCGGCGAAACCTTGCAGGCTCCTGATAACTTCATGCTGATTGTTTCCTATAATCCCGGCTATCAAAATATATTGAAATCATTGAAGCCCAGCACCCGCCAGCGCTTTTTGGCCCTCGATTTTGATTTCCCTCCCGCCTCTACCGAGATCATGATTTTGATGCGCGAGAGCGGCCTTGATGAGGACCAGTGCGCTTTACTGGTGCGTCTTGGCGCTAAACTTAGAGATCTCAAGGGACAAGATCTCGAAGAAGGCGTCTCCACCAGACTGCTGGTCTATTGTGCTTCCTTATTGGCTAGCGGCATGGATCTGGATCGCGCTATCGAGGTGGCTTTGATCGAGCCTTTGACCGATGACGCCGATATTAAAACTGGACTAAAAGACCTCGTTCAGGCCATTTACGGCTAGGGGGAATCATGAGTATTGCCTCACTATTCGAACCAGAAGAGCTCATTGGCGGCCTTTGGCATCGCCTTGTGGGTGATGTGGGCAAAGAAGAGCAGTTCCCGCAAGCAGCGGTCTCTCTCAAGCAAAACCAGCGCCGCTTGGAGATTTACTTTCGCGCCATTGGCGGTCACTCCGGGGTCGTCATCAAACCGATTGCACCTCAAAACATTGATTATCGCAAGAAACGACTGGCCCGTATCGGCAATGGCTCAAACCTCGTCACGAGGGCGCGTTTTGATGGCGATACTTTGTTTTTGCCCAATACTCTGCAGCATCTGCCAATGCGACAAGATAATGAGCGGCTATATAAATGGCTCACCGCCTTTGCTGCAATAGCGGGGAACCAACACCCCAAAACCTACTCGGATCCCTTGCAGAACGATCTCGCTTTCATGCGTTTTGCGCATGGTATAACGGGGCAGATTTTCGATCAGTTCCCCGGCCTCGAAAAGCTGCACAACTTGCTGCGCCCACAACTTCTGGCCCATCGCCCGTTGCGCGCGCTACCACAGCAAGAAGCCGCCATCGAGCAGTGTATCCATGGGTTTCTTGGGGGAGAGATGCCAAGCGAACAGGCACAGGAATTCTGGAAAGCCATCACGTCGAGCAAAGAAACAGCATTCGAGAACTTCAAGGCAAAGCCGGGGTACAAAACGTTTTTTCCCTTGATCCTTTGGGGGGAAATAGCTCCAAACAAAACAGAAAAAATAGAACGGCGCCTTCCCGAGGAAGAAGAGGATACGACCCCGGCCCTTGAGACAGATCAAGAGCAGGCGCGCAAAGCCAAACGCCAAAAGTCAGACGAGGTGGAGCGCGATGACCCGCTGATACTGCACCGCTTCGAATCCATTTTGTCATGGTCCGAAATGATGAACATCAATCGCGGCGTCGAGGATGAAGAAGAAGATGCCGCAAAGAAGGCTGCCGATGATCATGATGAAATAGGTCTAGCCGATTTGTCACGCAAAGCGGCCACCAAACTGAAATTTGATCTCGACCTTGCCCCCAATGATGTGGAGCATGAACGCCTGTCTGCCAAATATACCTATCGCGAATGGGATTATCGCATCAATGATTATCACCTTGATCATTGCCGTGTGCTGGCTGGCCCTGCGCCATTGATGCCAGAGGGAGAGCTGTGGCAGCCTGACCGTGCTGCTCGCAAACGCATACGCGCGGTCAAACGCCAGTTCGAAGCGCTACGACCCCGGCGCGAACGCCTGCTGGCCCAGTCTGATGGGGACGAGCTCGACATGGATGCGCTGATCCGCGCCCAATGCGATCTGGCTGCCACCGGCGAGGGGTCTCACAAAATTTTCAGCACGACAAGACAGTCTGCTCGCGACCTGTCTGTCAGCATTTTGATCGATATTTCGCGCTCATCAGAAAGCTGGATTGAGGGGCGCCAAGTGATGGAGATTTCTAAAGAAGCACTGATGGCGCTGACATTGGGGCTGACAGCCTGCGGCGATGATCATGCCATTTACAGTTTTTCCTCCCTGCGCCGCGACAGGGTAACGGTCTCCAATATCAAAAGTTTTGATGAAGCGCTTGGTCCTCGTGTTTTTTCACGCATTGGCGCGCTAAAACCGGGGTTCTACACGCGCTTTGGCGCCGCCATGCGCCATGTCACGGGTGAACTTCTTGAAACCGGTAGCAGCGCCCGATTGTTGCTGGTCTTAACCGATGGCAAGCCCAATGATCTCGATCATTATGAGGGCCGCTATGGGGTCGAGGATACGGCGATGGCGGTTCGCGAAGCACGCCGCGCCGGTATTGGCGTGTTCGGCATCACCATCGATAAAAAAGCGCAAAGCTACTTCCCCCATATTTTTGGCCAGAACGCCTATGCGATCACTACTCATGCCAATGATCTCATTAAAGCGCTTCCCAAAATGTACCGCCATTTGGTCGTCTAAGGAGCCTTCTTCATGTCGTCAAAGGTTTCGCCCTCCCCCCAAACCAATTTATCAACGGCCGATCTGTCAACCGAGCAGGACTGGGGTCCCTTGGCCGGTCTGCCGGGCAATCCCATCATGTGGATATTGATTGCCAGCGAATTACTGGTGTTTGGAGCCATGTTTATCGGTTTTGCCAGTGTGCGCCTGACCCAGGTGGAGCTTTTTGCCAGCTCCCAGGACAGCCTCAACCGGTTGGCCGGTGCCATCAACACGATGGTGCTGATTACCAGCGGCTTTTGCGCTGCCCTCGGCGTTCACTATCAAAGGCGGGGCAATACATCGATGGTGCGGCTCTGGCTGGCGGCTGCCATGGTGCTGGGGATTGTTTTTCTTGGCATCAAGGGACTGGAATATAGCGAAAAAATAACGGCTGGCATCTCGACCGAGAGCAATGATTTTTTCATGTTCTATTATCTTGTGACGGGGTTTCACGCCTTGCATGTGGTCTTGGGCATTGTCATTTTGGCCATTGTCAGCTGGAAGAATAATCTGGAAAACGTCCTCACGGCCACCGCATTTTGGCACATGGTTGACCTGATCTGGGTCATCTTGTTTCCCTTGATATATTTGATGAGGTAGGCATGAACACTCACACCCCCGCAACACCGCGTAAACTGGCTATCATTTGGCTTGCTTTAATGGCGCTTGGCCTTGCCACGATGCTGGCTGGCAAAGTCACCTCGATCGAGCCTGTCGGCATCAAATGGATGCTCATACTCATGACAATCACCTGGGTCAAGGCCAACCTTATCCTGCGCTATTATCTCGAACTTGACGCTGCAACAGGCGGTTGGAGCAAGGTCTTTAACAGCATCATATCGCTGATCATTTTGGCCCTGCTTGGCCTATATATCGGCCCATCCCTGCTTTAATCTGAACTTTCCCCCATCAAACCAGGGATAATATCAGGAACGAACGTCTGATCTTCCATGGGCGGGCGCACATATCCCGACTGGGCCGGACGCGGGTCGAGAACCGGAGGTGCCGGGGTCAGATCCTTATAGTCAAAAAGGCTCAGTAGATGGCTGATACATTTGAGCCTTGCATGCTTCTTAATATCCGCGTCGACGACATACCATGGAGCCTGCTTAATGTCGGTGTGGGCAAAATTGAAATCCTTTGCCTTGGAATATTCGACCCAGCGCTGGCGCGATTCCAGATCCATGGGCGATAGTTTCCAGCGCTTTGTAGGCTCAGATAAACGCGACTGGAAACGCCGCTCCTGCTCTTCGTCGCTGACCGAGAACCAATATTTTATAAGCTTGACGCCAGAGCGCACCAGCATGCGTTCAAATTCGGGGCACGAGCGCATAAATTCCTGATATTCTTCGTCGCTGCAAAACCCCATCACCCGCTCGACGCCCGCACGATTATACCAGGAGCGATCCAGAATGACCATTTCTCCAGCCGCTGGCAAATGGGCTACATAGCGCTGAAAATACCATTGTGAGGTTTCGCGTTCCGTGGGAGCTGGCAGCGCCACCACCGAGCAGATACGCGGATTAAGCGGTTCGGTAATGCGTTTGATGGTGCCGCCTTTACCAGCCGCATCGCGCCCTTCAAACACCACCACCACTTTCAGGCCCTCATGCTTGATCCACTCTTGCAATTTGACCAACTCAACCTGTAATCTGGCCAGCTCCTTCAAATAAATCTTGTTGGGAATTTTTTTTCTTGCGCCGTTCTTTGTCATCAACAAAATACCTCCAATATGCGGGCCAAAATCATCTGTATAGAATATGACCGGCAACAAGGAGCCGATGCAAGCGATTTGAGCGATTAGCGGGCCGCCGCGGCCCTTATTGTCTGCTTTTCACTCTTATTGCACCATGACACGAAACAATCATGTGAGGTGAACAAGAGCGAAAAGCTGACCATTCTCGAGACGTTCAGTTTTTTAGTTACTTGCCTTTCCATGGAACAAGTTTTCGTTCAAGCCAGCGCATGAACAAATCAAACGAATAGGCAATGACGCCAATCACGATAATACCCATGATGACCACATCTGTGACTAGGAACTCCGAGGCGCTCATAATCATCGCGCCAAGCCCCTCTTCGGTGGCCACCAGTTCGGCAGCAACCAATGTCGTCCAGCCAAAGCCAATGGCAATACGCATGCCGGTCAGGATTTCCGGCATGGCGCCTTTCATGATCACATGCCACAAGATTTGTACCTTGCTGGCGCCAAGCGAATAGGCTGCATGGATTTGCTCGATCGCCACCGAGCGAACACCAGCTCTCGTGTTCAAAACAATAGGCGCAAACATGGCGAGGTAAAGCAGCACAATTTTCTGAGTTTCATCAATGCCAAACCAGATCACCGTCAAGGGCAGATAGCCCAGAGGTGGCAGCGGGCGGTAAAACTCAATGGGCGGGTCAAATACACCCCGAAAGATCCGATTGGTCGCCATCGCCATGCCAATTGGTATGCCAGTGATGGCGGCCAGTCCAAATGCCCCAAAGATACGGGTGAAACTGGCCTGTGTATGTTGCCACAGGGTGCGGTCTTGGTAACCATCAGTCGCCACAAGCATGAATTTCGCCCATACCGCTCCGGGAGAGGGCAGAAACAATGGCTTGATGAACGGCCCAAGTAATGGCGTCGTCGCGAGATACCAAACGAGAAAGAAACCAACCGCAGAGAACAGCGCGATGGTCGTGCTATTGCCCATGCCAGGCGCACCATAGGCGTCTCCGGGCTTAGCGGGTCCTGCAGAAAACAGGTTTTTAAAGAAGCCCGGCGATGTTGTTTTTGAATTATCCATCGATCTTGCCTCCTTCAACTTCATCGCCGTGAATAATGGACAGAATCTTTTCGCGCATGGCGATAAAGTCCGGATCGGATTTCACCTTGCGAGCATCTCGACAATCAAAAAATCGTTGATAAAAATCGAGCTCGAATTCATGGGTGATCCTGCCAGGTCTTGGCGACATAACAATAAGACGTGTTGCCAAAAACAAAGCCTCTTCCACACTATGAGTAATGAAGAACACCGCTTTGTGCGTCTCTCGCCATATATCAAGTAGCAATTCTTGCATACTGTCACGGGTCAACGCATCAAGCGCCCCCAGAGGCTCGTCCATAAGCAAAACTTTTGGATCGCTGGTCAAGGCCCGCGCCAGTCCAACCCTTTGCTGCATACCGCCAGATAGCTCATAGGTGCTGTGATTGACAAAATCTTCCAACCCCACAAGCTTGAGATATTTATTGGCAATTTCACGGCGTTCCTTGGTCGAGACGCCTTGCAATTTCAGGCCAAAGGTGACGTTTTTAACAACATTCAACCATGGCAGCAGAGCATGCTTTTGAAACACCACGCCGCGATCAGCGCCCGGCCCCGTTACCGGCTTCCCACCAAGTCTGACTTGGCCGCTCGTTGGCTCAAGAAAACCAGCCAGCAAATTCAAAAAGGTTGTCTTGCCGCAGCCAGAAGCTCCCAGCGCAACAACGAAATCCCCAGGCTTCATGGAAAACGAGACATTTTGAAGAGCGTGAACCCCTTCCCCATCATTTGTGGGATAAATAACTGTCACATCATCTGCCGTTAATTCTGACGCGGGTACGACCCCCTCGCCTGGAGGCGGTGTCCCCGTTTGTGCCGTCGTATTTTCAGTTTGATCGATCATGGCAACTCCTCTGTTTTAGATAAAAAAAGGGCTGCGAACATTTTGTTCGCAGCCCAGTGAGAGGAAGTGCTATTTTCCAAGGGCCTTGTTAACCCAGGTGGCATTGACCGTGCTGCCATAATCCGGCAGCACATTATCTATCTTCTTTTCCCCCTTCAAAAAGGTCGAGGTATGGAAGATAGCCATAGCTGCTCCGCCTTTGGCACCGCCACCAAGCCATGTCGAAGAGGCTTGTTCTGCAAGGGTTGGGAAACCATAAAGAGCCAACACGCCAGCGACATCTGCTTCATTGCCACCGACCAGTTTGACGATCTTTTTGGCATTGTCGGACCCCGGGCCAAAGGAGGCTGGGTTAGTGCGATAGGCTTCGTCGGCAGCCGCGATGGTTTTGACAAAACTGACCATGAAGTCAGGATTTGCTTTAGCCCATGTCTTGTTAGAGACCAAGCCGTCAAATGTCGCTTTACCCCAGCTGGACAGTGTTCCAGAGGTGATCAGTACTTTGCCGGTTTTCTTGATGCGTCCAAGTGCAGGATCCCAGACAAAGGCGGCATCAATATCACCACGTTCCCAAGCTGCCGCAATGGCATTTGGTTGCATGTTGAGAATTTTTACCGATTTTGGATCAATGCCAAATTGCTCGAGAGCAAACAAGGTATGGAAATGCGTGGTCGAAACAAACGGCACACCGATTTTCTTACCCTTTAGATCTTGCGGAGCGTTAATGCCCGAACCGTTGCGAACAACAAGCGCTTCTGCTGAAGCAATATCTTCCGTAATCCAGAACAGTTCAATATCAAGGCCCTTGCTAATGCCAGCGGCGATAGGGCTGGAGCCAGCCAGAGCAATATGAATATCGCCTGATGCCATGGCATTGATCACTTTGGAGCCGGAGTTAAATTTTTTCCAGTTGATTTTGTAACCCGTGGCTTTTTCGAAATCACCATTGGCGATGGCGACTTTCCAGGGGTTATAAATTGTCTGATAGCCAATCGTCACTTCCTTGGCAGCGACAGCCATACTGACCATGGCGAAGGTGGCTGCCAGGCCGATAATAATGCTTGTAAAAAGTTTCTTCATTTCTTCCTCCCGTGTTGGAATATTATTACGCTCACAATCGATCCAAGATAGATCTCTTTGAGCGGTGCTGTTACGAAGGATGCCGCCTTTAAAATGAACAGGCACATTCTCGCAACATTTTTTCTCGCAAGTTTAGTTGGTTTTTTGTGACTCCACCTCCTTGAGTGTTTTCCTCAGTTTTTCAACGATCTCATCAATATGAGAGCGCTCAGACACAAGCGGAGGCGCCAATATACCGGCATCTCCAGTGAACTTCAGATGCACGCCATTCCAGAACAGCTTTTCTTGCACTTGAGTGCCGCGCCCACCTGGCGCAGTTGTCGGTGCCACATCAATACCAGCGATCAGGCCATAGCCCCGAATATCAGTGACCAGGTCGAGATCGCGCAGGCTAAAGACTGCATCAAGAAAATATTCCGACATGTCGGCGGCGCGCTGAAACAGATCTTCTTTCTCATAGATATCGAGCGCTGCGATACCGGCAGCACAGGCCGCTGGATGTCCTGAATAGGTGTAACCGTGAAAAAATTCGACGGATTTTTCCGGCGCCGCTTGCGTGATCGTTTCATAGATCTCATCCTTGACGGCCACCGCCCCCATGGGCTGCGCGCCATTTGTCAATGCCTTGGCCATGGTCATAATATCTGGCGTAACGCCAAACGCCTGGGCCCCAAATGGCGTGCCAAGACGACCAAAACCACAGATTACCTCATCGAATACCAGCAAGATACCCTGCTCATCGCAAATCTGGCGCAATCGCTCCAGATAGCCTTTTGGCGGGACGAGAATTCCGGTTGATCCAGCCAGCGGCTCGACAAAACAAGCGGCAATTGTTGAACCACCATAGTTTTCGACGAAACGCTGCAGATCTTCGGCAAGCTCGGCGCCGTGCTCTGGCTGGCCGCGAATAAAGCGATGTTCTGGCAACCATGTATGGCGCATACACACGACATTTGGCATCACCTGAGTAAAGGTTTCCCGGTTCTTGACCATGCCACTTAGCGAGGTACCGCCGATATTGACGCCATGATAGGCGCGCTCTCGCGAGACAAAGCGAGTCCGCTGTCCCTCGCCTCTCGCGCGGTGATATGCCATGGCGATCTTGAGCGCGGTATCGATTGATTCCGAACCCGAATTGACAAAAAATACATGATTGATTTCTGCCGGGGTCAGCTCGGCAATTCTGCGTGCGAATTCGAACGAACCGGGATGAGAGAGACCGAACGGGGCCGTATAGTCATTGGTCTTGAGCTGTTCAAAAACCGCCTCGGCAATTTCCTTGCGGCCATGCCCAGCGGCGGCGCAAAATAATCCAGAAGACCCGTCAAGAACAGAACCTCCCTTATGATCAGTAAGATACACACCTTCACTTTTCACGACCAGTCTTGGCGAACGCTTAAATTCGCGATTAGCCGTAAAAGGCATCCAGTGATGTTCGAGAGAATTGGCGGAATATTGCACGGATTAATCCTCCTGTTATAAATCTGAACAAGGGCGCAGAGGTACACTTCCGAGTAGGAATGTCTCCTTCGAAAGCTCGTGTCTCTAGTATCTTGACATTAACTTTTAACTGGCCTAGCCAATAGGTCCAGATGGTGCTTTTCCTTAGGACAGTTCATGCAGGATTTCCTTTTTCAAATCCAGAGATCCAAGACAGTCAGCCTGCAAACACAGATCCGCGAAGTTCTGGTT
>JAJRPI010000088.1 GCA_024280895.1 Alphaproteobacteria bacterium | reverse complement strand
TTGACCAGCACTTGTTGCAGCCGCACCTGACCACCAACCACCCACAGTTCCTCGCGCGGCAGGTCGACAGATATTTTGGCACCGATGGCCTCGATGCGTGTTGCAAGAATTTCAAGCGCATCATTGATGATGGTTTTGAGAAACACCGTTGAGGTCTGTTCGTGCGGCTTGCGGGCAAAGTTGCGCAAATGCTTGCCGATGGAGGCCATGCGGTCAATCAATGTGCTGATACTGGTGATGTTTTTGCGTGCATCAGCAATACGGTTACGGTCGAGAAAAACGGCGGCATTATCGGCGTAAGATTTGGCAGCCCCCAAAGGCTGGTTAAGCTCATGAGACAAAGCGGCAGACATTTGCCCAAGGGCGGCCAGTTTACTTGCCTGAATAAGATCAGCCTGGGTTTTTTTCAGCTCTTCTTCGGCCAGTTTACGCTCGCTTATTTCTTCGATCAGATTTGCATTGGCGATATTGAGATCATAAGTTCGCTCTTTGACCCTCTCAGTCAATTGCGCTCGCGCGTCACGTTGGCTGTCAATGCGCTCCAGCAGACGTCGGCGGCGCAATATTAAAATGGCGGTAGACAAGATCAGGCTGATCAATGTGAACAAGAGCGCCGCGGTGATGGTATAGGCCTGTGTACGAGCTGATGCAGTGCGCGACATTATATGGACGTTCCAGGCCTCAACCGGCATTGGCACATTTTGCACCAGATATTCGCGTTCGCGTTTGTTGGTTGAAATATTTACGATCTGATGGCGGCCAAGGCCTTTTTCGACATCATTAATAGACAGCTCTTTTATCACAACCTCATTATATTTACGGGTCGATTTGAGCGCGGTTTTGGTCTCAGTGGACAAGGGGATCATGGAGCGAAAATGCCATGCTGGTTTGCTGGCCATAAATATAATGCCAAGCTGGTCGGTGACAACGATTTCATGATCACTGATGTTCCAGGCAGCTTCCATTTTATCAATGCTGACCTTGACCGCCACGACCCCTTTGATCTCCCCCTTCACATAGACGGGGGAGGCAAAATAATATCCGCGCTTCAAAGAGGTTGTGCCAAGTGCGAAGAAACGCCCCTGTTTGCCCTCGATGGCATCCTTAAAATAAGGCCTGAAACTGAAATTGCGCCCAACAAAGGATGTTTTGCTATCGAAATTACTGGCAGCGACGGTGAGACCTTGCTCATTCATGACATAAATATCCGACGCTTTGACGGCGGCATTTATGCGCTTCCATTTGTGGTTGATCGGATTGCCTTGAGGCAAAGGCGCGCTGGACGCCAGAAATTCCTGCACATCCTTGATATCGGCGATCAAAAATGGAGCGGAGCGGTATTTGCCAAGCGCTCCCTTTAGCCCCTCGACCGTCAACCGCAGCGTGGTTTGACCACGTTGGGCTACCTGATCAAAGACATAGTCTGTTGCCAGTTTTTTCACATACCAACCAACTGTGCTCAACAATAACAAGACGCCGAGCAGCGGCAACAAACGGTTTGAATTGAATATTGGGCTCAAAGGAATTCCAGGTCTTTTAAATTTCGATATCCGCGATTATAGATTAGGACCGATGCGATGCCAACCAGATGAGCGCGCCGTGCTTAAGCATGTCACAAGGCTTGATTTGTTGTTACGCAATGAGAGCGGGCCTATGTTGGGTTTGAAACAACAATTGTAATGAACGGATGCATGGTATGAGCGCGAAGACAAAGGGAGGGGGAACCTTGCGTCTTCAGATTGGCGTGTTCGTGCTGGTGGCCTCCGCCTTTACCAATATTTATATCACGCAACCGGTGCTAACCGTTTTGCAGCAAGAATTTTCCAGCGATATTGTCACCGTGTCATTTACGGTATCGGCAGTGATTTTGGGCATGGCGCTTACCACCTTGCCCTTTGGCATATTGGTTGACCGTTTTCCTATTCGGCCGCTTATTTTGATCGGCGGGTTGGCGGTGGCGCTGGCTGGCATTGCTGGCTCGCTCACAGAAGACCTTGATCTGTTGATCGGTTTGCGATTTGTGCAAGGCTTGTTTATCCCGGCTCTGACGTCAAGTTTAGCGGCCTATCTGGCGAAAAGCCTGCCGGTTGAGCGCTTGTCTGTGGTGATGGGAGCCTATATATCGGCGACCGTGCTCGGCGGCCTTGGAGGACGGCTGATCGGTGGTTGGATCCATACACCATTGCATTGGCGCTATGCGCTGCTGTCTTCGGCGGTCCTGCTGGTCATCGCCACTTTCATTACACTTTATACCCTGCCCAAACAGGCCGAACATGAAACGCTCCTTCAAAAAGCCGATCAATCTGCCAGGACAGGTATCGGAGATATCTTGCGGCGCTGGGATTTATGGCGCAGCTTTCTCACCGCCTTTGGTGCGTTTGCGGTGTTTTCGTCCATGTTCAACTATCTGCCATTTCATCTGGCAAGTCCCGCTTTCCATCTGTCGATTGATGCGATCACAGCAATTTATCTGGTTTATGTGATCGGTATTTTTATGGGGCCGCTGGCCGGGGGGCTCGTTAATCGCGTCGGCAGCGGCGTCACTTTGTTGGGAGGCAGCGCCTTGATGGTCGTGGCTTTAATGGCGACATTACTGCCATCGCTCAGCGCCATTGTCATTGGACTATTTATTTTGTGCGCGGGTTTTTTCACGATCCACGCCGCAGCTGTTGGTGGGCTGAACCGGCGTTTGAGCAGCGGGCAGGGACGGGCCAACGCGCTTTATATGCTATTCTATTATATCGGTGGATGGGTTGGCATCAGTTTGAGCGGCTTGATCTATGATTTTGTTGGCTGGCAGGGAATGATCCTGTTTTGCCTGTGTTTGCTATCGCTCCCCATCATTGCTGGCACCGGTGAACTCCGAGATGCGAGTTCAAAGAGCTGAACGGGCGTTCATTGGTTTCTCGCGGTCTCGCAGCTTTTAAAATTTTAAATCATGGCTTCCGTTTCAGCTCGCATTCTTAAGGCGGCGCTTTCGGGCAGGGGTTCCACATCACGTTTGGTAATCATCGAGCCCTTTGAAACCGCACGGAGCATTTTAATACCATGGGCAAGGCCAATAGGCAGGGCCTGTTTGGCCACGGATGTTTTGGCAGCGATACATTTGCCCCAGACGGTATAACCGCCTTCACCATCGAGATGATCTCCAGGCTTTAGATCCTTTTTGGCGATGGCCACCGCATCGGCGTTAAAGGCGCGCGAGCAACCCGTTGGTTCCTTGCGCAAAGCAGCGCTTAGCACGGAAATGCTGAGTTCCATGCCGATGAGATGAAAGGGCTTGTACATGGCGGCATAGCGACCAGAGCGATCGGTGGGCAGGCCATATTGAAAAAAGCAGTCGCGCGAATAATCATTGGGGGCTTCGATCACCACATAAACACCCCAGCGCAAATCGCGAAATACCGGGCGGCCATCTCGCTCAACGGAAGAGATTGTTTCGACGATGCCCCGCCCGTCCGCCTGGCCCCCTTCATCGCGGGGACAAAGGGTCTGGGCCAAATCGTCGACGCCGCAAGGCGGGAACGCCAGACCATCAGGGGCTACCGATAGATCACACGCATTGGCGATCGCCGACATTTCAATCGCAGACTTTGTGCCATCAAGGAACGAGTTGAACATTTGAGGGTTCATACCGGCATCAGATGCTTGCTGGGCGCTTAGCCCGTAATGCTGCCAGACGCCGTCTGGTGTCACATCGTGATAGGCGGGAAGATATTTGGTGCCCTTGCCAGCGGCTTGTACGCGAAAACCGCTCGCCCGCGCCCAGTCAACCATTTCGCTGACCAGCGCTGGTTGATCGCCATAGGCCATGGAATAAACGGTGCCTGCTTGTTTGGCGCGAACGGCTAGCGCCGGACCGCACAAAACATCGGCTTCGACATTGACCATGACAATATGTTTGCCATGCGCAATGGCTGCAAGGGCGTGCTCGACGCCAGCCAGCGGATTGCCCGTCGCCTCAATCACCACGTCTAGCCCATCAAGGGCACATAAATCCAAGCCACTTTCCAAAAAACGTACCGCTTTGATGCGGTCCTCGTGCCAACCAACTCGCGCGCATGCCGCTTTGGCATTGCCGATATTTAGATCGGCGATTGCGGCCACTTCAAGTCCCATGATTGTTGGCACTTGCGAAAGAAACATGGAGCCAAATTTTCCAGCTCCAATGAGGCCGCAGCGCACTGGTTTTCCAGCCTTGGATTGAGCAGCAAGCAAAGATGACAGGTTCATTATTATTTTTCCGATCATTTTTATTATCGATGAGTGATGCTATCAGTAGACTAGAATTTTGCAAAGGATCTGAGATGACAAAAATAGTTTTGATTACGGGTGCTGGTACGGGTATCGGCAAGGCCTGCGCTCATGAATTGATGCGCGAAGACTATCACGTTATTTTCACGGGCCGCCGGTTGGAGGTGCTGCAAGAAGCTTTGAGCGAAGGGCAGGGCAGCGGCGAGGCAATCACCTGCGATATCTCTGACGCCGATGCGGTCAGCGCCCTTTTCGCGCAAATCGAGAAAACCCACGGACGTCTTGATGTCCTGTTCAATAATGCTGGTATTTTCAATGCGGGCAAGCTCATCGACGAGATCTCGGTCGAGGAATGGCAGCACATGATTGATATTAATCTGACTGGATCATTTTTATGCGCGCGGGCCGCTTTTTCGCTGATGCGGCGACAAGATCCAATGGGCGGACGCATCATCAATAATGGTTCGATCTCGGCCTATGTTCCACGCCCGGGGTCGGTTCCTTACACCACCACCAAACACGCCATGACCGGGCTTACCAAATGCCTGTCACTGGATGGTCGTCCCTTTAATATTGCCTGCTCGCAAATCGATATCGGGAATGCCGCTTCAGATATTGCGGTGCCGCTGGGGCAAGGGGCGAGACAGGCCAGAGGCGATGTGATGCCCGAACCTTTGATGGACTTAAAACATGTGGCCGATGCAGTGCGCTACATGGCCGGCTTGCCTTTGTCGGCCAATGTGCAATTCATGACTGTTATGGCAACCAAAATGCCCTATATCGGACGGGGTTGATGCTTTAAAAGGCGCTGGCGCTCTTCGCGCAGTCCCTTGACCGCCTGTTCAATATCTTGATTTAAGCAACGATGATTGACAATCGCGGCGCGCAATACTGATCTGCCATCAATGGTGGTGGTGGAAAAAACAGCCGTGCCGTTTAACTGTAATGCGGTGGCGATCTGCTGATTGAACTGATCCAGCTCCAGCCTCGTGGCGCCGCTGAAAACAGCTTGAAAGCAGCAAATATTCAATGTTGGTTTGAAGCTTAATTCAAACCCGTCTTCTTGCTCGATCAATGTGGCCATCAATAGAGCCTGCTGGCAGTTTTTGGAAACCACTTGTCCGATGCCATCAAAGCCATGCGTCTTAAGCGCCATCCAGACTTTAAGGGCGCGAAAGCCACGTGACAGCTCCAGCCCATAGTCGCAAAACCAGAGTTCGCCGCCAGCCAGCCCGTGGCTTGCAGAGCGCAGATATTCGGGGCGCTCGCTAAAGGCGCGCCGATGCTGGTCGCCATCTCGCATTAGCAAACAACCACAATCATAATTGACTGATGGCCATTTGTGAAAATCAAAGGCCAGGCTATCGGCCAGCTCCATACCAATCGCCGCATCGCGCCAAGGGGCGTCCGCACATTTCGCCCAGACCCCAAAGGCGCCATCAATATGCAGCCAGATATTATGAGCCGCGCAAAGATTGGCAATCGAGCGCAAATCATCGGATGCCCCCGTGTTGACACCGCCAAGTGTCGCCACGACAAAAAACGGTGTCGTGCCAGCGGATATATCTTGAACAATAGCGGCCGCTAGCGCCTCAATATCCATTGTGTGATCATTGTTGACCTTAATCCGACGCAATTGTTTTGAGCCAACGCCCACAATATTGAGGGATTTGCTGATCGCCGAATGGACACCCATTGAAGCATAGGCCGTGAGGTCTGTGTGCGGGCTGTTGGCACTGGCTTTATCACGCGCCACCACCATTGCCAGCATGGTCGCCATAGAGGTGCCAGAGACCAGTATGCCGCTAGCACCTTTTGGAAATCCAAACATCTCGCGGCACCACGTAATGACCTGTTGTTCCACATAAGGTGCGATATGATCGCGGCCACCGCAATTACTGTTCATGGCAGCTTCAATCATCGCTGCGATCAAGCTGTCGGGGAGGCCAGCCCCATGCACCCAGCCAAAAAAGGCGGGGTGGGTATTGCCCGTTGCATAGGGGAATATATCGGTTTTTATTTCTTCAATCGTCTGCGATAGCGGGCTGCCGGATGAGGGCGCTGGCTCGCGTGAAAAGCGTTGCTTTAGATCACTTGGCACTGGTTGCCAGGGATGGTCCCGCGCATTTTCAAGCCGATCAATCGACATATCCAGCACCTCATGAGCCTTGGCGCGAAACTGCGCCCAGTCATCAGGATCAAGCGTTGGCTCGCTGGGCGCTTTGCTTTGTTTGTTCATTATATTCCCTATTGTCGATCTGGGATTGAGTTTGTGCGAACTATTCAGCCTAACCTGAACCGTTTCGAATGGGGTTGCAATCCCCGTCAAACATGGGCGATGAAAGCCTATGTCTGCTTATCTGTCAAAACTGATTTGAGGGCGCGGGCGAAGAAGAGATTGTTCTTGACCAGCTTACCGGCACCGCTTCGAAAACGGGGTGAAGGAAAACGCGCCCATAGCTATCTGCTGTTTTGTGGCGAAAAACACCCTTTTCTTTTTGTCTTTATTGATCTTGATCAGTTACACATTTGCAAATTTTTGATAATATCTCATCAGCATTCAAAGTTGTTTGCGTATAATGTTGAGGAGATTGTTATGTATAAAACCATTCTCGTTCCGATCGATATCGCTCATCTTGAAAAGGGCAAGCCGATGATTGGCGTTGCCCAGCATATAGGTGATGAGGATGCCCGCATCATACTTATTAATGTGATGGAAGAGATCCCTGGATATGCGGCGATTGAGTTACCTCAGAGCCTTTTTGTTGACGCTCAAAAGCATGCTGAAGAAAAACTGAAAGCAATAGCCGTTGCGGCAGGTATCAAACCGGACTATGCGGTACTGTCTGGAAGCGCCCATAATACAATTCTTCGTTATGCAGAAGAGCAGAACGTCGACCTCATCATTGTGGGTTCGCACAAGCCAGGATTACAGGACTATTTTCTTGGCTCGACAGCTGCTCGTGTTGTTCGCCATGCCAAGTGCACTGTGCTGGTTGCGCGCTAGAAAATGCTGAGCATCTCCATCAAATGATTTTTGAAGAGGAGGGTGCAGCATAGGCTCGACTGCGTCTTCCCCCTCTGAGGCACTGTCTGCTCCGGACATTGAGTGATTAAACCCTAAGCCCCCAGTCCCATCTGGATATAGCCGCTGGGGCAGACGTCTTTACAGATGTGGCAGCCGATACATTTGCCGTAGTCGGTGTCGACATAGCGGCCCATGGTTTGCTCGTCTTTTTTGACGCGGAAGATGGCATCTTGCGGGCAGTAGATGACGCAATTATCGCATTCAAAGCACATGCCGCAGCTCATGCAGCGATCCGCTTCTTTTTGCGCGGCCTCGGGGTCGGGACCAAAGATGCGTTCGTCAAAATGGCCGAGCACATTGTCAGAAGAGATGTTGTTTTCGGAGCGTTTGTAGCGCTCGCTAAAATTGAAGTGGCCAAGGAACAGCTCGTCGGCGGCAACGATCAAATCGCATTCGATATCATGTTCGCTGCCCTCGATGGGCACCATTTTGCCGGTGCTCCAGTCGGCTTTGACAACGCGCAAAGCGGTGGCCCGGTCGCCCTCATAGATGACTTCTATAGGGGCCAGCGAGTGGGCAATTTTGACGCCTTCTTGCTGGATATGTTTGATCTCCATTTTGGTGGCGGGCATTTGATCAACAGGGCGGCGGTAAACAACGGTGACATCAGCGCCCTGACGACTGGCAATGGTTGCCACATCATGCGCGGTATGGCCAAGCACGACATTTTCGGGCCGGTCTTTGTCATGGCTGTTTTTGATATGGCCAAGACGGCGCGCAACGGCTGCCACATCCATGGCGGTATCGCCGCCGCCAATCACCAATACTTTTTGCGAGGAATGATGTAGGCGGCCATCATTAAAGGCGTCCAGAAAAGAGATGCCACTGATGCAGTTTGTGGCCTCCGCTGCGCCCAGTACGGGTAAGGGGGAGCCACCTTGCGCGCCAATGCCAACAAACACGGCGTCATAGTCGCGCTCCAACTGCTCAAGCTCGATATCGACGCCGACTTTCATGCCTGTTTTGACGGTGACGCCAAGCGCAAGTACGCGCTCGATTTCGCCGTCCAGCACGTCGCGCGGGGTGCGGTAGCCGGGGATGCCATAACGCATCATGCCGCCGAGCATTTCGCGCCCTTCATAAATAGTGCAGGCATGACCCATGCGGCGCAACTGATAGGCGCATGTGAGACTGGCAATACCGCCACCGATTAGCGCAACTTTTTTGCCGGTATCTGTTCCAGCCGGGTGCAAGGGCAGTTTGTTTTCAAGGGCAAAATCACCGATAAAATGTTCTACCGCATTAATGCCAACATGGTCTTCGACTTCGTTACGGTTGCAACCATCTTCGCATGGAGCAGGACAGACGCGGCCCATAATGGCGGGGAAGGGATTGGCATCCGTTGAGCGCTGATAGGCATATTCCGCCCAGCCAAATTCTTTGTCGGCAAGCTCTGCAGGTGGTTTTTCGATGCCGCGTACAATGTTTAACCAGCCTCTGATATCTTCGCCAGCCGGGCAGCTACCCTGGCAGGGCGGTGTGCGGTGTACATAGGTGGGGCATTTGTAGGAGGTGTCTTGGGCAAAAATCTTCTCGGTGAGTTCCCAGTTATCCTCAGAATCACCATCAACATAACGCCGATAATTGCGGTCTTTTTGCTCCATCGCAAACCTCATTTCTTTTGAGACGGCAACTTTAGAATATCACTATAAACACGCCATCAACTCAACTGGGGAGATCAATGATCCCAGCATGAAATGAGCTTAAGCTGCCTGCGACAATTTGTCCACGCACCAATTTTAATTTGGTAGTAACGATGATTTATTTCGAGCGGACCTGTTGCCCGATCCATGTGGTCATGGCCTTGATAACGGTATTTTCAATGCCATAAAAACCATGATAGGAGCGCCCCTTGCAGGGTTTGGATTTGTTTTGTCCGCCGGTAAAAGACTGAAACACCGTGTTAATACCGGCTGTCTGCAATTTATTGGCAAGTTGTTTGGCAGCAGTAAAAGGCGTTTTGTTGCAACCATCTTGTTGGTGATGGGCGATGAAAACCGGGACGTGTATTTTTGTTACTGCGACGCCGCTGAGGCTTTTGTTTGCTGGCCCAACGAGTAGTGACGATGAAAGAATAACACCGTCGATAAGTTTGGATTTGTCTCTTGCAGCAAGGTTTGCAGCAGATATGGTGCCGCGGCTCGTGCCAATGATGATGACGGGCCGCTTATTGCGGGCTTTCAAACTGCGGGCGATTTTAGCAAGGTCTTTGGCATGCCAGCCTTTGGTCCGAAAGCCCTTCAAACCTTTTTCATTGTGTTTGGCAAGCGGCGCATCAATGAGCGCGGTCAAATACCCCTTTGAATGAAACAGGCGGCGCGTGCGGGTGAGAAAGTTGTTGTGCTTTTTTGTGAATTTACCGTGCTTGTTTAGTTTGAGAACGCCATTGCCACCCACCAGCAAAATGAGATTAGCCTTGATTTTGGCACCAGTATTTGTCGGCTCTTCAATGAGCGTATGCAGCGCGCTTTGTTCGACCGAGCGAATGGTGAGAACCTCGCCGCGGGCCGTGAGCGGCGACAAACCAGATAACAGCAAAATAAGCGACGGGACTAATAAGATCCGATAGGTTGATCTCAATTTTTTGATAGTTCTCTCCCGTGCGCTCTCCCGTAAATTTTGCTCTTAACGCATACGCGCCAATAGTTCTCTTGTTGGATAGGCATCCACTGGCAGGCCATATTTCTTTTGCATGGTGCGAATGGCGTGGCGGCTTTTAGAGCCAAGGATACCGTCCACTTTGCCAACGTCAAAGCCGCGCTTTTTGAGTAGGCGCTGGATGAGTTTAAGGTCTGCGAATTTGAGCCCGTTGGCACCGCGCCCATTACTGACTTTGCGGGCACCAGCCAGCCGGGTGGCGAAATAGCCAGCGGTGATGGAATAAGTCAAAGAGTGGTTCCATTCCAGATAGACTTTGGTGAAATTGGGGTAAGCGAGGAAGGCGGGGCCATCTTTACCCATTGGCAGGATGAGGGAGGCTTTGAGACCATCTGCTTTGAGGGCACGGCCTCTGGCGTCTCGAACGCCCCATTTGGCCCATTGCGCACGCGAATGCTGGATCTTGATAGCTGCTTGACCCCAATCCATGTTGCGCGGGGTTTTGACCTCTTGCAACCAAGGCTGATTGGCCCGCCAGCCCAGCGATTTCATATATTTGGCGGCAGAGGCGAGGGCGTCTGGGGCGCTATTCAAAAGATCAACGCGGCCATCCCTATCCATATCAACACCGTAATCCAGATAGTGGGAGGGCAGGAATTGCAATTGTCCCAATTCGCCAGCCCACGGTCCGCGCATCTGGCGGGCAGTTAAATCGCCGCGCTCGATAATTTTGAGGGCCGAGAACAGCTCTTTGTGAAATAACTCGGTCCGGCGGCAATCATAGGCAAGGGTGGCTAACGAGCGTAGGGTCGAGCTTTTGCCAAGGAAAGCGCCAAAATCTGTTTCCAGTCCCCAATAGGCGGTAATGACCTGGCCCGGCACGCCGTATCGGCGTTTTATTTCCGCAAAGGTCCTGGCATATTTACGCAATTTGCGTGCGCCCGTTTTGAGGCGATTCCCGGAGACCATGCGACCGGCAAACTGTAAAAAGGTCTGGGAAAAAACTCCTTGCGAATTGTCGCGGCGCACGACGCCGGGGTCATAACGGATGCCATCAAGGGCGCTGCTGATGGTACGCCGCGAGATACCCTGGCTTGCGGCTTGGCGTTTAACATCGCTCAACCAGCTCTGGAAATTTCCCGTTCGGCATTTTGCGCTGGCAGCTTGTGGCAGGGCGAACCCCATGATTGAGACAGCAATAAGAGTAGTCAGTATTTTGCGGTTCATGATATGGTTCCCCGTGAGCGTTTTTTCTTCCAGATGGTTCGTGAATTATGTGAACCAATAGCTGCTTCGTCCTTGTTTAACAAACTATTTTGGCGGTGATGTGATGGGGGGAAACCATTGCTATCTTGGCCAATGAGGCGGTTTTTGACCCAAAGCAGAACAAGAGCTGCAAAAGGGAGCCCGAAAACTGCTACTGGAGCGTTCAGGCAGGCTATTTCAGCGGCGCTTTCGTACGCATTCGTCCCAAAAGTCATATGCTGCCAATAGCAGAACGAATACTGATATGATCCAGAATGGCAAGCCACCCCAAAAGCCGGCAAAACCCGATGTAATGCTGTTCGCGAGGCCAAGGATAAAAATAGCCAGGGTCGAAAAGCCGATGAATCCGGTCGCCAGTTTAATTCCGTTTTTATTCATCGGTCTATTCCTTCGCATTTTCTTACCGGTTCAACTGCGGATCTTTGGGAAATCATCAAATTTTCTCAGGATTAACCTTGGTTATTTGACGTAAGTACCAAACAGATAGTCAGGTAGCCACAGGGCGATGCCGGGGAACTGATACATCAGAACCATGGTGAAGATGACGATCCCCAGATAGGGCATGATACCGCGGAAAATATCCATGAGTTCTATGGCGTTTTTTAAAACGCCCTTTAGATAATAGGCCGACATGGCCATGGGCGGTGTCAGGAACGAGGTCTGCAGGTTAAGCGCCACCAGCATCGCAAAGAAATAGGGGTTGACGCCAAAATGGTCGAGCATGGGCAAGAAGATCGGCACGAAGATGATGAGGATTTCTGACCATTCCAGCGGCCAGCCAAGCAGGAAAATAATCAGCTGTGCCAAGACG
>JAJRPI010000005.1 GCA_024280895.1 Alphaproteobacteria bacterium | reverse complement strand
GCGTGACTGGGCAATCATGTGCAGTCGCGCGCCATAGGCCCGAAGGATAGTGAGCCGCATGATCAGCAGTTTTAGTGGGGCATTGGTAAATTCGTCGAGGATCAGATCGGTGGCACCTGCCAAGCCTGTGAGAATTGCATCGGCAAATGCTTGCAGATGAAGGGCGTAATAAGCGCCCAAGCGTTCCATGTGGCGTTGCGGACCGACGATAAAAACAACGTAGTTTTTCTGAAGCAGTTGCAGGTGAGAAAGATCAGCATCCATGCCTGTATGATGAAGCGGGCTGTCCATCCCTGACAGAAGGTTGCAGTGAGTCGGCAGGTTTGCCGCCGCATGTTTTTTGACGCGCGTGGTCACGCGCTAGAACCCATCTTTCCAGCTTACATCAAAACCAAAGACGCGCTGCTGTTGGTCAACAATCTTCCGCCGCTTCGCGGTTCCCGAGAAGAATGTTGACCAATCTCCGGTATTTGAACTCTCGTCCAACCCATCCTCGTTTCACTCGTCACGGCTTTTGAAGTTGGACGCTCGCCGCTGGGCAAGGGTTCATGCGCGGGGTAGTGGAAGAATTTCTTCGCGTTGATTGAATCCAACAAATGCCTAAAGGCGAAGCGAGGAAAAAATGAAAGACAAAATGTATCAAATGGTCACAGACCAGATTATTGAGCAATTGGAGAAGGTCGATTGCAAGGATTACAACAAGCCGTGGTTTTGTGTTGGTCATTCACCCATCAATTTAAGGGGCACAGCCTATCGCGGCATCAATCATGTTCTGCTTTCCCATTCGGGTTTTGATTCCAATATCTGGGCAACGTTCAAGCAGTGGAGCGAACACGATTGCAAGGTGAAAAAGGGTGAGAAGTCGCAAGTCGTTGTCTTGTGGAAATTCTTTCGAGACGCGGACGAGGAAACCAACGGCCAAGGAGAAAATAAGACCAAGGCCGTTATGATCCGCTATTTTCGGGTTTTCAATTCTGCTCAAGTTGATGGCGTATATGCTAGAAACGCAGAGCAGAAATTCAAAGACAAATTAAAAACTCATAACCCGATTGCCGAAGCCGAACATTTTATCGCCAGCTATTTGGAAGCTGAAAACTTACGCGTTCGCCCGTCAGATCGTGCCTATTATGCAGGTGGAATCCGAGAGCATTTTGGAATGCCTGAACTGGGACAGTTTCATTCGCCAGAACATTATTACAGTGTTTTTGCCCATGAGATTACCCACTCAACAGGCAATGCCAACCGCTTGAAGCGGGATATGACAGGCCATTTTGGCGATAAGGCCTATGCCTTTGAAGAACTGGTTGCCGAACTTGGCAGTGCCATGATTTGTGGGAGCCTTGGATTGGAAGCCAAGCCAAGAGAAGATCACGCCCAATATATCAAAGGCTGGCTGTCAGCCCTTCGTAACGACAACAGTTTTGTAATCAGTGCCGCCAGCAAAGCACAAAAGGCCGCTGATTATGCCCTGCAATATTTGGCGCAGGAAGAAGAACCCCTACAGGCCGCAGAGTGAGTATTTTACCGCAGAGCGGCCTTAACAGGCCGTTGGGCAGTGCAATGACGCGCTTTTTAACTCAAAACTTTGAAAAGGACTACACAGATGAAACTTCAACATATCAAAATCGAAAATCTAAAAACCACAACGATCAACGTTCGTAAAAAAGGCGGTAAAGATATTGGCGATTTGTTGCCAAGTATCCGCTCACTTGGATTGTTGCAACCGCTTTTGGTTCGCGCCAACTGTGAAGGCTATGAAATCGTTGCAGGACAACGCCGCTATCATGCGCTGAAAAAGCTGGCAGAAGAAACGGACGAAGCCAGCACACAATTTGACGCTGTCCCCTGTATCATCATGGATGAAGGCGATGATGCCAAAGCTATTGAAGCATCCTTGGCTGAAAACATTGCCCGTCTGCCAATGGATGAGATTGACCAGTACAAGGCTTTTGCCGCCCTCGCCAAAGAGGGCAAGGGCGTTGCTGATATTGCCGCTCAATTCGGCATTACAGAACGCTTGGTGACCCAAAGGCTGGCCATTGCAAATCTTATCAGCCCCATTCTTACCGCCTATCGCAAAGAGGATATTCGTGCAGGAACAATCCGTATTCTCACAATGGCAAGCAAGCGCCAGCAAAAAGCATGGCTGGAACTTTACAAGAGCGAGGAGGAACATGCCCCAGAAGGCTATGCTCTGAAAAGCTGGCTTTTTGGCGGGGCAAATATTGCAACTGAAAACGCGCTATTTGACCTCGATGATTATCAAGGTGGGATTGTCTCTGATTTGTTTGGCGAAGATCAATATTTTGACGATGCCAGCAAGTTTTGGGAGTTGCAGAATACAGCCATTGCCAAGGCAAAAGAACAGTATCTTATCAATGGCTGGAAAGAGGCTATCGTTCTTGATGTCGGGGAGTATTTTCCTGTCTATGATTATGTTGATACGCTCAAGGAGGAAGACGGTAAAGTTTATATTGCTTCGTCTCGCGATGGTGAGGTGACGTTTTATGAAGGTCAATTGCCCCGCAAGGAAGCACAGGCCAAACTGAAAGCCGCCAAGGGCGAAGAAACCACTGCCAACGTTAGACCTGAACTGACCAAGCCAATGCAGAACTATCTCGACCTTCACCGTCATTCTGCCGTGCGAACCGAATTGATTGGTCACGGTGATATTGCCCTGCGCTTGGCCGTGGCACAGATCATTGCAGGTTCAAGTTTATGGACGATTCACGCAGACCCGCAAAAAGCAAACAACGATTCAATTGCAGAAAGCCTTGCTACCAATAAGGCCGAGGACAAATTTGCAGAAGAACGTCAAGCGGTGCGTGAATTGCTCGGATGGTCTGATGATGTTACCGATACAATTGTTCCTGCCAAGAACGATTGGCAACGGCAAAATGATCTCCATGAGATACTTGCCAAATTGATTGAATTGGATGATGCCACCGTCACCCGCATTTTGACTTTTACCGTGGCTGAATCTCTGCCAGCAGGAAGCACTACGGTTGAAGTGCTTGGCAACCTGTTGAGCATTGATATGGCCGACCATTGGAAAGTGGACGATACTTTCCTTGATCTGCATCGTGACAAGGAAGCTATCAACGCCATGTTGAAACATATTGGCGGTAAGCGTGTTGCTGATGGAAATATTTCTGCAACTGCAAAAGTGCAAAAGAAAATCATTGCTGATTATCTTGATGGTACGCGCCAGCCGCAAAAGAAAGATTGGCAACCACGTTATATGGATTTTCCCATGCGCGCCTACTCTGTTTCACCTCAGAGGGTGTGTAATCCTCCTTCGATATTTTTGGAATTTTTACAGGAGCTAAAGTGATGAATAGTAAGGAAGATCAAAATGCCAATAACACGAGTCTGAAATTTATCAGCAAGCAGTTTTCACAAGTGCTCGATCAACTGGAAATTGTCACTGAGGAATTGCAGGAAATGAAAGATCGCGAAGGCGGAGAACATGGTGACAACTAAAAATTGTCAGGGTGAACGGTTGGCTCCGGAATATTTCTTTCCGAATGCGTCACCCCAAATGAAGCAGTTTTTCTGGCAGCACCTCACTGTCGAAAACTCTACTGTCCAGGATGCACTGATGCAGTATCTCTCGGGATCAATCAATACGCCCGTTGAACAGGAAGTTGCAGAAATGATCGCAGAAAGTTTTGAGGGGTATTGGGAAACATACCTCGCCGCAAGCAGGATTAAGAACGCAATTTCTGCTTCGAAACTTTGCTACCAGCCCTAAGCCAAAACTCCAGCAGAGCTGCTGAGCGTAATGAAACTATGTTAGATCGCACTACAGTATTGACGCTTCATGGCGTGGTTCTGTTTTTGTGGCACGGTTCAGTGAGCCATCGCACTGGAGAAGTTATGAAAAGAAAACTCAAATACCGCGCTCCGCAAGATGTGTGTTGTATTACAACACCATCATGGCAAGGGAGACGCTGGCGCTCTCCCGTTGCATCCCTCTGGCCTGTGGGGACGGCTCCAGGCCATAAGCCTTTCCCATCCCCACCACAACGTTTGGCCGTTGCATCACCATTCAAGGGAGCGTTCCTGCTACCCCTGAATACCCCAAGACTGCTCCACGGGGCAATTTCATTGAGACAAACCTCTTGGGGTTTAATCCCGCATCAGGGAGACTTTGCTCTCCCTTGATAATCCCATCAACCAACCGTACTCCGTTTGGATGCGCACCAGCGTTCTGCCGCTGAAATACAGTCAAATTCCGAATTTATTGCATTTTGTTACCCTTATGTTTATATTTACTATTGCTTGAATTTTAAATGAAAAAACTTGCAAAAAACATAAATTTGCGATAAGATGGAAATATGAATAAATTGGACACACTGAAGAAACATCTACGCTCAGGGCAAGTCTATCGACGTGCTGATCTTTTGCGGTGGTCAAATGCCGTTGATCGTCATCTCAGCCAGCTTGTAAAAGAGGGAACGCTGACGAAGCTAGCAGGGGGGCTTTACTACTACCCAAAACAGACAAGTTTTGGCGCAGCACCTGCTGATGAAAGAAAACTGGTCGAGGCGTTTCTAAATGATGATCGCTTTTTGCTGACCACACCGAATGCCTATAACGCCCTCGGTGTTGGTTCGACGCAGCTTTATAATGAAACTGTTGTCTATAATCATAAGCGCCATGGCCGCTTTAAGCTCGGCAAGCGCGAGTATGATTTTCGGATGAAACCGCACTTTCCTAAATCTCTGACAGAAGAGTTTTTGCTGGTTGATCTCGTAAATAATCTTGATCGTTTGGCGGAACGCCGTTCTGCAATGCTGGAAGGTGTGAAGAAAAAAATGCGGAGCGTTGATCAGAAAGCGTTAGTTAAGGCCGTGCGAGAATTTGGTGGGATCAAAGCCAAGAAGTTCTTTGAGCCTCTTCTGACTCGCGCTACGGTGGAATATGCGACCTGATTTCCTCCACAATCACAAAGACTTCTCTGATCTGATCCGTATTGTCGGTGAGGAGCATTCCATTGATCCTGTTCTTATTGAAAAGGATTATTGGATTATGCATTGCCTCTATGGATTGCAGCAGCTTAATATGAAGTTTGAGCTTAAGGGTGGCACGTCCTTATCCAAGGGTTTTGGCATCATAGACAGGTTTTCTGAGGATATTGATATCCGTATTGAGCCGCCTGAAAACTTGAATGTCAAAACAGGAAAAAATCATACCAAACCCGCACATGTTGAAAGCAGGAGAGTCTTTTATGACTGGCTTGCGGACACTATCAATATTGATGGCATCGAAAGTGTTGAGCGTGATCATGAGTTTGATGATGAGCGATATAGAAGTGGTGGAATTCGGCTGAATTACAAAAAGCTGTTTGGCGTGGTTGATGGGCTAAAAGACGGGATATTGCTCGAAGTTGGATTTGATGATGTTGCGCCCAATATTGGCAAGACCATCACATCTTGGGCTTATGAATATGCTGAAAGAAAGGTAGAGATTGTCGATAACCGCGCGCAGGATGTTGCCTGTTATCACCCTGGCTACACCTTCGTAGAAAAGCTCCAAACAATCTCCACAAAATATCGTAGACAGCAGGAGGATGGCAGTTTTCCAGTTAACTTCATGCGCCATTATTACGATGTGTATCGGCTTTTGGACCAGCCACTTGTCCGCGAATTTATTAGAACAGAGGAATATGCAGAACATAAGAAGAAGCGTTTTCGGGCCGGAGACAATCCTGTTTTGGCTGAAAACGAAGCATTTTTGCTAAGTGATCCTAAAACCCGTGAAACCTACGCAAAAGCTTACGACCAATCGCGAGCACTTTATTACAAATCACAGCCGAATTTTGATAAAGTATTGGAAGCTCTTGCCGATGCTGTTCAAATAGACAACATTTAATCTTTTCAATTGGTTGAAATGGTTCTTTATGGGGATTAAAAATCCATTTCCTCTACACAATCTTATAACCTGTGTGTACCGTCACCTCAGCAATCAAATATTTGCGCTAGAAACTGTGATTTCCATGCCATATTAGGTTTGATTTTAAGAAAGTAGCAAAATGATACCTGATTATCAAACACTCATGTTACCGGTTTTGAAGGCCGCACATTCTGGTGAAGTGAATACCCGAAATGTCATTGATGAACTATCGAAGGAATTTGGATTAACAGATGTTGAGCGCGAACAGTTACTTCCAAGCGGAAAACAACGTGTAATTGATAATCGTGTGCAATGGGCAAAAAGCTACTTAAAACAAGCTGGATTGGTCCGGTATACGAGGCGACGTAGGCATTCCTCAGCGATCCCCACGCATAAATCTTGAAATGCTTTCCAGCCAAGCAAATGCAGAGGATATGGGGCACAAGCATCTAAAATAGTTGGCTTAATTATTTTTTTATTTTTCACCTAAAAACCATATCACTATCCTTTGTTAGCGTGAAGCAAGTGATTAAGATTCTTGAAATTAGGTGATATTCGATGTATCAGTTAAATTGATTTTTATCAGCTAAAGTCACGCGAGCGCCATTTTCCGCGCCTGCGGCCAGTATTTTCCATTGCCGCTCTGTTGAGAGCGTTGACCTGACGATCAGGCGATAATTTCAAATATGAGCCAATATCACGATTGAGCTTTTTGATCGTGATGCCATGTTGATGACGGAGAAGACGAATATCATGCTGAATTCTCCTTCTCTCACGCACTTGCTTATCAATCAGCGTTTGCCGTTCAGATTGATCTCGTGATTTGCATTGCAAGGCTTCCAACTCATTGAGTTTTTTGATTTGCTTATATTTGCCGGTGACGCGGAACCATAGAGCCTTCAATCCGGTGGGCAATAATGCCGAACGAGCCTTTGTTTCCTGTATCCACCGCGTGGCATGAGACTGTTTTAATTGGGCGCGTTGATGTTGATGATTTTCTGCTAATGACTGTCGTCTTACATTTATGCTCTGTTCTGCTTTTTCGTGTGTGGCAAATGCATCATCGGCGAAATGTCGGAGTTTCTCGGTAAACTGTGCCGCAAATTTTCTCTTTGTTTCTTCGACTGATGGCAGGTTTTCGAGGTTTCCCAGTTTGGATTTAACCTCTTTGGTCTTGATGCCAACCCAGCGAGAGATGGGATAAACTTCTCCGCGCCAGTCTACAGCTACAAATCCCCGTCGATCCCCTTTGGCAAGATAATATCCGCGTTCTTCTAACGCGCTGGCAAAGGCGGCTCTTGAATCTGATATCGCCCAACAATCCTGAAACGCTTCTTTGATGGCTCGTGGGTCTTGCTTAATACGCTTGGCCTGTTGCCATTCAGCTTGCGTGAAGTTAAGTGGATTGCGTTCTTCACTGTTTACCAGTCCACGCGGCATCTGCCAGCCATGCTCCAGATAAAGTTCGCGGGAGATATCCCGTAACTTTAATTTGAAATGCGGCAGGTTGATCGCCTTCATCTTCTCAACATCAATACGCGACCAGACACAATGGGCATGACGTCGGCCTTCCTTTTCGTGAAAAACTATCACACGAGGCTGGCCAGAAAGGCCGAGCTTGTTTTCAATGGCTGATACTGCCTTTTCAAAAACTTCAACAGGTACGCTTTCGTTTTCAGGCGGGCTGAGGATCAATGAGAAAAGATACTGCCTGCATTTTGTACCACGACTGATAGCATAGGTTTCATTGAATGCGTCCATTGGCGTATCAGACATGAAGCCACTGATCTCATGAATTTCGACATGTTCATTTTCATCTGTCTTGAGTAAATGAAGTGCCAATTGTGTTCCGCCAGCGCGCTGGCTTGCTTTCAGAATCATGACTTAATTCTTGATGCCAAGGGATTCAATCAACTTAACCCGAATCCATGCAATATGGGCACAAGCCATCTTGATTTCATTCTCGGTCTCTTCATCCATGAGCAAAGAGCCACAATTGGCCTCATAGGCAATCTGGTTGAGATTATTGGCGATCCGTGTTTGCCCCAGTAGTCCCAGCACTTGTGCCAGAGCTTCCTGATCTTTGACAGGAACACGGGAGCGCACCTTCCGTGGCGCAGTATCCCTGCCAAACAAACATTTGCGGATATAGGCGCTTCTGCTCATTCCGTTGCACAGATTATTCAGCTTTGAGATTTCATCCTTGGTCAATCGAAGTGTCACAGGTGAAAGGCTTTTGTCCTTTTTAAGGCTTTTTCTTTGATTAAAGATTGGCCGACTGGCTTCATTAAACTTGCGGTCAATACGGTCCGATTTGGAAATACCAGCATCTGTGTCCGTTTTCATCATGACGGCCCCCTAAGACGGGGTGCTGCACGACGATGCTGTGATTTTTGCTTAATTGACGCAGATTTCCCAGTTTCTTGCGATTTTGGCGTATGTCGTTTGTTTTCGTCGAGTAGGGCAAGAATGTGGACATCTAGGTTTTCGCCCTTGAGATACTGCTCCCATTGTTCTAATTCATTGAAAAGAGTGTTCGAGGTTTCTCTGCCCCGGCGCACCATTTTCTTGTATTTCACGGCTATTTCCAGCCATGCTCAGACCTCCGCTTCTTATTGCCCTATCGCTTCGCTATTTGAGGGCACGGGGCTGCCTGCTTGGCTGTCGCCCGGTTGGGATTTGCTAGGTGAAGTGATAATTTTTTCTATTTTGACCTATCACCCTAAACATATTTGTACACTTGCTACCCCAAAAAACATGCAAATAGGGGTGTTTTTTCACACCCCGGATAGCTGATTTCTGGAAAAAGTAAGTCTAGATCAGCTTGCAATACTATGAGTTAGCAAAATATTTCCAGTTCATAAAAACTCCTGAAGCGCGGGCCCTTATATCTAGTACCGGTTTTGGGTAGAGTTCTCCTGCTTGGTATTCTTACTAATATTGCTGTATGAAACAGCGAAACAATGAACCAGCTGGAGGGCATGTTTCGTGGCAAAGAACGAATTTTCTGCTATTCTTGACGTCCTGACTTCGGCAGTTTTCGTGCTGGATGGAGAGCGCAAAATATTGCACGCTAACAGGACTGCCGTGAGGCAATTCGGGGCCTCCCTAGCAGGCAAGGAAAATGATTATTCGGGCTTTACGGGGCTCGATTTTGTACGCGCAATTCGTCATCCAGATTGTCTGGACGCCATTGACAAAGCCCTTGGGCATGGAAAAAAATCACAAATCACCATCTCCTTACAAAAGCCAGTGCCAACCATTTATCAAGTCAACATTGCAGCGCTTGATGAAACTGAAGCACCGGATAATGCGAGGGTGGTCATCAGCTTTTATGATATTTCCCCCATTCGGGAAGCAGAAAAAATGCGCAGCGATTTTGTCGCGAATGTCAGCCACGAACTGCGCTCTCCGCTGACCGCCCTTTCAGGGTTTATTGAGACACTTAAGGGGGCAGCAAAAAATGATGAGCAGGCGCGCTCCCGTTTTCTCGACATTATGGAGGGGGAAGCGCAAAGGATGAAGCGACTGATTTCCGACCTGCTCTCATTATCAAAAGTCGAGATCAACGAATATAGCCGGCCGACCAAATTGCTTGATATTGCCGCAATTGTTAAAACGGTCGTCACAACGATGACCCCACAAGCGACAAAAGAGGGCAAGGCAATTTCCCTCAATTGTTCATCCAAATCAATCATCCGCTTACCTGGCGATGAAGACCAGTTAACACAGGTTTTTCATAATCTTATCGAAAACTCCTTGCGATATGGAGCCGTTGGCACAGATGTTGAGATCAGTATACATCAACGGCAACGCGCCTATGGGCTGAGCGGACCAGTGCTCGCTGTTGAGATCAAAGATCAAGGACAAGGCATTGCCGCCCAGCACCTCCCACGATTAACCCAGAGATTTTATCGTATTGATGCGGGACGCTCGCGCGATATGGGAGGAACGGGGCTGGGATTGGCTATTGTGAAACATATATTGAGCCGCCATCGGGGCCGCCTTCAAATTGAAAGCGATGTTGGTATCGGCAGTCGCTTCACCGTGCTTTTGCCTCTTGATGCAAAATAAAACCGCATATTCCTCACCTGTCATGCAACTGTTACATAACTGTCATATGCTCTTCATGGACAAGCCTTAGCAAGGATATATCGGCGACGAAACGGATCGCTGGAATATGTCACAGGAGGATTTTGGACATGTTGAAAATGACGTCTTCTTTTATGGCTCTGGCGCTTGGCGCAGGCTTGTTCATCACGAGTGCAACAATGGCCAGTGCACGCGATCGGATCAGGATTGTTGGATCTTCAACGGTATTCCCGTTCGCCACGACCGTTGCCGAACGATTTGGAAAAAGTACAAAATTTAAAACGCCCATCGTTGAAAGCACCGGCTCTGGCGGCGGTCTGAAACTGTTTTGCGCGGGCAGTGGCGACCAGCATCCTGATATTGCCAATGCTTCTCGTCGGATCAAACAATCGGAAATCAATAGATGCGCCAAAAATGGCATAACCGACACCATAGAAGTCAAAATCGGCTATGATGGCATTGTCCTGGCCAATTCGCGCCGCTCAAAACCGCTTGATTTGACCCTGAAAGATCTGTTTCTAGCGCTCGCCAAGAATGTGCCCGACGGCAAAGGCAAAACAAAGCCAAATCCCTATAAGAGCTGGAGGGATGTCAACCCGGCCCTGCCCGATATCAAAATCGAGATCATGGGACCACCGCCGACATCGGGCACACGCGACGCCTTTGTCGAGCTGGCAATGGAGGGAGGCTGTGAGGCTTTCCCATGGATCAAGTCCATGAAAAAAACAGACCAAAAGTCCCACAAGGCCTTGTGTCACACAATCCGCAGCGATGGCGCTTTTGTTGAAGCCGGTGAAAACGACAATTTGATCGTGCAAAAACTTCAAGCCAACCCGACCGCTTTTGGCATATTCGGCTTCAGCTATCTGGACCAGAACATCGACAAGATCCAAGGCAGCACCATAAACAACATTGAACCAGGGTTTGAGAATATTTCTGATGGCAGTTATCCCGTGTCCCGTTCGCTGTATTTCTATGTCAAGAAATCGCGTATAGGCAAGGTGCCAGGCGTCAAGGAATATATGGCGGCCTTTACCAGCGACAAAGCTTGGGGGCCTGAAGGCTACCTCTCCGACAAGGGGCTCATTCCCATGTCTGACACGGAGAGAAAAGATTGGGCAGCCAAGGTCAAAAACCTTGAAAAACTGACCATGTAAGATGAAATAGAAAAAGGATCGTTTGGGGGAAGTATCCCCCAAACGGGTGTGGGTTGTAACTCACTTTTGACGTAAAAAGGCATCTGGAATGAGCCATGTAACGAAAATAAACCTCACGGACACTCGGCCCTCGCACTGGCCTGAAAGACTGATCAAGGCTCTGCTCCTGGCCAGCTCACTGGTCGCAGTGCTGGTGACGGTTGGTATCGTTTTTTCGCTGCTTTTTGAAGCCGTTCGCTTTTTTAAAATTATCCCAATACAAGCTTTTTTGTTCGGCCTTGAATGGAATCCGCAAACCGCGATCCGCGCTGATCAGATCGGCGCCAAAGGCGAGTTTGGTGCCGTACCGCTTATAACAGGTACATTGTTGATCAGTACAATCGCCATGTTCGTTGCAACTCCCCTGGGGCTTGCCTCATCTATCTATCTGGCTGAATATGCGGGCCCGCGAACACGTGCCATCGTCAAGCCATTGCTGGAACTACTAGCTGGGATCCCAACTGTGGTCTACGGTTTCTTCGCGGCCTTGATGATCGCGCCATTGATCCGCCTTACCGGCACCAGCTTGGGTCTGGAAGTCGCCTCGGAAAGCGCTTTGGCCGCAGGACTAGCCATGGGCGTGATGATTGTGCCGCTCATATCGTCTCTCTCAGATGACGCTATCAACGCTGTTCCGCAATCCTTGCGAGACGCTTCCTATGGACTAGGCGCCACACAGGCCGAAACAATTAAAAAAGTCGTTCTGCCCGCTGCCCTACCCGGCATCGCCGGAGGGCTATTACTGGCCACTTCAACCGCAATTGGCGAAACCATGATTGTCGTGATGGCGGCGGGACTTGCCGCCAATATCACCGCCAATCCACTCGAAGCTGTAACCACTATTACAGTACAGATCGTCACCCTATTGACCGGCGATCAGGAATTTGACAGCGCCAAAACCCTGTCGGCCTTTGCTCTGGGACTGCTGCTTTTTACCCTTACCTTGCTGCTCAATATTGCCGCCCAGAAAATCGTCAATCATTACCGGGAGCGTTATGACTGATCACTTCACAAAGATGACCCCCGAGCTAAAGCGTCGCTTGCGCAATGAGCAATGGTTCCAATGGATGGGCCGTGGCGCTATTTTTGTTGCCATTGCCTTCCTGCTTGTCATGGTTTCCACCATAGCTTCCATGGGCGTGGGGGCTTTGCGCCAAACCCATATCGAGCTATCTGTTTTTCTTGATCCGCAAAAACTGGACGCTACCCGCCTGCATGACGCCGACTACGGACGGCTGATCAAAAAGGCACTCCGGTCCCGCTTTGCAAACGTCACAAAACGTCGCGATAAACGTAAGCTGTATAATCTTGTCAGCTCGCAGGCAGAATACACACTGCGCGACCTGGTTGTAAGAAGCCCCTCTCTTCGCGGTCAGACCATCAATATCTGGTTCACTGCGTCGGATGATGTCGACATGCTCATCAAGGGGAATATTGCCTCTAGCACGGACGAAACACAGCGTCGGATCGATCACCGGGAAGCCAGTTGGATCAATGACTTAATTTCTAAAGGTCAACTCGAAAGTCGATTCAACTCAAGATTTTTTTGGTCGGGAGACAGCCGTGAACCGGAACTGGCCGGTATTCTCAGCGCCTTTGTCGGCTCACTGTTCAGCCTGCTGGTGTGTTTTGGCCTATCCTTTCCCTTGGGCATTTTCGCTGCCATTTATCTTGAGGAATTCGCCCCCAAAAATCGCTGGAGCGCTTTTATTGAGGTCAATATCAATAATCTGGCGGCCGTCCCTTCCATCGTTTTTGGCCTGTTGGGACTGGCGGTGTTCCTGAACGCTTTTGGTTTACCTCGATCTTCCCCGTTAGTTGGCGGGATGGTCTTGGCCTTGATGACTCTCCCCACAATTATCATTGCCTCTCGTGCTGCCCTGCGCGCCGTACCACCTTCGATCCGCGAAGCAGCGCTTGGAATTGGCGCAAGCCCTATTCAAACTGTTTTTCATCACGTCGCCCCCCTTGCCCTGCCTGGTATGTTAACCGGAGCTATTGTCGGCATGGCGCGGGCACTTGGCGAAACAGCTCCCTTGCTGATGATCGGTATGGTTGCTTTTGTTGCCGATGTTCCCAACAGCATATTCGAACCGGCCACAGCTTTGCCCGTGCAGATTTTCTTGTGGGCCGATAGTCCCGAGCGCGCTTTTCTGGAAAAGACCTCGGCTGCCATCATTGTCCTTTTATGTTTTCTCATCGTCATGAACCTCGCCGCCATATTGCTTCGGCGAAAATTTGAACAAAGGTATTAGTGCATGTCATTTCAACTGATCGAGCGACAAATACTGACCGCTGGCAAGAAGCATGATGTGCCGGAACAAGATCCCGTCATATCAACCCCAAATGTTGATGTTTATTATGCTGATAAACAGGCGCTCGATAACATCACTCTCGACATTCCAGCGAATGCGGTAATGTCACTTATTGGCCCATCGGGATGCGGCAAGACGACCTTTTTGCGCTGCCTCAACCGCATGAATGACCTTATCGATATTTGCCGGGTGGAGGGCGATATCAAGATCGATGGGCAGGATATTTATGCGCCAGAAGTCAATACGGTCTCTCTGCGTGCTCACGTAGGCATCGTTTTTCAGCGTCCCAATCCATTTCCAAAATCCATTTTCGAGAATGTTGCCTATGGCTTGCGCATACACGGGCTAACCTCCTCAAAAAGCGAATTGGCTGATCGGGTAGAAGAGAGCTTGAGACGGGCTGGACTATGGGAAGAGGTCAATGATCGCCTTGACGAGCCAGGGACCGGATTGTCAGGTGGTCAGCAGCAACGGCTGTGCATCGCCCGAACCATTGCCGTCGAACCAAAAATCATTTTGATGGATGAACCCTGTTCTGCGCTTGATCCAATCGCAACAGCCAGAATTGAAGAGCTGATTGATGAGATGCGAGCCAATTTTACGATCATCATCGTCACCCACTCCATGCAGCAGGCTGCACGCGTGTCTCAACACACAGCCTTTTTCCACATGGGCAAGCTGGTGGAACATGGCCAGACCAAGCAGATATTCACCTCTCCGCAAGACGAGCGCACAGAAAGCTATATTACAGGGCGCATTGGATGATCCCAAACCCATTGTGTTTTGCCCTCGTCCGGCAAGGGCAAGTACCAACAGTCGGTTTAACAAGGAACGGAAAAGACATGGACAGCTCTCACATCGTTAGCTCATTTGATAGGGATCTCAATCATATCCAGAGTCTGTTGCTGGAAATGGGGGGGTTGGTCGAGACACAGATTGCCGACGCGACATTGGCCCTTATACGCCGCGACACAGAACTGGCTGCCAAGGTGAGAAAGCAGGAGAAACGTGTCAATGCACTCGAGTTGGAAATCAACGGACTGACCGTCTCCATGCTGGCCCTTCGTCATCCCATGGCCGAAGATCTGCGCCGCGTTGTGGCAACCCTAAAAGTTTCGGCCAGTCTGGAGCGCATGGGTGACTATGCCAAGAACATGGCCAAGCGCACCAGCGTTCTGGCCAAGGTCAAGCCCGTCGGTTCATCGACCAATACGATCAAATTAATGAGCAAGATGGTACAAGAAATGATCCGCGAAGTACTCGACGCCTTTGTGGCGCGCGATATCGAAACCGCCGAAGAAGTCCGTTTGCGCGACACAGAAGTCGACGAGATGCACAATACCCTGTTTCGGGAACTGCTCACCCATATGATGGAAGATGCGCGCAAGATCACCCCTTGTATGCACCTGTTGTTTATTGCCAAGAACCTTGAGCGTGCTGGTGACCATACGGCCAACATTGCCGAACAAGTGCACTATCTGGTCGTGGGTGAAAATTTCGAAGAATCTCGCCCCAAAAATGACGAGACATCGACCATGTTTATCAAACACAGGAAGAAAAAGAAAAGCTGATGGCAAACGCAACCGCCCCCCTCATTCTGGTCGTGGAAGACGAACCCGCCCAGCTTGAGTTGATATGCTATAATCTGCAAAAAGAAGGGTTCGCCATCGAACGCGCGAGCGATGGCGAAGAAGCTTTGTTGCTGGCCGGGGAAGTCAAGCCCGACCTCATCATCCTCGACTGGATGTTACCTCATGTCTCAGGTATCGAGGTGTGCCGCCAGCTCCGGAGCCAGAAAAACACACGCCATATCCCCATTCTCATGCTCACGGCACGTAGCGCCGAAGCCGACCGCGTCAGGGGGCTAGACACAGGCGCCGATGATTATGTGGTCAAACCCTATTCTGTCGACGAATTGATCGCGCGGACAAGGGCTGTTTTGCGACGGACCCGACCCGCTAGCGTCGGCGAAATGCTCACCTATGAAGATCTTGTCCTCGACACTGAACGCCACAAGGTGAAGCGAGGCGGGCAAAAACTGAAACTGGGACCAACTGAATATCGTCTTTTGTGCACGTTCATGGAAAAACCGGGGCGCGTATGGAGCCGCGAACAATTGCTCGACCGGGCTTGGGGGCGCGACGCTGATGTGGACCTTCGCACCGTCGATGTTCATGTAGGCCGCCTGCGTAAAGCTCTGCTAAAGGACGGTCAGCAAGATCTCATCCGAACCGTACGAGGAAGTGGCTACTCCCTGGACAATGATGACAGTTGACAAGGTGGGAAGGTCTATCTTCTCTGTTCAGCAAGACTACTTGGTGCCAACAGCAGACGTTCAAATCTCTCTCAAAACAAAAACTTGGAGCAGGCCCCCCTTTTATAAGGGGCCCCATCCAGATTAGAAATCAAAGCGATAACCTGCCGCGAGGTAATAATCGAGGGAGGTATCTGAAACTCCGCCCTGATCGCGATTAACCCACTCACTACCCAGTTCCAGCTCGAAATGATGGTTGCGCATATAGCGATAATTCATGCGGACCGAGGGTAAAAAGGACGTCTCTGTCAGGTCGCCGTTTTTTTGATCACGATAGCGAATGCGCATGCGCGGACCAACACGCAGGTCCCTCGTTACGGGATATCGGGCATTGATGTCGAACGTCCAGGCGTCATACGACAAGGTATCGCCATAGCGCATACCAAGCGTATAAACATCCCCCTCCTTGAGCAGGCTGTTGCCGATCAGCTGGGCTGAATAGAAATATTCGTTTCCCTTTGCGACGCTACTATCAACATTGTCAAATTTCCCTTGCTTGAAATTGCTCAATGTTGCATTGAGATTAACCTGAAAATTTTCTCCAAACTGCTTTGAAAACCCGATTGAAGCCGACTTGCTGATGGCGGTACGATCGAAATAATATTCATATCCATCGCTCCCTTTCAAGGTCTCTACGAGCTTGTCAAAAGCTGTTTGATTGCCATCAAGAAAGTCTGTTGATTTAAGAACAAAAGCTCGCCGATAATCCGCAGAAAGGCTGAGCACCGATTTGTTCGCGAAGGTGTGACTACCACTGAACAAGGCCGTATTGACGTCGCCATGTGCAATGTCATATTCGAGCAGGCCAAATGCTGACTGTATATCATCACTATATCGTAATTCGGCACCAAGCGCCCGGCGCTCGAGACTGTTTGCCAGACCATGCTGCTCGATAAAATAGAACCCCCCGTCAACGGCATTCCAGACCGGCGTCACATCAACGCTGGCGCCAAAAAAGAAGCGTTCATTATCGACAAACATATTGCGCGTCGACGTGACCGGTGCCCCGGCTACAGCATTGAATTTTAACATGGGCGAATATTGCCAGCTAAGCAGACCGCCATCAAAGCGCCCAGGCACTCCACCTGTATTAAGGGTCTGGCGACCAACACGCCCGCGCAAAGCCCATGGCTCGTATTCGGTATCAAAATACAGGGACGACAGCCGAAAATCGCGGCCTTTATTATCAACGAAGTCTTTGACATGAGAACCTGAAAAACGGATTTTTGTGCTTGTTTTTGGGCTATCAATTCTCGCAGTGATGTCGGTGCTCGTCACAAATTCGCTTTGCCCCAATTCATAATTGCGCGAGCTGAAAGAATAAGCTTGGGTCAGGTCGCGATAACGGTCGTTGCGAAAATAAAAAGTCGACACGGAGCCGCTAACCGAGCTGGTCACACCGTCACTTTTTCCCGTTTTTCTGGCTTTACGAAGCCCCTTGGCGGGAGATTTTCTCGAAGTGATCAAACCAGATAGGCGCTGGCTTACGCGTCTGGCACCCGGTGTCTTTGGATAGCGCAGCAAATAATCTTTATATTCAGCCTTTGCATGGGCAAGCTGCCCGTTGCGTTCACGCGCAAGACCTAGAAATTCGAGTGCTATAGGCGTATATTTACTTTCCGGGGACGACAGGACTTTTGTAAACAGGTTAATCGCTTTGCGATAGTTTTTTGCCTTAATGGCTTTTTGCCCGTCGCTCATGAAGCGCGATAGTTTTTTGCTTTTTACTGGGGTCAACTTGCCTTTCGCTCCTGCACGCACAGATTTGCGTGTTGGCGTTATGCAGCTTTGCGCATCACCATCCGGGGTGAGAGCAATCTCCAGGCTGGTAAAATCGCTCCCCTGGCTCACGGCATAGTTTATAGCCTGCGGGAAATGGATCGATAAAACATGCCCACCGGCCGCACTACCCTCAAATTCAATCGCGTCGAGACTGACCCGGCTGTCCTTTAAAGCTCGAAGAGCTTCACGGCTGAATTTGTACAAGGCCTCGCTGACCGCAACGCCCTTATCAAGGGGTTTGATATTTATGCGCAACTCCCGGCCCCGCTTGACAGGAAAATGACTAAGATAACGAGTGCGAAAATTAAAGCTAATGGTCAGGATCGAACATGTCCCCTCATCACTCAATCGCGCCTCAGACAAAAAATGATTGGTGACCGGTTCGGCGATGACGACTTCTGCAAACGGTATCGCACCCAATACACTTCCCAGTACGCACAAGGATAACCTTGATCTGTAATATGCTGACATTAATCCCATTCCTTCCTGTTGGCACGATGCTCCCCCGAGCGTCTTTTTTTGATTGTTGTAAGTGAACTGTCTGTATATTCATGGCACGCACCGGCACAATCGCGCAGTTCATCGACACGGTAGAAGACCGTATTGGGACTCCTGTATTTTTTGTGTTCGCGCGCCTTGTAATCATTGACGTGGCATCCGGCACAATCTGGTTTATAGGCACCAAATTTCCAGATAACTGTTTGCGAATTGGACTGGTGACATCCTTGGCAATCAATCCGCGATCCGTGATCTGGATAGCTTCCTGATGTGTGGCGGAATATCAGCGGCGACCACCCCGTCGAGCGATGACAATCATCACATTGCAGGCTGGTCGAGAAATGACCTCGCGGCTTGCCTTTAGAAATGGTGCCATTGTGACAGTTACTGCAAGAGCCGGTAGCGCTCGCATGGTCGAACGTTGCTGGTGTCCAGCCCAGCGTTCGATGGCAGGTATCACATTGTCCGCTCGTTTGGATATGGTTGCCCGGCTTGCCCGTAGCGACGGTGCCGTTGTGGCAAGTCGAACAACTGCCTGTGACAGAAGCATGATCGACGCGTACGCTCGACCAGCTCGTCGATACATGACAATTATCGCAAGTATTGGCCGACGCGATATGTTTCGTTGGCTTGCCCGTCGCAACCGTTCCATTATGGCAAGTCTGGCAAGAGCCCGTCACCGCACTATGATCAAACCGCACCGTAGACCATTTCGTTGGCACATGGCAGGTATCACATTGATTGGTTGACGCGATATGTTTCGTTGGCTTGCCCGTCGCAACCGTTCCATTATGGCAAGTCTGGCAAGAGCCCGTCACCGCACTATGATCAAACCGCACCGTAGACCATTTAGT
>JAJRPI010000087.1 GCA_024280895.1 Alphaproteobacteria bacterium | reverse complement strand
TTCTACTGATTCGTTTCGTGGCTCCATTATCGAGGGCGTATAATCCTCAAGAACAGTTTGGTTCTGCAACAAAAATGTGAGTCATTCTTAGGGGGATAAATATAATGGTGCGAGCAAAAATAGCTCGCCGCCTAGCCGTTACGCGTACGGCGGAGCGAAATGGTCAACGGCCATTTCCCGACAAGCTTGCCATTGGGGGATGGTTCAAGCTTTACACTCAACTAAAAACCCGATTGGGCAAAATCACCAAGGTGGAGACAGATCGTCTGGCCAGTGCGGTGGAGGCCCTGCCCGATAGCTTTGCCCTGTGGGACAGCAAGAATAATCTTGTCACCTGCAATGCGCGCTTTCGTGAGTTTTTTGGTCTGCTCGATGTGGGGCTTGTGCCTGGCATGTCGAGACGACTTGTCATGAGCATGGGGACAAAGCCCGTGCGCAGTACAGTCATTGAAAAACCAACCAATCAGGCACTCGAAAGCACCAGCTTTGAGGTGCTGATGTCGGATGGGCGCTGGCTTCATGTCAATGAAAGTAAAACCCAAGAAGGTGGCATGGTCAGCGTTGGCACTGATATTACCGTCTTGAAAAAGAGCGCGCAAAAAATCAGTGAGAATGAAAAACAGCTGCGCGTGTCGGTCAGAGATCTACGCGAAAGCAGACGTGAACTCGAACGCCAGAAACAAATTCTGGTTGAGCTGTCTGAAAAATATTCCAATGAACGCAATCGCGCCGAAGCTGCCAATCATGCCAAGTCAGAATTTCTGGCCAATATTTCCCATGAACTGCGCACACCGCTCAATGCCGTGATCGGCTTTTCAGAGATTATGCAACATGGCCTGTTTGGTAATATGACGGAACAGAAATACGCCGAATATTCTCGCGATATTCATGAAAGCGGTCGGTTCCTGCTTGAAGTCATCAATGATATTTTAGACATGTCGCGCATCGAAGCTGGCAAAGTTGATCTCAATTTTGAACAAGGCGACATCTGTGAAATTTTTGACGAATGTCTTCGCCTTGTCATTGGCGTCGCCGATACCAAAAATATCAACCTGTCTTATAAAGGCCCTGCAGAACTGCCGTGTCGCCTGGATCGACGGGCGCTCAAACAGATCATCTTGAACCTGTTGTCAAATGCCATCAAATTCACCCCTCAAAGCGGCAAGGTGACAATCCACGCCACGCAAGAGCAAGAACATCTCCTGATTGTCATCAAAGACACCGGTATTGGTATTCCAGATGATGAAATACCCAAACTTGGCCGCCCCTTCGAGCAGGTCGAAAACCAGTTCACAAAAAGTCATAGTGGTACAGGTCTTGGACTGGCGATTTCGAGATCTCTGGTCGAACTTCATGGCGGCGAACTGACCATAAACAGTCAGCTCGAGCATGGGACACAGGTCAGCTGTATTTTCCCCACCATTGAAAATGGCAGCGACGTTAGCACAAAACAAAATGCTGCCTGATCTGTCCCTTTTGAGGCAATCACCTGTTGCACCGCGTAAACATCTAGCCTACTCAGTGATCGATGGAACAAAATCTGCAGGCCTTGCTGCTCTTCACCATTTCGGCAGCGTTTACGCCTGGACCCAATAATTTGATGATCACCGCGTCGGGCGCCAATTTTGGTTATTGGCGCTCCCTCCCCCATATGATGGGAGTGACATTTGGCTTCCCCGCCATGCTGGTAGCGATGGCATTTGGCCTCGTTCAGATATTTGACGCCTGGCCTGTCTTGCATACGTTCTTGCGTTATGCCGGAGCCGTCTATATGACCTATCTGGCTATTCGTATCGCCACTTCAACAGTGATCGATAAAGCCAAGGAAACCGCCCGCCCCTTAAGCTTTGTGGAAGCCGCTCTGTTTCAATGGGTCAATCCCAAGGCCGTGATTTATGCCCTGTCGACATTGTCGATCTTCACAACACCAAAGGGAGATTTTTTTGAAGAGATCTTGTTGTTGACAATCGTTGCCATACTGGTCTCATTCACCTCGATCACCACTTGGTGCCTGTTTGGCTCAGCCATCGGTCATCTATTAAAATCAGCCAGAGCGCTGCGGATTTTTAATCTAACAATGGCCGCCGCGCTCGTCGCGTCTATCACCCTAATATTCAAATAATCAGCACGCATGGGCAATGACCACAGATCACTTTTGTTTCTTTTCCATCTCGCTACTGGCTTCCTCGACCGCCAGGGCAATAAGATAAGACAAAAAGTTCATACCGGCCTGATCAGCAAGGTGCTGATAGGGTTTGAGGCCTTCATGAATATGACGGCGCAAATCAGCCTTGCTCAAATAGGCAAGACTAGTGGAGGCAGCGATCTGTTGCTCCGCTTCCTCTTTTTTGGTTGTTCGTCGCGGGCGTCTTGTGACACGGCCAGTTTTAGCTGGTTTTCTCACACGCTTGCGAACCGTCGCTTTTTTTCCACGCATTTCCTTGGCCACCAAGGTCTCCTTCAACGAACATTGCCCCGCATAACAAACGGGTAACGCGAGAATAAAAAAGGTAAACGAAAATAACGGGTGGGTACCTTTTAGGGAGGTCGATCAATGCCCTCTTAAGCGGGCAGAACATATTTGATTCCCTATGTGCGATTATACGCTCATTTGGCGTACAATGGTCCAATAAAGTGATAAATTCTAGCAATGATAGTGGTTATGTGGAAAAATCCGTTTGCGCCATGAAATCCAGCGACTCAGTCACCAATAAGGCACTTGCTAAGCCCTTGCAGACGTTCAAAAAGTCCCTGTTTCAAGCCTAAAATGCAATATATTAAATAAAAGTGATATGCCGTGCTTCGATCCGTTTTTAACGCTGTTTCAACCAATCCTGTGTTGATTTTATCCCTTACTGCGCTGTTTTGGGCCGGTAATTTTGTGGTTGGCCGGGGCATACATGAAACCATACCGCCCCTTGCCATGGCGACCGTGCGCTGGTTCCTGGCGGCATTGATTTTCACGCCTTTTGCCCTCAAGCATTTGCGCAAAGACTGGCCCACCATCAAGCGCTCGATCCCTATTATTTTTTTGCTTGGCATGCTGGGGGTGGGTTGTTTTAATTCACTTGCCTATATCGGTCTCAATCACACAACTGCTCTCAATGGCCTGATCATGCAGTCGGCGGGGCCCGTGCTGATTTTACTGGCCGCTTTGTTCATATATGGCGAAAAAATCAATGCCCGTCAGATCTTGGGCGTGTGTATTTCGCTGGTCGGCGTATTAGTAATTGTCTCCAAGGCAGCGCTTTATAATCTGGCGGCGCTCTCCTTGAACAAGGGAGATTTCTGGATCCTTGCCGCCATGTCCATCTGGGCTCTTTACACGGTTTTATTGCGCAAGCGCCCCGACATTCACCCCGCCAGTTTTATCGCTGTTACTTTCTGGATTGGTGCCATCGTCAATATTCCCTTTTTCGCCTGGGAACATCTGACCATACGCCAGTTGCAAATCACCAGAGAATCAGTTGCCGCCATCGGCTACATCTCGGTATTCCCCAGCATAGTAGCCTATCTGTTTTACAACAAGGGCGTCGCCCTTATTGGCGGCGCCAAAGCTGGCATGTTCTTGCATCTGGTGCCTTTGTTTGGCTCCGTGCTGGCCATCATTTTTCTTGGAGAACAGCTTTATTTGTATCACGCGCTGGGCTTTGGCCTGATCTTGGCGGGAGTAACAACGGCGGTCCGCGCCTGAGGGGCGGCCTATTTGCTTAGTAGTTTTGCAGCTATCGCAAAGGGTGGATTAAACGGGCGCAATTGCAGGGCTGCTGCTGTGGGAATGGAGTTGGCAATAATATGAAAAAAGCCGCGTATGCGAAATTGCTCATGACTGCCGCTGGCGGTATATTCACATGACACATCATTGTAGGGAAACGCGGCGCGCTCGCCTGTGTAAACGCTCATCAACAGGTGATTATAGCCCGCAACCGGCCCCAAGGAGTAAACACGCCCTGCCCCCATCGGCAAAGCGCCACCCCCCGCGCAGGCTGCGCTATTTGCCTGCGGAACCCCTTTTACATTAACGCTCGAGACAAATGGAGCGCCGTCCCCATTACGCGCCGAATAATTAATTCTCAGATCGAGATAAATAAAGCTGTGCTTTTCCAGCCCAGTCAGCTTTTCAACGATGGCCGCTTTCTCTTTTTCATCAAGGAGGAATGGTATATCGATCGTGACTTTCGCGATTGCCGCGTCGGGCGCAGAGGAATTATTTGCAGCATTGAGAGAGGCTGGTAACAAAAGAGCGGCAAGCAAAACAACGAAAAAATTCTTCAGCATTTCGTGCACCTTAAAAACAATAATTACCCCCCATATCTGTAACTTAGAAAAGTGCCGATAAAAAAGCACTCCTCACAGGTTCTGTTCAACAGGACCAGCAAGGAGTGCCAATTTTCGTAAATATCGTCGGCTTACACATCCTTTGGAGCATAATGGGCAAACACCTGCGCACCCGTCATTTTGTTGGTCTCATTGGAGATTTCATAAAAATCAGGCTGCTCATCCACAAAGATCTGATTGATCAAATTCAATCCGGTTTGATCGTCCAGCAGACCAACAGACAGCATATATTCGCCTGACTGCACCATGCGATAATAAAGAGTGGTGCCGCACTTTTTGCAAAAAGACCGCTCGCCCCAGTCAGAAGACGAAAAGGCGGTAATATGGTCTTTTCCGTTAATCTCAAGATCCGCCCCGACATGTACGACCATCATCGGCCCGCTCGTCCAGCGCCGACACATTTCGCAATGGCACATGCCAACGTCATTGTGCTCGCCAGTAATCTTCACTTCCACAGATCCACACAAGCATTTCCCGGTTCGTGACATGAGACATCTCCTTATTTATACAAATGCGCGACAAGCTGTCTTCAGCCTAACAGATCCAGATACGCCATCACAACAAAAGGGCGCTGGAAAAACAATCGCTCGTTAGATTTTCCTCTTCATCATTCATGCCTTAATAGGGCGCGCCCACCGCTTTGCACAAAAAACGCATGAGCGGCGCGGCGGCTTTAAAACCATCGATCACGTCAGCGACGAAATCCGCTTGCGCCGCATCCTTAGTACCGCTCGCACGCATCAAGAAAAAACTCTTGCGCTTCAGGTCTTCAATATGGGGATGGTCGGGATCATATCCGCGCGGTGGTCGCTTGAGACTGTCGCCCCGTATTTCATCAAACATGGCGTTAAGTTTTTTATTGTTGCGAACACGGCTCCAGCCAGCCTTGTCACTCGCGATGCTTTGCCGGATGCTTTTGATCTGGGGGGAGGCTGGCATCCAGACACCGCCGCCAAAGCGGATATTGCCCGGCTCCAGATGCACATAAAAACCAGGGGCATGCGCATCGCGCCCGTTCATATGGCGAAACTGAATGGCCGCGTTCTCTTTATAAGGGCGCTTGTCTTTGGCAAAGCGCACATCGCGGTAAATGCGAAACATGGAGCCCCCATGCTTTTTGGGGTTGGCTAGAAAATAGGGCGAAACTTTTTCCAGTGGCTCAGCAATCGTTTCGATAAAATCAAGAATGGGCACGATCACCTCATGATCATAGCGCTGCTTGTTGGCGGCAAACCATTCGCGATTATTATTTTGCTTGATGTCGATAAAGAACTGGAAAAATTCTGGCCCAAAGCCTGTAAATTTTGTCATGATGTGAGCCTTAGCAGAAAAGCATAAAGTTTGGTTCGAAAATCTACCGGCTATTCGTAGCGATAACTTTTACGTAAATTTTGGGGCCATTTCCCATAGACATAAAGCAGGCTTTTGCACGGGTTCGACAAACCGGTATTCAACGCCTTTGGAGCGCGGACTATCTGCACCGGGGTGCGCTCATTCGTTGGCACAAAGCTGGCGAATAGCCAGACACCCGACGCATCCCTGGAGCGAAACCGCAGCTTGGTAAATGGCAGGGCAAGTGCCGACAATTTGAAGTCAGCGATCTTTTCAATACCCGCTTCAACCTTGCTGGTTCTGCCGCTATAGGGGCCAAAATTTTGCAGTTTTTCAATGTCAACCTTAGAGGGCAGCCGCTTGGCCACCTCTTTTTCACCAGCAAATTCAATCACTGTGACAAGGCTCATTTTAAAAACTGAAAAACCTTTATAGACGCCCAGCAAATCTGGCGAACGCGACCCGACGCTCAAGCCGATACGCGCGCTATTTTCTGGTCGCTCAGCTGCCTTGATCTGCAAAGGGTGCTGTTGGTTAGAAGGCGCGCGGGCCCATTGCCAGCCACGCTTGGCATAGGTCTTGTCGAGGAATGCTTTTAGCGAATTGGCCTCACCGCCAAAATGCGCTGGCAAAGGCTTGAAGTGAAATGAAAACCCTAAAGCGCAGGCGCTGGCCGCTGATGGATTGGCGGCGACAAATAGCACGGCAATAAACGAGAATATAATTTCCCTCACGTCGAACACTCCATATGGAAACTTATTTTTATTGAACCCAATTCAATCTCGCAACGACAGATAAATATAAGCTTCACGCTTATGCGTATTTAATTCAAGGGAGTGAAAAATGATTTACAAGATTTTACTAACATCTGTCGCCATCGTCATGAGCAGCAATATCGCCAACGCAATGCCAATAGGCCCAAGCGCTCCGCAACTGGAGGCGTCTTTTGGCAAAAACCAGATTCAATTGATTGCGGGGCGAAAATACACACGATCAAAAAGACGCGGCAACCGCCGCAATAATAACAAGCTGGCAACATCAAGAGGCGGCGTCAAGGACACTTGTCCAGGAGGAAATAAAGGCTGCATCAAAGACCTCAAAGCCAATTGCGATAAAGCTGGCGGCGGCTTGTCGACAGAGCCGGACGGCGGCGTAGACTGCTTCGTCGTTGGCATTCATGACCAATAAAATGCCAGTCGGGGCAATGTGAGGCTTGGAGTGTACGCCCCCCACATTTCGAGCCTCCAAAGCCCGTCCGGTGAGCCCGTCACAATGAAAAGGCGGGACTGCCGAAGCAATCCCGCCCATCAAATATTCTATCAGTGTCACCCCAGCGAAGGCTGGGGTCCATACTCCCTTGCCCATCAATTGAGAAATCGAACTTTCAATTGAGAGACTTGTGGTTATGGATCCCTGCCTGCGCAGGGATGACAAATCTCGCCGTCTCAAACAGCTTTAGCTATCCAAGCTCTGATAATAATCCATCAGGATTTGTGCGACTTCGGGGCGCGAGAACTCTTTGGGAGGAGCTTCGCCATTGCCGAGCATTTCGCGAACCGCGGTGCCGGATAGAAGCACAAAGTCTTCTTTCGTGTGATCTTCGACTTCGCGCATCATCACGACCTTGTCGAGTTTCTTCGAGTAAGCGGTATGGTCAGCGGCGAAGATTTCCAGCTCCAACGCTCCCTCTGGCACTTCGTCGAAAATTTCCTGGGCGCCAAAGTCGGTGTAATAGTCACCAACGCCCGCATGGTCACGGCCAACGATCAGATGGGTGGCGCCCATATTCTGGCGGAACACGGCATGCAGCACGGCTTCGCGCGGTCCGGCATAGAGCATGTCGAAACCATAGCCTGTGACCATGGCGCTGTTTTCCGGGAAATAGATGTCGACCATTTTGCGGATCGAGGCATCGCGCACGTCAGCTGGAATATCGCCTGCTTTGAGCTTGCCGAGCAGCATGTGAATAACCAGGCCATCGGCACCAAGGCGATCCATTGCCATGTGGCAAAGTTCTTCATGAGCCCGGTGCATGGGGTTACGGGTCTGGAAGGCCACGACCTTGTTCCAGCCGCGTGCCTTGATCTCATCGCGAATTTCAACGGCCGTTTTATAGGTATCGCCAAAATCAGTTTCAAAATAGGAAGAGTTGAGCACTTGAATAGGACCAGAAAGAGCCACATTACCAGCGGCCATAAAGGCGGACACACCGGGATGCTCCATATCGGCAGTGCCGTAGATCTTTTCGGCAACCGCAACCATTTCGTCGCCAGACAGCTCCTCGATCGCTTCAACATCCATCACCGCAACAACGGGGTTGCCATCGACATTTGGATCTTTAAGCGCGATACGATCACCAGCTGCCAGATCGCCAGCGTCCTGCACCATATTAACAACGGGAGTTGGCCAAAACAGGCCACTGGTGGTTTTCATACCCTGGGCCACTGACAAAATGTCTGCCTTGTTCATATAGCCGGTCAGCGGGTTAAAATATCCCCCGCCCAACATGACGGCATTGGCAGCAGCTGCCGAGCTGACAGTGATCGATTTGAGACCATTGGCCTCGTTTTGCAGTTTCTCGTTTTCGGCTGGATCAGAGACCAACAGTGGATTGAGTTCATCGGAGCCATGTGGCTTTATCATCGCGTCTTCCTCTAAGGTAACTATCATAATTGCGGGCCCAGTTCACGCCAGCCGCCGACGAGATGGTCGATCATGACAGGTTTATATAATGTGATGGGCTGCTTTCGTTTATCCATCACAGCGCTTTAATGCAAGCCCCCCCAACGCGGTTTGTGACGCATTATTCCACATATCGGCTCCGCGCAACGAGCTGCACATAGGCGCAAACCCCGCACTTTCCCGCTTCAGACATCAGGCTTTTTAGGGACATTTATTAAAAAATCAGAAGATTTGAACATTCAAAAATTCATTTAGAAAGTATTTTGCACGAGACATTGCGACAAATTTTACAAAACCGATGCAGAATCTTTGCCGCCAAATTTGGTTTGGCTCATGCAACAAAATGCCAGATCAACGCGCGGAAAGAGGCTTTACTATAAGGAGCGCCCATTGAACATGAACAGTGCCTTACCGCGATGTTAAAACTTGGTAATAAAAGGCAGTAACATCAAATTATTACCCCAAACAGGTCTAATTACCGGCATTATCTAGCCTCGTTTCTCAGTCAATTCTATAAGCATAGAAGTAACGCTCGCTAATATCTCAAATGCCTTCACGGTGGTTTGGAACGGGCAACAGGCAACAAATGACTTGAGACTTGTAAATTCGAAATACCGGGGGGTATTATAGTATGGCCGATTTTGAAAATGCCTTGGCGAAAGCCGTAATGAGTTCGCTCAGCGAAGAAGGCGAAATAGAAGCCGTTTGCAAGCGGCCACCAGAAATCGAAGCACGGCGTATCCTTGATCTGTTCAACGATATGAACGCGACCAATGGATTTGCCACCGGCGACCTTGTCACCTGGAAACAGGGATTAAAAAATGGCCGCTATCCACAGAAAAACTATCCGGCCATCGTGACTCGGATCTATGAAACGCCGATTTCACGATCGGATATAGAGTCCGGCTCCAACCATTTTCGCGAACCGCTTGATCTGGTTATTCTCGTTGATACCGGCGATGAGGTCAGCGAATTTCATGTCGATAGCCGACGCTTCAAAGCCTATGACGGACAAATTGACGGGTTTGGTGACTAACTCACATCGCTCGTTCAATGAACCGTATATGATCTAGGTCAAGTCATGAAATAACAGCGTTCCCGAGTTACAGGGTGCAAGCTCATAAAAAAAAATTTATATGCACCTTGGGGCAGCCTCGCAGATTTTTTGAAGTTTTCTGCGGGGCTGCTTTTATTCTCTCACCCGATCCAGATGCTAGCGACGTGTCTGCTTTTTGCGCTTGTCCCCCATGGGAGGCTTTTTGCGTTTTTTCGCAGCCCTCAGCTTTGTCGGTCGTGGTTTGTCATTGGCTGAACCATTATCCAAAGCTCGTTTGACTTGTGGCTTTGGCCCCAGCTCAAATTGACCGCTTAGCTGCTTGCCAAGCTGCTCGGCCAATACCCGGCGCTTCACTTCTTCTACAGAGCCAGACTGAAGTTCACTCAGCTGAAACGGCCCGTATGACAGACGGATCAAACGGCTGACTTTCATCCCCAAATGCTCCAGAACCCGCCGCACTTCTCTATTTTTGCCTTCAGTAATCGACATCATGATCCAGGGATTATTGCCCTCGCGCTCCAACTGTGCGGAAATTTCGCCATAGCGCACACCGTCAATAGTAACGCCGTTTTTAAGGCCATCAAGCTGCTTTTGCGTGACCCTGCCAAAGGCGCGCACCTTGTATCGCCTGCTCCAGCCGGTTGCCGGCAATTCCAAATGACGCGCCAGGCCCCCATCTGTCGTCAACAACATCAAACCTTCCGTATTATAATCCAGCCGTCCGACCGAAATTACGCGCGGCAGATGATCCGGCAACGCGTCAAACACCGTTGGGCGCCCTTGTGGGTCCTTGTGGCTTGTAACCCGCCCGCGCGGCTTATGATACCGCCATAGACGCACTGGTTCGCTTTGGGGCAATGGCTCGTCATTGACCAGGATAGTATCGCTGGCGCTGACATTGAACGCGGGGCTTTTCAGCAATTTACCATTCACCACGACCTTACCAGCCTCAATCAATCGCTCGGCGTCACGGCGCGAACATACGCCCGCCCGCGCGATCATCTTGGCAATGCGCATGGTGTCTTTGACTGGTTGTTGCTCTGAAGTTTTTGACAATGGACCTGCCCTTGATTAATGGCTTAAGCTAATGAGCTGCTGTGCAGCTTGTCTTTGCCAGACGGGCATCTTTGCAGATGGCATTGGGGACCAGTTCCCAAACCCCTTATTTGAAAGGGTTCCCAAAGGCTCGCCTTTGGTTCCAGCTGAATAGGCTGCCCGTCTGGCGAAGACAAGTGCTCGCAGAGCGCTCAACAACCGCAAACAAGGATGCACAGTGGCAAATCAACGTGACACAAGCAACAGCTTTATGCAGCTGGCACTCACACAGGCCAAGGCGGCTGGTGCGCGCGGCGAGGTACCGGTGGGAGCAGTGATCGTTTCCCCCGATAACACAATCCTTGCCAAGGACGGTAACCGCACGCTGGAGCTCACAGACCCCAGCGCCCATGCAGAGCTTTTGGTCATTAAACAGGCTTGTCAACTGATTGGCAGCGAGCGGCTGATTGGTCATGATCTATATGTGACACTGGAGCCTTGCACCATGTGCGCGGGACTTATCAGCTTTGCCCGTATCAAGCGTCTGTATTTTGGGGCCTATGATCCAAAAAGCGGCGGCGTCGAACAAGGCGCATCGTTTTTCGCCAAAAAAACCTGCCATCATGCCCCCGAAACCTATGGCGGAATTGATGAAACCAGCGCCTCGCAATTGCTCGCAGATTTTTTCAAAAGCAAACGCTAATTGATATTCAAGTATTTAGTATCGAACTCAATTCCAACAAAAACGTCATTGTCATCACTCTCAAGCTCAACAAAGCGAAGAAGACAGGACCCATAATACCAGCCGACAGGCGAGACGTTCTTATCGTACACTTTTCTCATGACTAAACCTTCACATCAAGCTCTTCATGGGCCGCTTCCAGCTCGCGCTTGACGTCATCCTTCAAGCTATCGCATCTGTTCAGCACCTCTTCCATCTTGAAGAAATCGAGCACCTTGAAACGCCCAACTGGCGGCGACAATAAAATATCGGGCTGATGATCATGCAGCTTTTCTCGCAAGATCGAGCGCATGATGATTTGCGAGGTGCCAATCAGTGCTTCCATGGATCCGGGCATGCTTTTGCCATCGCCGCGCGGCTCGCCATTGACATCAATGGCCAGTGAAATATCCACTTTACCTTCCAGACTCTCATAGGGAAGCGGATTGACGAAACCGCCATCGATCAAGATATGGCCATCAATCACAACCGGCTCCAAAAGGGCGGGAAGGGCAGCGCTGGCAGCTATTGCCGGCAAGAGCGGGCCGCTTGCGATATCCTTTTGCACTTGTGCGTGATAATCTGTGGTGACGGAAATAAACGGGATCTGCAAGCCCTCGAAATCATCGGGCATACCTGCGGGCAAAAGTTGTCCAAGCACCGCTTCAACATTAAACAGGGCGGGCGAAAACGGGTTCCAGATTTGCGTGCGTGAACCCGGCCATCTGCCGAGCACCTTGCGCATCAAACTACTCTTTTTATGGAACAAGCCCTCACAATGGGTGCGAATTTGTGCCCCCGACATGCCCGAGGCGTAAGCTGCGCCAAAAATCGCCCCGATACTAGTGCCAGCGATCAATGTTGGCTTGACGCCCAATTCGTCCAAAGCTTCCAGCACTAGAATATGCGCGAGACCTCGTGCCCCCCCACCGCCAAGGGCAAGCCCAATGGTTGGAGCGCTTGCTTTGTCCTTTTTAGTTTTGTTCTTTTTCTTGGTCTTTTTAGGTTTTTGATCAATCATTTTACCGGACATAAGAGCCTCTCGCGAAAAGTGTCGTGGTCGATTTTAATGGTTGGAGCACTCGCTCCCCATCAAGGTTTTAAGCGCGCCAGCATCACATAGTTTCTTTTTCCCGCTCAATCGCGCGCCAGCCAATATCCTTGCGATAAAAACCCTGCGGCCAGTCAATTTTTTCAATCGCTGCATAGGCTTTGTCTCGCGCTTGCGACACCGTTTCGCCAAGCGCCGTGATATTGAGCACCCGGCCACCGCTCGCCAAAATCCGGCCATCCTGATTTTTGGTGCCAGCGTGGAAAATCATGATATCGGGGTCGCCCGCCGCTTCTTCAAGCCCCTTGATCTCGCTACCGCTTTCATAAGCGCCGGGATAGCCATTTGATGCCATGACGACTGTGACAGCCGGGCGATCATCAAACTCATTGACCAAGGCGTCGAGCTTGCCATCGCAAGAGGCCCGCATCACAGGTAAAAGATCAGAGCGCAGGCGCGCGATCAAAACCTGACATTCAGGATCGCCAAACCGCACATTATATTCAATCAATTCTGGCCCCTTGCTGGTGATCATCAGTCCGGCAAACAACACCCCCTTGAACGGCGCACCCTCCGCCTTCATGCCTTTCAAAGTAGGCATGATGATCTCATCCATGGTGCGTTGACACATCTCGCTTGTCATGACCGGCGCTGGAGAATAGGCACCCATGCCGCCGGTGTTTGGTCCTGTATCCCCTTCATAGGCGCATTTGTGATCCTGCGCTGTGGGAAGCTCCATTGCATACTCCCCATCACAAATGGCAAAAAAGCTGGCTTCTTCGCCGACCAGACATTCTTCAATGACAATGCTTGTTCCAGCCTCTCCAAAACGCCCGTCAAAACAATCTTGAACGGCTTGTTTGGCTTGTGCCTGATCATCCGCAATGACCACTCCCTTACCCGCCGCCAGCCCATCGGCCTTGATGACAATGGGATAGGAACAATCATTCAGATAAATTTGCGCAGCCCCCACCTCTTCAAAGACTTCATAATCGGCCGTCGGGATTTCATATTTTCGACATAATTGCTTGGTGAAGGCTTTTGATCCTTCCAGCTGCGCGGCAGCTTTTGTTGGGCCAAAGGCCTTGATGCCCTTGGCTTCAAGGCTATCCACCAGACCATCAACAAGGGGTAGCTCTGGCCCCACAACCACTAGCCCCACTTCATTGTTCTCGCAAAAATCAATAACCGAGCGATGGTCGGTGACATCAAGATCAATACAGGTGGCAAGCTGCGCGATACCGCCATTTCCGGGCGTACAGTAAATATCCCCGTCGATCTGGCTACGCGAAAAGGCATAGGCCAGCGCATGCTCGCGCCCGCCCGACCCAATTAGTAAAACAGCCATTCGATTTTATCCCCGCCTTGGCAAATTCTGTTGTTGAAGCGGTTTTACCGAAAGTCTATCTATAGAGCCAGATAAAATAGGAAATATGTGCAAATGCCGAGCGAGCGACCATCACTGGATAACAACGAGAATGAGAACGGCAATCCGAGCGATGGGGGTAATGTCGCCGAATTCACCGTTTCCGAGTTGTCATTTGCCGTCAAGCGCACGGTGGAGCGCGGTTTTGAGCATGTGCGGGTGCGCGGCGAATTAGGGCGCATTTCGACACCGGCTTCGGGGCATATCTATCTTGATTTGAAAGACGACAAGGCGGTTATCAACGGGGTGATCTGGAAGGGCAATGCGCAAAAGATGAAAATCCGCCCCGAACAAGGGCTGGAAGTCATCGCCACCGGCAAGCTCACCACCTTCCCTGGCCAGAGCAAATATCAAATCATCATCGATAGTATCGAACCCGCCGGGGTCGGCGCGCTGATGCAATTGCTTGAACAGCTCAAGAAAAAGCTGGAGGCCGAGGGGCTGTTCGCCGATGAGCGCAAAAAGCAGCGCCCCTTTTTACCCCGTACCATCGGCATCATCACCTCCCCCACCGGCGCCGTGATCCGCGATATGACGCACGGCTTTACCGAGCGCTTCCCCTCCCATGTCATTGTCTGGCCGGTACGCGTGCAAGGCAAGACCAGCGGTGAGGAAGTCGCTACAGCCATTCGCGGTTTTAACGCACTTGAAGAAAGCGGCCCTGTGCCCAAACCAGATGTGCTGATCGTGGCGCGCGGTGGTGGCTCGCTGGAAGATTTATGGGGCTTTAACGAAGAGGTCGTGGCACGCGCCGCCGCCAATAGTGATATCCCGCTCATATCTGCGGTTGGTCATGAAACCGATTGGAGCGTCCTTGATCTCGTCGCAGATTTCAGAGCTCCCACTCCGACCAAAGCCGCCGAATGGGCAGTGCCCAAATATTCAGAACTGATCGAGCGGCTCGGCGAGATGCAGCACCGGCTCAACCTTGCCAATCGGCGCTCACTGGAAGCACGCCGCAATCGTCTGCTGGCTGCGGCACGCGGTCTGCCCCGACTGGCAGATCTGCTGGCCCTGCCGCGCCAACGCGTCGACGAGATGAGCCGCCGCCTGTCTGGCAGCTTGATGCAATTGGTACGTGAAAAACGCTCAAAACTTGAGCGCCGGCCTCTGTCGGCCAATATGTTGATGATGCGCCAGCGCCAGGGATTTGAGCGACTTCATATGTTGAGCGAGCGCCATAATCGCAGCTTCAAGGCCCTCATAGAGCGCAAACGCTTTGCCCTTGAAGGACAACGAAAGCTGCTCTCAACGCTTAGTCACAAATCTGTGCTGGAGCGCGGCTTTGCTCTTGTTCGCGATGCCAGCGGCACCATGATCCGCTCAATCACAGATATGAAGAGCGGCCAGCTGATCCAGCTCGAAATGGTCGATGGCAATATCAGCAGCGAGATCGTTGATGCCAGCACAAAACCCAAGCCCCCAACCACAAAGTCTCCGGCCACAAAAAAACCCAAGCCACCAGCCAAAAAAGTCACGAAAAAATCGACCTTTAGCGGAGGGGGACAAGGGTCATTGTTCTAGTTTTTACAGTGGCGGGAAATATTGTTTGCCTGTAAAGGCGGATATTGCGAGAGCATGTTTGAGCGGTTCCATGAAAGATCGCTAAAGATGGTTCCTCGATAAATAAGCAGGTTAAAAACAATGCCTCGAACAAGAACATTGGCCGCATATTTTCAAGGATGACGATTGGTGAGCAGCCTCACTCCTCGTCATTTTCACAAATTGTCATCCTTGAAAATTTGTGGCCACGATGATTTTGTTAGTGACCAGCTTCAACCCACAAATTTATCGAGGAACCATCTTAAAACAATCATTCGCCTTGCCGCTCAAAAACCATCCCACAAAATCAGCTCCAGCAGAAAAGTAAGGTATCAAAGGCGACAAAATTTGCAATTCGGTATTCAGGCAATAATGCCATACCAGCCCCACCAAGGCGGGAATGGCATGTATTATATGGCCTGATACTCAAATAGCGAGCGAGATGTATCCTATTTAAAGGCGTTTCCAGGAGAGGCGCCAAGGGCCTTGAAGATCATCGCAGCCGGGCAAAATCCGGTAATCGACGCCTGAAACAGATTGGCACCAACGAAAGCTGGGACAATAAACCAATAGGCACCAAAATCCATCCAATTGAAATAAGCGCCAGCCGTACCAACCATAATAAAGATCCCGGCCATCATCATCACCATGCGATCAACATTCATTTTCTTTTCCTCTCCCTTAGGTTCCACAATTCGCAAAATCACCATAAACAGTCTGTGTTGTGAAAACAATAAAAACAAAGATCAAAACTTCGGGAACAGGCCATATTCCGCGTAATTTCGACCCGTTTGGAGCTAAAGCAACCAAACAGCTTGCGTCACAACCATGAGACGAATATAACCCGCGTCAACAAAGATTTACACTGGAGCTATTGCCATGATGTCCAAAACAGCTAACTCTGTCAGTTTACTGACGGTGACGCTCTGCCTTGTCATGGCGTTTGCTGCGCCCCCGGCCCTTGCAGCCAAATGTGGCAATAATGCCAAGGGCTTTGGCAAATGGCTGGTGCAGTTTAAAAAAGAAGCTCGCAGAAAAGGCATACGGAAAAAAACACTCAGACGCGCCCTGCGTAAGACAAGATATAATCGGTCAGTGATCAAGAAGGACCGTGCGCAAAAAAAGTATTTCACAAAAACAACTTTCGCCTCATTCTATAAAAAGCGCGTCTCGTCTGGTGGTATCAAGCGCGGCCGGCAGATGAAGCGCCGCCACGGCAAGCTGCTTCGTCGCATCGAAAGAAAGTTCGGCGTTCAAAAGGAAATTTTGGTCGCCATCTGGTCGCTGGAAAGCTTTTTCGGCGAATATACTGGTAATTTATCTGTATTCCAGACACTGCCGACACTCGCCTATGACTGCCGACGCACGAAGCTTTTCACCGACAATTTGATCTCTGCGCTACGGATCGTGCAGCGCGGAGACATGCGAGCCTCGAAGATGAAGGGCGGCATATACGGCGAGATTGGCCAGACCCAGTTCATGGCCAAGTCGTACCGGAAATATGCGGTCGATTTTGACGGCAATGGCCGCGCCGACCTGATCAACTCGAAACCAGATGTGCTTGCCTCGACTGCCAATCTCCTACGCCGGAATGGTTGGAAGCGCGGCGGCTGCTATAAATCAGGCTGCCATAATTTCCGAGTGCTGAACGCCTGGAACGAAAGCACAAACTATCAGCGTACGATCTCCAGACTGGCTGGTCGGCTGAGATAGAAGCATTCGCCCCTAAGGGAAATCTCAAATCTAACAAGGATCAGCGATGTGTTTTGCTGATCCGCTTTTTTGTAAAATTTAATTGTAAAATCAGGAGACGGTCAATGACCTCCAATGTAATGCGTACAGCTTTTCTCACTCTTACCCTGGCACTTGTGTCTGGTCCCGCCCTCGCAGCAAAATGCGGCAATGGCGCTGGCGGCTTTAATAGCTGGAAAACCCAGTTCAAAAAAGAAGCCCGCAAAAAGGCATCTCCCAAAAAACCCTCAATCGGGCCTTTAAAGGTGTCTCATATGACCGGCGCGTCATCCGCCTGGATCGCTCGCACAAAAGCTTCAAACTGTCCTTTGCACAGTTCTACAAGCGCCGCGCCGCTGGCCTTGTTGGTCGCGCCCGCCGCAAGCTCAAACAAAATGCCGGCCTGTTGCGCCGTATCGAAAAACGCTTTGGCGTTCCCGGTCCAATCATCGTCTCCATCTGGGGTCTGGAAACCGGCTTTGGTGGCAATTCCGGTCGCATGAATGTCATCAAATCACTGGCCACCCTGTCCTATGATTGCAGACGCACCGGCTTCTTCACCAAGAACCTCTATGCGGCCCTCAAAATCATCCAGCGCGGCGATATGAGCCCCGGACAAATGCGCGGAGCCTGGGCCGGTGAACTCGGCCAGACCCAGTTCATGGCCAGCTCATACCTGCGCTTTGCCGTTGATTTCGATGGCAATGGTCGCCGTGATCTGGTGCGCTCGCGCGCCGATGTGCTCGCATCCACCGCCAACTATCTACGCGGCCACGGCTGGAAACGCGGCGGCGCCTGGGGCCCCGGCACCCACAATCACAACGTCCTGCGCAAATGGAACAAAGCCGGCGTCTACCGCAAAACCATCGCCAAAATGGCCAGCGCAATTAAATAAGAATTAAGCGGGCGGCGAGCGGACTATAATGCACTCGGCGCCCAAATGTCTTCGCCTGACAGGCAGCCTATGCGGCTGGCACCAAGGGCCAGCCCTTGGAACCCATTTGGTAGTTCTTGACATGAGACATTCTTGTAATACATAATGTATTACATTTTTTATGTAGGACATAATGCTCATGACAATTTCTATCAGAATTGAAAAAGAGGTTGAGGACGAAGTGCGTCTCAGCCTCAAAAAGCAGGGAAAGACCCTATCCCAATATGTGCGCGAAGCCATACTGGAAAAGCTGGGACGTGAGAAACAAGACGTCTCCCCCTATCAACTTGGCAAGGATCTGTTTGGCTGTCACAAAAGTGGCCGCACTGAACTCTCATCGGGCCGCAGAGATATCTTGAAGGAAAAGCTTCGTGCGAAACATCGTCATTGACGCAGGACCGCTTATCGCCCTGTTCGATGGCTCCGATAATTTTCACGCCGCATCGGTCGCTTTTATCAAGCGCGAAACAGGCATCTTGCACACCAACCTTGCCGTCATAACCGAAGTGATGCACCTGCTCGACTTTTCCAAAGCCGCTCAAACAGACTTTCTTGGCTGGGTGCAAAACGCTGTGACCATCGACACCAACACCACCAGCGATTTCCCCTCCATCAATAGCTTGATGGAAAAATACGCCGATCTTCCCGCTGACTTTGCTGACACGTCACTGATCGCGCTTTGCGAGCGATTGGACACTGTTCTTGTTGCCACGATCGACACAGATTTTGATGTCTATAAAACCAAAAGAGGCAAGCCGTTCACGAATGTTTTTTATCTCATATAGGCGCAGTGATTGCCCGCAGACTGTAGATTTATTGCGTGCTCGCTTAAAAGCGAAAAATCCAGAATCCGAAGTGTTTTGGGATATGGATAGCTTGAAAGTTGGCGTGCATTTCAAGGCCTCTCTCATTCAGACGATCTGGAAAAGTACAATCATGTTTGTTTTGATTGGCCCAAACTGGAATCCTGTCAACAAAAAAACCGGTCAACCACGACTATTCGAAGATACTGATATCGTTCGTCTCGAAATTTCAGAGGCTTTGAAACGCAATCTATACATAGTTCCTTTGATTTCTCGGGGAGGAGAATTGCCCCCAGCCAGCGAGCTACCGAATGAGATACGGGAACTTTCATACAAAGGAGCTGCTTTCATCTCATCAAAAGATCCTCAAACGCAAATAGATCAATTGGTTGACGAACTAGATCAGATTAAAACCTCAATCATCAAAGAATTTATTCAAATTGGCAATGGTTTCATAGTAGAAGGAACACCTGAGCGAGCACTTTCCTACTATAGCCAAGCTATCTCACTCGACAAAAAAAATGTTTTCGCTTATCGGGGCCGAGGAACCGCGCACGAAAACATGAATGAAACATCTAAAGCACTTTCTGACTATAGTAGCGCGATACAATTGGATAGCAGTGACCCTATTGGCTGGGTTCAAAGAAGCCATTTATTTAGAATAAGTGGACAACTTCAAAAGGCATTGCTTGATATCGACAAGGCTATAAGCCTAACACTCACAAACGACATTGTTTATCATATACGTGCTGGAATATACGCAGAAATGGGTCGCCATATTGACTATATGTCTGACTTGGCATCATGCATCAAATTGGCACCCCATAAAATCGACTACCGCTTGGATCGTATTGAAGCCTACTTAGCCTATGGACATCCAAGCTTATCCGAGGATGACATACTGGCGGCTAGCAAGCTCGATCCAAATAACGAGCATCTTATCGATTTGATCGAAAAAGTCAGGCAGTAGCTATTCGTCCCCCCCCCCAAAAAAATCGGGGTTTGGGGACCAGTCCCCAATGCCGTCTGCAAAGACATTCCTCTTCTTCCATCCCCCTCAATTCACAACAGCGCCTTCGCCGACCACCACGAACGGTGCCCAGTAGGATGGATGCGAGGCCAGTTCATCGTCTTTTTTGCCGATCAGGGAGAGCATGGCGAGGCGCAGGGCCTGTGCGCGGCCAAGCGGTTTGCCGTCCCCTTGGCCATCTTCGATATATTTGAAGGCTTTGGTGGTGAGCGCGGTGGCGGCGTCGGAATAGACCGGCCAGTGGGAGACCAGCAGCGATTTGGCACCGGCATAAAAGAACGCCTGCGCGAGGCCGGACAGGGCTTCGGCGCCGGGCTTGTCGCCGGACGCCGTGTTGCAGGCCGACAGCACGACCCAGTCGGCATTGAGATGAAGCTGCGTGACCTCTGATGCGGTGAGCAGGCCATCATCTTCACTGGTTGCTTTTGCCGGCACACTGAGCGCGAGGGCTGGTTCTCCCAGACCCTTGATGTCGCCTGAAATAAGCCCGTGCGTGGCGAAATAAACGATCTTGTGGCGCGCCAGTTCTCCTGATTTGTCAAGTTGTTTGACAAGGGTTTCGGTGGCTCCGCGGCCAAGCTTGATATCGGCAAGCGGCACATTGAGGGTTTTGGCGACATTGATCAGCTCGTCTCTGGTGTCGGGGAGTTGCGAAAGCTGCGACAGGGCCGCCAGATTAACCTGGCCACCGCGATAAAAGCTGGCGAAACCAGCTTCATTTGACGCCAGCGCTACTGGTTTTTTGTTTTGCGAGAAAACCGGATCGCCAAAGCCGATCAGCGCCTTTGGCGGGCTGGCGCTTTTGCGCGCGAACTGGCGCAGAGCCTTGAGGGAGGAGATACTCGGCAGGGTGGTGAGGGCATATTTTTTGATCAGCCAACTGGCCTCGCGGTAAATTTGACTTTCGCTTTGATCACTTGGTGCGGGCGGGTCTGTGACCAGCACCTGAAACGGCAGTCCGGTCAGGGCATCTGATGCGATAATGATCAGATGCTTCTTGTCGCCAATGGTATTTTCGAGGGGGTGCAGTAAATTTTTGTAGAGCTTGTGCGAGGCTTTAAGGTCAAACGAGGTTTTAACCTCCGCTTCAGGCGCGGGGGCATCATTGGAGACAAAACCTCTGGTGCCCGCAGTGAGCGGATTGAGCGCCAGACGCAAATGGGCCACCTGTTTACGTAGATCGGAGCGCTTAAGAGGCACGCGGTGCCAGGCAAAATCCTTGCTGGTCAGCGCCCAGATATAAACCGCCTGATTGGAGGTCATGAAGTAAATCAGCGCCTCATCGGCTTGCAGCTGTTTTTGTACGGCATCGGCGCTTAAAGGCTGAGGATTGGCAAGGCTGGCATATTCTGGAAAATCATTGGCCAGTTTCTTGTCGAGTGCGGTGATCTCATTGCCAACCTTGATGAGCGTCGCGCGGGCGTTACTGATGGCCATGTTATCACGCTTGTCTGGAGTGGCCCCAACCAGTGAGAGCAGCTTCTTGTCGAGCTTGCCATAGCGCCGTGTCAGATCCTGACGCTGGCGCACATTGCCTGCCAGCCTGCCACTACCAGCTGCAAAACGCGCCGACATTTGTGCAAGGGCCGCACCCGCCGACGTGCGAAGAGCTTTTTGAGCCGCATAGAGCCCCTCTTCCATCATCTTGTCTCTGCCGCCACCGGCATTTTTCAGCAACTCCTTGTTGCTGGCGATATGCCATGCGGTAATGGCCAAACCTGAAAACACACCCCGGCGCTCGCCGCGCCCTTTCGTGTTGGTGCTGTCCGCTTGCTTTCTGATCTGTTGCAGCTCCTCGATGCGGGCGGCACGGCGATAGTTTGCAAGGGCCAGTGGATATTTTTGCTCCCACAAATAAAGCTGCGCGAGCTTGAAGGCGATATAGCCCGTTTTGGCATGGTCAGCGCCATTGGCCTTGTTTGATATTTGCATGGCTTTGAGATAATGCCGTTCGGCCGCTTCGTAATCCTTGCGATCGAAATCATTTTCTCCAAGCAGACGCCATATATTACCGACCTGAGGATGGTCCGGCCCATAGGCTTTTTCATTGATGGCAATGGCTTTGCGGAACAGCTTTTCAGCCCCATCAAAATCCTTGCGCGTGGCGTAAAGCGCCGCCAGATTGCTCATCGCCAAGCCGACTTCAGGATGCTCGGGCCCATAGGCCAGCAACAAGGCATCCATAGCGTTTTTATATTGCACCTCGGCATCGGCGAGGCGACCGACGCGGCGATAGGAACCGGCCAGATTGTCATAAAACACACCGATTTTTGGATCAGCAGGTCTGGCGGTCTTTTTGTAGATGGCAAGAGAGCGCTCCTGCAGGCCAATAACCTCGGTGTGGCGTCCCTGATAGGCATAAACCGTTGCCAGATTATTCAGGGCCGTTGCAACAGTGGAATGTTCCGGGCCGAGCGTTTCCTCGAAAATAGCCAGGGCTTTCTTGTGAAACCCTTCGGCCAGATCATATCTGTTGATCTCGATATTGAGAACGCCAAGATTGTCATATAAACGGCCCAGATTTTCTGGCTTGCCATTCGTGGCAGCAAGATGAAAGGCCAGCGCCGATTTATAGGCCTGCCCGCTTTCCTCATAGCGGGCGGTCTCGCGGTACAAGCCCCCCAGATTGCTGTGAATGGCAGAAAGCGTGGTCTTTTTGGGCTCCGCGCGGCTGCGCTCTCGCTCAAGCGCCGTATTGAAAAAGTTCTCGGCGTCTTTAAAATTGGCAATCTGGCGATTGAGCAGGCCAAGACGAATGAGCGCATTGATGACTTTGGTGGCGTTTTTGCCATATTTCAGGGAAAGGATATGAACGCGGCGGCGATACATTATATCAGCCTCGGCATAACGCCCGTGATCCTCGTAAAGGGTCGCCACATTAGCAAGGTAGACCAGCAATTGCGGGCTGTCCTTGCCCTTTGTCTTTTCGGTGATCTCAATGGCGCGGACCAGTTCGCGTCCGGCCAGATCATAGTTTTTGGCACGAAAGGCATAGGCCGCCAGCCGGTTATGTTTGCCAGCCATTTTGATATGATCGGCCCCGAGCAGCTTTTCGTTGCGCTCGATGAGTTCGCGGCCCAGCTCGATCGCCCGGTCATATTGTTTCAGGCTACTGGCGATTTCTGACAGCTCGGTCATGGTCTGCAAGGTCAGGCTATGATCTGGCCCCAGCAAAGCCTTACGCGTCTCATAGACTTCTTCAAACAGCTTGATGGCCGCTTTATAATCTTTTTGCTTGGTATAAATAACCGCCAGATTGCTGATCGACATAACCGTTTTTTTGTGGCGGCGACCGTGGATGGCCTCATTGATATTGATGGCCCGCTTTATCTTTACGGTGGCTCTGCCATAATCCCCTTTATTGATCGAAATAACCCCCATCCGATCAAGCGCAAAGGCCAGCCGCTCCGCATTTTTGGGAGGTGTGCCACCATAAAATTTGGCGAGCTGCAACAAAACTTTATATTCTTGCACCGGCTTGCCAGATGCTAACAGAGCCGTTTGCAGGTCTTCCAGCGTCCCCAATATGCGCCCATCGCCTTTTTTCAACAGGGCTTTGCGAGTTACCAGCGCTTCTTGAAACAAGGGCACCGCCTGCCTGTAGCGCCTCGTCGAGACATAAAGCACCGCCAGATTATTGATCTCACTCGCGGTGATAAGATGTTTATTGCCCAGCAGTTTGCGCGCCAGCTTGAGGGCGGTCTTGACTTCAATTTCAGCTTGCGCATAGAGCTTTAGTTTAAACAGGTTCAAAAAAAGCGCATGGGCCTTTTTAAAACGGGCAATGTCGCTAGCTTGGGAGCTGGCGAGTTTGGATTTGGCAGCTTTTGGCTTGGTGTCCGCGGCGACAGCAGGGCCTAACAGGAGCGAAGGAAACAGTAGGACTGGTGCCAAAAACATCAAAAACCAGCGGTGAAAATGGGGGGCCATCTATCCAGTTCCTTCACGATTGATCATGCGCTATGGCAACATTTATACAAAGACATGGCAAGGTTTGATTTGCGCAACTGCCCGTTAATGTAACGGAGGCAAAAGTCTCATTATGCGGATAATCATTACACGCCAGATAGATATATTTTTACCTAACGCCATGTTCAAGCTGGATTGCGCGTCCGTGAGCGGCTAAAACAAATAAATATCCCATTTGGAAAATATTTTGAACCAGAACAGTCACCATCGCGACTACCCATTCACAAGCGGAGACTAAACGCCCATGAGCGGAACCTTCGGAAAATCATCCGACCGGAAGCTGATCGAGCGGATTGCCAATGCTGACAAGGCTGCCGTACAGGCCCTGTTTGCTAGGTATCATATACGTATCTACCGCTTTATTATTAGAATGGTGGGGAGTGAAGCGGTGGCTGAAGAATTGGCAAATGAAGTTTTTCTGGATGTCTGGCGACAGGCCGGACGGTTTGAAGGCCGCTCATCTGTGAGCACCTGGCTGATGGCCATTGCGCGCAATAAGGCGATCTCGTACCTGCGCCGCAAAAAGGATCTGCCGCTTGACGAAGATGCCGCCAACCAGATTGTCGATACACAGGACAATCCGGAAGTAATGGCGCAAAAAAAGGACAAGGGTGCCGCGATCCGCGCGGCGATAGATAGCCTGTCACCGAACCACAAAGCTGTCATCGACCTCGTCTATTATCATGAACTGTCGGTACGCGAGGCCGCCAAAGTGCTCGATGTTCCAGCCAACACGGTCAAGACCCGCATGTTTCACGCCAGAAAAAACCTGGCCGAAAAACTCAAAAAGGCTGGCATTGATCGCGGCTGGCCCTAAGTTTTCCCAACAAAGCGAGAGAGAAAGTAATCGCGAATAATTGGAGAGGAGGGTTTGAAATGAGCAAGAAAGAATACAAAATGCTGGGAACAAGTTTACAAAACGAAGTGGCCTCTTTGCTACCATTCTACATTACCGGACGACTTGGCCTGCGCGACCAGATGCGGGTCGAGCAGTGGCTCAAAGATGACCCGCGCGGGCAAAAAGCACTCGACAACGCCTATGCGGATCAGCGCGCCTCAATTGATGCCAATGAAGCCATCGCATCCCCGTCAGGGGCCCTTGGCCGCTTGCTCAAGGATATTGATGCCGAGCCTTCACAAGCCTGGTCGAACTATGTCGGCGGCAATATGCTTTCCTGGATCAAGAGCTGGCTCAATATCATCCCCTCGACCCTGACCTGGGGGGCTGTGGCTGCTCTTTTACTGGTGACAGTGACGCAATCCACCCTGCTTTTGAACAAAGGCACCAATACCCCGTTTGAGGTTTCCAATGGCAATTCCGGATCGGCAACAAATCAAGGCATCAAGGGCACGAGCGCTTTTATTCGGTTTGCGCCTAATACCGGGATCAATGATATATCCGCCCTGTTAAGCAGTGTCGGGGCCGTCCTTATTGATGGACCGCGCGGCAAAAACACATATGTGATACGCTTGAAAGAGGACAAAAACCTGCCTTCGATCAAGGACAGGCTGGCAAATCTTGGCAAACGCTCTGATCTCGTGCATTTCATCGCGGAGAAAAAGAACTAGATGCGCAAAGCAATCGCCCGTTTTATTTGCTTAACTGTTTTTTTGAGCCTGATGATCAGCGATCAAGCGCAAGCAGCAAGCGCTTGTCCTTCAAGCGGCCACATCAGCAAGCAGCAGCGTCAAATGCTGGACAAGCTGCCAAGCGGTATGCAAACCATCTTGCAAGCAGTCAGACGCCAAACACAGACAACCTGTCAAGCTCCCGATTTTGGCTCCCCGCAAGCAGGACCCATCGACCCCTTGTCCATTCCTCTTGGTTCAGCACCAATATCACCAGCCACAAATGTCAACGCTGTTCCAGATGAAGTCGTGGCAATGATCAATGGCGATGGCGCCAATATAGATGTGATTGCCACTCAAAATGGCCTAAGTGTGCGTTCGCGCCGGCGCTCGGCCCTGCTTGGCGGGGTCATTGTGCGCTTTGGCATTAATGATGGTCGCTCGCCAGCTGCTGTCACGACGATCCTGCAAGCCAATGGGGCTATCGACACCCCCGGCCCCAATCATCTTTATCAATTGCAGGGCACCGTCTCGCAACCAAGTGAATTCGAAAAGGCCCGCTATGCGCCTCGTAAAATCGGCTGGCCGACAAAAGAATCCAGGCTGACAGGCAAAAATATCGTCATCGGCGTCATTGATACGGCCATTGACCCGGACCATCCAGATCTCAAAGGCGCGGTGCTTGAGAGCTTTGATGCCCTGCCCGACCAACCGGTCAGTAATCGCAGCCATGGCACTGCTGTTGCCGGTCTTTTGGCGGGACGCTCCATGATTCTTGGCGTGGCTCCCCAAGCCAGGCTGCTAATCGCGCGGGCTTTTGATGTGCCTGTAAAAAACGCCAAGGCCAGCGCCACCACCTATCAGATCCTTGAAGCCCTTGACTGGGCGATTTCCAAAGGCGCGCACATCATCAATATGAGCTTTACTGGCCCGCGCAATCGTCTGATGTCAAAAGCTTTATCTGCCGCCGCCAAAAAAATATCGTGTTGATTGCTGCAGCTGGCAATAATGGTCCAAAAGCTCCTCCCGCTTTTCCTGCGGCTGAACAATCCGTGCTGGCGGTCACAGCAACAGATGTGGATGATCGCATCTATGCCAATGCCAATGTTGGCGGTTATGTGTTTGTCGCAGCTCCGGGCGTCGATGTCCTCACCGCAGCTCCCGATCAAGGCGTTGATATGGTCAGCGGCACCAGCTTTGCCGCACCGTTTTTGTCGGGCCTTGCTGCCTTGATGCTTGAACAGAACAAGGATCTAACACCTCGTCAATTTGCCAAAACGATTGCCTTGACGTCTCTGGATCTTGGACAACCTGGACGCGATCAGGTGTTTGGTGTTGGATTGGCAAACCTGACTAAAGCGCTCGGACAAAAATAAAAAAATTCAATAACTTAATCCATTTTAGAGTCAATCCGCCTAACCAGGCGATCTAATATGCCGTGTCTTGGCCATTAAGCATGAATGGCAGGGCAAATGCCAAAACCGTCGTTTATGTTCTACACTGCCCAAAGCCATAGTTTTCCTTGACAAGACATATTGTCGCGGACAAACATATGAATGTGAAATATATCCAACTTTAAATAACCAGAAAAACTGGAGACTAGAATGAAGACAGGTAAACTTATTGTAGCAGCCGTCGCGCTGTTTGGACTGTCCGCCACGGCAGCCAGCGCAGCAACGACACTCGAAGCTGTAAAAGCCAAGGGTCATGTTCAATGCGGCGTGACAACAGGTCTCGCTGGCTTCTCAGCCCCCGATGACAAAGGCGTATATTCCGGCATCGATGCAGATGTTTGTTATGCCGTTGCAGCTGCCGTATTTGGCGACAAAAACAAAGTCAAATTTACCCCCCTGACTGCGAAAGAACGTTTTACCGCTCTCGCATCTGGTGAAATTGACATTCTGTCACGTAACACCACCCACACTCTGACCCGTGATGCTTCACTGGGTCTCAACTTCACCTATTACAACTATATCGATGGTCAAGGCTTCATGGTCAAAAAAGCCCTCGGTGTGAAGGGTGTTAAAGAACTTGATGGCGCGAAAATCTGCATTCAGGCCGGTACAACAACCGAGCTGAACCTTGCTGACTATTTCCGCACCAACGGCATGAAGTTCCAGCCTGTTGTATATGATACCTCCATCCAGACCCGCGAAGGTTTTGATAAAGGTGCATGTGACGTGCTGACTTCTGACAAATCACAGCTGGCTGCTCTTCGCACCGAGCTGAAAGATCCAAAAAGCGCAGTTATCCTGCCTGAAACGATCTCTAAAGAGCCACTCGGCCCTGTTGTCCGCCAGGGCGACGACCAATGGTTTAACATTGTCAAATGGGTTCTGTTTGCAGTCATCAATGCTGATGAAATGAATGTCAGCTCCAAAAATGTTGATGACCTCAAAGCAAAAACCACTAACCCCAACATCAAGCGTCTGCTTGGTACTGAAGGTGACATGGGCAAAAAACTTGGTCTGTCTGCAGACTGGGCTTACAACGCCATCAAACAGGTCGGCAATTATGACGAAATGTATCAGCGTAATGTTGCACCGCTCGGTCTCTCAAGAGATGGCAGCGTCAACGCTCTGTGGTCAAAAGGCGGCGTTCTCTACGCTCCTCCAATCCGCTAGTCAACTCAATAAGAGTTGAACGCTTCGACTAATTGAGGGACCGGCCCCATAATAAAAACATCGGTCGGTCCCTCTCTTCTGCCTCAAAACAAATAAATAAATAAATAAATAAATAAATAAATAAAGATCTGAGATCTCGCCCATGGCTGGCCCCAAAAACACCGTTGCGTGGCACCGCAATCCGCTCATTCGTGGCTTAATTGCTCAGGCACTGCTCATCGCAGTCGTCGTCTGGGGCATTACCACAATTTATGCAAACACCGTCGCAAATATGGAAGCCCGTGGCATCCA
>JAJRPI010000086.1 GCA_024280895.1 Alphaproteobacteria bacterium | reverse complement strand
TATATTGGCAACTAAAAGACTTTAAGAGGGGAATTGCCTCGCAAGCAATGCTGAACAACAAAAAGGGACGAAGTACATCATGGAAGAAACGTCAAACCAGAACCTTTGGTCACAACATTATCCTCCTGGTCTTCTTTGGGATAAAGAATACACGCCGCAGAGTTTGCCTGATATGTTTGATCAAGCCATTGCTACCTATCCCCAGAGGGTCTGCTGCGAGTTTCTCGGTCGTACAATTACCTATGGGGAGATGGGCCAGCTGGTTGCACGTGCTGCACGCGGGTTGTCTGATATGGGGATCGGCAAGGATAGCAAGGTAGGTTTGCTGCTTCCCAACACCCCCACCTATATCATTTTTTATTATGCCATCTTGAAAACCGGGGCCTGTGTGGTCAATTTCAATCCTCTTTATACCATCCCCGAACTCGAATATCAGATTGGTGACAGTGAGACCGATCTGATGGTCACTCTGGATCTCAAGCTGATGTTCGACAAAGTAGAGGCATTGATTGAAAAAGGTGTGCTGAAAAGGGCCGTGATCGCCAATTTCAGTGCTCTTTTACCCAGTGTAAAATCATTTCTCTTCAAGATGGTCAAGGGCAAAGAAGTTGCTAAATGGCGCAATTCCCCGCAGATCGACAAAATACGCTCTGCCGAGCAAGTGTTGTTTAATGCGGGTGAGCCAGTCATTGTCGATATTGATGCTCTCAATGATCTGGCGGTCTTGCAATATACGGGTGGTACAACAGGCGTTCCCAAAGGAGCGATGCTAACCCACGCCAACCTGACCACCAATACCGCGCAGATCATGGACTGGGTGACTAATCTTGAACCCGGTACAGAGCGGATACTTGGCATATTGCCATTTTTCCATGTGTTTGCCATGACCACCATTCTTAACTTCGGCGTTTCTCATGGCGCAGAGTTGCTATTGGTGCCCAAATTTGAGCTGAAAGATACCTTGAAGCTTATTGCCAAGCGCAAGCCTACGGTGATGCCGGGTGTGCCAACAATTTATACTGCCATGCTCAATTTTCCAGGTATCAAAAACATCGATCTCTCCTCTTTGAAATTTTGCATTTCCGGCGGCGCTGGCCTGCCTGGAGAAATCAGGAAGCAGTTTATCGAGGTTTCAGGATGCAAGATGATCGAGGGCTATGGTCTGTCCGAAACATCTCCCATGGCAACGGCAAACCCCGTTGATGGCGAGCCGCGCGATGGCTCTATCGGTATTCCGGTGCCTGGCACGACGATTACCATCCGCTCCATCGATGATCCAACCGTCGAAATGCCGTTGACTGAATCTGGCGAGATTTGCATCAAGGGTCCACAGGTCATGCCCGGATATTGGAAGCGGCCAGAGGCTACAGCCGAAGTCACCGTGGATGGGTTTTTCCGCACCGGAGATGTTGGCTATATCGCGGAAGATGGCTTTATCTATATCGTTGATCGCCTCAAGGACATGATTATCGCCTCTGGTTTTAAGATTTATCCTCGCCAGGTGGAAGAAGCGATTTATCGTTTCGCGGCTGTTGAAGAGGTGACGGTTATCGGTATTCCTGATGAATATCGCGGCGAAGCGCCCAAGGCCTTTATCAAGCTCAAAGATGGTCATACCGCTACAGCCGAGGAAATTTTGGAATTTTTGAAAGGTGAGATTTCTAAAATTGAGCAACCAGCCGAAATTGAATTTCGCGATGAACTGCCCAAGACCATGATCGGCAAATTGTCGAAAAAGGAATTGCGCGAAGGAGCGTAAAAAAAGCCAGCTTGCCGATTGATGGCAAATTATGTGCCCTTTTCACAAGAATGGCCCCGAACTCATTAGCTACTGAGTTCGGGGCCTTTTTCATAGATCTGGTGCTGATGCCTGTCTTTGTGGCCGTTAGATCAAGCCCAGCCCCTTGAAACTGGCATGCCCCTCTTTGGCAATGATGATATGATCGTGCACAGAGATGCCAAGACCTCTGGCCACTTTGACAATCTCTTTGGTCATTTCTATATCGCCGCGCGAAGGTGTTGGGTCGCCAGAGGGATGATTATGGGCGAGAATGAGCGCGGTCGCATTGACCTCAAGGGCGCGGCGACAGATTTCGCGTACATAGACCGGAGTATGATCAATGGTACCGGTTTGTTGCACTTCATCAAGGATCAGCCGGTTGCGCTTGTCGAGGAACAATATTCTGAATTGTTCGCGGGATTCAAATGCCATCGCTGCCCGGCAGTGGTCAAGGACTTTGGCCCAGGATGCGAGCACCGGCCGTTCAACCACGGCTGTTTTCAACAATCGTCGGGTTGCAGCTTTTATGAGTGCAAACTCGCCAATGGCTCCATCCTTGATCCACTTGATCTTGCGCAATTCTCCTTCTGACGCGTTAATCACCTCGGCAAAGCTGCCAAAGCGTTGCAATAGTTCCTTGGCGATAGGCTTGGTATCGCGGCGCGGCAAGGCCCGAAACAAGATAGCCTCCAGCAGCTCGTAGTCGGCCAGCGCTTCGCCATCACTTTCCAGTAGTCTTTGCTTTAGCCGATCTCTGTGACCATGATAATGCGGGGAGGGGGCTTTGGTGTCTTTTGATATTATTGGGGGGACGCGAGTGGCAATATCTTGCAATTCTGGCTCGATTGGGGCCTCCGCGTCTTCCACCGTGAAATCGTCAAACAAGGTGGGGGCGGCGTCAGTATTGATGGCATCGCGGGGCAGTAGCCCCAGTTTTTCAGCCTCGGTCTGCACGACCTGCTCGGCCTCTTTATCGGTCAACTCCTGGTGTGTTTTTTTTGGTGTTTGTTCAGGGACTGTAGGTTTGTCGGTCATGTTAATTTATAGGGGGGGGTATCGAGGTTTTTAGGACTCTTTGTAAATATTTCAAAGCCGGTATCGGTCACCGCAATCGAATGTTCAAACTGAGCCGATAATGATTTGTCTCGCGTCACCGCTGTCCAGCCATCGCCCAACACTTTCACGTCAGGGCGACCAAGATTGATCATGGGTTCGATGGTGAAAAACATGCCGGACTCGAGGCGTGTGCCTCTGCCAGCTTCGCCATAATGCAGGATATTGGGCTTGGTATGGAAAACACGGCCCAGACCATGTCCGCAAAACTCGCGTACAATCGAACAGTTTTCAGATTCGGCGTAAGTCTGGATCGCATGGCCGATATCGCCGGTTGTTGCTCCATCTTTGACCACATTGAGACCGCGCATCAAGCACTCGTAGGTAATATTGATCAGTCTTTCTGCTTTACGTGAAATTTCCCCGACGGGAAACATGCGGCTGCTGTCGCCATGCCAGCCGTTCTTGATGAGGGTGACATCGAGATTAATGATGTCTCCCTCTTTTAAGGTGCGCGCCCCGGGAATACCATGACAGACAACATGGTTGAGAGACGTGCAGATCGAGCCCTTGAAGCCGCGATAATTAAGCGGGGCGGGGATGCAGTCATGATCCATGGCAAATTCAAATGCCAGCTTGTCGAGATCGTCTGTGCGCATACCTGGCGCCACATGCTCAACCAGCATGTCGAGGGTCTGGGCGGTTAACAGTCCAGCTAGCCTCATGCCTTCCAGCCGTTCGTCCAGACTGAAATCTTCTTCTTTTAAAGTTACCGATTGATCAACAGTGCTCATAGTTGTGTTTTCCCATATGGCCGTGACAGGTGGGTCGCCGACAGGTGATAAGCGGGTCTCCAACGAAAATAGATTGGGGGCCTTTGCGCTTCTTTTCTTGACTATACAAAGTGAAGCGTTAGTTCTCAATCACAGAATGAGCATAAGTGCCATTTGCTCTCGTGCTTGACAAACGCTTGGGCCCGTGTGCTGTTGCGCGCAAACAATGTTTGGTGGAGACAAAAACCAATGACGCATGAATATCGTAGCCATAATTGTGGTGAGCTTGAAGCAAAGAATGTTGGCGATCAAGTGCGCCTGTCTGGCTGGGTTCACCGTATCCGGGATCATGGAGGCTTGTTATTTATTGATCTGCGCGATCATCATGGCCTGATCCAGTGTGTTGTCGAGCCTGATGAAAGCGAATTTTCCAAAGCTGAAAATATTCATGCTGAATGGGTCGTTCGCATTAATGGTCCTGTAGTGGCAAGATCTGATGAAACCATCAATAAAGACCTGCCAACGGGGCATATTGAAGTGCGGATCGAGCAGTTGGAAGTGCTGTCCAAATCGGAAGAGCTGCCGCTACCAATTTTTGGCGAACCGGATTATCCTGAAGATACACGCCTCAAATATCGTTTTCTTGATCTGCGCCGCGAAACCATTCATGGCAATATCGTCAAGCGCTCAAAAATCATCTCGTCAATGCGCAACCGGATGGTTGAGCAGGGCTTTATGGAATATCAAACGCCGATCCTGACCGCATCCAGTCCCGAAGGCGCACGCGACTTTTTGGTGCCAAGCCGAGTGCATCCGGGTAAATTTTATGCCTTGCCGCAAGCACCCCAGCAATTCAAGCAGCTCATTATGATGGCCGGCTTTGATCGCTATTTCCAGATCGCCCCTTGTTTTCGCGATGAAGATGCGCGGGCAGATCGCTCGCCCGGTGAATTTTACCAGCTCGATATCGAGATGAGTTTTGTCACGCAAGAGGATGTGTTTGAAGCTGTAGAGCCGATGCTACTAGGATTATTTGAAGAGTTTGGTGGTAAGCAGGTGGCCAAGGACTTTCCGAAAATCCCCTTTGATGAAGCATTTCGCAAATATGGAACAGACAAGCCAGATTTGCGCAATCCGCTCATTATGGCCGATGTTAGTGAGCATTTTCGCGGTGGCGGCTTTGGCATCTTTGCTGGCATATTGGATAAAGACGAAAAAAATGCCATTTGGGCCATCCCTGCGCCAAGCGGCGGTTCACGAGCTTTTTGCGACCGCATGAATGGTTGGGCACAAAAGGAAGAAAAACAACCAGGTCTTGCTTATATCTTTTTTAAAGAGGGTAAGGGATCTGGTCCCGTTGCTAAAAATATTGGTGAAGAGCGCACGATGGCCTTGCGCGATCAGCTTGGTCTTAAAGATGGCGATGCGGTTTTCTTTGCCGCTGGCGATCCCAAGGATTTTGCGGAATTTGCCGGACGGGCGCGCGTACGGGTCGGTGAGAAGCTGGAGCTAACAGATAAAGACAAGTTCGCATTTTGCTGGATTGTTGATTTTCCCATGTTTGAATGGGATGAAGAAAACAAGAAAATCGACTTCTCCCATAATCCCTTTTCCATGCCGCAAGGGGGGCTTGATGTTCTCACAAATGCCAAAAGCGATGAAGAGCTGCTGGATATCAAAGCCTATCAATACGATATTGTCTGTAATGGGATAGAGCTCTCGTCTGGGGCGATCCGGAACCATTTGCCTGAAATCATGTATAAGGCCTTCGATATTGCTGGCTATGGCAAAGAAGTGCTGGAAGACAAATTTGGCGGCATGTTGCGCGCTTTGCAATATGGCGCCCCGCCGCATGGTGGCATTGCCCCAGGAGTTGATCGCATTGTCATGCTATTGTGTGATGAGCCCAATATTCGCGAAGTTACCATGTTCCCCATGAATCAGCAGGCCGAAGACCTGTTGATGGGGGCGCCTGACAATGTTGGCCCCGAACAGCTGCGCGAGCTGCATATCCGGCTGAACCTGCCCAAGACCAAGGGTGAGGGGGCGTAAATTAGAGAAATATTAAGGATAAGGGGATAAATTAGGTTCATCCAGCTCTGTGCTGGATCAAACAGGCAGAAGACATTATCTGCTTTGTTTGACGCCTCCCTGTAAACTTTCTGAGCCGCCATTCTATTGGCGGCTCTTTTTTTTGCCATTATCAGGTCAAGAAATAGTCGATTCTTTTTGCCAGCATTAACAATAATGTCACCACGCTATAGTATAGTGATAGGACAAAGTGATTCGTTTGTGGTACTGTGCGCGTATGTACGGTTATAAAAGTGGGTTGTATCAATGGGTTTAAAAAGAGTTGCTGATAGCAGTCGTGTGAATGATGATAGCGCTATATCGTTTGGCGAGAAGTATGTCGAATCTGACAATTTCAAAAACGTCTTTCGTGAAGGTATGGCCCTTGTCGAGGAAGCCGCTGGCTATCTCGAAGGAGACGGTCGCCTCGAGGCCAAAAAACTTCAACCAGAATTATCGTTTGCCTATGCGACCGAAAGCATGCGTCTGACGACCCGGCTGATGCAATTAGCGTCCTGGTTGCTTATTCGTCGTGCCGTCAATGAAGGTGAGATGACCCTCGAGCAGGCCGAGGAAGAAGAGCATAAAGTCAAATTGCAGGCTATTGGCTCGCTGGCCAGAGCCAAGGGATATGATGAACTTCCCACGTCGATGAAAGAACTGGTTGAGCGCAGCTTGCGGTTTTATGATCGTATTGTGAAGCTGGATCGTATGATTCGCGATACCACAGAAGACGATCACGTAGATCAAAATAGTAATAGTCCCCTTAGCCAACATATCGGGCGCCTCAAGGCAGCCTTTGAGGGGAGCGATTAGTCGCGGCTTTCTCTATCGCGAATTTAAACACGGGTGCGCATCGATTTGCGTGCCCGTTTTCGTTGTTTTTTTGATTTGCAAAAAAACAGACATGTTGCAACAAGCTGCGATATGGATATGATCATGCCATGATAAAAAGCAGTTTTTCAAAGCGGATATGGAGCGCAGTCGTGGGCAAAAAGGATGAGCAGGCAGTAGGCGATTTTGCAGATTTTGACCTTGATCAGGAGGTGTTGCCGGACTGGATTGATGAGCGGGCCCATGCGAGTGGGTCTTATCCTTATGACAAACGCATGAAAAACAGGGAATATATTGCGGAACTTCATTCCTTGCATATCGAGCTGGCGAAACTGCAGCGCCATGTAGGCGATCAGGGCGAGCGCGTGGTGCTTTTGTTCGAGGGGCGCGATGCAGCGGGTAAGGGAGGTTCCATTAAGCGGTTCATGGAGCATCTTAATCCGCGCTCAGCTAAAGTCGTGGCCCTTGCCAAGCCGACAGATGAAGAGCAGGGCCAATGGTATTTCCAGCGCTATATTGCCCATCTTCCCACAAAGGGCAATATGACCCTGTTTGATCGTTCCTGGTATAACAGGGCCGGTGTGGAGCCTGTCATGGGCTTTTGTACGCCGCAGCAAAATGAACAGTTTTTACAAGAAGCCCCGGCATTTGAAAAAATGCTCAACCGTGAAGGCATCAAGCTGTTTAAATTCTGGCTAACAGTTGGTCGCGAAATGCAGCTGAAACGTTTTCATGCCCGCCGGCATGACCCCTTGAAGCAATGGAAACTGTCACCAATCGATTATAAATCAATACCTTTATGGGATGACTATACGAAAAATATTGGCAAAATGTTTGAGTTCACGCACGCAGATGAAACGCCTTGGACCATCGTCAAGGCCAATGACAAGCGCCGGGCAAGGCTGGCTATTATTCGTTCGGTTTTATGTCAATTCGAATATGCGGGAAAAGGCCATGAAGCGGTTGGTACTCCTGACAATAAAATAGTCGGACATTCACAGGAATTTCTCAGCACGGCCTAATGCACAATGAGGTGTCATGAGTGATAATGACAAATATTTCGAAAAGCTGCTGAAAACCCGGCGCATCGAGCTTGAAAAGGCAAATGAGCTGTCAGAGCAAAGCCGCGACGCCGTGCAGTTGGACCAGACATCGGTTGGCCGTGTCTCCCGCATTGATGCTATCCAGCGCCAGGAAATGTCAAAGGCGGGCGAGCAGCGCCGTTTGAAAGAGATTTGCCGTATTCAAAGCGCATTAAAACGCATTGTTCAAGATGAGTATGGGGACTGTCTGAAATGCGGTGAGGAAATTGCTGTGAAACGTCTGGAATTTGATCCAGCCGCTCCCCTTTGCATCACATGCGCGAAAATCTGATATGCGAAAGCGCGACGAGCCAGTATCCGTGCACTGTCCCGTTCATTTTATTTCCTTGAAAATCTTGATCACAATAGTATGTTATTAGCTATGAATTGGAGTGCTTCCAAGAAGCATCTGAATTAATCAACAAATTGAAAGGAATGTCATGAGCGTTGAAATGCCAGAGCGCGATGGTGACGGTTATTTGACCGACATGGGTAACTGGACCGAGGAAATCGGGAAGGCCATGGCGGAAGCTGACGGTATTGAGCTTGATGAAGCCAAATGGAATCACATCATGAAGGCGCGTGAAGCCTTTGAAGACAGTCAGGCCGTGTTACCTATCCGAAAATTTGCCAAATATGTTGGCGAAGACAAAAAAGACATGTTCAAGATGTGGAATACCGGTCCCATGAAACCGATCACTAAATATGGTGGATTGCCCAAGCCTACTGGCTGCGTCTAACATCGTGCCAAACTCTAAAAGCCAGCGTGAAGTCACTTTCTCGCTGGCTTTTGTGTGTTTAGATCGCTTTGAGGAGCACGTGCCGCTTTTTGCCAACCGATAGCTTGATCACACCGTCATCAGTGATGTCATCGCCACCTAGTTGCACTTTTTCGCTGTCAGCTTTTACATCATTAATCTTGACGGCTCCGCCTTTGATGTGACGACGTGCTTCACTGTTGGAAGTGGCCAGACCAGCCGTGACGAGGGCCGTTAGCAGGCCAAGGCCATTGTCCAGATCGCCAGCGCTGATTTCAACGGTCGGCAAGCCTGAAGCCATGGTGCCTTGTTCAAATGTTTTAAGGGCCGTTTCGGAAGCTTCCAGGGCTTTTTCCTGGCCGTGAGCCATCGCGCAGGCGGTGGTCGCCAGGAGTTTCTTGGCTTCATTGAGGTCGGCTCCCTCAAGCTTTTCGAGCTCTTCAATTTCTTCCAGTGGAAGCTCGGTGAACAGGCGCAAGAAACGTCCCACATCACTATCTTCGGTATTGCGCCAGAACTGCCAATAGTCATAGGGGCTGAGCATATCTTCGTTGAGCCATACGGCTCCTTTGGCGGTCTTGCCCATTTTGGCACCAGAACTTGTGGTCAGCAAAGCGGTGGTCAGAGCGTAGAGTTCTGCCTGATCGACACGGCGTCCAAGCTCGATGCCATTGATGATATTGCCCCACTGGTCGGAGCCGCCCATTTGTAAGATGCAGCCGTTTTGTCGGTTGAGTTCCAGAAAATCATAGGCCTGAAAAATCATATAGTTAAACTCGAGGAAGGTCAGGGGCTGCTCGCGGTCGAGTCTTTGCTTGACGGATTCAAACGTCATCATGCGGTTGATCGTAAAATGAGGGCCGTAATCACGTAAAAACTCGATATAATTGAGTTTTAACAGCCAATCAGCATTGTTGACCATGACGGCATCGGTTGGGCCATCACCAAACGTCAAAAACTTTTCGAAGACCTGCCGGATACCCGCGATATTTTGGTCTATCTGTTCGTCATTGAGCAGCTTGCGGGTATCGTTTTTTCCCGAAGGGTCGCCGACCCTCGTGGTGCCGCCACCGATCAACACAATCGGTTTGTGACCGGTTTGCTGAAGCTTGCGCAGCATCATGATTCCCAAAAGGTTGCCCACATGCAGGCTGGCAGCGGTGCAATCAAAACCCACATAGGCCGTCACAATGCGCGTATTGGCCTTGGCGTCCAGAGCCTCTTCGTTAGAGCATTGGTGAATGTATCCGCGTTCGCGCATCACGCGCAAAAAGTCTGATTTATAGCTGGTCATGATCTCTGGCAATGATAGTGTTGAGTTTTTCGGCCACCATGCACCAAGGGATCTTAATGAGCAAGAAATATACAGCAATCGGCCTCATGAGCGGCACCTCGATGGATGGGATTGACCTTGCAATCATTACAACCGATGGCGAGGATCTGATTGAGCGAGACCGGCTTGACGTCTTTCATCAAGAATTTAGCTCCAGTGACCGTGCAGTGTTGGAAAAGGCCGTGACAGAGGCTGTCGGTTTGGCTGATAGATCAGATCGTCCAGGCTGGCTGGCCACGGCAGAGCAGATCATCACGGAAAAGCATATTGAATTCGTTCGTAATATTATCAACGCTTTTTCCAACAATCCTCAGTGGGGATTGGACACCTCTAAAATTGACCTGATTGGTTTTCACGGCCAAACAGTCCTGCATCGACCGCAGCAAGCCATGACGGTCCAGTTAGGAGACTGTCAGGCTCTGGCGGATGCGGTGAATATCCCCGTCATTGGAGATTTTCGCCAAGTTGATGTGGAGGCTGGCGGGCAGGGGGCGCCGCTCGTACCAATCTATCATCAAGCGCTCGTCAAGCGCGCGGGGCTGAAATTGCCGGTAGCTGTCTTGAATGTTGGTGGCGTCGCCAATGTCACCTATATTGGTGAAAATGGAGAGCTGCTTGCCTTTGATACAGGGCCTGGGAATGCGCTGATTGATGACTGGGTGAGTCAGCATGGCGTAGGGGAGATGGATGCGGACGGGGCAATTGCCGCGCAAGGTGAGATCAATGAGAGTGTGTTGTCAGTTCTGCTCGACAACCCCTATTTCTTACAAGATCTGCCCAAGAGCCTTGATCGCAACCATTTTTCCCACATATTTGAGAAGAGAGGTCCTCTCGAGGGAATGTCCCTGGAGGAGGGGGCTATGACCCTCACTTCGTTCACTGCATTTGCAGTCGCAAGGGCTGAATTACTTTTTCCGCTCCCGCCAAAGCAATGGATTGTCTGTGGTGGCGGCGTACGCAATCCGACATTGATGGCGGAGTTCCAAAAGTGCCTGTCCGGGGAGGTTTTGAGCGCTGGTGAACTTGGCTGGTCTTCTGATTATATGGAAGCTGAAGCTTTTGCATATCTGGCGGTGCGCTCCAAGCGCGGATTGCCTCTGACTTTTCCACTCACAACGGGTGTCGAAACCCCCCTTACCGCAGGTGTTCTTCATAAGCCACAGGGTTGAGACATTCATGTGGTGGGGCCAGGTTCTTGCCACTTTTGCGCCACAATGTCACCCAAAACTCCCCACAATCAATTGACGTGCCTGGTTTTTCTTGTAGCGCGATCGTTTAGTTATCATTGCAGCCCGCGTCAAGCAGGGTTAAACGGATGGGATACAACCTGTTGGTGAATTGGCATTGCGCTGATTGAGCCATCGATCTTCCAACATTTTGCACCTATATCACCGGGGACACCAGACAATATGACCAAGTTCGACAAATCCAAACTGCCAAGCCGCCACGTGACCGAGGGACCCGAACGCGCACCGCATCGCTCATACTATTATGCGATGGGCATGACAGAAGAGCAGATCCATCAGCCACTGGTTGGAGTGGTGTCTTGTTGGAATGAAGCTGCCCCTTGCAATATTGATCTGATGCGACAGGCGCAAGCTGCCAAACGCGGCGTCACCAAAGCGCACGGGACGCCTCGCGAATTTTGCACCATTACCGTGACCGATGGCATTGCCATGGGGCATCAAGGCATGAAAAGCTCCCTCATATCACGCGAAGTCATTGCTGATAGTGTTGAGCTGACCATGCGGGGGCATTGTTATGATGCGATGGTGGGTATAGCGGGCTGTGACAAGTCTTTGCCAGGCATGATGATGACCATGGTGCGTCTCAACGTGCCCAGTGTCTTTATGTATGGCGGTACCATTTTGCCGGGGCGCTACAAAGGCAAAGACGTTACGGTTGTGGATGTGTTTGAGGGGGTCGGTAAATATACGGCCGGTAAAATGACCGAAGAAGAGCTGTGCGAGCTTGAAGGTGTGGCCTGTCCAAGTTCTGGTTCTTGTGGGGGTCAGTTTACCGCTAACACCATGGCCTGTGTCTCAGAAGCTGTTGGACTTGCATTGCCAGGGTCAGCCGGCGCACCAGCTCCGTATGAATCGCGTGATGAATATGCAGATCTGTCTGGTCAGGCCGTCATGGACTGCCTTCGGGACGGTATTCGCCCCAGGGACATCGTGACGCGCAAAAGCCTGGAAAATGCGGCGACTATTATCGCAGCCACTGGCGGGTCAACTAATGGGGCATTGCATTTACCCGCGATCGCTCATGAGATCGGTATTGATTTTGATCTTTTCGAAGTTGCTAAAATTTTCCGCAAAACCCCCTATATTGCGGACCTCAAGCCCGGCGGAAAATATGTCGCCAAGGATGTTTATGATATTGGCGGGGTGCCCGTGATCATGAAAGTCCTGCTGGATGGCGGTTTCTTGCATAAAGATTGTATTACCGTTACCGGCAAGACCATTGCTGAAAACCTCGAAAAGGTCACATTTTCCAGCGATCAAAAGGTCGTCTATCCCGTTGATATGCCATTGTCTAAAACCGGCGGTGTTGTCGGTCTCAAAGGCAATCTTGCGCCTGATGGGGCCATCGTTAAGGTCGCTGGCTTGCAAAAACTGCAATTTACGGGACCAGCACGTTGCTATGATTGCGAAGAAGATGCGTTCGAAGCGGTTAAAAAGAACGAATATGATGATGGCGATGTGATCGTCATTCGTTATGAAGGCCCCAAAGGTGGACCCGGTATGAGAGAGATGCTGTCGACAACCGCCGCCCTTTATGGGCAAGGCGTTGGCGATAAGGTTGCCCTGATCACAGATGGTCGCTTTTCCGGCGGCACACGCGGATTTTGCATCGGTCATGTTGGTCCAGAAGCCGCCGAAGGGGGCCCAATTGGCCTGTTACGTGATGGCGACATAATCACAATTGATGCCGATAAAGGCACAATGGACGTCGATTTGAGCGAGGAAGAATTGGAAAATAGAAAAAAAGAATGGGTTGCCCCAAAAAACCCTTATCAGAGTGGTACCCTTTGGAAATATGCACAGCAGGTGGGGCCCGCTAGATACGGAGCGGTGACTCATCCCGGTGGTAAAGCTGAAATAGAGTGTTATGCGGATGTCTGAGTTGAGTAACAAGCCAAGGGTGCTTGAGCAAGGGGCAGCAAGAATGTATTTCTTGAGAAAAGTAGCATTCGTGCCGCTTATGCTTATTGCTGTCGTGGGAAGTGCATTGGCGGCTGATCCTGTTGTAAAAGACGAGGATCCCGCCATTTTTGAAGATCTCAAGACCCAATTGAGCTTCTCATCACCCTTGGAAGCCTATCGTCAAGGTAAGACCGCCTTTGATGAAGGCTGGTATACTCTCGCCCTTCCCGCCATTGAGTTCGCCGCCAAGCGCGGTGTCTTTGGTGCTCGTCTGACGCTTGCTAAAATGTATGAGTTGGGCCTTGGTGTGCCAGTAGATCAGGCAGCCGCCTTTGATCTTTATAAAAGCATTTCTAAAAAACACTGGAATATCCCCAGCTATCATCCAGCCGCTCCATATATTGGCAGTTCTTTGGCGTCACTGGGGCTATACTATCTAAATGGTATTACCGAGATTGGCCTCAAACCTGATGCAAAAAGAGCGGCGACTTATTTCACGCATGCGTCTCAGTTTTTCGGTAATCCGAGCGCTCAATACCAGTTGGGCAAGTTGTACCTTTCAGGGCAGGGTGTGAAAAAGAACGTCCGCCGCGCCATATCCTGGTTAAATAATGCAGCCAAGAAAAAGCACGCTCCCTCGCAAGCACTCTTAGGACAGATTTTGTGGGAAGGGGACTTGGTTCCCAAGCACCAGGTCAAGGCGTTGGCCTTGTTGATCATGGCGCAAAAAAATGCCGGTCCGCGAGATAGCGAATGGATCAATGAACTTCACAAGACCATTGTGGCGGCATCCGATTTAGAAACTCGCAAAGGGGCCAAAACGGCGGTTGCTCGCTGGGTCCGTATTTATCGCCCGCGCGTCAGAATTAAGGGATTTGTGATCCGTAAGAAAGTCCGTATCGGTGTTGCGGAGGGCGGTGCCGTGCGCACCAGACAAGTGCTAAAAAGCCGTCCCGTTGTTAAGGAAGAGGGCCGTCAGGTCATGGGCCTTGGGAGCTTTCGAGAAATCGGAACGGAATAAGGGTAGTTTAGTAAATTCGAGATGACAAAAAGACACTATAATCTCGATGCAGACAGGTACTCTTAACCGCTCTTGGGCAGGTAAAATTCGATAACATTGCCATCTGGATCGCGAATAAAGAAAAATATCGTACCATCTGGAAGATTTACAGTCTCAGTTATTGAAATACCGGCTTCTAGCAGATGCTGTTCAACTTTTTGCTGATCGCTGATTTCCAAGGCAATATGAGTAAATCCGGTATGCTTTTCTGGCACATCCATCAATATATTCTCGCTGGAAGCATCAATTGACGCATTCAGGATGAAATTGATATTGATACCGCAGGGGCGCAGCATCACGGCAACGGGTTCTGGGCCAATAGGGCCAACAATAAACTCAAATCCAAGTTTTTCGTAGAATTCACGTGATGTCTGTAAATCCCGTACGCGCAGACCGACATGATTTATCCTGCTTATCTGTAGCATTGATTTAATCCTTTTCGGTTTGGCGCCAAAAGTCGTTTGCCTGAGGGCTGCTTTAGCCCATATCGAGTTCTATCCACACAGGTACATGATCAGAAGGGCGCTCCCAGCCTCGGGTAAATTTATCTATTTCGCTGGTGCGCAATTTATCTGCAGCTTGCGGCGAAAGCAAAAGATGGTCGATGAGAATACCATTGTCTTTCGCCCAGGCACCGGCTTGATAATCCCAAAAGCTATAAAGATTGCCTTGTGCATTACAGGCCTTGAAACTGTTGGTCAGACCAAGATTGACGAGGCGCTGGAACCTTTTGGCTGTTTCTGGCCGAAATAGAGCATCTCCGCGCCAAGCCTCTGGATTATAGCAATCTTCATCACCTATGATGACATTGTAGTCACCGGCCAAAACGAGAGGTTCTTCATAGCTCAGCAGGGTTTTGGTGTGTTCAATCAAGCGGTCCATCCATGCCAGTTTATACTCATATTTCGGCGTTTCGACTGGGTTGCCGTTGGGTAGATAGATTGAAGCGACTCTAAGAGCCCCTTGCGGTGTTGAGATCGATGCTTCGACATAGCGGGCCTGTTCATCGCTTTCATCGCCTGGTAAGCCATTGGAGACTTCGTCAAAGGGCAGCTTTGAGAGGATGGCAACGCCGTTATAGGTTTTTTGGCCATGAACGGCGATATTATATCCCAGCTCTTCGATCTCGCTCAGGGGAAAGGCGTCATCAACGCATTTTAGTTCTTGCAAACAGGCAATATCAGGCTGTTCCTGCTTTAGCCATTGTAGCGCATTGGGGAGCCGCGCCTTGATCGAATTGACGTTCCAGGTGGCAATTTTCATATGATTTTACGGCCCGTTAGATTGAAAAGCTGGTTCCGCAGCCACAAGACGCGGTGGCATTGGGATTGTTGACCTTGAACGCAGCACCAATCAGATCGTCGGAGAAATCAAGCTCCGAATCTTTCAGATACATTTGAGATATGCTGTCAACGAGTACGGTGATGCCATTTTTCTCAATGGCCATATCATCGCTATTTTGGTCGGTGACTATTTCAAAATTATACTGAAATCCTGAACACCCCCCGCCAGAGACGCTCATGCGGAATTTTGCTCCATCTGGTTCAGAGACCAGAATTTCCTTGATACGCTCTGCAGCAGCGCTGCTGACGCCAATTGATAAATCGCTCATTAAATTGCCCTTAACCCGTGTTTTAGTATGATTCTAGCTAGGGATTTAGCGAATCGCACTCCCTAAAAGTTTAGTAGTCTCTATTCCTAAGATAGGCGAGCTTGGTATGTTGTCAAATAGTCCGGTCGTAAATTTTCCTGTTAAAACGAATGGTCGTTTAGCTGACGGACCGCGAATCGCCCTTTTTGGCAGTTTTTGCGAGCACTCGCGTGGGCGTCTTATTGCTGAAGATTTATGTCCCACACGCTCCCCATTTGCCAGAGATCGCGACCGCATCACCCATTCAAACGCCTTTCGCAGGCTGAACTATAAAACCCAAGTCTTTATCTATCATGAGGGTGATCATTTTAGAAGCCGCCTCACTCATTCTTTGGAAGTGGCGCAAATTGCGCGCTCGATCGCGCATATATTGCATCTCGACGAAGATCTTTGCGAAGCCATCTCGCTGGCGCATGATATTGGCCACACGCCTTTTGGTCATGCCGGAGAGCGGGCTTTGTCGCGCGCACTTGATGGATTTGGCGGATTTGACCACAATATTCAGACCTTGCGCGCCTTGACCAATCTTGAAAAACGTTATGCTCAATTTGACGGTCTCAATCTTAGCTGGGAGACCCTTGAGGGATTGATCAAGCACAATGGCCCTCTTATTGACAGGCAAGGCGATATGATTGGTGACCATGCTGGGTCTAATATGCCTGAAATGCTGCGCTGGTACGAGCTTAAATTTGGCTTTGGACTACATCAGCAAGCTGGGCCTGAAGGTCAAGTCGCCGCGATTGCCGACGATATTGCCTATAATAATCATGATATTGACGATGGATTACGTGCTGGTCTGTTTGAATTGGATGATTTGCGTGAAGTGCCTTTTGTCTGGGACATGGTTACTCAAATCCGTTCTGACTATAAAGGTATTGAGCCCACCCGTGTGGTGTTCGAATTGAACCGACGCCTGATCACTATGATGATATCGGATGTCTGTGCGTAAACGGCAGATCGGCTCGATATCATTAACCCGCTAAATAGTGATGCTGTTCGCGAATCTGAGATGCCGTTGATTGCCTTTTCGAGTACATTTACGATCAAACTAAATCAGTTGCGGGCGTTTTTGCATCACCGTGTCTATCGCCATGAGCGGGTAATGGCCATTATGAGAGATGCAGAAAGTGTCGTGGAGGATCTTGTTAAATATTATCTGAAACGACCTCATGATCTGCCCAATGATTGGAGTTGTGCGCAGATAGGGGGCAATAATAACTTGTGCGCCGAGCGCGTGCGCGACTTTATCGCCGGTATGACAGATCGTTATGCCATCGATCTGCATCGCTCATTGTTTGACGTTACTCCCAAATTGCGATAGGTGCCTTTCTGAACGGCATTTGTGCCCTTTAGAATCAGTCAGGCGGCTTGTAAATGAACCTCTATACTCACTTTGGCGAGCAATTAACGGGCGTCCTTGAGACATTACGCGAGCAAGGTATTTTGCCGCTCGATGCGATCTTTAGCCGGATAACGGTTGAGCCGCCACGGGATCCATCACATGGCGATATCGCGACGAATGCAGCGATGGCCTTGGCCAAGAGCGCAAAAATGCCTCCTCGCGATCTAGCTCAAAAAATAACCGACCTGTTGTTACAGCTGGATGATGTGGAAACAGCGCAGATTGCTGGTCCCGGTTTCATCAATATCTCGATTACGGCTTCCTTTTGGCAAAAAGTACTCATCGCCGCCTTTGACAAAGAGGGGCTCTATGGCCGTAGCAAGCTGGGGCAGGGGCAAAAAGTCAATGTGGAATTTGTATCCGCCAATCCAACCGGTCCCATGCATGTTGGGCATGTGCGGGGGGCGGTTTTTGGCGACGCACTGGCCAACCTGTTAGATTTCACGGGATTTGATGTATCGCGCGAATATTATATCAATGATGCCGGTGCACAGGTTGATGTTTTGGCCCGCTCGGCTTATTTGCGCTACCTCGAAGCGCTTGGCGAAGAGATCGGAGATATACCCGAAGGCCTTTATCCCGGTGACTATATGATACCGGTTGGCAAAGAATTAGCCAGACAGTTTGGGGATCGTTTCCAAGATAAAGAAGAAAGTGAATGGCTTGCAACGGTGCGAGACATTTCGATTGACGCTATGATGGAACAGATCCGGTCTGACCTCAAAGCGCTCAAAATCGAATTTGACAGTTTTTTTTCAGAGCGCAGCCTCACTCAGGGTGGCACCAATCTTGTGGCCAACTCGATTGAGGAGATGCGTGCCAAGGGACTGATTTATGAGGGCGTTTTACCGCCCCCTAAGGGCAAACTCCCCGATGATTGGGATGCGCGCGAGCAAACCTTGTTCAAAGCGACGGACTTTGGCGATGATGTCGATCGGGCGCTTGCCAAAGCCGATGGTAGTCACACCTATTTCGCCTCTGACATAGCGTATCATCGCGATAAATACGAGCGCGGCTTTACGCGCATGATCGACGTGCTGGGTGCCGATCACAGTGGTTATGTTAAGCGCATGAAAGCGGCGGTCAGCGCCTTTTCGGACGGCAAGGCCGAGCTTGACGTGAAGATCTGCCAACTGGTGCATCTGATACGAGGCGGCGAAGTGGTCAAGATGTCCAAGCGATCGGGTACATTTATCACTCTGCGCGAAGTTGTCGATGAGGTTGGCCCCGATGTGGTACGATTTATAATGCTGTACCGCAAAAATGATGCTTCGCTCGAATTTGATTTCGACAAGGTTCAAGAGCAGTCAAAAGACAATCCAGTGTTTTATGTGCAATATGCTCATGCGCGGGTTCATTCGGTCCTTTATCGGAGAATTCCACAGGAAATGCCGGATCTTGATATTGCCAATATAGACCCGTTGAAAGAAGACTTGTCACTACTGGTTGATAGTGGCGAAGTCGCGCTGGTAAAGCGCTTGGCGCAATATCCACGCATAATTGAGCAGGCCGCCAAAACCCATGAGCCCCACCGGATTGCCTTTTATTTATATGAGTTGGCCGCTGACCTTCATACGCAATGGAACCGAGGCACAGAAAAGCCGGAATTAAGATTTATCACTGATGGTAACAAAAAAGTAACCGGTGCGCGTGCAGTGCTATTATTAGCTATTGCAAAAACGCTCGCATCCGGGCTTGGAATTCTTGGAGTTCACCCAATCGAGGAAATGAGATAGGGTTAAGCTTCAAGGGGCATTAATAACACGTGGCTAAGGAAGCTGGTTATGACAAAGTCTGATAATCCTCAGAATGGTGGGAATGTATTTCACCAACCGCAGCAAATGCAACATCCTGGCCAGCAAACACCGCCCGCACCAATGGATCCGCAAATGGATCCCGCAGCATATCAGCCTGTCGCTCAACAGTTGGCGCCACCAAATCCTGCGGGCGTTCACCAGTCACCAAATATACATGCACAACCACAGCCCGGACAGCCTGTCCCTCACATGTCTCAGCAAGTTGCCAGTCAATTGCCGCCACCTATGCCTGGAAATGCGCATCAGGCGTATGGCGAGCCAGCCGCGCCGCGTTTTGAAGCACCGGTTGATGACTATCAGTATCCGCAGGGCCATTCTGTTTTGCCTGAGGTGCCTGCCGTTGCCGTTCCACCCTCCATGCAGCCCCATGCGGATCAAATGATGCCTGCACCGGTTCCCGAGTTCGCTGGGGTGCCACAACAAGCTGTTGAGGCTGGTTACGCAGATGCGGCGGCAGCCAGCACCACCGGTGAGCAGATTTCTCAACGATTGGCACAGTTTCAAAACCAGTATGAAGAAAATGTCACAGGAGAACATTGGGGCGAACAGCAAGCACCTGTCAGCGGCGCTACGCACAGCGTAGATCCCTATGCCGCTCAACCTCTGGCGAGCGAAGAATTTGCCGGATATGCACCCCAGCCTCCCACCCAAGCTGAACAATATGCTCAACCAGAAGCCCCGTCAGCGCAGCACTATCAAGAGCAACCTCCACAAAGTCTTCAACAGCCCCATTCAGGCTATCAGGAAACTCCTGTCGGGCAAGTGGCTCCGCCACCCCCAATGCAGCCCCCACAAGGCTCCTACGAGTATGTGGGTCCAACACCAGACGGTTCTAACCAGCAATATGGTCAAGAAGAGCAATTATATGCTGGTGGTTCGTCGGTTCAACAGGAGCAAACCGGCGGTAGTGGCATAAAGAAATTGATGTTCGGTGGTGCTTTTGTTGCGGCTCTGGCCGTTGGCGGCGGCGCTGCATACACCTATCAATATACGGATCTGTTTGGCGCAGGGAGTGCCAGTGGTCCGGCTCCAACGATCAAGGCCACCTCATCTCCAATCAAGATTATCAAAGATAAAATTGCTGGCGCTGGCGCGAGTATCAATAAAGCGATGCACAATCGTTTAAGTGGTAGCGATGCCTCATCCAATCCTGCTTCAAGTGGTGATTCTATCGAAAAAGTGGTTGATTTAGCCATAGGTAATAACAGTATTGCCGGGGACAAGGTCTCAGCCGCCAGCAAAGGCATGTTGAGCGATTCTGTCAGCAAGTCATCTGGCGCTTCGATTACCATGAATAAGCCTCGCCGCGTTAAAACACTGATCGTGCGACCAGATGGAACCATTTTGCGCCCCGCTGGAAATAGTGCAGCAAAAGCAAAGGAAGTGATTGCCAAGCCCGTAACTCCAAAAGCCATTAACCCAGGGACACTTGGTTCGGGTGCTTTCAATGTTGCTGGCAACAATCAAATTCGCCGCATGAAAACCATTCGTGAAGCGAGTAATGCCCGGCTATTGGGTAATAATACCGTCACCCCTATGAAAAAACCGACTGCCAACGCTCCCAAGTCGCAAATTGTCAAAAAGACGATTGCCCAAAAGCCGATTGTTAAAAAAATCGCAAAAGTGAAGAAGCAGACCATCATAGCCAGTGTCGCGCGTCCGCAAAGTAATGGAAACATCGGTAAGCCCTTTGTCGTTCAGGTAACGTCACGTAGTTCCCAAACCAGTGCCCTGGCAGCTTTTGCTGACATGCAACAAAAATACCCCAACCTCATTGGTACTTATGCGCCCGACATTCAGCGGGCTGATCTTGGCACCAAAGGGGTATGGTACCGTTTGCGCGTTGGTCCGGTTAACTCCAAAGTTGCTGCCAGCGATCTGTGCACAAGTTTGAAACAGGCCGGCCATCCCGGTTGTTTTGTGCGTCGTAAATAGAGCTGTCCTCATAATTGTTGACCGGCCTCCCGTAATCAGGCTATTTGCCCAGTCATGACTTTAAAAGCTTTTATAACTGGTGTTGCTGGTCCGCGATTGCTTAACGAGGAAAAAGCGTTCCTCAAAGAGGCTCGCCCTTGCGGTCTCATTGTTTTCGATCGCAATATCGAAGACAGGGATCAGCTAAAGCGCCTTGTTGCAGATTATCGCGAAGCGGTCGGATCTGAGCAACAATTCATCTTGATTGATCAAGAGGGCGGACGTATCCAGCGCATGCGTGCTCCTCACTGGAAGATATGGCCAGCGGGCGCTCAATATGGGGAGCTATACAAGAGCGACCCTGCAGCCGCCAAACTGGCCGCTGAACTGATTTATCAAATGATGAGTGAAGAGCTGTTGGACGTGGGCATCAATGTCAACTGTGTACCGCTGCTTGATATTCCAGTGCCTGGTGCCCACGACATTATTGGTGACCGGGCCTTGTCGGGGGACCTTGAAACCATTATCGAACTTGGCCGCTCTGTCGCCCAAGGCAATCTCAATGGTGGTGTGTTGCCGGTCATCAAGCATATTCCAGGACATGGCAGGGCCACGTCCGATAGCCACATTGCCCTGCCAACGATCCAAGCCTCTCGAGATGTTCTTGAGCAGACAGATTTCAAAACCTTCAAAGCACTCAATGATTTTCCTTTGGCCATGACCGGACATCTGTTGATGACTGACCTTGATCCCGATCTCAATGTGAGCGTTTCGAAGAAGATCATCTTTGAAGTTATCAGAGACTGGATTGGCTTTGATGGCTTGCTTATGAGCGATGATCTTTCTATGGAAGCCCTGTCCGGCACGATTGGTGAGCGCGGACGTGATGTGGTGGAGGCTGGCTGTGATGTCGCTTTGTACTGTAAGGGCGTTTTCGATCAGATGCTCGATGTAGCTGCCAGCGTGCCTGAGCTGGAGGGCAAAGCCTTGCGAAGATTTACCATGGCTCATGAAGAGATCAAAGCGCCGACCCCCTATGATAAAGAGCTGGCACTTGCCCTGTTATCCAGACTACAGGCATGACCTGACCTGACTTGACGTTGGTGATTGTTTCGTGCGCAATGGATCTTATGGCAGATAATGACGAGCACCGAAATGACGAAGACTGGGAAGGGCAAGTGGAATGCCTTCCTAAAGACGCGTCTGATGGCGGCTTTATTGTTGATATCGAGGGCTTTGAGGGGCCGCTGGACTTAATGCTGGCGCTGGCAAGAACCCATAAGCTTGATCTCACCAATATATCCATTTTGTTTCTGGCGGAGCAATATTTGAGTTTTGTCGAAAAGGCCCGTGCCTTGCGGCTCGATATTGCCGCGGATTATCTGGTGATGGCGGCCTGGTTGACTTATCTGAAATCGCGCCTTCTGCTACCAGACGATAGCGATGATGAAGAACAGCTTAGCGGCGATGAGCTGGCAGCGAGGCTGGCTTTTCGGCTCAAGCGACTGGAAGCCATGCGCGGAGCAGGGAAGATTTTGCTCGAGGGAAAACAGCTGCACAATGACTTTTTTCCAAGAGGGCAACCAGAAGGCATCACGGTCTTGCGACAAAGTCTCTATGAAGCTGATATTTATGATTTGCTGACCGCTTATGCCGCTGGCCGCCTTCGCAAGGTGGTGTCTGTTGTGCATCCTGGCCGCGAGCGACGCAAGGTCTGGTCGATCAAGCAAGCAAGAAAACAGTTGGAAAAAATCATTGGATTTGGGTGTGACTGGGCACCTATTGATGCGCTATTGGCAGGGTTTTTGGCCGATCCGGAGCAAAGCCGGACGGCTATGGCCGCAGCATTTGGTGCTTCGTTGGAAATGGCCCGCGAGGGTGTCCTCGAATTACGTCAGGATAGTCCCTTCAATCCTTTGTATCTTCGTCGCAAGGGAGACGTTGAATGAGTAGTATAACGGAACAACAGCGCCAGATTGAAGCTTTGCTATTTGCGGCAACCGAGCCCCTTGATCTTCGGACCTTACTGGCATATCTGAGCCTTGATGATGAGCATCAAGAACAGATCGAGGAAGATCTGATTGTTTTGCAACAACAATATGAAAACCGCGGTGTTCAACTCGTCAATGTTGCTGGCAAATGGGCATTTAGGACGGCGATTGATCTGCGTGATCTGCTGGAGCGTCACAAAGTTGTGCCTCGCAAACTATCGCGCGCGGCCCTCGAGACACTGGCAATCATTGCCTATCATCAACCAACAACCCGCGCTGAAATCGAAGAGATCAGAGGTGTTACCACGTCAAAAGGCACGTTAGATGTGTTGCTTGAAACCAGTTGGATCCGCCCGCGTGGGCGCCGAATGACCCCTGGACGACCGGTAACATACGGCACTAGTGATGGTTTTTTGGACCATTTTGGCTTTGATTCGATCAAGGAATTACCCGGACTTGCCGAGCTTAAAGGGGCTGGATTGCTGGATAGTAATCTGCCTGCGGGATTCGATGTACCTTTGCCGCACGATGATATGGCGCTTCAGCAAGATGAGTTGCCGCTCGAAGAGTGCGATGAATAGGGGGCAGGGAGTGCTGTTTAGCCTTTTTTGCCGCTATGCTTGCGGCTGGCCATTGTTTTTGCAATATTGACTGGTAGATAATAGTTTTTCACGCCTTTTCATCAAAAGGCTCACATGCAAGGAGATAAGTGCATGGGTTTAGGTTGGCCACAAATACTCGTTGTTGTTATTTTGGGTATATTGCTGTTTGGACGCGGGAAAATATCAGAAATGATGGGCGACGTTGCCAAGGGTATCAAGAGCTTCAAAAAAGGCATGGCAGATGATGTGGAAGAAGCATCTGACAAGACCTCTCGTACGATCGAACATGAAGCAAAAGCTGCGACAGACGCCAGCAAAGAAGAAAGTAAGGCTAGTTAAATAACCTTGCGTCGGTTGGTCTTGATTGAACAGCCATTTCATCACCCATAGGGATTTTCATGTTTGATATTGGTATCGGATTCAGTGAATTGATGCTGCTGGCAGTGCTTGTAATCATTGTCGTCGGGCCTGAAGAGTTGCCCTCGCTCCTGCGAACCATTGGGCGCTATGTCAAGCAGGTGAAAAGCATTGCCAGCGATTTTCGCTCGCAGGTCGATGAAGCGATCAAGGAACCAATGGAAGATATTCAAGAGAGTATTGACGGGGTTTCCGAAAATCTGGACGATGATCCGTTTGGGGAAGAAGACCTTATTGATTTTGAGGAACATAATCAGGATATCCTTGATAAAGAACAAGACGACCTGGAAAATGAAACTGCCACCCAAAAAGCGCTTCGTGAAAGCGGTCTGGAGGGGCTTGATTCTGCTCCTGAAGCTGATAGTGAAAAAGAAACATCAAGCGGAACGCAGGATAATGATGTGGTTCTGGCTAAACAGAGTGGAACCTGATCTGTGAGCGATCTTCAAACTGATATGGATGCTGTTGACGACAGCAAAGCACCGTTGATCTCGCATTTGATCGAGCTTCGTCAGCGGCTGATCTGGGCGATTGCCGGGATTACTGTGGCGTTTTTGATCTGTTTTTACTTTTCCGATGAGCTGTTTCGCATATTGCTTTGGCCCGCTGCTTCTGCGGCTGGTGGCTATTCAAAATTACAGATGATTTACACTTCCCCGCCTGAATATTTTTTCACGAAGCTAAAGCTTGCCTTGTTTGGCGCCATGTTTATGGCCTTTCCGCTGATCGCTTCGCAGGTCTATATGTTTGTCGCGCCAGGCCTTTATAAAAATGAGCGTAATTCATTCATTCCCTACCTGATTGCCACGCCGGTCCTGTTCGTGATGGGAGCCGCGCTGGTCTATTTCCTCATTATGCCGCTGGCCATGGCGTTTTTTCTTGCACAAGCTGCAACGGGGCCAGTTGATCCTGATACGGGCAGAGCGCTGATAAAAGATTTTTTCAAAGTCAGTGAATATCTAAGCTTCATCATGTTGCTCATACTGGCCTTTGGCATGAGTTTTCAGATGCCTGTCATTCTCACCTTGATGGGGCGCGCTGGACTTGTCACTGCTGAGACATTGCGCGCTAAACGAAAGTTTGCTGTTGTTGGTGTTTTTGCCATGGCTGCCTTTTCGACACCTCCTGACCTCATCACCCAGACAGGTCTGGCTATCCCCACTCTGGCACTGTATGAGCTGTCAATTTTGGCAGTTCAGCTTGTGGAAAAAAAGCGTGCAGAAAAAGAGGCAGACGATGATCCAGACGACGAGGTTGTTGACGATTGATCGACGCGGTTGATTTAATCGTGCAAGTTCTTGCTGCTTCGTTGCAATCAGACTATCACTATCGCAATCAATATGACCTCATATAGAGCGAGAATTCCCCTTGTTTGATATAAAATGGATCCGTAAAAATCCGCAAGTATTTGATGCCGGTTTGGCGCTTAGGGGGCTGGAACCCCATGCCAAGGAAATCGTGGCACTGGATTTTGAGCGTCGCAATGCGATTGCCGAGCTACAAGAAGCGCAAGGCAAACGTAATGAAGCCGCCAAGCAAATCGGCAAAGCCAAGGGCTCTGGCGATGAAAAACTGGCACAAAAACTGATTGACGAGGTTGCTGATCAAAAAGATCTTATCCGTTCTGGCGAAGAAACAGAGCGCCGCCTGAATAATGAAATAAGCGATATTTTAGCCGCGATCCCCAATATTCCGTTTAGCGATGTCCCCAAAGGGGGCGGCGAAGAGGATAACCAGCTTGTGAGTACGCAAGGGGAGCTTCCGACTTTTGACTTTGAGCCCAAACAACATTTTGAAATTGGCGAAGCTCTGGGACAAATGGATTTTGATCTCGCAGCCAAAATGTCCGGCTCAAGATTCGTCATTTTGCGTGGTGAACTCGCGCGGCTTGAGCGCGCGCTGGCGGCCCTTATGCTAGACTTGCACACCACTGAGCATGGCTATGAAGAAATTAATGTACCGTTGCTTGTACGCGACGACGCCGTTTTTGGCACAGCCCAGCTGCCAAAATTTGCCGAGGATTTGTTTCGCACTGTCGATGGCTATTGGCTGATCCCCACGGGAGAAGTGCCGCTTGCCAATCTGGTCCGTGAACATATCGTGGAAGAGCATCAATTGCCCTTGCGCTTTACAGCCCATACATCTTGTTTTCGCTCTGAAGCTGGATCGGCGGGCAGGGATACGCGCGGCATGATCCGCCAACATCAGTTTTCAAAAGTTGAAATGATCTCGATCGCGCATCCCGACAAATCCGATGCTGAGCATGAACACATGACAAAATGCGCCCAAGAGGTGCTCAAACGTCTTGGGCTACCCTACCGTGTTATGCTGTTATGCACAGGGGATATGGGTTTTGCGGCACGCCGCACCTTTGACCTGGAGGTCTGGTTGCCGGGACAAAATACTTATCGAGAAATTTCCAGCATATCTGTTTGCGGGGATTTTCAGTCGCGCCGCATGAATGCGCGCTATCGGGGGGAGGGCGAAAAGCAGATCGGTTTTGTTCATACGCTGAACGGCTCCGGGCTGGCCGTTGGGCGTACGCTGGTGGCGGTGCTTGAAAACTATCAGCAGGCCGATGGGAGCGTTTTGGTCCCTGATGCCTTGCGCCCCTATATGAATGGCTTAGAAAAGATTGGCGTCAAATAATGCGCATTCTTTTGACAAATGACGATGGCATCCACGCGCCCGGCCTTGATATTTTAAAACAAATTGCTGATGAGCTCAGTGACGATATCTGGATCGTTGCACCCGAGACCAATCAAAGCGGTGTCTCTCATTCCTTGACCCTGCATGATCCCCTGAGGGTGCGCTATCTGCACGATCGCAAAATGGCCATTGCTGGCACCCCCACGGATTGCGTGTTGATCGGCGTTCTGGAACTATTGGGTGATCAAAAGCCAGATCTGATATTATCAGGGGTCAATCGAGGACAAAATACCTCGGATGATGCGACCTATTCGGGCACCATCGCTGGAGCCATGGAGGGCACATTGCTCGGCATCCCTTCAATTGCCCTGTCACAGGCTGGTTATGGCGGAGGTGGTGATGGTGAGAAAGAAATAAAATGGGACACAGCTGCAACTCACGGCGCTAAAACGATCAAGAAACTATTGGCAGCAGGTTGGCCGCCTCGTGTGCTCATTAATGTCAACTTTCCTAATTGCAACCCTGATGAGGTGAAGGGCATCGAAGTCACCAATCAGGGCTATGCAGATCCCAATATTTCGCTTAAATTCTTGCGCCGCGAAGACATGCACGGCGCTCCCTATTACTGGTTGCAATATAAACGAAACACCAAAAACCCCCCTCTGGGATCAGACCTTGGCGCAATTCATTCCCAACGAATATCCGTGACGCCAATGCACCTGGATCTAACGCATTACGAGACCTGTCAGTCTCTTCATAACAAACTCGAAGAATAGGTGGCTTTTGTTTTTTGCTATTTAGCCCCGTCTTTGCCACTATTGTCTGTGAGCCAATAGAGGCATATAGTTTGGCGGTCAAACTGGGAAATTAGCAAAAGAGCGAATGATGATAAATGCCATTGGTGTCAATGATCAGGTTTCTCTTGTCATGGCCCTGCGCAAAAAAGGGATTGGCGATATTGAAATATTGCGGGCGATGGAGCTCGTACCGCGAGAATATTTCACCCATCCAGCGTTCAAAGAACAGGCTTATTACGACATAGCACTGCCAATTGATTGCGGACAAACAATATCGCAGCCTTACATTGTTGCTTATATGAGCGAAATGCTTGGGGTCGATAAAACACATAAAATATTGGAGATAGGCACCGGTTCGGGGTACCAAACGGCCGTATTGTCTCATTTGGGACGGCGGGTGTTTACGATTGAATCCCACCGGGAATTGCAGGCCGTCGCGCAGCATAAGTTTGATGAACTTGAGCTCGACAATATCGTCACCAAAGTAGGTGATGGCTTTGATGGTTGGCCAGAACAGGCTCCGTTCGACCGCATAATTGTGACGGCAGCCGCCCCAGAAATCCCCCCACCATTGATTGGACAATTGGCTTTTGGTGGCCGATTGGTGATGCCGGTTGGGGATCGTCGCGACAGCCAGAAAATCACCATTGTCGAGCGCACAAATAAAGGCTTTGAGCGTGAGCAGACTTTGCCTGTGCGTTTTGTGCCGCTGGTACGGCACAACGAAGATATGGGTTAGGCACCTATCTGGTGTGTATAATCTCTAGGCCTCACAAAATCGCCCGATTTGCGCCCTGCCTGTGCCACAAGCAATTCATACTTTATGTCATTAATGCGTATGAGCAATTCACGAATATTTTTTCTTAAGCGATTCTATTAACGTGCCGTTAATGTTTAATCGCCTAAATTTAACTCTGTTATAGGTGAGTAAAATGGACAGTCTCATGTTTAAAGAGTTAGTACAAAACCGCGTCATTCCTGTTTTATCGATCATGTTGGGATCGATGTTTCTCGCATCCTGCAGCAGCGGTGTGTCGCGATTCGATTTTCCAATGTTTGGTCTATCTTCCACGGATGACAACAACGCTTCCACTTCGTCTTTGCCGCTGGCTCCCACGATTGATCCAAAGGCCAATAATCTCACACGATATTCAAACGATAGTGGTTTGGCGGGATTTGAAAATGACCGTGGTGCCAGCTCCGTGGCTGGAACTTCGACAAATTATAATACACGCAGTTCTTATCTGCCTCCCCAAACGGCTGCTCCTGAAGTGCGTGCAGCTCGTTATGGTGCGGTCAATAGGGCACCCGTATCAAATGTCGGTGATCAAGTTTCTCGCAATGTGAAATCGGCTACTGGCCAACCTTCAAGCTATAATGCCGCGCCGATGAAACCCATTGTTGAAGCCAAGCGCTCCTTCCTGCCTTCTGAACCGCGCGGTTATGATTATAATTCGCAACCAAAAATCAAGCCAAGTGTGGGCCGCAATCATGAGAGTAACATCAGTGGCACTAACAATCGGCCAATGAGGGTTAAGAATGCTGCGCGTGATGGTTCAGCAGATGTGACGGTTTCAAGCGGCGACACGCTGTATTCAATTGGTCGTCGTTACAATGTCTCTGTTGTGGAGCTCATGGAGCTAAACGGCTTGGCCGATTCAAATTTGACTGCCGGACAACGACTTAAAGTGCCAGGTGGAGCAAAGCAGAAGAGCGTGCGCACTCATCAAGCAGTGGCTGCAACAAGAGTGAAAGCGCGCACTAGCGGAACTTACACGGTACGCCCCGGTGAAAGCTTCCACAACATTGCCAAAAAACACGGAGTCAGCAGTGCGCAGCTTGCTGATGTGAACGGCATCACTGATCCAGGCAGTATTCGGGCTGGCGAGGTGCTGATCTTGCCAACACGGGCAAATCCGGTGCGCAAAGTACATCAGATGGTCAAGCGATCGTCAAAACGCCCATCAGACCTTAAAGTCCGGAAAGTAAAAACCCAGGCAATCAATCTTCGTGCTTCTAAAAAAGCCCCTTCAACAGTGGGTAGGAAGCAGCAATCCGTTGCAATGAAGAAGTCGATTAAAAAGGGCGCTGTCAGCACAGCATTTAGATGGCCTGTACGGGGGCGCATTATTGGTAAGTTTGGTCCACGCACTGATGGCACCCACAATGATGGAATCAATCTTGCGGTGCCTAACGGCACGAAGGTAAAAGCTGCCGAATCTGGTATTGTTGCTTATGCTGGGAGCGAGCTGGAGGGATATGGCAATCTCGTGCTCATACGCCATTCCAATGACTGGGTGAGTGCTTATGCTCACAATGACAAGCTAATGGTCAAGCGCGGTGAGAAAATCAAGCGCGGACAGATCATAGCGCGTGCTGGTACCAGCGGTTCGGTGGAAGTGCCGCAGGTTCATTTTGAACTTCGCAAGGGTTCTAAACCTGTTGATCCAACCAAATTCATGGCGGGCACCTGATCTGTCGTCAGCGACCAAACATGGAAGAAGTTTAGAAGTGGCTTGGAATTCAATTTCCAAGCCGCTTTTTTTGGCGCCCCGCAAGGTCTTGAATGAACTGCCAGGCGACGCGCCCCGAACGTGAGCCGCGTGTGGCGGACCATTCAATCGCTGTTGATTTGAGGGAGGGCTTATCAATATCAAGATGGTAGTATTTCACATATTGCTCAATCATTTCCAGATAGGTTTTTTGCGAACAATTATGAAATCCAACCCATAAACCAAAGCGGTCGGACAGCGCGATTTTTTCTTCCACTGCTTCAGACGGGTTGATGGCCGTAGATCTCTCGTTTTCCATCATGTCCCGTGGCATTAAATGGCGTCTGTTTGAGGTGGCATAAAACAGTGTATTTTCCGGCCGTCCTGCAAGTCCACCTTCCAATACTGCTTTGAGACTCTTGTAGCTGGCATCATTTGGTTCAAAAGACAGATCATCGCAAAACAGAATGATCCGATGGTCGCAGGCTTTGATCAATTGTAAGCATTGCGGCAGGCTATCAATATCTTCGCGGTGGATCTCAATGAGCTTTAGGGGCAGGCCCTGATCAGTGACAGCTTTATGGATTGATTTGATCAGCGAGCTTTTGCCCATGCCTCTGGCACCCCATAATAGGGCATTATTGGCGGCAAAGCCGTTGGCAAATTGCAAGCTGTTGGCGAGAAGTGTGGATTTTTGCTGTTCGATCCCTTGAAGAAGCGACAGATCAAGCACATTTACTTGATCAATAGGCTCGAAACGCATATTTTCTGGTTCCCAGACATATGCCTCATTGGCGGCGAGCGAGGGAGAATTATTGAGCGGTGGATGGAAGCGCTCCAACGCTTTTGCTATTCTCTCGAGGAGCGGCATAATATCGGCGGAATCACTCATGGGCGCGTATATCCATAGGGGGTTGAGCTGCTTTTGCATGCAGTATAGTCATATTTGGTAAAATACAAGCGTGACATCTGTCAAAAGCCGTGTCATGAAGGCTTTTGCTGAGCAATTTGAAATTAGACCTAGACGAAATGGGGACCTACCATGTTCATTACTCCCGCATATGCGCAAGCAGCTGGCGGAGGAGGAGGCAATGCAATGTTGCAGATCCTGCCATTCATTGCCATTTTTGCAATCATGTATTTCTTGATTATCCGTCCTCAACAAAAGAGGATCAAGCAGCATCAGGAAATGGTCAACGCACTCTCCAGAGGAGATACGGTGGTAACCGCTGGTGGTCTGATCGGCAAGGTCGTGAAAATCACCAATGACAATGATCTGCTTGTTGAACTGGCAAGTGATGTGCGCGTAAAAGTCGTGCGTGGCACGATTTCTGAGGTGCGCACCAAGGGAAAACCGGTTGACGACAAAAGTTAGCTCGCTGGCGCAGCCTTTTAATTGTTGACGACGTGATTGACTGATCGTTGCTAGAACTGAAATTATTGGGACATACGGACTATGCTTCATTTCTCCAGATGGCAAACAATAATGATCTTGTTATTGTCAGTGCTAGGTATCGCCTATGCCATGCCAAACCTTGTTTCCAAGATGCAAAGCTGGTCTGACCCGCTCCCTAACAAGAGCCTTCATCTCGGCCTTGATCTTCAAGGTGGATCGCATCTTTTATTGGAGATGAACTCCAATGAAATCAAGGAATCGTGGCTCGACACTATTCGCGGTGATGCCCTGTCTAAATTGCGTGCGGCACGGCCGCGTATTGCCTATTCAAACATGGTCACTAAAAAGGCTCAGGGCGTCGTGCAGGTTCGCATCAGAAAGCCAGAGCAGTATGATGGCGCTTTAACATTATTAAAAAGCCTTATTCAAAATTTGCAGGGCAATGTATTTACCGGAGCTGCCACAGCTGACCTGGTAGTGGAACGCGCTGAAAATGGCATCATAATTCTAAAGCCGACCGTTGAGGCCCTTAACCAACGTATTGACAGCGCCATTGGCACCTCTATTGAAACCATCAGACGCCGTATTGACCAATTGGGTACCACAGAACCCAACATCCAGCGTCAGGGCCGCACGCGGATACTTGTGCAAGTGCCAGGATTTGATGATCCAAAGAAACTAAAGGAGCTGATCGGTAAAACCGGCAAGCTGTCCTTTCATCAGGTGCGCACTGATAAAACGGCCGAAGAAGCACGGCGCACAGGTCGCCCGGCTGGAACCGTTATCGTTGATGCCGATCCAACAGATAGCTTCGCCACAGCCTATTTGCTGGTCAAGCGCCCGATTGTCGCTGGTGAAGACCTTGTTGATGCACAGCCTGGTTTTGATCAGCAAACCAATGAACCCATTGTCAGCTTTCGCTTTAATTCAGCCGGCGCGCGGCGCTTTGGCAAATATACCAAGTCACATGTTGGAGAGCCGTTCGCGATTGTCATTGATAATGGCATTGACGAGTTGACCAATAAGCGCGACGTGCATGTCATATCGGCACCGGTTATTCGGGAGCCTATTTTGGGTGGCAGTGGCCAGATCTCTGGCAATTTTACCATTGATGGTGTCAATGAGCTGTCAATCCTGCTGCGCTCTGGCGCCTTGCCAGCGACCTTGTCGATCATTGAAGAGCGCTCGGTTGGAGCCTCTCTTGGTGCCGATAGTGTTGCGGCTGGTAAATTGGCTTCAATGATCGGCTTGGCTGGTGTGATCGCTTTTACCTTGATTGTTTATGGATTGTTTGGTGCCTTTGCCGTCGTGGCCTTGCTCGTCAATCTGTTTATGCTGGTAGCCGTTTTATCAATTATGCAGGCCACTTTGACATTGCCGGGTATCGCCGGGATTGTTCTCACCGTTGGTATGGCGGTGGATGCCAACGTGCTTATTTATGAGCGCATCAAGGAAGAATTACGAGCGGGCAAGACGGCAATCAATGCAATCGATACAGGCTATTCTCGTGCTTTAGGCACTATATTAGACGCCAATATCACGACGTTTATTGCAGCATTTATATTGTTTATTATGGGATCTGGTCCAGTGCGTGGCTTTGCCGTTACGCTATCAATCGGCATTTTGACATCGGTTTTTACCGCTTTTGTGCTGACGCGGTTGATTATCACATTCTGGCTGCACAAAAAGAAATCGAAAGGACTGGTATTGCCTATATAGAGGCGGATCAGTTCGTGAAATTATTGAAATATCGAGGCCATTGGCCTTATCCAGATGCAGCTTAGGCCGGTCTGGCGAATAATGGGAGCAAGGTGACATAATGAAGGGTTTTAATTTTATTCCCTATAACACGAAGATCCCTTTTCTTTCGTGGCGCTTTATCGCAATTGCTTTGTCAACCATAGGCGTTGCTGCCTCGTTGATGCTGTTTTTTACGCAAGGGCTTAATCTTGGTATTGATTTTCGTGGTGGTTCCATCCTCGAGGTGAAATCCAAAACCGGTGCTATCGATATCAAGTGGTTGCGCAATCAATCACGGGCTCTTAATCTTGGTGATGTACAGATCCAATCTGTCAAGGATCTATCTGGTCAGTCCGCCTGTGCAGATGATAGTTGCGCGATGATTCGTGTAGAACTCCAGCCTGGCGGCGATAAAGCTCAGCAACTTGCTCTTAATAGACTAAAGGACCAGCTCGGTGACAGGGTTATTTACCGAAGCACGGAAGTTGTTGGTCCCACGGTGCAAGGCGAATTAATCGCATCAGGAATTGAAGCTGTGTTTTTGGCGATCATGGCGGTTTTGCTCTATATCTGGTTCCGATTTGAGTGGCAGTTTGCTCTTGGAGCTGTGGCGGCGCTTGTCCATGATGTGTTGATGACCATCGGTATATTTTCCCTTTTGCAAATCGAATTTGGCTTGCCGATCGTCGCGGCCATCTTGACCATTGTTGGCTATTCTTTGAACGATACGGTAGTGGTTTTTGACCGCATCCGCGAAAATTTGCGCAAATTCAAGAAAATGCCGCTGATAGAGCTTCTTGACGTCTCGCTCAACCAGACTTTGTCACGTACCATTTTGACCTCTGTTACCCCCTTGCTGGCTTTGCTTGCCCTTTATGTGTTTGGCGGTGAAGTGATCCGTGGGTTTACCTTTGCAATGATCTGGGGGGTGGTTGTTGGTACTTATTCTTCCATCTTTATTGCCTCTCCCATATTGCTGGGACTCGATATCACCCGCGACTGGAGTGGTACAGCGAGCCGTAAATCTGGTGCCGGCGCCAGTTAAACCCCCTTTCCCGCCAGGCGAATAGATCTGGAAAACTCTATGGAACTGCAAGACATCAGATTTGCCGGACAACGCCTGATCGAGGCCTATGGAGATATGGGTTTTCGCTTGAGCGATGGGCGTCTTGAGGGATCAATCCTCATTTTGCCAACCGGCGCTGTACCCTTCAAAGCAGAACAGCCAGAAGAGTTGAGCGAAGATTTATTCACTGCGGTTTTTGAGCCGCAATTTAATATCGAAATTCTATTGCTTGGCACCGGTTTGAAACAGCATTTCCCGTCAAGCGAATTACGCAAACTGTTTATTGAGCGAAACATCGCGCTTGAAGTCATGGATACGGGTGCTGCTTGTCGGACCTACAATGTGTTGGTTTCCGAAGATCGGCGTGTCGCAGCGGCACTGATCGCCATTTAGCTCCATCATGAACAAGTCCCCTACGATCCAGGATGTTTTCCAAACCGATTTTAATCGGGCGCTAAGTGCTCGCTTTGCTCCCAATGAAAAGCGTCGAGGCCTGGTGCAGTTTTGCGCTCTTGATGCTGAGCTTGCAAAAATACCCTATCAAACCTCTGATCCATTGCTGCAACGTATCAGAACGCAATTTTGGCGCGAAGCTTTGTTCGAGCAAGAAGGTGCGGGTCATCAACTTGCCAGCGAAATGATCACGACGTTTAAAGCCGATCAACACCTGTTAGAAACTCTTGAAGACCTTATCATCACACATGAACATTATCACGGTATTGAGGAGACACCGACATCATCTCTGGAGCTATATTGCAAGCGTCAGTCAGTGTTATTTAAATTGGCGACTACCTATCTCGTGGGAATATCTGATCAGATGGACCCATCGTTTTATGAGCAGTGCGGGACAGCTTACGGCAGTGCCCATTTCTTGTGTATAAATAATTCCCAACCACGTGAAGTCAAGGAAGAAATAGAAAATGTTTATCAACAGGCAAAGAGTGCTTATGCAGCGGTAATGGCTGATCTGGCGTCACTTGTTCCCCCGGTGAGAGCGGCCGTTTTACCACTTGCCCTCGTGCCGCCATATTTGGACCTATTTCAGACGTCAGACAAAGTACAGAACCAGCCATTTGATCTGCATCCTGCGCGAAAAGCATGGATATTATGGCGGGCAGCCCGGAAGGGTTTTTGACAATTATCGTGCAGCGCGTATATTGCTGCCATCACGCACCGGATCGTAGATATGAAATTGCGCGTATTAAAGCAGATCACCGTTTCCATGATCATAATCATTGCGGGGCTTGGCGGTACTTTAGCCAAGGCAGATGGATCAATCGAATGGCGGGTCGAGAATTCGTTTCGTCTGTTTCTTAATCCAGAGCACAGCAATGCGCAGGTTGAGCTTTATCAATCGCTAAGCGCTGAAGAGAAAAAGACCCCCGTATTATCGATGGAACGCAAGCTTGCTGACAATAATCAGCGTGGCTGGGCAGAAGATATTTTTACGCAAACCTGTTGGGATAATACGCGCAATAGATATCGCTTTTGTCGCGGCAAGGGTGTGGACTATATCAACCCCAAAACGCATAAGGTATTGGTTCGGTATAAAGGCTCTTTTGAGCCAACTGACAGATGCGAATGGGCTTTTGTTGGGAGCGCCAAGAGGTCAAGACGTGGTGCACTACACCGTCAGGTTTCTTTGTGTAGCGATGAAGTCGGGTTCGAAATTCCCTTTCCCAAGGGGGGGCGGCTTAGTGTCTCCATCGATGGCGTTAAAAAAGCCAAAAAGCGCATCCGCGTCAAAGATATATTTATCGTAGGAGTGGGCGACAGCTTTGCTTCGGGAGAAGGAAATCCCGACGATCCCGTGAAATTTACCGACGATCAATCAGCTGATTACGGTCTTGATCCAAATAAACGCCCCATGAAAGGTTATCCAACAAGGCGGGGGGACTGGAAAAAAGTGGGGGATGCGGCTTTTTTACGTGAAGCTGCCAGATGGCAGAGCCGCGCTTGTCATAGATCGCTCTATTCCTATCAGTTGCGGACAGCTCTCCAGCTTGCGGTAGAAGATTCGCATCGAGCCGTGACATTTGCCGGATTTGCCTGCTCTGGGTCGGAAATAACAGTGGGCCTGTTTTTAAGGTACAAGGGCAATGAATGGGACAAACACCCCCCCCAGCTCCCGCAATTAAGTTATGTCTCTGAAGAATTGTGCGGTAAAGGCAGCAGCACCCCCAAGGACTACACGTCAGGTTACACACAACTTGGCAAGTTGCCCGAACTAGAAAATATGGTGCTCAATAAATGTTATAAGCCGCGCCGTAAAATCGATCTGCTTCTCGTGTCTATTGGCGGGAATGATGTTGGTTTTTCCAGCCTCGTGGCCAATGCGATCATGCAGGATAAAAGCTTGTTGAAAAAAGTCGGTGGCTGGCTGGGAGGCGTATATGGTCCAAGCGAGGCTCGCAAGGCTCTCAGTGTACTAAAAACCCGCTATAAGGCTCTTAACAAGGCCTTCCACTATATGCTGAAAATTCCGTGGAAACAGTCAGACCGGATCATTTTATCGGCCTATCCTCGTATGGAGCGTACACAAGATGGAGCCACTCTTTGTCCCTCCGGCAATGCTGGCATGTCTTTATATCCCGATTTCTCCGTGGTTAATAGCAAGCTCAAGCAAGCATCAGATTTTGCCGATGAGCTGTTTGATTTGATGAAAGCTTCCTCGCGATCACATGGCTGGACATTTGTTGACGAGCACCGTGATCAGTTCGCGTCGCACGGCTTTTGTGCGGTTAGTCCACAAGACCCCGGTTTGATCGCCGAGCAAATGGACCTGCCTCGCTATGCCAACAAAGAATGGTCTAGCTATCAGCCAAGCGAGTATTTGCCCTATGCCAGTCGTCAACGTTGGTTCCGGACGCCAAACGATGCTTATATGACGGGCCATTACCATACCAGTGGGGCCGTTTCGAATGGATTGATGCGACACAAGCGGACAAAATGGTTTCAGGTCGTGATGGCGGGCACCTATTCGGGATCCTTTCATCCAACCGCAGAAGGGCATGCCGTCATCGCGGATGCTGTTGTAAAAAAGGCGCGTAACATCCTTCGTAAATATGACAAATAGTAACCGGGATCATTGAGCAAGCCATTGCGCAAAATCCTTAAGTGCCCGTTGGCTGTTGGCCAGCTTGCGGGCGATGCTCTTTTGCTTGCCTTTGATCTTTTTGCCGTCCTCGTCATGGCTTGGTATTTCGACGTCAGGAAACAGGCCAAAATTGACGTTCATCGGCTGGAAGCTGCGCTTTGCGATGAGATGGCCACCTGTGATATGCTCAATCAGTGCCCCGTGGGCGCTTGTTTTTGGAGGAGGGGGGAGTACGCCGTCTTGCACATCTCTAAGTGCATCATGGGCCGCGAACCGCCCGGCAAGCAATCCCATAGCGGCTGATTCAACATAACCTTCAACGCCAGTGATCTGTCCGGCAAAGCGAATGCGTGGCTCGGTCATTAAGCGAAGGGACTGATCCAGCAATTTGGGACTGTTCAAGAAAGTGTTTCTATGTAGCCCGCCAAGGCGCGCGAACACAGCATTCTCGAGGCCAGGAATTTTGCGAAATATGCGCGCTTGCTCGCCATAGACCAGCTTGGTCTGGAACCCAACCATATTCCAAAGTGTGCCAAGAGCATTGTCCTGACGGAGCTGAATGATCGCATAAGGTTTGACTTCTGGGTCGTGGGGATTGGTCAGACCAACAGGTTTCATGGGGCCAAAACGCAACGTTTCGGGGCCGCGCTCGGCCATTACCTCAATCGGCAAACAGCCCTCAAAATAGGGCGTACTTTTTTCCCATTCCTTGAAATCGGTTTTTTCTCCACCAACCAGATCAGCGATGAATGTTTCATATTGTTTTTTATCAAGGGCGCAATTGATATAGTCGGCGCCTGTGCCGCCCGGGCCCTTTTTATCATATCGTGACTGAAACCAGACTTTATCGAAATCAATACTATCTTTGTGAATGATTGGCGCGATGGCGTCAAAAAAGGCTAATTCATCCTGTCCGGTCAATCCGCCAATCGCAGCACCAAGCTTATCCGAGGTCAAAGGACCACTGGCGATGATTGTGGAAGCCGCATCTTCAACAGGAATTTGGAATATCTCGCCGCGTTGCAAATCAATCAAATCATGACCGGTCAGCTTGTCGCTTACATATTGGGAAAACTGCTCCCGATCGACCGCTAAAGCGCCGCCAGCAGGTAGCTTTGTTGCATCGGCGGCTTCTATGATCAAGGAGCCAGCAAGGCGCATCTCTTGATGAATGACACCAACCGCATTCTGGTTGTGATCATCAGAGCGAAAGGAATTGGAACATACCAGTTCAGCGCATCCATCGCCTTGATGAGCCTGTGTCGTGACAACCGGCCGCATTTCATGCAGCGCGACGTTGACGCCCGCTTTTGCCAGCTGCCAGGCCGCTTCAGCCCCCGCGAGCCCCGCTCCGATTATGTGAACTTTTTTATTTTGATCCATGATTTCCTCAATGATCATATCGACCAAGAGGCGGAATATGTTTGCCTTTGAGTCAAATTTATTGTTTTAAGATTGTCTTGCATGTTGCCTGTGCGGTTATGGCCTGTGTTCTCTGGGCTTTAGTGTGCTAAACAGGTGCAAAAAACAATCAAATTCGAGATAGATCTCTGGAATTCGGCTTGAATCCAGGTGTTTTGCCATCTTGCTAATACGGAAGTACAGCGGCACATGTCAAAAGGTTCCGACAAAATAAAAAAGAGTGTCAAGGATATTGCCCAGCGGGCAAACGCCGAGGCCAAACATTTAGCGCATGAAGCAGCTGAAGTTGCCAAGCATGCTGCCCAGAATGTTGGTGGTATGGGCAGGGGAACGCGTCGCTATGTTGGTCGCCTTTCAGCCCTGCGAAGTCTTGGTTTCTTTTTCCGTGAAAAGCGCTGGTTTTTCATTTCGATGATTGTCGGGGCGATCATCATCAACATGCCTCAGGTCTCTGGTCTCTCTGCTGACGGTCAAATCGTCATGGCCATGTCTGTTATGGCTGTTATTTTGTTTGTTACTGAACCGATCCCGCTGCCAACAGTCGCCCTTCTCATTATCGTAGGTCAGGTCATGTTGCTAGGGACTGATTCGACCACCGTCGCCAAGTCTTTGATGAGCGATAGTGTGTTGTTTATTATGGGCTCCTTGATGCTGGCGGTTGCCGTTGTCAAACAAAAGCTCGACAAGCGAATAGCCTTTTTGATCGTTAAGGTCACAGGCACAAAAACCGCCAATATCGCTGTTGGAATATCTGTGGTCTCTGGTGTTTTGGCCTCGGTCATAGGTGAACATACTGTTGCAGCCATGATGTTGCCCGTTGCGATTACTCTTATCACGCTGACTTCGGATGATCCAAAGGCTGTGCGCAATCTCGCTGCAGTCCTATTGTTTTCGATCTCTTATGGTTGTTCAGTTGCGGGGATTGGCACGCCCTCTGGCGGCGCGCGTAATGCCATCATGATCGGCTATTGGAAAGAGTTTTTCTTTGACCCGACCAATCCTGAAACACGCAAATATATCATCGATTACATCACCTGGATTGTCTATTGCTATCCCGTTTTTCTGGCTCAGTTACCATTTGTGACAATGATTCTGCTCTACACGTTCAAACCTGAATATTCCAATCTGTCGCGCGCTGTTGTTAAGCTTCGCCAGCAGATTGTTGAAGAAGGTCCCATGAAACAGGGTGACTGGGTTGCCATTGCGGTATTTTTCCTCACCTTCATCGGCTGGGTCATGTTTTCCGATACCATCGGCCTTGGGACTGTCGCGATTGCTGGTGCTGCCGCTTTCTTGATCATTGGCCTGGTGCACTGGAATGATGTCAACAACGGCGTCAACTGGGGGGTGGTGTTGCTTTATGCGGCCGCTATTTCCCTTGGTGTGCAAATGAAAGATACAGGCGCGGCTTCCTGGATCGCGACCAGCTTCAAGGACATGCTGACACCAATCGGGGTTGATCAGGGTATTCCTTTGTGGGTCGCAATATCAGCGCTGACAACCGCTGTCACCAACACCATGTCAAATGGTGCCGCCGTTGCTGTGCTTGGCCCCATCGTTTTGCAACTCGCACAATCGGCAGGTGAAAGTCCAATTATTATTGGCTTTATTACAGCTGTTTCCTCAGCCTTTGCCTATCTGACGGTCATTGGTACGCCAGCTTGTACCATCGTTTATTCATCTGGATATCTAAAAACCACGGACTTCTTGTTGGTGGGGATACGCATGGTAGCCATGTCGACACTCGTGCTGATGCTGTTTGCCTCGCTCTATTGGCCGCTGCTCGCCTAAAGTTTGCACAGGCGGAACAGCGTGAATATATACGACTCATCAACAGAGCTTGCAAAATAGCCTTGATTGTTGTCTAAACGATTTGTTAGGTATGAAATATATTCGGTTGGCATGATTTACGAGACCTTATTCAAATTAAGGTTATATAGATGTAGCTGATAATTTTTTGAAATTACGAACATGGCGAAACAGATGAGCAATCGAAAAACAGCGTCTATCGAGACCGCTCGATTCAGCACATTGCTGGAAGAGGGTGCTTCCGCGCTCTTTTTGCTGTTGCTTGCTGGCCTTTTATTTGCCCCCGAAACCGTTGGAAATACGCTTTCCCTGGTCCTCCGCCTTATGAACCCCTGAGCAGGGGCGGTCCGTTTGCGGGCGCATGCTTTAGGGGTAAACCTTCATAAACATTGCGAAATTAACGCGCCGCCGTATACTTATGCGAGGCCGTGAACAAGGACCACTTCTTATGGGACATAATAAAACTGATATCAAACCGGTCGTGACCGATAGGTCTGATGCTGATCGTGTGATCATTTTCGATACAACCTTGCGCGATGGCGAACAATCGCCTGGCGCTTCCATGTCATTGGAAGAAAAAATTCAAGTTGCCGAAATTCTTGACGAAATGGGCGTGGATATTATCGAAGCCGGCTTCCCGATTGCTTCACCCGGTGACTTCGAATCAGTGCGCCAAGTCGCAAAAACCGTGAAGTCCGCGTCTGTATGTGGATTGGCCCGCGCCTCAATCAAGGATATTGATCGCGCCGGACAGGCTTTGCGTGATGCGGTTAACCCCCGTATCCATACCTTTATTTCGACGTCGCCCGTGCATATGAAATACAAACTGCAAATGCAAGCAGATGACGTGCTCGATATGGTCACAAGCAGCGTCACACATGCGCGTAGCTATACTGATAATGTGGAATGGTCGGCGGAAGATGCGACCCGCACGGAACACGACTTTTTGTGCCGCTGTGTGGAAGCCGCAATCAAGGCGGGTGCGGGCACCATCAATATCCCAGATACCGTCGGCTATACCGTGCCTGAAGAAATGTTTGCGCTGATCAAGATGTTGCGCGAGCGGGTTGAAGGTGCTGATGAGGTGATATTCTCGACCCATTGCCACGATGATCTGGGCATGGGAGTAGCAAACTCTCTGGCCGGGGTCCGCGCAGGGGCTCGCCAGGTAGAATGCACCATTAATGGTCTGGGAGAGCGGGCAGGCAACGCAGCGCTCGAAGAAATCGTTATGGCCATTAACACGCGCAATGACGTCTTGCCATACTGGACCAATATCGACCCGACCTTTATCACACGCGCCTCGAAACTGGTATCGGCTGTGACAGCTTTTCCTGTGCAGCCCAACAAAGCCATCGTGGGCAAAAATGCCTTTGCCCATGAAAGTGGTATTCATCAAGACGGCATGCTCAAAAATACCCAAACCTATGAGATTATGACGCCGGAAAGCGTTGGCCTGAAAGAAAGCTCGCTGGTGATGGGTAAACATTCGGGACGCCACGCCTTTAAGGAAAAGCTCAAAGACCTGGGCTATGAGCTGGCAGATGGCGAATTCCAGGATGCCTTCAAGCGTTTCAAAGATCTGGCTGACCACAAAAAGCATGTCTTTGACGAAGATATTGAAGCATTGGTGGATGATCAGGTGTCAAATGCCAATGAAAATATCAAGGTTGTTGCTTTGACGGTGATTGCTGGCACTGGTGGTCCGCAAAAAGCCACCATCACTCTTGAGGTCGAAGGTCACCATGAAACTCGCGAGGCAACGGGTGAGGGGCCTGTTGACAGTATTTTCAATGCGATCAAGGAAATCGTCAGACATAATGCCCGTTTGGCCCTTTATGAGGTAAGCGCTGTTACTGCGGGTACTGATGCGCAGGCCGAAGTGATGGTCCGCTTGTCAGAAGATGGCAGGACCGTCACAGGACGTAGTGCTGACCAGGATACCATGGTCGCCTCAGCAAAGGCTTATATCAGCGCGCTTAATAAGTTGCTGGCCAAACGCCAAAAAGATGATGTCGAGGAAAAACTGCATATTGTCGAATAGTCGCTAAAAATTGAGACCAAGTCGGATCGGGGGCTTCCAGATAAACTGGAAGGCCCCGGTGCGATTCTGGTAAAGATGCAATCTGACTATAAGTGGTGATCCCGGGAGGATTCGAACCTCCGACCTTGAGCTTAGAAGGCTCCTGCTCTATCCAACTGAGCTACGGGACCAAATGATTAAATGATGAAGACATTGTCTTTCAAAAATCAAACAGAATCAACATTCGCACTAATCTATGGTGTTTGATTGAATTTAATGGCCTTCCTTGCCAGAAAAGGCAATAATTATCCAGATGATTATCACCCTTATTGAAAATAAATCCTGTTCTTAGCGATAATCTCATTTTCTGTTGCCGGACTGCTGTTAGGGATTGGCCTTGGTGGCAAGCAGAATGTATAAGCTTATTGAAGAGCCGTGTGCGAATGATCTTTCACACGACAAGCAGTGTAACGAATAATGAGAAAGTGAGCCCATGCGTTGGAAAGGTCGTCGCAAGAGCGACAATGTAGAAGATCGGCGCGGTCAAGGTGGTGGGGGTGGTCTTCGTTTTCCGTTCCCCGGTGGTGGAAGAGGTGCCCGTCGCGGTGGCGGCATGGGCATCATGGGCATCATAATCGTTGTTGGTATCATGATCTTTTTTCCTAAATTTGGTAAATTGATTCTTGGCGGCGGTGGTACTGGCTTTCCCGGTCTTGAGCTACCGCGCATGCCCGATAGCTCTACAAACAGACGGATCACACCTAGTCAGGGGCGGGTCAGACGCAATGCTGGACTTCCTAGAGGTGGCATGGAAGATCGACAAGGTTCAAGAAACGATAGAGAAAAGGTCAGTGATGAGATGCGCGGCTTCTTGTCTGTGGTGCTTGCTGATACAGAAGATGTCTGGACAAGAATATTCGATCGCATGGGACGCACCTATCGCGAACCGAAAATGGTAATGTTTTCGGGGTCTACAAGAACCGCTTGTGGTGTCGGCATGCGCCAAATGGGCCCGTTTTACTGCCCCAACGACCAAAAAGTCTATATTGACACGGCTTTTTACAAGGAGCTTTCAAGAAAATTTGGCGCGTCTGGTGATTTCGCGCAAGCATATGTCATTGCCCATGAAATCGGCCATCATGTCCAGACTTTGCTGGGCATTACTGGCAAGGTACAAAAATACAAAATGCGGCATGGTCAAAAAAGTACCAAATCAAACGCTATTCAGGTTCGTATGGAATTACAGGCTGACTGTATGGCAGGTGTTTGGGCCAAACGAGCTGATCGCGCCAAAAACATCCTTGAACGCGGCGATCTCGAAGAAGCCCTCAATGCAGCCAACGCTATTGGCGACGACAAGATCCAAAAGCGTACAACCGGATATGTCGTACCTGACAGTTTCACACACGGCTCTTCCAAGCAACGAGTGAGCTGGTTCAAGCGAGGGTTTGAGCGCGGTGATGTTGCGACTTGCGATACGTTCACATCATAAAATAAGCACAAGGTGAGAGCGCGCGGTCCTGCAGGAAGGTGATGTCCGATGATCGAAGACAATGATCAGATCCCGGGACTTGACGCCAAGGCCAGCAAGCTTGTGGCGAGCAAGGGAATTTTCATCACCGCTCCAAAAGGGGCAAAAGTATTTGAGCCCGGTAAAAAATGTGAGCTGTTTTATTTACTAACCTGTGGTTCAATCAGAGTGCAAATCGTTGCTGAAAGTGGGCGTGAAATTGTTTTGTACCGAGTTGGCCCAGGCGCAGCTTGCGTGATGACTGTTTCATGTCTGTTGGGGCATAGCCCCTATAGCGGTGAGGGCATTGTTGAGCAACCACTTGAGGGCTACGCCATTGGATTCCCGCTTTTTCAAGAACTCATGTCCAGTTCGCAAGGGTTTAGAGATTCGATTCTTGGCGACTATTCAGAGCGTTTCATTGAGTTGGTTGAAGTCTTGGAAGATGTTGCGTTTCGTCCCCTTGAATCACGCTTGGCTGCACGGTTATTGCAGTTGGACAATGGATTTGGTATCGTCCCTTGTACCCATCAATTCCTGGCAACAGACCTAGGCTCTGCGCGCGAAGTGATCTCACGATTATTAAAACGCTGGGAAGATAGGGGGTTGATTGCTCTTGAACGCGGTAAAATCAATATTCTCTTGAAGAATAGCCTCACAAACTACAAAGATCATTCAAGGCCCGGGTAAAACGACCTGTCAAATTACCGTTCATGCTACTTAATCATATTGTGACTAAGTCACCGACTTTGATCTATTGTTTGAATAGGGTATGCGCAAGCAGTGGTGAATGATATTTCGTCGTTCAAACTGCACTAACAAATTAGGAAGAAAATATTATGAAGGTAAATGTAGGTTCATTTGACCGTACGTTGCGGATCGTTGTTGGTCTTGTATTGCTTTCGATGACACCGTTCATCAGTGGCATGATGGCTGATATGATTGGGATGTCTTTGGGCTCTCCTCTGGGGGATATCGCATGGATTGGCGTTGTTCCACTCTTCACCGCGCTTATTGGCTGGTGCCCGCTATACTCGATATTTGGTATCAAAACCTGTAAAGCTTAGCTTTATTGGTTAAGCGAAAAAAGCGCTCATCAGAAATGATGCGCGCTTTTTTTATTCGTTGAGCTAAAATGTACAACGCTATCTTCCAGCTGTTGTTATTCTTCCCATACCACTTTGGAAATTGGTTTCCTGGCAGTCAATATTGGCATTTGACATTTTTTTACAATGGCTAACGGCGGCACTCATTCTTTCAAATGGCCCGGCAATCAGCGAGTAAAGAGGTAAGTCGGCGGTTCCCTTATCAACGAAGTGAGCCTTGAGACCTTTCAGCAGTGCTGGGTTGCTCTTTCTCAGGTTTTTCCAGTGACGTTCTAGCGAATCAATTGAACGAGCCGAGGCGAGATCAATACCATAGCTTTGAGCCTGCGGGTCCGTAGAAAGCTGCATGACATTGTCATCAGCAGTCAATGGCAGGACATTTATTGTCACCTTTTTGGTAGGCATCCTGGCAGGAGAGGGCATATTGGTATTTGGGGCGCTATTGCCCCGACCAAATTCTGTGGTCTGGCTTGGCAAAGCCGCTGTATTTGGACCCAGCGCCTCTTCCAGATTTGAAAGTTTGCGAGATAATTTTTTCTCGCGACTGGTCAATTCTTGAACATGGGCACGAAGGGCCGCAACTTCTTGTTGCACGGGTGTTGTGGCGGAGGAGTTGGCAAGATTGGCTTGCGCAACCATGGTACTGTTCGAGCGCTGACTACCAGTTCCTGTTGCCAGAAACCCTATATAGCCCATGGCCACGAAGCCAGCCATGGACCAAACTGCAACCAGACCATTCTTTTGAATGAAGCTCTTTTTTTTCACTTGGGGCATAATAAGTCTGTTAAACCGTCTTTGTTAGTCTAAAAGGCCGCATGAAGGGCCAAGAAGAACGCCTTATATACCAATATCAAGACTTACAACAAGCATAAATCTCAACGCAATGGTTACCATACTAACGCTATATGGTTTTTTTTGTTTTAATATGTCAAAAGAAACTAAATCGGTTGGATTGGGATAATCTCGCAACTCATGTGACACAAATAGCATGCGTGATCGTTTGTAGTGCGCTTGGCTTTGAATGACATAACTGGATCGATAGATAAAAATCTGGAGGAAATGACGCTTATGGAAGCCGACTTGTTGACCATTACACTGGCCGCTGGCATGGGGACGCGTATGCGCTCCTCTATACCAAAGGTAATGCACCCGATTGGCGGACGCTCGATGCTTGCTCATGTACTGTCACTGGCGAATGAGCTTGGCAATGAACAAAATGTCGTCGTCCTTGGCCCCGAGCTGGAGGAACAAGGCGAGCGTGTCATTCCCGATCATATTCCAGTTCAAACCGTTACCCAGACAGAACGCCTTGGTACAGCTCACGCGGTTCTTTGCGCCATTGATCCAATATCGCAACATGATGGCAATATCCTTATTTTGTACGGCGATACGCCACTCTTGACCCTTGAGACATTGCGCAAACTGACCACGCGCCTTGATGAGGGTGCTGATATCGTCGTCCTTGGTTTTAACGCCCAGGATCCAGCAGGCTATGGCCGGCTATTACAAAGTCCCGATGGGGCTCTCATTGCCATTCGTGAACATAAAGATGCAAGTGACGATGAGCGGGCCATCACATTGTGTAATTCTGGAGTGTTTGGTTTTAAAAGCGAGAATCTTCCAGGCCTGTTGGCGCGTATCAACAATGACAATGCCAATGGCGAATATTATCTCACCGACACGGTCGAACTTGCCAAATCAGATGGCCTTGAACTGGCCATTGTCACTTGCGATGAGCTGGAAGTACTGGGGGTTAATTCGCGAGAGCAATTGTCTTTGGCTGAAAAAATTTTTCAGCGCAAACGCCGGCGCCAGATTATGGACGGGGGCGCCACATTGCTGGATCCAGATAGCGTTTATTTTAGTCATGATACAAAAATTGGGCAGGACGTGCTGATTGAACCCAACGTGTTTTTTGGTCCAGGCGTAACGGTTGCCGATCACGTACATATCAAGGCCTTTTGCCATCTTGAGCAGACGCAGATCGGTCGTGGTGCCGCCATTGGTCCTTATGCGCGATTGCGCCCAGCTGCGGTAATTGGTGAAAATGCCAAGGTCGGTAATTTTGTCGAGATCAAGAAATCAACGGTTGAGGAGGGCGCAAAAGTCTCCCATCTCACCTATATTGGCGATGCCCGTATAGGCAAAAATGCCAATATCGGAGCTGGCACCATAACGTGTAATTATGATGGTTTTAACAAGCATTTCACCGATATTGGTGAAAACGCTTTTATTGGCTCAAACAGTGCGCTGGTGGCCCCTATCAAAATCGGCGATGGAGCCTTTGTTGGATCGGGAAGTGTAGTGACACGCAATGTGGGAGAAAACTCGTTAGCGGTATCACGGGCCAAGCAGCGACAAATAGACGATTGGGCCATCAAATTCAGGCGCATGAATGCCAGTGTGAAAGCCAAAAAACCGGAAAACTCGTAATTTTTTTCATGAAATGATTACTCACACTGTCCATAGTTAACGAAACAGCTTGAAACTTTAAGTGACTTGTCAAAACCGGCTGATAACGAAATATCTAAATTAGAAAGCCGGTTTTGCACGGCTTTTGCATTTAGATTATTCAAGTAGTCAATGAAATCAAACAGGAGACTTCCCGATGTGCGGTATTGTGGGGATATTGGGGACGCAGCCCGTTGCGGATGACCTCGTCGATGCGCTCAAGCGGCTGGAATATAGGGGCTATGATTCAGCCGGTATTTCGACGGTTGAAAACGGCGTGCTGGGACGTCTTCGTGCCAAGGGTAAGCTCAAAAATTTGCAAAAGCGCCTGAATGAGGCGCCTCTCCAGGGGCATGCCGGTATCGGTCATACGCGCTGGGCCACGCATGGTGCTCCCAATGAAAGCAATGCTCATCCCCATATGACCGATAAGGTGGCCGTTGTTCATAATGGCATCATCGAAAACTTTAAAGCTCTGCGAGACAAGCTGGAAAGCGAAGGGGCGCATTTTGAATCTGACACGGATACCGAAGTTATTGTTCATCTGATTAGCGAAGAGCTTGCCAGTGGACGGGCACCTGAACAGGCCGTGCATGGTGTTTTGGCCCAACTCGAAGGTGCCTTTGCCATTGCAGTGATCTTTGGCGGTCATGATGATTTGATGATTGGTGCCCGACGCGGCAGCCCTCTGGCCATTGGCTATGGAGAAGACCAGATGTATCTGGGGTCAGATGCCATTGCCCTTGCGCCCTTCACTGATCGTGTTTCTTATATGGAAGATGGGGACTGGGTGATCTTGACGCGCTCAAGTGCGACGATACTCGATGAAGGGGGCCAAGAGGTTGAGCGCAAAATCACCAAGTCATTTGCCTCGGCGATGCTGGTTGATAAGGGCAATCACCGCCATTTCATGGCCAAGGAAATCCATCAGCAGCCCGAAGTCATCGCCCATACACTTGGCTATTATGTTGATCTCACCAAAAACATTGTGAAAATTCCAGATTTCGATATCGATTTCAAAACATTGCCACGCATCACCATATCGGCTTGCGGTACCGCATATTATGCCGGACTGGTGGCAAAATACTGGTTTGAGCGTTATGCACGCTTGCCAGTGGAAATCGATGTGGCATCTGAAATGCGCTACCGCGAGGCGCCCATGGAGCCAGGAGGGCTGGCTTTGTTCATTTCACAATCTGGCGAAACCGCTGATACCTTGGCGACATTGCGATATTGCCGCGAGCAAAAACAGCATGTGGCTGCCGTTGTGAATGTTAAAGAGTCTACTATTGCTCGCGAATCCGATGCTGTATTGCCAACATTGGCTGGCCCCGAAATCGGTGTCGCTTCCACAAAGGCCTTTACCTGTCAATTGACCGTTCTTGCCTGTCTTGCCATTAAAGCTGGCCGGGAGCGTGGTCATATCTCCAAGGATGAAGAGGTCGAGTTGGTGACCCAGTTGGTTGAGCTTCCACGTCATATCTCCAGTGTCCTCAAAAACGAACATCTGTTTGAGAAAATCGCTCATGGTCTTGCACACAAACGCGACGTGCTTTATCTGGGGCGGGGCAGTAGCTACCCCATTGCTCTTGAAGGGGCGCTCAAGCTGAAAGAAATTTCTTATATTCACGCAGAAGGCTATGCAGCTGGAGAGCTGAAACATGGACCCATTGCCTTGATCGATGAGGATGTTCCTGTCGTCGTCGTGGCACCTAAAGATGATCTGTTTGAAAAAACGGTATCCAACATGCAGGAGGTTGCGGCTAGGGGGGGTCAAATTATCCTGCTGACCGATGACCAGGAGGCTGCAGAAAATTTTAATGCAGCTTCAAGCTTTGTTGTGCCCAAGGCACACAGTTTCACCAACCCGCTGCTATTTGCCGTTCCGGTGCAGTTGCTTGCCTATCATACAGCCGTTTTCATGGGAACCGATGTGGATCAACCGCGAAATCTGGCAAAATCTGTGACTGTTGAGTAAGTCCAGACGGGCCCTAATAACGGGCTTATCGTATATTATGGGGTTAGAATTACGCTTTGTCGCTGTTTTGCCCCAATCCTTTGTTTGACCAGTGAAAGGGTCTTCGCGTATCATTGTTCTTGTTGGACAGGCCTGCTGAAATAAATAACAGGATTGCAAAACGATGCTGATGCGAGCTGGAATAAGATATTTACGATTATCCGCTTTTCTCCTGGCGGGATTACTGGTGTTCGCGCCAGTTCCCTTGAAGGCAGATGCGGCGCTTTTTCAAAAAGCCGATAAACAGATCACGGCCCAAAAATTCAAAGCCGCGGTCCGTACCATCACAAAAAGCATGAATGCCGGTGATCTAACCGATAGCCAGATGGCGCAAGCTCTTTACAAGCGTGGCCTCGCCTATAATGGGACCAAACGCCATAGCGCTGCTATTGCCGATCTGACCGGCGCCATATGGCTTGGCAAGCTTGACGGGGCATCGCAAAAGCTTGCCTATCAGCAACGTGCCATTGCTTATGAGCGCACGGGGCACAAAAAACGGGCTCGCAGTGATTTCGCTAAATCTGGGCGCCGCGCAGTGGCCGCGACTGTGTCTGGTCCATCGAGACAACCGTCAATTCTAAATGCAGCCCCTCCAATCCCAGCGTTCAACACTGTTGTGCGCAGCGAAAAAAAGAGAGCAAGGACTGCGCAAGCTAAAGTTGCTGTTAAGCCCGAGATTAAAAAGAAAGCGGTGATCCCGGCTTTTCGAACGACAATCGCTGCAGAATAATTGCTTTGGCGATCAGTTTGCAAAGCGTCTTTCTCTCGACGCTATTTGGCTTTGCCAAGAAAATGTCCTTGTCGCCAATTTCGAAATCAACATGTCCGATTAATTACGCTATATAGTGTCAATCACAGGCTTGATTGTGGGCGACAACAAGAATATATGGAATGGCAATGAACGATAAAAACTCATCGCATAATGACGAACCGCAAGGTTTGCACAAGCTGGCACCAACGGATTTGCCGGTTAAAAAGGCCGGCTTCATTGCTAGACTGCGAAACTATTTTTTTACCGGTCTCGTGGTTGTTGGGCCGGTTAGCATCACGGTTTACATTATCTGGACTCTGATCAGCTTTGTTGACGGCTGGGTCAAGCCGTTATTACCAAAAATATGGCAACCAGAAACTTATAATATAACCATCCCCGGCATTGGTGTGGCGTTCTCCATCATCATATTAATAATTGTTGGGGCATTTGTCGCTAATCTGTTTGGTCGCACGATTATCAGTTTTGGTGAACAGGTCGTTGGCCGGATGCCAGTTGTGCGCGGCGTTTACGGAGCGCTTAAGCAGATATTTGAAACGGTGCTTTCCCAGAGCCAAACCAGTTTTCAAAAGGTCGGTATTATTGAATATCCAAGGCGCGGGCTTTATTCCATTGTCTTTGTTTCCACAGATACGACCGGTGAAATCCATGAAAAATGCAACACGTCAGAGCGTGGAATGTTGAGCATTTTCCTGCCAACAACGCCAAATCCAACGTCGGGATATCTTTTGTTCGTGCCACGCGAGGACGTGACAATTCTTGAGATGAAAGTCGAAGATGCGGCGAAAATGGTGATTTCAGCGGGGCTTGTGGTGCCTCACTATCAAAATGATCTCAAGGAACTGGTGGACGAAGCCGAAAAAGAGCAACCTGAGCCAAATTCAACGACTAAAAACCTATCCTGAACGAAGCAACTTGGCAGCCGCGTCGCGCTCAAACAGATAGAGCAGGGTTTTCAGTGCTTTGCCGCGTGTAGATGTGAGGGTAGGATCTCGCGATAATATGAGCTGGGCATCATCGCGGGCTGCCGCTAGAATTTCGCTATGCTCTGGTAATCTGGCGATGGAAAACTCAGGGACGCCGCTTTGTTTGGTGCCCAGCAGCTCTCCGCCACCACGCAAACGCAAATCTTCTTCAGCAATACGAAAACCATCTTCAGAATCACGAATGACGGTGAGGCGCGCCTGTCCGGTTTTAGATAGCGGGCCTTGATAGAGCAAAATACAAGATGATTGCTTGTCTCCGCGTCCCACCCGTCCGCGCAGCTGATGCAGTTGCGATAATCCAAAACGCTCGGCATGTTCGATGACCATGATCGTCGCATTTGGGACATTGACGCCTACTTCAATGACGGTTGTTGCGACCAAAATGCCGATGTTGCCATCGGAAAAGCTTTTCATCACGGCGTCTTTTTCTTCGCCTTTCATACGCCCGTGCACGAGGCCGACCTTATCGCCGAAATGCCCCTGGAGCCAAGCGTGGCGTTGATCAGCTGCGGCCAGATCCAATTTTTCAGATTCTTCAACCAGCGGACAGACCCAATAAACCTGCGTACCCGATGCCAAGGCACGCTGCAAGCCGTGTAACAGCTCGTCAATGCGATCCACCGGCAACACTCTGGTGGTGATGGGTTTTCGCCCGGCTGGTTTATCCGTTAGCTGGGACGTTTCCATGTCGCCGTAATTGGTCAAAAGTAGGGTGCGCGGGATGGGTGTTGCCGTCATGACCAGCACATCGGTATCAGTATCCTTGCCTTTGCCTTGCAGCTTCATGCGCTGCTGCACGCCAAATCGATGCTGTTCGTCAATGATGGCGATGCCAAGATCCGCGAACTCCACATCATCTTGAAACAGGGCATGGGTGCCAACCAGCATATCCAGCTCACCCATTTTGAGCTGAGCCAATAAGGCCTCGCGCGATTTGCCTTTTTCGCGTCCGGTCAGCAAGGCGACACTAAAGCTGGCTTTTTCCGCCATCTCGCTAAATTCATGAAAATGCTGACGGGCCAACACTTCGGTTGGTGCCATCAAGGCGGCTTGTGTTCCAGCTTCAACGGCCGCAGCCATCGCGAGCATCGCCACAACGGTTTTGCCCGACCCCACATCTCCTTGTAACAGGCGCAGCATGCGGTCCGGGCTGCCCATGTCCTCATAGATTTCTTCAAGAGATGTTTTTTGCGATCCCGTCAGTTCAAAGGGTAAGAGAGACAGGATTTTATTGCGCAAACCATTACCCATTTTGAGGGCCCGGCCGGTGCCTTTGATTTCGCTGTTGCGCATCAAGGCAAGGGCAAGCTGGCTGGCCAATAGCTCATCATAGGCCAGGCGCTTGCGAGCTTGCGCTATCGGCAATAGATCAAGCAGTTCTTGTGGTTGGTGAACGGTACGCAACGCATCCGAAAAACCACGCCATTTTTGTTTTTTCAGCCATTCTGCATCCTGCCATTCCTCAAGTTCGGGAATAAGCTCAATGGCATTATTGACGGCACGGCGCATGATCTTGCCACTGACCCCAGCGGTCAATGGGTAAACAGGTTCAATCAATTGCAGGGTTTTGAACTCTTCCTCGCTCACCATATGATCTGGATGGGACATTTGCAGCTTGGCCCCGTAGCGTTCAACGCGCCCTGACAGAATACGTTTTTCGCCAAGCGGCAGCATGCGTTCAAGATAGTTTTTCTGACCACGAAAAAAGATCAGCTCCATCTCGCCGGTATCATCTGCACAAAACACCCTGTAGGGGACTTTCTTGTTGCCCGGAGGAGGGGGAACATGGCCCGTCACGCTCACTTCGATAGTAACCAGACTGCCAGGCTCAGCGGCAGAAATCTTTGGCCTGTGGCGACGATCATTAATCCCCGTGGGAAAATGCCATAAAAGATCAATCACTCGTGGATCACTGCGTTCAACAGTGTTATTAACGAGCTTGGTCAGTTTCTCGGAAAGTTTCGGGCCTATCCCATCAAGGCTTTGCGCTTTGGCAAAAAGAGCATGGAGTTGAATGGGTCGCATGATCAATACCACATTGGTGCGAGGCTTTTGGTGCCTGAGCGATTCGCTTTTAATTAGTTTGTGAGCGAAATTGGGTTCTCTGGACGAAAAAGGCAAGCCTTTGGGTACACAAGATGGTTTATTAGGCCTCTCAAAAAGAGATAATTGACGGGCATGAATATGTGTCGGCATGGAATCACTCGACTATGAACAAACATAGAACTAATGGATCCAGTCATGCGCTCAAATGATGACACAGATGTGACGGATGGTGAGCTGTTGATAAAGCGGCAACGAGCACTTTACCGCGCCGAACATCGTGGCACCCGCGAAATGGACTTTTTGCTTGGTCACTACGCAAAGGCCAAAGTATTCACGATGGATGTCAAAGCGCTCGCCGCATTTGAACTGCTGATGGAGATGCCTGATCCGGTATTGGCGGGAGCGCTGGTGGACGGAGCCGGAGCGTTTGACGAGCAAAGCCAGACATTGATCAATCGCATCAGGCGATTTCACAAAATTATCAAATAATGGAACACGGCGTGGGTGAGTATCAACAAAAACTGGAACTTGTGGCATCGAGTGCCCCTCGCTTGCTGGTATCTGGCGTTACTGAGGGGCTTGATGCCTTACTGCTTGGTGATGTTGCCAGAACCCGTTTTGCGCAAGGCAATGGTCTCGCGCAGCCTGTTTTGCATATGGCAAGAGATGATAAGCGTCTTGAAGCGCTTGCGGCCAGCTTGCGTTTCTTTGCGCCTGATGTGAAACGCGTTATTTTGCCCGCTTGGGATTGCGTCCCTTATGACCGAGTGTCCCCCAACACCGAGATTGCCGGACGGCGTATCATGGCGTTGGCGCGGATGATCGCCGTTCCCAAGTGGAAAGCGCCGGTTGTTGTCCTGACTACCATGAATGGGGCCCAACAAAAGATCCCCTCGAAAAACTTTATTCGCTCCTCCATCCTCAAATTGATACCGGGGCGGGTCATCCCGATGAACAAGATTGCCGCGCACCTGGAAAAAAGTGGGTATTTGAGGGTCGGGACGGTGATGGACCCCGGCGACTATGCGATGCGCGGTGATATTATTGATCTGTTCCCACCGGGGCGCTCCAAACCCGTACGGCTCGATTATTTTGGCGATGATCTCGAGACCATACGCAGCTTTGAAACGGAAACGCAGCGCTCTGGTGATCAGCTTTCCAAACTATTATTGATGCCCGTCAATGAGTGCGCCTTTGGCGACGAAGCGCGCTCTAGTTTCCGGCAGCGTTACACGGCACTGTTTGGAGCCGTCACAAGTTCCGACCCTCTCTATGAAGCGATCAGCAATGGGGTGCGGTTTGAGGGCATGGAGCACTGGCTGCCTTTGTTCCATGAAGACGCTCTGGAAACGGTATTTGACTATCTGCCAGATGCGCAGCTGAGCTTTGACCATCTGTTTGAAGAAGCGCGGACCAACCGTCTCGATCAGATTGAAGATCATTATGATAGTCGGCTTCATTCCCTTGAACAAAAAACTTTTGGTGGGGCACCCTACAAGCCATTGCCGCCCGATCAGCTCTATTTGCGTAAGGACGAATGGGAAGACAAGATCGCCGCTCATGGCGCCCGTCTTTTAACACCATTCGAATTACCAACTGGTGGCGAGGGCGTACCTGTTGTCTCCTTACAAGGCAAGCAAGGGCGCAGTTTTGCCGCCGAACGCGCCAGCGAAGGCGTCAATATTTATGAAAGCGTCGTCGTTCATATCAAGGCGCTGCACAAAGCAAAGAAAAAGGTCGTTATTGCCAGCTGGAGTGGGGGCGCACGAGAGCGCTTAAACCACCTGTTGACCAATCATGGTTTGACGCGGACCCAAATGGTCAAAAGCTGGGATGAGGCCCGCAATATGGGCGTCGGGGTGACAGGCTTTGCGGTGCTTGGTCTGGAGCAAGGTTTCTCAACACCGGATTTTGTCATTATTGCTGAGCAGGATATTCTCGGTGATCGCTTGATCCGCAAAGTAAAAAGCCGCTCCAAGGCCGCCGATGTCCTCACCGGTGTCAATGATATCTCGCTAGGTGACGCCGTTGTACATGCTGACCACGGTATTGGCCGTTTTCAGGGGCTTCGCACCATAGATGCAGATGGCGCCCCTCATGACTGCATGGAATTGCATTATCATGGGGGTGACCGGCTTTATCTGCCTGTGGAGAATATTGAACTGTTAAGCCGTTATGGCGGTCATGAGAGCGTTGTGCTCGACAGACTTGGTGGTGCTGCGTGGCAGGCCCGCAAGGCAAAACTCAAACAGCGCATCAAGGACATTGCAGAAAAACTCATCAAACTTGCTGCACAGCGCGAATTGAAGACAGCGCCCGTCATGAGCGTTCCGCTAAGTGAATATGAAGAGTTTACGGCACGTTTCAAGTTCGAACCAACAGAGGATCAGCAAGAAAGTATCAATCAGGTTTTTGAGGATCTCGAAAAAGGTCGCCCCATGGATCGGCTTGTGTGTGGTGATGTGGGTTTTGGAAAAACCGAAGTTGCCCTGCGAGCCGCCTTTGTTGCCGCCATGAATGGTCATCAAGTGGCGCTTGTGGTACCAACGACCTTGTTGGCACGCCAGCATTTCAAGACTTTTAAAGAACGATTTGAAGGTTATCCGATCCGGGTCGAACAGGCCTCGCGTCTTGTTGGATCGAAGGAACTCAAACTCGTCAAGGACGGCCTTGCCAAAGGCACTGTTGATATTGTCATTGGCACTCATGCCTTGCTGTCAAAAAGCCTGAAAATCGCTAATCTGGGCCTGTTGATCATTGATGAAGAACAACATTTTGGTGTTCAGCATAAAGAGCGTATCAAGAATATGCGTCAGGACGTGCATGTCTTGACGCTGACCGCGACGCCTATCCCGCGTACCTTGCAAATGTCCTTGTCCGGGGTGCGCGGCTTGTCCTTGATCACCACACCGCCCGTTGACCGGATGGCAGTGCGTAGCTTTGTAACGCCGTTTGACGCGATGATCTTGCGTGAAGCATTGCTGCGCGAGCGCTTTCGTGGTGGCCAGTGTTTTTATGTCGTGCCCCGCATCAAAGACCTTTCCGATATCGAAGAATTTTTGCATGAGCAAGTGCCTGAGTTAAAGGTCGCGATTGCGCATGGGCAAATGGCGCCGGGGCGACTTGAAGACATCATGACGGCGTTCTATGACCGGCAATATGATGTATTACTGTCAACGACGATTGTCGAATCCGGTCTGGATGTACCAACCGCCAATACACTTATCATCCATCGTGCTGATCAGTTCGGATTGGCGCAACTCTATCAACTGCGCGGACGGGTAGGTCGCTCTAAGACCAGAGCTTATGCCTACTTCACAACGGAACCAGGCAAGAAACTGACAGATAGCGCACAAAAGCGCCTGAAGGTGCTGCAGTCCCTTGATACGCTGGGCGCAGGCTTTGCCTTGGCCAGCCATGATCTGGACATCAGAGGGGCTGGTAATCTGCTGGGCGAAGAACAGTCTGGTCATATCAAGGAAGTCGGGTTTGCGCTCTATCAATCGATGCTCGAGGAAGCGGTTGCCATGTTGCGTGGCGGGGGAGGAGACGAGCTTGAAGAGCAGTGGTCACCGCAAATCTCCATAGGCACCTCTGTGCTGATCCCCGAAACATATGTTTCTGACTTGCAGGTCCGCATGGGACTTTATCGGCGCCTTTCAACACTGGGCGATGCCACCGAAGTTGACAGCTTTGCAGCCGAATTGTCGGATCGCTTTGGTTCTTTGCCGAGCGAAGTTGAACATTTGCTGGAGATCGTCAAGATCAAGGTATCTTGCCGCGTCGCAGGCGTTGCATCTGTCAATGCGGGACCAAGAGGGGCGGTGGTTGCTTTTCACAAGGATGCGCCACCAAATCCCGACGGCATTTTAGACTTTATGCGCCAAAAACCATCGGTGGTAAAAATTCAGCCAGATCAAAAAATGATCTACAAGGCCGATTGGGAAAATGATGAGAAACGTCTCAAGGGGGCGGCACGTCTGGTTCGCGAGTTGGCCGAGATCGCACAAAAGGCAAATGCTCCAGCATAGTGAGTTCTCAAGATGCAACCTTTTGCAATTCTTCGAGGGTTTCCCCGCCGAGCAAAACGCAGTTGTTTGGCCCCGCAAATGCTGACAGCCCTGTATCGAGCCAGCCATCATTGATGCGTTTTTTAAGAGAAATCCATTCCATCGACGTTTTTAACGACGAAGGGTCTGGAAATATGCGCCCTTTGACGTGCAGGCGATCATTGATGATTTCTGCCCCGGCTAAACAAAGTTGCTGATGCGTATCGGACGCCAGGCAGATGCGGCCATCTGCAAACAGACCCGTGGGTTCATCATTTTGATATCTAACCGGCACAGAACCAAGCCCCCCCAGATTCCACAAGTCATACAGGTCAAGTGACGGCAGAACGTCGAGATCACAAGTGGGCAGATGGCTGTCTCGCCGTACAATCGCGAGTTTTTGGGGCACGGGAAGATCGTTGCGCAGCAAATAATCAATGACCTGTTCGGGAGCTGCAAAATAACTGAAGCTTTTGGCGCGCATCTGTTCTTGCAGGACGCTGAAATCAAAGGGTTGATGCAGGGTCATGCAGCTGCCGGACATGAGCCAGGGATAAAAATGTGCGGCTAGTCCTGGAACAGATGATAGCGGATAGGCGCTCAAAATATGATCGCTCGCCGAGAGTTGCAGCTCCAGAACGTGCAATAAACCGCTCGACAGAATTTGCCCACTATCGTGCGGAACAGGCGTTATGGGGTCAATATAAGTGACAAGGCCAAGATCGCTCAAGGCGCTATCAAACGGGGGCGCGACGAAGGGGGCATTTTCCAATCCCTCGTCTGGGTCAAATAGCGGCGTGATATCACTGACACCTTCCGCGATGTCGTAGCCCACCCCCATGACGAACCGCACGTGCATATGAGCAAAAGCCAATTCGCGCATATTTTCCGAATAATTGATTTCATTGAGCTGCCCGCAACTGATTAGTGCCTTGGGTTTGAGACGTTGGAAAGAATGGGTTATCTCTTCGTTCGACCATGACAAGGGTATCAAGCAGGGAACCAACCCCGCTCGCATCAAGGCCAGCACCAGGATAGGCGTTTCGGAAAAGTTCGGCATTTGCAATGCCACGTAATCGCCGCGCGATAATCCAAGAGCGCTAAGTCTTGTTGCCAGCCTGTTAACGGCCGCTTCAAGAGCTTTGAAGGAATAGGCGCGCAAGGGTAGATTGTCAGAGCGACCTTCAAGTCTGTTGCGATTTGAGGGATCGATCAAAGCCATTTTGTCACCAGAGACCACCGCAAAATGCGTCAGCAACCGCTCCAGTGTGTCAGGACGGTTTGAGGGGCTATCGCCCAAACTGGATCCAAGTTTTGTATTGCTCATCTACCGCTATGCCACCCAAAAGCGAATCGCCAAAATATCTTGTCTATTTGGTATCAGGTTGTTGCCAGATAGTGTCAAGGCGCAATCCGTAAAGGGAGGTATTTGAGGGATGCTTTAAATGCGACCAGATCGCCAGCCATTGCCCCGGTGTATGATAAAGCGGAATGACATAATTGCCTGACAGCAGGACACGATCAAGTGCACGAACACTGGAAACAAAATGCTTGCGTGATTTTGCCTTGAGCATGGCCTCGATCATCGCATCGGCCGCTGGGTTTTTAACGCCGGCAAAATTATAGCTTCCTTCGCTATCAGCCGCCTTTGCGCTCCAGCGAAAGGATTGCTCATTGCCCGGCGACAAGGAGGCCCGCCATTCATTGTCCGTCATGTCGAAATCAAATGTATTTTTACGCTGTTGGAATTGTGCGCTATCAACAACGCGCACCTCCGCCTTGATCCCGATGAGTTTCAAGGCCGAGACGTAATTGAGTAGCAGGCGTACCTGATCTTGTCTGGCCGTTAAAATTTCAAAGGTGAATGGCTTGCCGGTTTTCTTGTTGACGAGCACCGCGCCTTTGAGAATATAGCCAGCTTTGATCAGTAGCCGAAGGGCTTTGCGCCTGGCGTTGCGATTTCTGCCGGAACCGTCGCTAACAGGGGGCTGATAGCCATGTTCTCGAATTTCTTTCGTGACGGCATCAGGGTATTTTGCCAATAGTGATTTTTCATACTCATCGACAGGTTTTCCTCCGCTCGACAGTTCTGAACGATCAAAGAAGCTGCGGGTTCTGGTATATAAATTATGATAAAGATTGCGATTGATCCATTCGAAATCAAATATTAGTGTCAGAGCTTTGCGGACATTTCTATCAGCAAAAACAGAACGTCTGCTATTAAACACGAGGGCGTTCATGCCAGATGGTATGGCCAGCTTAATGGTTTGGCGCTTGACCAGCCCTTTTCTCATCGCAGGGAAGTCATAATCCTTGGCCCAGCGATTTGGATCCCGCTCCAATCTGATATGATGCACGCCTTTTTTAAAGTCCTCAAACAGGACATTGGCGTCGCGGTAAAAAATATGTGTGAAATGGTCGAGATTATACCGGCCCCTGTTGACGGCAAGATCACGCCCCCAATAGTTGGGGTTGCGCTTAAAGGAGATGCTGGCGCCTGCATCAATTTTATCAACAAGGTAGGGACCACTGCCCGTGGGGGCTTTAAGTGTGGTTTTTTCAAAAGTTTCAACGGAATAGATGTGTTTTGGCAAAATGGGCATCAACCCCATGATCAAAGGCATCTCTCGATCACCTTCAGGCTTGAAGGTAAATTTGACAGTATCGTCGCCAATTTTTTCAACCTTTGACACCTTGGAGTAATAAAAACGATGATTGGGCCGTCCCTTGTCTCTCAACAGAGCATGAGAATGGATAACATCGTCAACCGTGACCGGCTTGCCATCTGAAAATCGCGCGTTTTCGTTGATTTTGAAGGCAACCCAGCTTCGATCTTCTGGTGTTTCAATGGTTTTAGCCAATAGTCCATATAGCGAGAACGGCTCGTCATAAGCGCGTGTCATCAAGCTTTCAAATATGTAATTTCGCAGGTTAGGAGCCGGACGTCCGCGCACAATAAATGGATTGAGGCTATCAAATCCGCCGATTGCACCATACACCAGCTGACCGCCCTTGGGGGCATCTGGGTTTACAAAACCAAAATGCTTGAAGCCGGGTTTATGTTTTAGAGTGCCGTGCATGGAGATACCGTGGGCAGGAGCGCCAAGCGCCTTTTGCGCAAAAAGGCCAGCATGCCCATATATCAACGCGGCAATAAGAGTGAGGAGCGGAAAGGGTTTCATAGGCCGTTGTCTGTTTCTTTTCAATTGATGGTAACTGGGTTACATACATCGCGATTATCACGTCAGTTGATTCAAAGGCTATCAACAAGAGACATTATCGAGTATTCTTTTGGCAACATTTCGGCATCGGTTTGTGCGCGAAATAGCTATGGCGGTGAGTTTTTGTTGATAGCTTATCCAAATGAGGGGTCTTTGCCACGTCTTCGCCTTATTTGGATGCGCCTGACTTCACTTATATATTAACAGTTCCACCTTGAATGGGGAGGGGCTTGTTTAAATGGACCTGATGGTTCGTATAATGCCAAGAGACAAAGAATGAAACCCGACAAAATTTCGGGGGGAAATGAAAGGTTGAATTTAATGACCATGACTCTGACTGATACTAAACGATCTGTGTGCGGCCGCAAAGGTTTCGCTTTCGTGATTGCTGCAATACTGGCGCTGAGTGCATATGGTGCCCCAGCCTTTGCGCAAGATGCCGCAAAAAAGAAGAAAGCAGCGGCCAAGGCTTTTAATCCCTGGACGAAGCTTTGCTCCGTAAAAACAAAAAAAGCACCAAAAGTATGCGTGACCCGTATTGATGGTCTTGGCGGTCAAAATCTGGTGCCCTATGCTCCAATCGCTATCGAACAGATTGATGGTGTTGGCGATTCTTTGATCGTGACGTTTCCACATGTCTGGCTTGTTCCTGTCGAATTCAAGGATCCCAAAACAAAGAAAACTCTAAAGTCGATCCGTTTCATTGGTGCCAGGTGGGCCATCAAGATGGGTGTTTTTATCAAAATTGATAAAAACAAGATTCATAAGTTCAGCTATGTCTATTGCGATCAAGCAAGCTGTGTGGCCCAGACCAAGGCCACCAAAGAACTGTTGGCTGAGTTGAAAAAAGGTAAAAGAATCACCGTCGTCGCCATGAACACCAAAAAGCAGATGCCGCGGGCCTTTCCCCTAAAAGGATTGGGGAAAGCTCTTTCTGGAAAACCTTCTGATGGCAAAACCTGGCAAAAACGCATTGCAGGTGTTCGCAAACAGCAAATTTTGCTTGTGCAGAAATTTCAAAAGGCTGAAATGGCAGCTTTGAAAAAGAGAAAAGAAGCACAAAAGAAAAAGTAGGTCACAAGACTATAACTTGATTAAAGCTCCGACTTACCTCGTTTTAGCACGGGTTAATTCGGGGCTTTTTTTATGCTGTAGATGGGATGAGAATAGGGTTTAAGACCATTTGCGGTTTGACCACATCCATTGTTCGGGCATCTCGGTGATCCATTCCTCGAACTGGTTCTGCATGGCTGCTGTTATAGCGCGAATATCCGCTTCTTTGTCATCGCTAAAAGGCACTTGCAGCTCTTTCATCTCAACCTTGAAACGTGATTGCGTTCCAATGCGAATGCAGCGCCCCACCCATATGCGGCACCCAAGGCGTCTGGCCAACATGGCAGCAAATTTGGAAGAAGAGGCTGGATGACCAAAAAACGGCACTTCGACCCCGCGCCGATCATAAAGGTCAGCCAACATGCCAACGCGTCCGCCAGCGCGCAAGAGGCTTCCGATCTGCCGTGCTGTATTGTGACCTCCCATGCGATTGGTACGCCCCGCACCGCGTGAAAACATACCTGCCTGGTAAAGCGTCTCACGTTGTTTGCGCAAATAGGCATCCACATAGGGGTTTGAGACGAGTCTATAAACGGCAGCTGATTTAATATCGGCAACCACCAGTGGCCAGGTTGCCAATTCCCAATTGCCGGTATGAAGCGAGCAGCAAATGAGCGGCCCCATTTTATCGCGATACCGCTCCAGGATCTGCCCGTTGAGAACTTCAATACGATCGGGTTGTTTCAAAATACGGTCCAATTGCATGGTCTCAACCATGACCCGACCAAGATTTGACCAAGCGTCCAGAGCGATCAGTTCGCGCTCTTCGTCGGTTTTGTGCGGAAAGGCTTTGGCAAGATTATCAAGGGCCCGTTGATGGCGACGCTTGCCCTTGGGAGCGAGTTTGCGCCAGGTCGCAGCGGAAATAGGCACCGCCGTATCAAGAGGAAGCTGTCTTACCGTGCCGATAACAAGGCGCAAAGCAAGATATTCAGCGCCATAGCGCAACTGGGTGAGAAGGGCCATTAATACCTCGATCAATATACGGATTGCGAATAGATAAATCCAACATTTCCAATATGGATTCCAATGTCAATCAAATTGCCCAAAAGCGGGGGGGCGTTAGCGAGATTGCATCAATGGCGGGAGATGGCTTTGCGGTGCGATGCCTTCGCGCATCACAGCTTTGCGAAGCGGGGGAATGAGTTTCAACAATTGCACACCAATGGCTCTGGTGGCCTGTAGCGGAGGGAACCAGCCATGAATCAAGGAACGATTGAGAAAATCAACAGTGAAAGCGCGGCTCAAGATATCGCCGCGTCGTAGCTCGTCATATTTGGCGATGACGTCTGGCCCACCCGGGTCAGCACTAAGCATTTGAGCCTTGCTGGCTATATCCGCGATCATGGCGGCGTCGCGCAGGCCAAGATTGAGACCTTGCGCACCAATGGGGGGCAAAACATGCGCGGCATGCCCAACCAATACCGTTCGCCCTTTGCCAAAGCTGTTGGCCACGAGACCCGACAATGGAAACGCGGATCGTTGGCTCAATTCAAGGAGATTACCTAGTTCGCCATGTGTGGCGGCGCTAAGTTGCTCCTTGAAACCGGTGTCGTCGAGCGCCATCAGGCGATTAGCTTCCTCTGGGGTTTCCACCCATACAAGACCGCTTTTGTTACCCTGCATGGGCACAAGGACCAAAGGACCAGATTTTCGATGAAATTCGGTCGAGATACCGTTATGAGGCTGGCTGTGGCTGAACCAGCATGCCATTGCTGTTTGATTATATTTCCAGTCAGTCGTGGTTATCCTGGCGGCACGGCGAGCGAGTGAATTGGCACCATCAGCACCTACCACCAGAGAGGCTGTGACAGAGTTTCCTTCAAACGGCGTAACCACGGCCATTTTCGCAAGATTCTCGATGCTCGTGACATGGTCAGTTTCAAATAAAGTAATATTGGGATTGTCGCGGGCATGCTCCGCTAATATGGATACAAGGCGATCATTGGGAATATTGTAGCCAAAAGGATCAGCGCCTAGTTCACTTGCATCAAATGAGGCATCGGGAACTGGTGGGAAACGACCAGTATCGTCCACAACTTTCATGATATTAAGTGGCTCGGCAAAGGGCCTGCAATCGTCCCAAACGCCAAGGTTCTGCAAGAGATAGACCGAGTTTTGCAGCAGGGCGATCGTGCGGGTATCACCCTTAAGCTCGCCATCAAAACCAAAAATCTTGTCAAAGCAGATGATTTTCAAATCTTCCATCGCCATTGCGCAAGCCGCAGCAAGGCCGGTCGCACCAGCTCCGATAATCGCTACATCAAATTCGTTTTCGGGGGGGAGGTCGCTCATTCCTGTTCTCCGTCGCGCGCGTTTTCGATATTTAAGCAAAACTATAACAGTTTTGCCAGTTGACATATAGCACTGAACCCAAAAACCAAAAAAGGGCGATACCAGATGGTATCGCCCTTTTTCAAGAAAGTTCGATTTGTCGTCTAGACGCTGTAATACATGTCGAATTCAACGGGATGAGGGGTCATGTCGTAGCGATCACACTCTTCCTTTTTGAGTTCGATATATGCGTCGATCTGTTCGTCGGTGAAGACGCCGCCTCTCGTCAGGAAGGCTCTGTCAGCATTTACTGCTGCAAGAGCTTCACGCAGACTACCGCAGACAGTCGGAATGTTTGCAAGTTCTGCTGGTGGCAGATCATACAGATCCTTGTCCATGGCTTCGCCTGGATCGATCTTGTTTTCAATACCGTCAAGGCCAGCCATCAGCATGGCAGCAAAGCACAGATAAGGATTGGCGGTTGGATCCGGGAAACGGATTTCCATGCGCTTGCCCTTCGGGTTGGCAACATGCGGGATACGGCATGAAGCAGAACGGTTTTTAGCTGAGTAGGCAAGAAGTACAGGTGCTTCATACCCAGGAACCAGACGCTTATAGCTATTGGTTGAAGGGTTGGTGAAAGCGTTCAGCGCTTTGGCGTGCTTCAAGATGCCGCCGATATAGTAGAGACATTCCTGAGACAGATCAGCATACATGTTGCCAGCAAATACAGGTTCGCCGCCTTTGAATATGGACTGATGCACGTGCATGCCAGTGCCGTTATCGCCAAAAACAGGCTTTGGCATAAAGGTGGCAGTCTTGCCATATGTGTCCGCGACATTGTGAACGACATATTTATAGATCTGAACATTGTCAGCTGATCTTGTCAGACTATCGAATTTCATTCCCAATTCATGTTGAGCTGACGCAACTTCATGATGATGCTTTTCAGTTTCAACACCCATGGCTGTCATCGTTGTGAGCATTTCTGAGCGGATGTCCTGGCAACTATCAACAGGATTGCAAGGAAAGTAACCGCCTTTAGTGCGAGGGCGATGGCCCATATTGCCGGTTTCGTATTTGCGCCCTGTATTGGTGGGTAGCTCGACATCATCAAGTTTGAAGCCGGTATCGTAGGGATCAGAATTGAACCGTACATCGTCAAACAGGAAGAATTCAGGTTCAGGACCAAAGAACGCCTGATCGCCAATACCAGTAGCGGCCAGATAGGCTTCTGCTTTGCGCGCAGTGCCACGTGGATCACGCGAATAGCGTTCGCCAGTGCTTGGCTCAAGAATATCGCAAAAGATCGCCATTGTTTTTTGACCATAGAATGGATCAATATGTGCGGTTTCAGGAACCGGCATCAACAGCATATCGCTTTCATTAATGGCTTTCCAGCCAGCGATGGATGATCCATCAAACGGTACGCCATCGGCGAATGCTTCAGCGTCCATCAAGGCAATATCCATGGTAAGATGTTGCATCTTGCCCTTGGGGTCCGTGAAACGAAGATCAACAAATCTAATTTCCTCATCCTTGATTCGGGCAAGGATTGAATTTGCATCTGACATATTAGTTCCCTTTTCTGATGCTTGCGGGTTTGTGTTATTTAATATCTCTGGCTCACCTGAACCAGAAATCGTAGTCGCGGCAGAGCCTGATGCAGAAGCAGTAATCGCCTCTATTTCTATGGCATCAGGCACCGCAGGAGTTGCCAGCACATTTGCTGGATTGCCAGTCTTGGGAAGATCAACCTCATTTTTTGCAAAAAGGTCGGCGATTTCCGTCAACTTGTTAAAAGTGCTCTCGTAAAAGGCTTTGTCCTCGGGAGTTTTACCATCTTTTGGCAAGCTCTCGCGGGCATGTTTTATCTGTTCTTGAAACTTTTTGGCTTCTTCATCATCACCCATCAAACTATCTACCCAACCCAGTTAAAATGAGCGATGAAGTGCTCATGAGATAAAAAAATCTAAACGGCTTCACTACCTGTTTCACCGGTGCGAATGCGAATGACTTCTTCGATCGTCGAAATAAAAATTTTGCCATCGCCGATGCGCCCGGTATGAGCAGCTTCCTTGATTGCTTCCACTGCTTTGTCGAGCAGATCATCATTGACAATGATTTCCAGCTTCACCTTTGGAAGAAAATCAACAACATACTCGGCCCCACGATAGAGTTCTGTATGGCCTTTTTGACGACCAAAGCCTTTGGCCTCAGTGACCGTAATTCCTTGCAGTCCAACCTCTTGCAGCGCTTCTTTGACCTCATCGAGTTTAAAAGGTTTGATGATCGCTTCAATTTTCTTCATATTGCTTTGTCACCTTTGTCGTCGCACCAAGCCCTTAAGGCTCTATATTAAATTTCTATTAAGCATCTACTGTGCCAAGTTTAGGGGATGCAATAAACACATAAAATTCAATAAGTTATGTGATCGTCATAAGTAGGTCAGGAAAAGTTCTGCAAGCCCGTGCCTAATTAATCATCAATATGCCAAAAACTCAAGCACTCATGAAACAAGGATCGTCATGACGACAATTCGAACATGTTATCGCCGGAAAACAGCTATACTCATAATCGCTCCGGGGCCACAAGAAAACCTCATCATTGTATTCGCGCGTTAAAGGATTATGATGATCGAGAAAGAGAATCAATTCGCTATTTGAGGCAAATAATGAGCCAGAAAATAATATCAGGTGCGATCCAATGAGAATGTTTGCCGTCATCGCCATTGTGTTGAGCTTCGTACCAACGAACATAATGGCAGAGACCGTTGCAGAGCGTTCGGTGCTGCTCGTGAGGCAAGGGGCGGCTGCTTTGCTGCGCGGCAAATATGAACAAGCCATCAAGGCGTATGACCGGGCCCTTGAATATGACAAGCTTTCGGATATCCGCAAGGCCAGCATTCATAGCGATCGCGGTGTTGCTCATTGGCGTCTGAAACAAACAGATAAAGCACTGAGCGATTTTAACAAGGCCATTGCCTTAAACCCGCAATATCCCCAAGTTTACAATAATATGGGCAATGTCTATATGGACCTTAATCGTCCCAAGGATGCGCTTGAGGTGTTTTCCAAAGCCATTGATATTGCTCCGACTTACGGGGTTGCATATAATAACCGGGGTAGTGCCAATTACGAATTGGGCAATCTTGACGAAGCAGTTCATGATTTTAATTCTGCCGTCAGATATTTAACACTCAACGCTGTCCCTCATAATGGCCGCGGACGGGCTTATTTATCAAAAGGCAAAAACTACGCAGCCCTTCGTGATTTTTCTCGAGCTGTTAAGCTCAACAAAACTTACGGCATGGTGTTTTTGTCCAGAGCACGCACATTTGCCAATTTGAAAAAACACCGTCTTGCCGTTAAAGACTATACCCATGCGATTGCATTGGCGCGAATGGAGCCACAGCTTTATTTTGAACGGGCGCAGGCCTATCAAGGATTGAGAGATTACCTTCCGGCAATCTCCGATTACTCCAAAACCATTGATCTCGCCCCCGGGCATGCCAAAGCCTACGCTTTGCGCGCCTTATGTTTTGGCTTTGTCAAAAAATATGAAAAAGCCTTTAGTGATGCCGATAAGGCCGTTGAGCTTGATCCCACAAATGCTCAGTCATACCTGTCCAGAGGACGCATTGCAAAACGCAAGGGTGACTACGATAATGCACTTGATGACTTCAAGACCGTATTGGAAATCAGCGCCGAACATCCAGAGGCACTGAAACTGATAGCACAAGTTCACGAAATCAGAAAAAACACCGATGAGGCGATCGCCTATTATCAACGTTCACTCAAAGCGGATCGTTTCCTTGGAGGGGCTCGCGAAGGTTTGAAGCGACTGACGGGCACCTTGCCTGGCTATGATGGTGAGCTGATTGGCGAACCCGTTTCTGGGTGGTTACTATCGAAGCTGCCAAACGGCAAATATTATGTCTATCACAAAAAATATCCCTATTTTTACGGCTTTATCGAAACTTATGGGCAAGGTGATCCAAAACTACTCGACTGGAGCCCTCTCAAAGGTACGTGGAAGGGCATTGGCCTGCTGCGCTATTTCGCTGGCAACAAGGGGGAGGGTGAAAATACAACGCCACTTGAATATACTGCGATCGTAAATCTGAAAAAAGCCAGACTTGACGCCATCGAACCCCACAAATGGGGTGACAAAAAAGCTAGTTGGAAATGGGGAAATGGCACAGTCGCCATTGTCGACCCAGATGGCATGACCAGTGAAGTCTTGCTCAAAAAGGCACGGCCCAAAATAGCTAAACGTCGCACAGGTAATGGGGGTTATGTATCTTCACCCTGGGGCGATATCTGGGGACCAACCAGACGCAAAGCTACTAAATCACGGCGTGGTAAAACCGCTAGAAAACGCACAAACCGCCGCAAACAAAAATCAATTCTCAACTGGCTTTTCCAGTAAGAGTTTATCCATTGATTACCCGTGGGGAAAACATCGCACGCGGCTTGCTTGACGACGCAACATCCGTATTGGCTCGCACTTTAATTGTTTCATTTTCCACATATGCCTCACCTAGCGCAAACATTTTGAGTGCATGGGGGTAAAGTTGATGTTCGGCCGCCAGCACGCGTGCCGCAAGGGTTTGCTCATTATCATCATGTTCAACCGCCACAGCAGCCTGTGCGATGATTGGCCCTGCATCCATGTCAGTCCGCACGAGGTGAACCGTGCAGCCAGTAATTTTGACCCCTGCATCCAGCACGCGTTGGTGAGTGTGCAAGCCCTTGAACGAAGGCAATAATGAGGGATGAATATTGAGTTGTCGGTCATGCCATTTATCGACGAAATCGGCGGTCAGAAGACGTAAAAAGCCAGCATTGCATATGAGTTCAACCTGCGCATCTTTGAGCGCTTGGTGCAGATCTGTTTCAAAGGCCGTCCGGCTGTCATAATTACGGTGATTGATAGCAAGCGTCTTAATTCCCTCACGAGCAGCAATTTCAAGCCCCGCCGCTTTTGGACGGTTTGAAATTACCACGGAAATTTGCGCAGGGTAGTCGGGGCTCTTGCAAGCCTCAATCAGCGAAGACATATTACTGCCGCGCCCTGAAATAAGAACGCCGATCCGTTTCTTTTTCATAGAATCAATTCCAGTCCAAAGAGCCAGAATAATTGACAGAGCCCTGGGAGCTTTTGCTTGTCAGCGCCCCTAGCACGAACGCATTTTCATCTGCGAGTGCAGACAATACCGCATCGACCTTTTGCGCCTCAACGACCAGAACCATTCCAACACCACAATTAAAGGTTCGTAGCATCTCGCTTTCTGATATGCCGCCTGTTGATTGCAACCAGGGGAAAATGGCGCGGGCACCCTGATCCATATTGTCACGAGAGACAAGCTCATGCAGATCAATTTGCGCGTCCAGTTCGCCTGGCAAAACTCGTGGCAGGTTTTCTGTGAGGCCGCCGCCTGTGATATGGGCAAGCGCCTTGATCGCTCCGGTTTGGGATATAGCCTTTAGCAGGGGGCGTACATAAATTTTAGTTGGTGTGATGAGCGCTTCACCCAATGAGATCTGATTGCTCGAAAAGGGTGAGGGCGCGTTGAAATCCAGCCCTGCGTCAGAAACCAGTTTGCGGATCAAGGAATAGCCATTGGAATGGGGACCACTTGAGGGAAGCCCGATAAGCACATCTCCCTGTGTAATATCTTTGCGAGGCAGGACACCTGTTCGCTCAACAGCACCAACCGAAAATCCTGCCAGATCATATTCACCAGTATCATACATGCCGGGCATTTCCGCAGTTTCTCCACCGATCAATGCACAGCCTGCCAATTCACAACCGGTCGCAATGCCTTCAACGACTTTTTCTGCGATTCCCGGTAACAATTTTCCGGTTGCGAAATAATCGAGGAAAAATAGTGGTTCAGCTCCTTGTACAACCAGGTCATTCACACACATGGCAACCAGATCGATGCCAACCGTATTGTGAAGATCCGTCTCGAAGGCCAACTTGACCTTGGTACCAACGCCGTCATTGGCAGCGACCAGCAAAGGATCTTTATAGTCAAGGGCTCCAAGGTCGAAAAGACCACCAAAGCCGCCAATAGACCCCATCACCCCGGAGCGGTTGGTGCGCTTGATATGGGGTTTTATGGCTTCAACAAAGGCATTGCCGGCGTCGATATCAACGCCGCTATCCGCATAGGTCAGGCCGATCTTGTGGGGCTGGTTTTTATCAGTCATGAATTGAGCTTACCCGCTATTTGAATTTGTGCGCACAGCAAGCCCTTTATTGAGCGCATCGTCAAGGCCGTTATCCGCAATTTAGCCGTATTTTTCACGATGTTTACAATATATAGCCTGGCCCTTTATAAGTCAGCTTGAAGCCTTGGTCCTTTTAGGTTGATAATAGAACATGACTTTAAAACATCGCTGTGCACGAGCCAATCTGATTGGCCGCAAAAATATCGCTACTGCTTTTATGGTGGCAATAGCTTGCCAAATGGTCTTCATTGGCCCCGTTGCGGCGCGGGGAGCCTCTGTCTATACCATCGCCAAGGTGAAAATTGATGCGCGCGCAGACAATGCTGTCCTCGCCAAAAAGCGCGCCTTAAAAGAGGGGCCATTACAGGCTCTCAAGCTCATATTCAAGCGTCTGGCACCTTTTCGGGCCTATGATCGAATGGCGACGCTGACGCTTGCTGAGGCCGAAGGGGTTGTGGATGGCTTTGCCGTACGCAGTGAACGCAATTCGTCCACACGCTATCTCGCTTTGCTTGATTATAACTTTTCGCGCAAAAAACTGCAGGCACTACTCGTAAAAAAAGGCGTGCCATTTTTTGACCAACGGTCACGAAAGCAGGTTCTAATGCCGGTTTTTCGCCAAGCAGATAACCAATCGGCTGGTAACAAAGATCGCAAACAATGGTGGCGTGCGTGGCGGACGATTGATTTCAAGCATGCCCTGACCGATACGCGCCTTTATCAGGCCAAACAATCAGATCATGAGCTCTGGCAAAAAATCTCCAGTGGAGCGCGGCAGCAATATAATGCTTTGCGCAAACTATACGCGGCTTCCAAACTGATTCTGGTGGACGCCCAGTTCAACGGCGAACGAGATCGGCTGATATTACGGATATATGGCCAAGATCATGTCGGTCGGATCGACTATTCGCAGGAAATCCCCCTTAAAGAGGGGGGTCTTGCTAAAAATTATGAAGCCGTTGCTCAAATTGCATTTGGTATAATTGAGGGGCGTTGGCGTGAACCACAGATCACCGGTGATGTAGTGGCCGTTTCTGCTCCAGCAAACGATCTGAATGAAGCTGCCAGCAGCGAGCGTCTAATCCATGAAACCGTGTTCCTGCGTGTAGCATTTCGCGGATTACGCGATTGGCAGCAAATAAAGCAACGGTTGCAGCGCATTCCGGGTGTGCAAAAGATGCAGGTCAATTCCTTGTCACCACGAGGGGCAGATGTGCGCCTAAAATACCCAGGTGGCATTGACCGATTACGCTCCCAGCTTGCGGCTTATCGCTTTGCTCTTGATCAAGGCGGCAAGGATGTTGTTTTACGCTCATTGAAGTAATCCCGTCGCATTTTGATATGGGAGATTTTTTGACAAGCGAGCCAGACTAGGTCATAGACTTGACTAAAAAAACACCTGTAGGGCCTAATTTTCTTGTTTCGCGCTGCCTGGGAGTGGCACTTTCTTGTATATCATTCCAAATATATTGACGGTTATGCGCCTTTTGATGGTGCCGTTGATTATCCTATTGATCATTGAGGATCAAATGACCGGCGCCTTTGTTGTTTTTGTCATTGCCGGCATCACCGATGGTCTTGATGGCTTTCTTGCTAAACGATTTGATTGGAGTACAAAGCTTGGGTCATGGCTCGATCCTGCTGCTGACAAGGCCTTGCTGGTAAGTATTTATGTGACCCTCGGCCTGTATAGTGCGCTTCCCGCATGGCTGGTTATTTTGGTTGTCTCTCGCGATTTGTTGATTGTAGGCGGGATTTTGCTGTCTTGGCTGATGGAACAACCTGTTGCCATGAAGACGCTCACGATCGGCAAGTTGAATACGGCGGGGCAGATTTTACTTGCCGCATTGGTGCTTGCCGATCTTGGTTTGCAACTGGGCCTTGGCAATGTTGTGAACTTGCTTATTCTGATTGTGGCGGTATTAACTGTTCTCTCGGCACTTGGCTATTTGCGAAGTTGGTTCAAACATATGGTGTCATATCAATAGAACGCTTGGCGATGGGGCCTGACAACCTCTGGCACGGATATGAGATAAAAAGGGCAGGGCATGAACAGCATTACGGGGCGGCAAGTTCTATTTTGGGGGGCTGCATTTGTCCTATTCGTTATAACTGTCGCTATTTTGAGCGAAGTTCTGCTGCCTTTCGTGCTTGGTATGATTCTCGCCTATTTCCTTGATCCCCTTGCTAATCTGCTTGAAAAATATGGGCTCTCACGGTTATGGGCGACGATTTGCATTGCCGTGGTGTTCAGTATTCTAGGCGCTGTGTTCGTTTTGCTGATTGGCCCCCATCTGTTTGCCCAAATAAGCGAACTAATATCCAAGATGCCTACCTATTTTACGCAGTTGCGAGAGATAATTGTGACGGGCAGCGAAGCATGGTTTGGCAAACTGTTTCCCGGTTCGGAGCTGGGAGCCGAAGAGGCCATGCAAAATATTGCTCGCGATTCGGGCAAACATCTGACCGGAGTATTGAAGTCGGTATGGACCAGCGGCAAGGCCTTGCTAAGCTTTTTATCCTTGATCCTCATCACCCCGGTTGTCACCTTCTTTTTGCTGAAAGACTGGGGGCAACTCGTTAGCAAAATTGATGGTTGGCTGCCGCGCGACCATGCTCCTATCATTCGATTGCTAACCAAGCGCATCAACCGATCAATTTCGGGGTTTTTGCGCGGTCAAGTGACCATCTCCATCATTGTTGGTATATTTTACTCCATCGCCCTGACGATGCTCGGCCTTAAATATGGACTATTGATAGGCCTGACGGCGGGGCTACTCAATATAGTACCCTTCCTTGGATCTCTTGCTGGATTTTTAATCTCGGGCACAATGGCAGTGGTGCAATACTGGCCCGAATGGCAGCCAATTTTGTGGGTATTGGGCGTGTTTGCATTTGGCCAATTAGTTGACACCAATTTCCTCACTCCCAAAATCATCGGCGATAAAGTCAAACTGCACCCTGTATGGCTGATATTCGCATTGATCGTTTCTGGGTATTTGTTTGGCCTTGTGGGCATGCTTATCGCCATTCCGCTCGCCGCCGCCATTGGCGTTCTTGTTCGATTTGCTCTGGAACGCTATCTTGATAGCGAGCTATATATTGGCTCCAGAGAAATAAAAAACGCGGATGAAAAAGGCTAGTTTTGGTGTGATGAAAAACCCTAGGCAATTGGCGCTTGATCTGGCGCATCGTCCAGCTTTTGGGGCAGAGGATTTCTTTTTGTCGCAAAGCAATGAGCTGGCGATCAAACTTATTGATGACTGGCCGCATTGGGCGCAATATGCCCAGCTGTTGATTGGCCCAGAGGCAAGCGGCAAAACTCACCTGGTCAATGTCTGGATTTTACGTAGTCAAGCTCATGTGATCGAGGCAAGTGATCTCCAGAAAACTGATTTGGAACAATTGCCGCTTGATGGATGCGTTTGCGTTGAAAACCTGCATGATGGTTTGACAAGTGAAGAGGTGCTGTTCCACCTCCTCAACAAAGTCAACGAGAGTGGCGGGCAGTTGCTGCTAACCTCTCGAACAGGTATTGGCGATCTGACCCTAAAGCTCAAAGATCTTCGTTCCAGATTGCTGGCCTTGCCCAGCATATCCATCAAAGCGCCAGATGAAAATTTACTAAAAGCGGTGATGATCAAGCAGTTTGCCGACCGTCAAATCGAGATTGAGCCTCAACTTGTGGAATATTTGTTCAAGCGCATGGAACGCTCGCTGCAAGCTGTGACAAAAATTGTCGATGATCTGGATCGCGGATCCTTGGGAACCGGGCGGGCCATCACAAAGGTTTTAGCCCGTGAAATCCTGCTCGACGAGTCCAGCTGATTACGCGCGGCCCTCTTCATAAATAGCCCTCCCATCTGTGCTAACGCCAGATGAAACGAAGACAGGTTGATAATACAACTATATCGTGTATTTTATCAGATACCTACAAATCATCAGGAGATTTTACTCGTTGGAGTTATGGTATAAATGTTCAATATGGAGGAGAGTGACGCCATCCACGCGCCCATTGATAACAACAGCCCAGAACGATTTTTTAATCGTGAGTTGTCCTGGCTGCACTTCAACAAGCGCGTGCTGGAAGAGGCCGATAACATAGCCCATCCCTTGCTGGAGCGGCTTCGTTTTTTATCTATTTCTGGCTCAAATCTGGATGAATTTTATATGGTGCGGGTTGCTGGCCTGCGAGGTCAGGTTGATGCTGGCATTGAAACCAAAAGTCAGGACGGGTTGACTCCCAGCGAACAATTGCAACAGATCAGCACGCTTGTTGCCGAGCTAAATGCTGACCAGACCCGAATATGGGCAAATCTTCGCATCGAACTTGCCGCGCAGAATTTTCATATTATCGGTGAAAAAGATCTCAAGAAAGCCGATAAAACCTGGCTCGAAAGCCATTTCCTTGAACATATATTTCCTGTATTAACGCCCATCGCCGTTGATCCGGCGCTACCTTTTCCTTTTATCCCCAATACTGGCATCACGCTGGGTCTGGATTTGCTGGATATTAATGACAGCGAGCAGGTAATGGTTGCCTTGCTACCCATACCAAGCCAATTGTCACGCTTTATTCGATTGCAAGAAAAAGATAGCACAGACGGGGCTGGTTCAAATCGCATCCGGTTTATACGCCTTGAAACGGTTGTTTCGCTGTTTATTCATGAACTGTTCCCAGGTTATCGCGTGCGAGCACGCGGCGCCTTTCGTGTGCTGCGCGATAGTGATGTGGAATTGGCGGAAAAGGCGGAAGACCTCGTGCGTTCTTACGAAAGCGCTCTTAAAAAGCGCCGTCGCGGCGAGGCTATTCGCCTGGAGATTGAAAAAAGTACTCCCAAGCATTTGCGCAGTTTTGTGGTCAAGGAATTACAGGTCAGTGAAAAAGAAACCAATGTGCAAGATGGCATGGTGGGGCTTTCCGATATATCGCAGCTGATCGTCAAGGATCGCCCAGAACTTTTGTTTGGTCCCTATAGCTCACGCTATCCCGAACGCATTCGTGAGCATGGCGGTGATATTTTCGCCGCCATCTCGCAAAAAGAGCTGGTCGTCCATCATCCCTATGAGAGTTTTGACGTGGTTCTGCATTTCTTGCGGCAAGCAGCTCTTGACCCTGATGTGGTGTCAATTAAATGGACATTGTATCGCACCAGCAGGGATTCTGCGATCATTCAGGCATTGAAAGAGGCGGCAGAAGCTGGAAAATCTGTCACGACCATCATTGAACTAAAAGCCCGTTTTGATGAAGAAGCCAATATCCGCTGGGCCCGCGATCTTGAAAGCGTTGGCGTGCACGTGCTTTATGGTTTCACGGAACTTAAAACACACGCCAAACTAAGCCAGATTGTGCGCCGCGAACATGGATCTTTGAAGAGCTATATCCATATTGGCACCGGCAATTACCATCCCATAACAGCAAGAATCTATACTGATCTGTCCTATTTCACGGACGATCCTGTTATTGCGCGCGATGTGACGCGTATATTCAACTATGTGACAAGCTATGCGAGACCTGAAAAGCTTGAAGTTATGTCCATTTCACCCCACGGTATCCGTGACCGCATTCTTGATCACATTAGAGAAGAAATTTACCACGCCAAGGCGGGGCGTCCAGCTCAGATCTGGTTGAAAATGAATTCCCTTGTTGATGATCAGGTGATAGATGCTCTGTATGAAGCCAGTAATGCGGGGGTGGTCATTGAACTCGTCATTCGGGGTATTTGCTGTTTACGCCCTGGCATTCAGGGTTTGTCAGAAAACATACATGTCAAATCGATCGTCGGCCGCTTTTTGGAGCATTCGCGCATCTATTGCTTTGGAGCAGGGCATGGTTTGCCTTCAGATAAATCTGTCATTTACATCAGTTCGGCTGATATCATGCAGCGCAACCTCGATCGACGCGTTGAGACAATGGTGCCGATCAGAGGGGCGCGGGTTCATCAGCAGGTACAAGATCAAATCATGCAGGCCAATCTGGCAGACAATGAACAAAGCTGGCATATTTTGCCCGATGGAGTTTCAAAGAGATACGTTCTACAAGAGGGAGACAAGGGCTTTAATGCTCATAAATATTTTATGAATAATCCAAGTCTGTCCGGGCGCGGAAAAGCTCTGGAGGAGCGTTTTCCACCTGCAATCAAGAAAGCCAAACAGTCATAAGGAAGCTTGCCTAAATGGGGAAGAAAAACGGACATAAGAAAAAGTCCGCCAAAAAGAAGCCGATAGCCATCATTGATATAGGTTCCAATTCCGTGCGGCTTGTTGTCTTTGATGGTGCAAGGCGCAGCCCGGATACGTTGTTTAACGAAAAGATTTCATGTGGTTTGGGGCGCGAAATTGCCTCGACTGGGCGTCTTGCAGACAGCGCCGTTGAACGCGCTTTGGAAGCACTGACCCGTTTTCGCGCTATTGCAGATCGCATTGGAGCCAAAAAAATCCATGTGATTGCCACTGCCGCGGCTCGTGAAGCCGATAATGGTCCCGATTTTATTACCTGGGCTGAGGGTATTTGCGGCACCAAGATTAAGGTGTTGTCTGGACGTGGTGAAGCTGAAATGGCTGCAAATGGCGTCATTGCCGGCATGCACGACGCTGAAGGACTGGCCGGTGACATGGGCGGCGGTAGTCTGGAGCTGATCGATATTGCTGACGCGCAATTAGTCGGCGGTAAAACCCTGCCTTTGGGCAGTCTGCGCTTGATGGATATTACCAAGGGAGACATGCAAAAAGCCGGTGATTTTATTGATGAGCAATTAGAGACCGTTGAGTGGCTGCATAAGGGAAAAGGGCGCGCTTTTTACGCTGTTGGCGGTACATGGCGGGCCATGGCGCGGCTTTATATGAGGCAATATGACTATCCGCTACATGTTATGCACAATTTTGCCATTGACGCGGATGAGGCTCATCGCTTTGCCGACTTTGTCATTTATAAAATACTTAAATCACCCGAAACGCTGCTTGGTTTTGACGAACTTTCAAAAGTGCGGCAAAGCACGCTTCCTTACGGGGCTTTGCTTATGGAGCGGGTTATCCGCAAAATAGAACCCTCGACCGTTATCACATCTGCATTTGGCGTGCGAGAAGGTCTGTTATACAGCCTGCTTAGTGAAAAAGAGCGGAACAGAGATCCTCTTATTGCTTCATGCGAAGATCTGGCAAAAATGCGTGCCCGTAGTCCAAAACATGGACGCGAACTTTGCGAATGGACCGATCGTTTATTTGTCGACGAGGAGCTGTTGGAAAGTGATGAAGAACGCCGTTTACGTCATGCTGCGTGTCTTCTTTCTGATATTGGCTGGCGCGCCCATCCTGACTATCGCTCAACGCAAACGCTCAATTTTGTTGCCTATGCTTCTTTTTCGGGGGTCGATCATCCCGGGCGAGCATTCCTGGCCTTGACGCAATTTTTTCGTCACGCTGGCATCAAGGAAGAACCTGATGCAAAGATCATCGACCTCGTTGATGAGCGATCAGTACGACGCGCGCGCATTATCGGTGCGGCCATTCGCGTGGCAGCCATGGTCTCGGCTGCTTTACCTGGCCTTAACGAGCAAACGCCCGTTGAGCTTGATGATGAAGAACGCCTTGTTTTGACGCTTTCGATGGAAAATGCCGTGCTTGAGGGCGAACGATTGCAAAAGCGCCTTGCTGTTTTAGCCAAGTTACTAAATCGCAAGGCGGTGGTGCGTGTCGATCACGAATTACTTTAACAGCCCTAGCTGGCATCACCTGGATCATTGATATCAGTAATTGCAATGGCAGATATAATGCCATTGCGTAGGCCAAGGGAGATCTTGCCATGCTTGAGGGCAATGGCATCGCTACCAAACAAGTCGCGGCGCCAGCCTTTGAGAGCAGACACATCGGCATTATCGTCTAACGCAATTTTTTCAAGATCACGGGCATTGGCAATTATTTTCGATGCGACATTATGTTTGACGGCTGTTGTCTTCAGCAATACCCGCAGCAATTCAACGATTGCCTGCTGCTCGCTGGAAAGACGTGGTGCGCGTTTGATTTCGGGTAATTGATCACGGTCAATAGCCAGTCCGCGTTGAACACCCTTCAGCAATTCAGCACCATATGAAGATCGAACTATGCCCTTTGTCACTGAACGCAAATCGCCCAATTCATCTTCATTGGTCGGGGCGCGATTGGCAACTTCGTAAATCACATCATCTTTGACGACCCGATTGCGTGGCAAATTTCTCGATTGAGCGGTTGCTTCTCGCCATTTTGCCAGTTCGATCAAAACCCCAAGGCGATTATGCTTGATATTGCGCAGTTTAAGGCGTTTCCAGGCATCATCTGGATGCTGTCGGTAAAGGTCTGGGCTGACGAGGGCACTCATTTCTTCGGTTAGCCAGGTTGAGCGGTTGGCTGTCGATATTTTATCTAACAAAATTGGATAGGCCTTTGCCAAATGGGTGACATCCGCCAGAGCATAGGTCAATTGATGTTCTTGCAAGGGCCGCCGCCGCCAGTCGCTATAGCGTGATGTCTTGTCGATGGGAATATTGAGGGTTTTTTGAATAAGGTCGGCATAGCCTACCTGTTCGCCAAACCCGCAGACCATGGCGGCGATTTGTGTATCGAATACCGGTTTGGGCAGGGAGTTCGATAAATAATGGACGATCTCTATGTCCTGGCGTGCAGCATGAAAGACCTTTGTAACGCGTTCGTCTCGCATTAATTCAAAGAATGGTTCAAGTTCCAGCCCTGCAGCAAGGGGATCAACGATCACTTCGGTTTCGCCTCCCGCCATTTGAATGAGACACAGCTCAGGCCAGAACGTACTTTCGCGCATGAACTCGGTATCGACACATACAAAGTCAGCAGCTGCGAGCTCAATGCAAACTTTTGCCAGCTCGTCTGTTTTGGTGATAATTTTCATGGAACATGTATAGCCCAGCTCTATTTGGTTGTCTTGTTATACCTGCACGCAAAGGCAATTCTTTGTTTGGCGATGACTGCTATGGAAATATCTCAGCTCGCAAGTGATTTTGATGACAATTTTTAGTCTGAGCGACTTTTTTAAAAAACAATCTGTTTTGACCAGCAGGGCAATTTTTATTGTTGGTGAAATTTAATCCGCACTCACATTAAGTCCCGCGTTTTGCCAAAAGTCCCGTACAGTTCGGGCTGCCGCCTTGAAGCATTAAGTTGTTAACCACAGATTTTCCACATGATGCCCCCAGGCTTTCAAGTCATCCCCCACATGTAGGGGGTGTCAAAAGTACAACATACAAGTACTTGTATATTTCGAAGGAATCACGCATAGTTATCTCAACGAACAAACGGTGTTTTCACACGGAGACACCATCAATTATTCTGTAAATTATATCGGCGTTATACGATAAAAAAGCGGGCACTCGCCCATAAATAATGGTTCTGCTCCGGGGGGAGCCGATCCCTAATACCGAGATATGTAAAACCAGTACCTATCGCTAAATTATTGAGTTGCCCCAGTAAATTGCTGAGGGACATTCATTTGCACTCTTGCCTGTTTAGCAAAGGCCCACTGATCGCGTAGTAATCAAGTAGTCGCCCGTTTTTCTTGGGCGCAACTTTCAAGAATATATTGGGGGATCGTATTTCCTCCAAATTTTAACACCGATCCATCCGCTTGGATCGCGGGAACATCTTTAGATAGGTCCTGGTGTTTTGTTGTCGCGTTTTATTGTATTTGCTTTGCCTGGGATCTCCATCATTTGGGGAACACGAGAATGCGCATTGAACGCCGGTTTACAACTGCAAACCAATCTGCCTACGCCGATATCAAATTTCGCAAGGCCTTGAGCGAAATTAAAAACCCTGATGGTTCCACCGTTTTTCATATGGACGATATAGATGTCCCTGAACAGTGGTCGCAAGTTGCTGCCGACATTCTCGCACAAAAATATTTTCGCAAAGCTGGCGTCGCTATGCGCCTTAAACAGGTTGAAGAAAACAGCGTGCCGTCCTGGCTGTGGCGCAGTGTTCCGGACGAAGATGCCCTGGCTGAATTGCCAGAAGACGAACGCTATGGGTCAGAGACCGACGCTCGACAGATTTTCAACCGTCTTGCCGGCACATGGACTTATTGGGGCTGGAAAGGTGGCTATTACAGCTCCGAAGAAGATGCTCGCGCCTTTTACGACGAAATGCGTTATATGCTCGCCAAGCAAATGTGCGCTCCAAATTCTCCACAATGGTTTAACACCGGATTGCATTGGGCCTATGGCATTGATGGACCAGGGCAGGGCCATTTTTACATAGATCCTCAGACACGCGAATTGGTGCGCTCAAAGTCTTCCTATGAGCATCCCCAACCTCATGCCTGTTTCATCCAGTCCGTCAATGATGATCTGGTCAATGAGAACGGCATTATGGATCTATGGGTGCGCGAAGCGCGCTTGTTTAAATATGGTTCGGGTACAGGATCCAACTTCTCGCACATTCGCGGCAAAGACGAGCCCTTGTCTGGTGGCGGCAAATCTTCGGGTCTTATGAGCTTCTTGAAAATTGGTGATCGGGCGGCGGGTGCCATCAAATCAGGCGGCACCACAAGACGTGCTGCCAAAATGGTAGTGATTGATATTGATCACCCTGATATTGAGGAATATATCAACTGGAAGGTCAAGGAAGAGCAAAAAGTTGCAGCATTGGTGACGGGATCAAAAGTTTGTTCCGAGCACCTCTCTCGTATCATGAAAGCCTGTGTGAATTGCGAAGCAGATGGAGACGATTGCTTTGACGCCAAGCGCAACCCGGCCCTCAAACGTGAAATCAAAGCGGCTCGCAAGGCCCTTGTCTCAGATAATTATATCCAGCGCGTCGTCCAGTTTGCCAAACAGGGCTATAAAGACATCGAATTTGCTACCTATGATACAGATTGGGACTCAGAAGCCTATCTGACCGTCTCAGGCCAGAACTCCAATAACTCGATCCGTGTCACAGATGACTTCCTGAAAGCCGTTAATAAAGGCGATGAATGGTCCCTTAAAGCGCGCAAAGACGGGAAGATCACTAAAACTCTGGACGCGAAAGAACTTTGGGAACAAGTAGGCCATGCGGCCTGGTCTTGTGCTGACCCTGGTATTCAGTTCCATACCACCATCAATGATTGGCATACTTGTCGCCAATCAGGAGACATCACCGCGTCCAACCCTTGTTCTGAATATATGTTCCTGGATGACACGGCATGTAACCTTGCCTCACTCAATCTGATGGCGTTCGCCGATGAAAAGCACAAGCTCGACCTTGATAATTTTGAGCATGCTGTTCGCTTGTGGACCATGGTACTCGAGATCTCCGTTGCAATGGCGCAGTTCCCATCGCAAAAAATTGCTGAACTGTCATATCGCTATCGCACCCTTGGGCTGGGCTTTGCCAATATTGGTGGCTTGTTGATGTCCATGGGCCTTGCTTATGACAGCGAAGAAGGCCGGGCGTTAGCTGGCGCGATCAGTGCTTTGATGACTGGTGCCTCCTATGCGACTTCAGCGCAGATGGCACAAGAGCAGGGAGCCTTTGAAGGCTTTGAGAGCAATAAAGAAGATATGATGCGGGTTATTCGTAATCATCGCCGCGCCGCATATGGGGAACATGACACCTATGAGCAGCTAAGCACCTCTCCTGTGCCGCTCAACCACGGTTCTTGCCCTGACAAGGATCTGGTGGATCGGGCCTGTCGCGCCTGGGACAAGGCACTTGAACTTGGCCAACAACATGGTTTTCGTAATGCGCAATCAAGTGTGATCGCTCCAACCGGCACCATCGGACTGGTCATGGATTGCGACACGACGGGCATTGAACCAGATTTCGCCATCGTCAAGTTCAAGAAACTCGCTGGAGGTGGTTATTTTAAGATCATCAACAGGACAATCCCTATTGCCCTTGAGACCCTTGGCTATACACCAGAAGAAATCACCGATATCAAGACCTATGCTGTTGGTCATGGTACGCTCAAAAACGCGCCGCATATCAATCATGAGGACCTCAAAAGCAAGGGCTTTACCGATGATGTGATCAAGAGCGTTGAAGAGAATCTCGAGACCGCGTTTGATATCAAATTCGTATTTAACAAATGGTCTTTGGGTGAAGCATTTTGTCGCGATAAGCTCAAACTGACTGACGAACAGCTGAATGATGCGGAACTCAATCTTCTAACAGCGATTGGATTTACTTCTAAACAGATCGAAGCCGCCAATGAATATTGTGTTGGTGCTATGACTCTTGAAGGCGCTCCAAAACTCAAAGACGAACATTTGCCAGTCTTTGATTGTGCCAATCCTTGCGGCACGAAGGGCAAACGCTATTTGTCAGCGCAGAGCCATATTCATATGATGGCCGCCGCCCAGCCCTTTATCTCTGGCGCTATTTCCAAAACCATCAATATGCCCAATACCGCCAGTATCGAGGAATGCAAGGAAGCTTACATGCTGTCCTGGCGTCTGGCTCTCAAAGCCAATGCGCTATATCGCGATGGCTCAAAACTGTCACAACCGCTCAATTCTCAATTGCTGTCCGATGATGATGAAGAGGCAGATGATATTATTGATGCTTTGGCCAGCGCCGAGGCAACGGCCAAACGCGCGACTATCGTTGCCGAGCGCATTGTCGAGCGTATCGTAATCCGTGAACGCCTTGAATCTGAGCGTGAAAAGCTTCCTCATCGCCGTACCGGTTACACTCAAAAAGCGGTTGTTGGCGGTCATAAGGTCTATCTGCATACCGGTGAATATAAAGACGGACGGATCGGTGAAGTGTTTATCGATATGCACAAGGAAGGAGCCGCATTTCGTTCGCTGATGAACAATTTCGCAATCGCAATTTCTTTTGGTCTGCAATATGGCGTGCCACTGGAAGAGTTTGTGGAGGCATTTACATTCACCCGCTTCGAACCTGCTGGCCTGGTTCAGGGAAATGATTCCATCAAGAACGCGACCTCCATTCTCGACTATGTGTTCCGCGAGCTGGCCGTTTCCTATCTGGAGCGGGATGATCTGGCTCACGTCACCCCAAATATTGGTAATACCGAGCTTGGCGGTGGTGTCGATGAAGGAGCTGTCGACGCGGATAACTATATTTCTCGTGGCTTGACGCGTGGAACATTCACCAAAAAAGTGATGATTGTGCAAGATAGTGGCGCTGCAGCGATGCAACAAGTCGATAACATTGCGCCAAGTAGTGAGATGCAAGTCGAATTGTCACCTACCGATCTGGGGGTAGGGGCCATCAACACTCTGCAAGAAGCACCGGCTCAACAGCCTAAAACCGAGGATAGTTTGCGTATGGAAGCCCGTGTTAAAGGCTATGAAGGGGAAGCATGCGGAGAATGTGGGAATTTCACGCTGGTACGCAATGGAACCTGTATGAAATGTGATACTTGCGGCTCGACAAACGGCTGTTCCTAGGTTTCCAATTTAAATAAAACAACGCAAAACACACCCGGTTAAGGGCCTTTCGGGGGCCTTGACCGGGTATTTTTAACATCTGGTCGAAAAATATTCACGAATCACCTAGTATAGTAGACAAATCAGTAATTCGTTCTGTGTTGCTCTGTTAGTTTGGAGATTGTAATATTATGTATCAGCCCGCCCAACTCGATAGCTTTATTCGTTTGCTTATCTGCCATTTGGGGAATGTTCTCACACAGGGCGAACAACTTACCGACCATCAATCTGACGAAATGCGTCTTGATTTGCTACAAATTGCGATCGAGCAGGGGGCTGACCACTCCACAATACAGGCAAAAATTCAACATCGACACGATAGCGAAATGATGTTTGCGCTGCAAATGAACCAGTCTCGCGAATGGGTCGACCGACTAGGCCAGCTTGATCCGCATGTAGAGCGCGATACAGACGAGTTTCTGGCTGCGACCTTACCGATTGAAAAACTTGCACGAGCTCTTGAGCCAACCAAAGACCCTAATCGTCCTGAAAATATCATGGTAAGATCGCAATCCCAGGGCGCATTGCAAGATGATTTGGCCAACCACATAGATGTGGAAGCCATGATGTGCGCTATTTTTGAATTGCTCGGCAGGCTGGAAGAACAATATGACCTTATGGAAGAACTGCTAGACGTAAAGCAGGTGGTCAATGGTATCCCGTTTGGGCCAAAATATGCACAAACTCACAGTGCCAAGATCATTTCTCTGTTTGGTACCAAATCGAAATAGGTCAGCCCTGACAATGATCTATAAGTTAAAAGCCCCTGAATAAGGGGCTTTTTTATGCTTAACATTGGGGCTTCAACGTAATCTTAATGAAGATTACTCATAATCTATCTTATTAGCTTGGGCTTCGTTCAGGATAGATGTTATGCAGATTAGTCAGCACAGACCCCCTTCAGTCACCCGCGTGATCAATCTTTCGCGTATGTCACGAACGATCTCTCTCATTCTGATTTCTGCCGCGATGATTGCTGTCACTCTCAATTTTCATCAAGCCGACGCCGTTTTTGCCCGTTCATCCGTCCTGCCCGTCTATATCCTGTTTTTTATTTTGATGTATATGGCCTGTATTCTCGTTGAATACGTTTCTTTGTGGTGTGAGCGCGGACAAAGTTTTCATTGTGCCAGGGTCTTTGTGCATTGCGTGGCGCTATTGCTTGTCACTTTTGAAGTCGGTACTTTGTATAGTTCAGGGCAAGAAGTGTATTCTCACCTGCCATCACATTCACTCACCCAGGTCCTCTCCCACATCGTCACCACTCCCGCTAATTTCAACGATGCGCGGATCTAGCTGATCATCGCGCAACTTCGTCATGAGCATGTCTCTGGCAACTGTAAGTGACGCTATATCAGTGGAGCGCAAAACAAGATGTGCTCCCAGCTGATTATTTTCAAAAAATGGATAGCTTCCCAGCGTTAGATCTTGAAACTGCTTCTGCACCTCTTTTAAAGGTACTGCGATCTGGCTCTCAGGAGCAATGACGTGAATGGTCATAGTCAAAAATGGTTGACCAGATCGAAGGCTCGGCAGCACATCCTCCAGCATTACTTGCATGATATCGGGGATCCCCGCCATGACGATAACATTTTCCAACATGAAACCGGGAGTGTGTGAAATGGAATTTTCTATGAGCACAGCACCGGCTGGTATCCGGGCCATACGCAGGCGCGCGCCTCGCAAATCTTCTTCTTTATAACGTTGGCGCATCATATTGAGCGCTCTTTCATTTATATCGATGGGAACTTCAAATGCGCGGGCAATGCTATCTGCTGTAATATCATCATGGGTCGGGCCAATACCACCAGTTGTAAACACATAGTCATACTGAACGCGCAATGAATTAACGGTCTCGACAATCCGGGTTTCAATATCAGGGATGATCCGCACTTCGCACTGCGTGATCCCGATGGCACCAAGATGGATGGCAATATAGTTGGTGTTTTGATCGCGTGTTCGGCCCGACAGGATCTCATCGCCGATAATGACGATCGCCGCAGTAACCTTGTTTTGATCGTTCATATGCGTAGCCCCTCATTTATTGAGCCACTAAAATAGACGACAGGCGGGCCTGATGTCTGGCCCCCAGAAATTGCGGGGACCAGATCATAGGTCTAGCTGGTTTTACGCTGCCACCAGCCTCGTTTTTTGGGAGCATCGGTAGCCGCAGCTTTTTCAGGAACTTCCTTTAGAGCCGGTGCTTTTTTTGCGGCCGGTTTCTTGGCTGGGGCTGGTGCGTCTTTTACGGTATCTGGTTTTTTGCTTCCATTACTACGGGCGTTGACCGGTTGTTTTTCTGGCTTTGGCGCGGAGCGCTCAGAGGGAGCGGGAGCCTTGCTTGGTGGGTTTTGGGAGTCGCTAGTTGCTTTACCATCTTTCCCGGCTGATGGGTCGGAATTCGCAGATTCCACAGCTTGACCAGTATCGCCGTTTTGAGGGGTTTTCTCCCTATTGGGGTTATTTCTGCCTCGACCACCACGGCGTCCTCTACGGCGTGAGCGACGAGGTTTTTCACCCTCTTGCTCCCCATCCCCAGGTGTTTGGGAGCGAGCAATATTTTCTGTGCCCTCGGTATTACGATCTGAAGGTGTGTCGCTTGTGTCAGCGTCGCCACGTGGCTTGCGGCGTCTGGGGCGACGATTGCGTCTGGGGCGACTTTCATCGCTCTTTTCTACTTCTTTTTCACGACTTTCTTCCTCGTCGCTATCGACGTTGTCATCGTCGCCTTGATAGGCCCAGTCGATGCTGACTACCTTGTTCTCTGGCGTATTTGTTTTCGCGCGGGCAGGCTCACCTTTTTCAATGGTGTAATTGATACCATGAAGACTTGAGTTCCCCACGATGGTCACCGTGATCCCATAATGATGCTCAATCTCTTTGAGATAGGCACGTTTGAAATTGAGAATATACAGAGCCGCATCCGTGGTCGTATTGACTTTCAGATCTGTTTTTTGGCCGGTCAACAAGCTGTCTTCGACAGATCGCAGCACATAGAGTGCCACTGATTCAGTGGAACGGATGATACCGGTGCCAAGACAATGTGAACATTCAGTCGTTGATCCCTCCAGCACACCTGTACGCAGGCGCTGGCGAGACATTTCAAGTAATCCAAATCCGCTGATAGGCCCAACCTGGATACGAGCACGGTCAGACTTAAGGCTGTTTTTGGTCATCTGTTCGACAGCACGATTGTTCTTGCGCTCGTCCATATCGATAAAATCGATGACAATCAGACCCGCAAGATCACGCAAGCGCAATTGGCGCGCCACTTCTTTGGCGGCTTCCAAATTGGTGTTGACTGCGGTTTCTTCGATGCTGAATTCGCGTGTCGATTTGCCAGAGTTGACGTCGACCGCAACCAGCGCTTCCGTTTGATTGATGACGATATAGCCGCCAGATTTCAGTTTGACCTCCGGGTCGAACATGGCATTAAGCTGGCGTTCAACCTGATGGCGCATGAACAAAGGTTCCTGGTCCTTGTAATGATGCACATTTTTAGCATGACTTGGCATGATAAGACGCATGAAACCCTTGGCTTCGCGGTAGGCTTCATCACCTGCAACAACGACCTCGTCGATCTCTTTCGAATAGAGATCGCGTATGGAACGCTTGATGAGATTGCCTTCTTCATAGATCAACGTTGGCGCTGAAGAGTTCAGCGTATATTCTCGGATGTTTTCCCAAAGGCGCAAAAGATAGTCGAAATCTCGTTTTATTTCAGCCTTTGTGCGCGCCGCACCTGCTGTACGCACAATCAGTCCTGTGCCTTCGGGCACTTCAACATTATTGGCGATTTCACGTAGGCGTTTGCGATCCTTGATATTGGTGATTTTCCTGGAAATGCCGCCACCACGGGCCGTATTTGGCATAAGTACAGTGTAACGTCCCGCCAACGACATATAGGTCGTAAGCGCCGCACCCTTGTTGCCGCGTTCTTCTTTTACGACCTGAATAAGAATGATTTGATTACGCTTGATGACTTCCTGAATCCGGTAGACTTTACGACGCCGACGCTTGGGACGAACTGGCACTTCCTCAAGGGCATCTTCGGCGCCGACTGTTTCAAGCGCATCTTTTGCATCATTTTTCTCACTGTCACTATCTGTTGCATCAGAATCATCCTCATCAACAGCGCTCAAGGATGCAGCATCCTCGTCATCCTCAATTGAATCTTCAGCGTCCGCATCATCCATTGAAGGTGTGTCAGATACCTTTTTGCTTCCAGATACTCAGTTCCGGCGCTTTCTGTGATATATTCGACCAGATCTCCGGTTTTGGGCGTTCTCTTGCGTCCACGGCGCTTGCGTCCACCAGAAGCCTTGCGCTTTTCGGCGGCTTCTTCTTGTTTGGCTTCCAATTCACGCTGCTCAGCCGCATCGCGCGCTTCTTCTTCTTTCAAGATGAGGCGATCAGCAACCGGTATCTGATAATAATCAGGATGAATTTCGTTGAAGGCGAGGAACCCGTGACGGTTGCCGCCATATTCGACGAATGCCGCTTGTAGCGAGGGCTCGACCCTTGTCACCTTGGCGAGATAAATATTACCCCTTAATTGTTTTTTATTGGCTGATTCATAGTCAAATTCTTCGATGCGATTTCCGCGCACCACCACCACCCGGGTTTCTTCCGGATGAGCGGCATCGATAAGCATTTTGTTTGCCATATTGATAGATCTCCAGCGAAGCGTCCACACTTGCTATTGCAATGCGTTCCATGTCTATGCAGGGAAACGCGGGGTGAACGGTCGCTATTGTAGGATTATACTTGCTAATGGATTGAAGAGGCAATTGGCCAGAGCAGGTATAGGAACGGGAGTGCCGTGCGCTAACTGAATGGGGTAGAAAATATCGATCAAGCCGCGCCATAGGGCAGGGCAGCGGGGGTCGCCCGTCCGTCCTGTCGTTCATGGTTTTGCTCGATGCTAAAATCATCAATTGATTCTTCATTGTTATGCGAGGACAGGAGTTCCTGTCATCATTACTTTTGCCATAGGGCTGACATCTCGTCATGTCCCTCTGGACGGTGCCAACATTTTCAGCCCCGCATAGATAGGGGGATCAAAGTCGACACAAAAATTTGCGATCTTTAAAACATATATCGGATCAAAACTCCAAACATGTTTCGTACACAAATGAATTTCTATTGGTTCACAGCACTCTTTTTTGGCTAAATCGAAAATCCCTGATTGATTAAGAGGAATAGCTAACGACCCTTCTTCATCATTGAATGAGGGGCTCGTATTATATCCAGCCAGCTGTATTATCAGTTATATTGGAGCTTTCCCTTCAAGTTCAACCCCAGTAATACTGTAGAAAACGCATCCCCTAGGGGAGAAACAATATGGTTTCATCTGCTGAGGGAACATTACGTGCTGTTTGGACCATTTGGCAAGCAATATTGAGAGAATTGATGAATAACTCGTCATCGCCAGGATCAAGACAAAATTTGGCCATCAGCATAACTTTTTCACAGTTTTGACTATCCTAGGCGATAAATATGCGCAATTTGATCATCCAAACAGACACAACAAAGCCAAATAGGAACGCTAAAAAGCAGTCAAACCAACAAACAACGAATGCAGACAGGTCTGTAAACCTGACAATTTGCTTTGAAAGGGGAGCTATGAAATTTCGCCAATATTCCCGCCATCGTGGCTTTTTTGTGTATGATTTGCTTCGTTCATCGACCTTTTTCCTGATATCGCTTATTCTGATGGGCTCGTCAAACTCAGTTTTGGCCAAGCCAACGACAGCGACGATGTCGGTTGCTAAAACAACCGCGGCCCAAACTACCGTAGCCAAAAGCGCTCGCCTTGGCGGCGACGCCAACCGCATGACATTTGCTGTTAATTTATCGAAAAAGGTTGCGATCAAAGTTTTTACACTGGCCAAACCCTATCGTGTCATCATTGACCTGCCGGAGGTAAAGTTTCAATTTCCATCCGGCCTTGGCAGAAAAGGTAAAGGGTTGGTAAGCGCTTATCGCTATGGGCTGTTTGCCCCTGGAAAATCTAGAATTGTCATCGATGTCAAACACCCGGTTTTGGTCACAAAAGCACAGGTTTTTGCAGGCAATGGCGAAAAACCAGCGCATATGGAAATCATTCTTGTCAAAACAAGCCCGGACAAATTCGACCTAAGTCTTGCAAAACGAAATTTGACCAAAGATCCTGCTCTAACAAAGACAGATGCAATCAAACCCCTTGCAAAAAAGAAGTCGAAGCTGGTCAGGCCAAAAGAAGACGCAAGGCCAATGATCGTCATTGATCCAGGGCACGGCGGTGTGGATCCTGGAGCAATTGGTTCGAAAGGTACGCTCGAGAAAAAGATCGTGCTGATGTTTTCGAAGCGATTGAGGAAGCAGTTATTGGCAACCGGCCTCTATCGCGTGGCGATGACCCGCGATATCGATACCTATATTCCTCTGCACGATCGCGTCAAAATTGGACGTCGCAATCAAGCCAGCCTATTTATCTCGATACATGCTGACAGTATTTCAAGAAAGCGCCGGAGACGTAATAAAGTGCGAGGTGCATCCATCTACATCTTGTCAAATAAAGCGTCCGATGCTGAGGCTAAAGCCCTCGCGGCGCTAGAAAATCGCTCCGACATTATCGCCGGTGTTGAACTGCCCGAGAGTGAGAACCCCGTCACAAATATTCTCATTGATCTGGCTCAACGAGAAACAAACGAATTGTCATATATGTTTGCAAAGTTACAGCTCAAGCAGATGCGTGGTACCGTCAAGATACATGGTTATCGTACAAGATCAGCAGGCTTTCGCGTGTTAAAAGCGCCTGACACACCTTCTGTGCTTTTGGAACTGGGCTATCTCAGTAGCATCCATGACGAGAAAAATCTAAAGTCGCCTAGATGGCAGAAAAAGATGGGTAATGTGATTTTGAAATCCATTGCGGCCTATTTCACACAGCAAATTGCTGTTAATCCGTACTAAGATGAGGTCGGAAAGTTTTCATTGTTGGGGGTGAAACCAGCCCTTTTGGGGGTAAATGCAGAATATTTGAGATATTCGTTAGCGATAAGCTGCTATTTGCCACGTCCTTGCCATATTGAATTTTCTTATTGAATGGTGTTACCACCATGCTCGAAAACAATTTTTTGAATGAATGATCAGTTTGAATGAATGATCAGGAAGAGACCACACTAGCATGCACGCAATACCGCCACCTGTTCTTCCTCCAAAGACAGTCAAGCGCAGATCCAAAAGCTGGACTGTGGCGTTTATCGGCTGGTTATTTGCCGGTGGTATGATTCTGGGCATCGCTGGGGCCGGTGTAGCTGGCTATTTTTTGTGGAATATCTCCCAAGACTTGCCCAATTACGAGAAACTGGCAGAGTATGAACCCCCGGTGATGACCCGCATTCATGCAAATGATGGTCGCTTACTAGCAGAATACGCTCGTGAAAGGCGCATTTATGTGCCCATCAATGCGGTTCCCAAACCATTGATCCAGGCGTTCATGGCGGCAGAAGACAAGAATTTCTACGAACATCATGGCATTGATCTAAAGGCATTTGCCGCTGCGGTGGTCGCCAATGTGCGCCGCCTAGCGGGAATGGGTGGCTCAAAACGGGGTGCCTCAACCATCACCCAACAAGTTGCCAAGAACTTCTTGCTGACGTCCGATCAGACAATCGTTCGCAAGGTTAAAGAAGCTATTCTCGCTATCCGCATTGAACGAACTTTTACCAAGGGCCAGATCATGGAGCTATATCTCAATGAGATATTCTTTGGATTGCGTTCTTATGGTGTTGCTGCCGCCTCTCTCAATTACTTTGGCAAATCGCTTAAAGAGCTGAAAATTCATGAAATGGCCTATCTGGCCACTCTTCCCAAAGCGCCAAATAACTACCATCCATTCCGCAAAACCAAGAGAGCTCTGATAAGACGAAACTGGATTCTGGGGCGCATGCAAACCAACGGTTTCATTACCGAGGAGCAGCGAGCCGAAGCAATAACTCATGAGCTTGAAGTCAATCCTCGCCCCTTTGGTGCGCGCATTTTCGCAGCCGAATATTTTGCGGAGGAAGTGCGCCGGGATATTTTAGCTCGTTATGGTGAAACCAAGCTTTATGAAGGCGGCTTATCTGTTCGCACAACTCTTAATCCACGCATGCAGCGTATGGCAAAAAAGGCGTTGGTTGATGGTCTGGTTGCCTATGACCGCAGACACGGATGGCGAGGTGCTATTGCCCAAATCAAACTTGGTGGCGGCGATTGGGGCCAACTCATCGCTAAAGTCGAAAAACCACCCGCGGATATTCCGCCTTGGCGACAAGCTGTCGTCCTTGAACTTGACACAAAAGAAGCACGCATTGGACTGCGGCCGACAATTTTGACTTCGGGCAAACTTGAAGAAAAGCGGGAAGTTGGATCCATACCACTCACTGAGATGCGCTGGGCCCGAAAACTTCTATCCATGAAAATTACTAAAAAAGGCAAGCGCCTGGAATCCAAAGGGAAACGCCCCAAAACGCCAGCTGATGTTTTGGGTGTTGGAGATGTGATTTTTGTTTCACCAAGACGTCCTCGAAGCAAAAAGGGCAAGCGCAAAGCCCTCACCGAACAAGATGTTGCTGGGCAATGGCGGCTAATGCAGATCCCGCAGGTTGGAGGCGGCATCACTGTAATGGACCCACACACAGGTCGTATTCTTGCGCTCGTTGGAGGTTTCAGCTTTGCGGCAAGTAATTTCAATCGCGCAACACAGGCCTATCGCCAGCCCGGTTCGGCGTTCAAACCCTTTGTTTATGCAACTGCATTGGATAACGGGTATTCGCCATCTACCGTCATTCTTGATGCCCCACTTGCCATTGATCAAGGCCCCGGCCTAGACGTCTGGCGGCCACAAAATTATGGCAAAAAATTCTATGGCCCCTCGACTTTACGTACCGGCATTGAACGATCTCGTAACCTTATGACAGTGCGCCTCGCGCAAGATATGGGGATGCCCGTGATCGCGGAATATGCAAGGCGCTTTGGGATCTATGATAATTTGATGCCCGTGCTTTCCATGTCGCTGGGTGCCGGGGAAACCACTCTATTGCGTTTAACGACAGGTTACGCCATTTTGGCAAATGGTGGTTATCAAGTCAAACCCACAGTGATAGACCGTATTCAGGACCGCTATGGGAAAACTCTTTACAGCCATGACGAGCGTTCATGTCCAGATTGCGCCAGTAAAGCCTGGAACAATCAAGAAGAACCCGATCTGGTCGACACCCGCAAGCAAATAATTGACCCCCACACCGCCTATCAAATAACCTCGATGATGGAAGGGGTTGTCAAACGTGGTACTGGCGTTCGGGTCGGCCGCGCACTACCCAATATATCCCTTGCTGGTAAAACCGGCACGACCAATGATGAGCGTGACGCATGGTTTATGGGCTTTTCACCTGATCTGGTCGTTGGCGTTTTTGTTGGTTTTGACAATCCAACCCCGATGGGCCGGGGAGAGACTGGGGGCGGCGTTGCGTCGCCAATATTCAAAGATTTCATGAAAATGACCATGAAAAACAAGAAGTCCATTCCCTTTAGAGCTCCTCCAGGTATTCAGCTCGTCAAAATAAATCGCAAGACGGGAGAACGCGCCTCTTATTCGGGAAAGAATGTGATCCTTGAAGCATTTAAACCTGGTACTTCACCCCCCGACCCTTCGGCAAACCGTTGGGCACCAGGCGGCGATGGACAAGAATATCTATCTCCAGCCGGTCGTGGCCTCTATTAACTTGAAATCCCAATGCTGGCGCTGCATAACTGCCTCTGTTTAGTTTTCGATACCGAGGAGATTGCCTGCATGCGTGCAGAAACACAGAATTTGGTCGATGAAATCAAGGGGTCGCTCGCACTCCTAAGGAGGCATCTTTGACTGGGATACAGCTAAAGATCGCCTACAGGTCTTAAACGACCAAGCCGAAGATCCAAGCCTATGGAATGATTCTGCTAAGGCACGCAAAGTCATGCGCGAGCGCCAACGTCTCGAAACGGCTATCAACGCCTTTGAACGTCTTGAGCGAGAGCTTGCCGACAATTCCGACATGATCGCGCTTGGGGAGGATGAAGGCGACGACGAGGTTATCGTAGAGGCAGAATACGCGCTCAAGTCTCTGCACAAGGAAACCTTGCGCCGCGAAACGGAAGCCTTGTTGTCAGGCGAGGCCGACGGTAACGACACTTATCTTGAGATCAATGCCGGAGCTGGCGGTACAGAGGCTCAGGACTGGGCCGAGATGATGATGCGCATGTATATTCGTTGGGCTGAACAGCATGCCTATAAAGTTCAGATCATCGAGACCAGCGCTGGCGACGAGGCTGGCATTAAATCAGCAACACTGCATTTCAAAGGCGAGGATGCCTATGGTTGGATGAAGACAGAATCCGGCGTCCATCGGCTCGTGCGAATTTCCCCTTTTGATTCCAGCGCACGCCGCCATACCAGCTTCGCCAGCGTCTGGGTGTATCCCGTTGTCGACGAAAATATCGAAATTGAAATCAATGAAAGCGAATGCCGTATCGATACATATCGGGCCAGTGGAGCTGGTGGCCAGCATGTCAACACCACCGACAGCGCCGTGCGGATCACCCATATTCCAACCAATATCGTCGTGCAGTGCCAGTCACAACGCTCCCAGCACAAAAACAAGGATACTGCCTGGTCCATGCTGAAAGCGCGTCTTTATGAAGAAGAACTGAAAAAGCGCGAAGAAGAAACACAGGCCCAAGCAGCCCAAAAAACAGATATCGGCTGGGGGCATCAGATCAGATCTTATGTGCTACAGCCCTATCAGATGGTCAAAGATTTGCGTACTGGCGTCGAAAGTACCAATCCCCCAGCCGTCCTTGACGGAGATCTGGATCAATTCATATCTGCCGCACTGGCTCAGCGCGTCAATGGTGCAGGCGAAAAAGTCGCCGACCTGGATTGATGCAAAAGCATCCCCAAAAACACCCACACAATATCCATTGTGTGGGTGTTCTCATTTTATTTACAAAATTAATACATGCCAGCAAATTCAAGGCTCGCAGCTTGCATCTTCATCTATAATTTGGGTGCGGCAGCACCGTTGGCAACAGGTCTTCCAACAGAAGCAACTGTACCAGCTTTATCTGGCGCACTTCCAACAGGGTCGTCCTGACGTCGAGATTTGCCTTCAAAATAGGCTCCTTGCTCGATGGCAAGGGTCTTGTGATAAACGTCACCTTCAACTTCTGAAGTTGTTTCCAGTGTCACACGAACACCGCGAATGGAGCCATTCACCTTGCCGCGAACAACAACGTCTTCAGCGACAACGCCGCCTGACACATCAGCATTTTCGCCGATAATCAAAGATGTGCATTTAATGTCACCTTCAACTTTGCCATCAATCTGGATCTCGCCAGCGGACTGAATATTACCCGTAATGCTAATATCGCCAGCGAATATGGATGGGATCGATTTGCCACTATTTATAGCAGGTGCCGGCTTGGGAGCCGCCGCAACAGGAGCTGCGGAAATCGGTGCCGCTGAAGCTGGTTTTGGCATTGACGGGCTTGGCGCTACGGACGCCATAGGGTTAGACGAAGTACCGCCACCCATTTCTTTTTCTGGTTTTTTCGTAAACATAACTGTTTCGTCCCTCCGAACTGACTACTGGCTGCATTCTCGGTGCGCTACGATTGGATATTCTTTCCATTTGATATGTCGCAACTTACATGTCCGCAACAATTCAATCATCTTACGCAAGAAAGATACCAAAATGATGTCAACAGAAGTAATCTGCCTGATCCACACTTTTATTCAGCCATCTTAAATTGTTATTGGCCTCATGTCACTAGCGAGGCTAGTGACTGCACAAAATAGACAGGAAATGGAAGCGCAATTATGTCACATATGGGTAAATCTCACCTTCAAAACTGGCCCTAGTCTGGTCGTATATAATATGCTTCAGGTAGTCCGGCACTTGTGCGCGCTTGAATATTAAACGGCGGCTTCAGCAGTCCGCGAAAATGCTCTTCAACAAGCGAATGAAAGGTGGTTTCAGGGGCGATGTTTTGATCTTGGCATAGATATTTAAACCATTTGGCGCCAAAGGCAACATGAGTGATTTCATCACGATAGATCTGTTGCATGGTCTTAACGACATGATCTTCGCCCGAGACCTTTACTCTTTCAATCATCGCAGGAGAGACATCAAGTCCGCGGGCCTCAAGAACAAGCGGCACAATCGCCAGGCGCGCCAACAAATCATGACGTGTCGTCATGACCGCATCCCACAATCCCCCATGTGCTGGGAGATCCCCATATCTGGCCCCAAGAGTTTCAAGATCTTGATTGATCATTTCAAAATGATCGGCTTCCTCCAATCCGACTTTAAGAGCCCCGTCAAAAAAATCGCGAGGCAAGGAGGTATTACCAAAACAGGCTAAAAGATCAAACGCCATATCGATGGCATTAAGTTCTATATGCGCCAGAGAATGAACAAGGGCAATCAACCCATTTTTACTACCGGTGCGACGTCGCGGCATGTCGCGTAAGGAACGTAATTCTGGTTTATCCGGGCGCCCTGGCAAGTCGGGATAAGGATAATCAGGTGCGAGCCCTCCTGGAGATATCTCACCAGCGCGCCACATCGATCCCAAACGGCGGGCCAACATTACCTTTTTGGCAGGCACTGGCTCCTTGATGATTTCAAGAGAATATTCAGCAAGATTATTGGGGGAGAATGTCATTGTCGCAACCAATTGGCTTGTTTACAGCGCGCGGACCGCTTCAAGAACTGCGGCGGCATGATCCTTGACTCTTACCTTGTTCCAAATTTTGACGATTTGCCCATTTTTGTCGATGAGAAAGGTTGTGCGGACTATTCCCATATAAGTGCGACCATAATTCTTTTTTTCTGCCCATACCCCATAATCCATGGCGACGGTCTTTTCTTCATCTGCACCAAGGGTGACACGAAGATCATGTTTGTCGATGAACTTTACATGTTTGCTCACAGAATCGGGTGACACACCTATGATTCTGGTGTTCAGATTCGTGAAATCTGCAAGCATTTGTGTGAAATCAATTGCTTCGGTGGTGCAGCCACTCGTATCATCCTTAGGATAAAAATAAAGGACGAGCGGCGCCCCATTCAGATCGCTTAAAGAGAGTTGTGATCCATCTTCAGTCAACAACGTAAAATCAGGGGCCTTATCACCTTCGTTCAACATACAGTTCTCCCGTCATGCTTTTGTCTAGATTTAGAGGTCCAAGTAGGGCAAATATCCTTTGTGGGAAGCTCCATATTCCTAGTGCGGTAAACAGTTGCAACCTTCTTGTCAAACAGGCAATGCGGGGGAATGCCTTATTGATAGTCCTCCTTGCATGCTTTTGTTGAGTGGCTGTTTGTCAACATTGATGGAAACAAGAAAGTGGCCGGGGAATAATTGCTGCATGTTTTTTCACGCGTGCAATAGCTCGATAACAGGAAATAAATGATTCACCGCATTGTCAATAAAACCAAGAATTCCAATGCTGTTACCGGCATTGAGAAAACGGGACGTGCGATTGCCAACTATCTGCCCAAAGCGGTTGAGTTGCAAAACATGCAGACCCCAGTGCGGCGCATACTCATAATTACTATTGAGTTGCTCGTCGGCTTCCTGGTGATTGGCGCATTCCTTCTTGCACTATTTTACTACCGGCTTGAAAAAGGAGCCATTGATCTGGATTTTATCGTGCCCTCAATCGAGAGCGCCATCAATGAGCAACTTTCTGGAATGTCAATCAAGATCAAAAGCGCCTTTGTCGGTAAAAATACCCATAGCACTGGCGTCCATTTCAGACTGCGCGATATTGTTCTTTCCAATAAAGCGGGGGATACGATTGCCACAGCACCCCTTGCCGCTGTTGACCTCAATGGCCGCGCATTGATGTGGGGAAGACTTGCCCCCAGTCAGATGGTTTTTATCAAGCCAACACTCGATATCGCCTACACCAAGGAGAACGGCCTTTCTCTGTCCTATCCAAATGCACTCAACTCAAATGACGAGATCGCAGACCTGCTCGAAGGAAACAAACCTTTTACCAAGGCTGCCAATCCCCAGAACAACGGCACAGCGACTGTCGCTAAACTTGAAATCATGAAAGCGATTACAGCAGCTTTTGAAGAGGCCCGAAGTCACAGCAATACCACGTCATACTTGACCCAGTTTGGGGTCCGCGATGCGACCGTCCGCTTCAAAAATGGCGGAGATGATTATTCGTGGAAAATCCCTGATTTCATCATTGATCTAAAACATAGCAATAAAAGCAGCTTGATCCGCGGCTTTGGTAAAGTTGGAATCGGTGAAAAAAGCGAACAGATAAAACCCTGGAATATACGTTTTCAAACGAAGCAAACCGACAATACCCAAGATCTTCAATTGGATTTTGGATTCAAAGATGTCACTCCAGCCTCGCTTCAGCGGCTATTCCCAAATCTTGGTGTTCTAAAATATTTCAACATTCCTTTTGACGGCAAGGTCAACGCAAAACTCAACAATCAAGGAGAAGTGCAAAGTGCCTTTGCCAATATACGCCTTGCGGCTGGGAAGATCCTGGTCCCATGGCTTGATAAATCTGATGGCATTGAATCCGTAAATCTCGATATTGGCGAACTCAAAGTCGCCTATACGAAAAACGCAAATAAACTACTTATTCTGCCATCATTGTTTAAGTGGGGAAATAATCAAACTCATCTATCGGGCATTGTGCAATTGAGCAATTCGTCCAGGAAATGGAATTTCACGTTAAAGGGCGAAGAGACGCGCCTTGCTGCAAAAGATTTTGATCTTGCTCCCGTGATTATCGACGAATGGTGGGTTACGGGGTCATTTAGTCCCGACGCCGAACGAGTTGATATTGCCGGTCTTTTCCTAAGAACTGGCAACGCAACAATCAACCTGAAAGGCTATCTTGCTGATTTTGAGACATCACCAGGCGTTTATCTCAGAGGTAAAATGTCCAGCATATCTGTGCCGGTGCTGAAAAGACTATGGCCTAGAATATTGGCCATTGATGCACGCAAATGGGTGGGTAATAAAATTCGTGAAGGGCAGATTGTATCAGGTAACTTCAAAGTGGCAATCCCGGCTGGCACATTGGCTAAACTGCCCTTTAAGACCGACATTGCCCCAAAAATGGTTAGCTTGAACGTCAAGCTTAGCGATCTGCTTGTTAAATATCACGAGGGGTTGCTCCCGTTGAAGATACCAGATGCCAGCTTAAAAATCACAGGGCGACAGTTAAGTATCGATATTCCAAAAGGGCGGATCAATCTGCGTAAAGGGACACCACTCAAACTTTCTCATGGTAATTTCTCAGTTTCGGATCTGCGAGAAGAAGACCCCGGAGCAAATCTAAGCTTTCGCCTGGAGGGGAAAGCTCAAGATATAACCCGATTCATAAATCAACCGGCTCTGAAGACAACGGGCATGACAGGGAATATGGCAAACCGTATTGATGGCAATTTAAAAGGTGTCGTCAATATGCACATCCCGCTAAAAGACGACCTTGATTTCAACAATATTGGTTTGAATGGCAATTTGCGACTGACAAAAATGAGAAGCAAAAAACTGTTCGGAGATTTGTCGATCGAAGGTGGCTCAATCAATATAAAACTCAGCGAGAAAGCGGTCGAGGCTGATGGTGGCGTAGTCATTAAGGGGATACCAGTTAAAATCAACTGGCAACGTATTTTTGGGGCGAGGAAAGCTAATCAGCCTCCTATTCGTCTAAGCGCTATCTTAAGCAGATCCAGCCGCCGCAAGCTTGGCTTATCAAAACTCAACCGTTTTCTCAAAGGTGACATTCCCGTTGTGATAACAGCTTCGCCCACTAGTGCAGCCTCCACTGGTGTGCAGGTCAGAGCGGATCTGACAAACGCCAAATTAACAAATAAAATGATTGGCTGGACTAAGCATCCAGGAACCGCAGCAGTTTTGCAATTTGATGTGAAACAGGCAAAAAATGATATCATCAATCTTGATAATTTCAGCTTGGTGGGGAACCAGCTCATTCTGGAGGGAGCTCTTAAACTAAACGGAAAAGACAGCAAACTCCATTCTTTTCATTTTCCAAAATTTTCGTTCAATCATATCAATAATATGAACGTCACGGGCAAGCGCAACATTAAAGGTATTCTCGACATAACCGCGAAAATACAAAATCTCGATGGTCGACGCTTATTGCGCAATCAATTTTTTGGGAAATCAAAATCAACGAAAAAAAGCAACTCTGGAGGACCGGGAATCGATTACAACTTTCATGCTGAAATTGGCACAATTGCTGGTGGTAAAGGAGCCTATATCACTGGGGCCAGAGTTGACGTTAAACAGCGAGATAACAAGGTTTCTTTATTTGACTTCAAGGGGAGGCTGAACGGCCAATCCATGATTGCAATGCGCATGGAGCCAAAGAACGGCAAACGGCGGGTCATGAAGGTTGAAAGCACCGATGCGGGTACGACTTTTCGAATGATTGGTCTCTACCCAAACATTCAAGGCGGGCAGCTTTCCCTGAAAGTAAATCTGGATGCAAAGCGTTCAAGGGGCAATCGAGGGACACTCTGGATTAAAGACTTTTTCGTCATCAGTTCTCAGAAAATATCTGGAGATACCAACGCGTCAAACGTGTTCCAGAACGACCTAATGAGTGCCGCCCGTCAAAAGTCAAAATCACGCAAACAAAAAATAGTGCAAACAAAAATGCAATTTGACCAATTGAAAGCACCATTCTCCTATGGGGATGGCCAATTCATTTTACATGATTCTTACGTCAATGGTCCCGTCATTGGTGCCACGTTGCGAGGAAAGATCGATTTTCGTACAGAAACAATGCGTCTTGGTGGAACCTATGTCCCGCTTTACGGTCTCAACGCGGCGATTGGTGAAATTCCGGTATTGAGTGACTTATTAGTAGGGCGCAAAGGAGAAGGCGTATTTGGTGTCACTTTCGCCATCGAGGGACCAACGTCGAAACCAACGGTCATTGTCAACCCTGTATCAATTCTCACTCCTGGCGTGTTCCGGCAGATTTTCGATTTTAATAATTCCGTCAAAGACCAACAATTTCGCAATTTACCCCAAAAGCGCCGCCGCCAGAAACGCCAGCGCTAGCAATCTGGCGAAAGTACAAATCAATAACTTACGATCAGCAACGACCTGCCACCAATCCGAGCTTGCAATGCTCTGCTGGAATGATTCATTCAGACCTTGTTAAGTATTTCTTAGGATTGAAACGCGTAAACCTGATGCTCATTCGAAATTCTCGAGGAGAGCAGGGCGCATGGCAAATTTTCAAACTCATATTACGGTCGGAGTCTTAACCAGCGGGGTCATTGCAACAGTTGCCATGGCAGCGGCACTGGTAACACCCAGTGAAGCGGTTTTTTTAACAATCGCAGGTACACTTGGCAGCATTCTGCCTGACATTGATCTTGAAAGCTCGAAACAATCTCGTACCGTATTTTCTGGTTTCGGGATGTTTTTTGCGTTCATTGCCCTGTTTCATTATTCACAATTCCTGTCAATTGCGGAACTCTGCTTGCTATGGCTGGCAATCTTTATATTTATTCGCTATTTCGTCTGGAAACTTTTTCACGAATTTACGGTACATCGAGGGGTTTTCCACTCTTTGCTTGCCAATATATTCTTTGGTGTCACAGGAGCCGCGATTTTTTATAATTTTCTTGAAAAAACGGATACAGTTGCCTGGATGGGTGGCACGATCGTTTTCATCGGAGCTCTCACTCATCTCTTACTTGACGAGCTCTACAGCATCGATTTCGCTGGCAACCGGGTGAAACGATCTTTTGGTACGGCAATGAAACTATTTGACTATAAAAAGCCAGCATCGGCCATCTTGATGACGGCAGTTCTGGGAGGTGTTTTATATATTGCGCCTCCCGTCGGTAATTTCTATACACTCGTCAAATCATCCGATAACTGGGCCTATCTTCGTATGCGTCTGCTACCGCAAGGTAAATGGTTTGACATCAAAGCTTTGCGGTCTCGCTTGGCGGACAGTGACGAAGACACGCCTAAAGTGACGGGTTCCACCAAATAAAATAAGCTTTGCGGCACACAACACCTCATGTCACCATCAATGAAACCTTTACGGCAACATGACGATACAGTTCATCTTGAGTTTGGACTTGAGATGTTTGCAAGCAACAGAAGCTGAGGTTCGTGATCCAAAATTTGCAAAGCGGGCGCGATGGTAATTGGTTCCGTTCTTTTCATACTGCATAATATAGGGCCGATGGACGTCTAGTATAGACTTGGCTTTGCTCTCGGTTTGGGCCAGTTTGCCAACGGCCCTCTTGCGATCTGGATACGCACCGATTTGGATGTCATAACCAGAACTGGAACGACGGCTGGTATATTTTCCAATTCCATATGACTTACTCGCCAATTTCGGTTTTTGAACAACGTACTTTTTAGCCTGTTTGTTTTTCCACGTCGATAAAGTCGTCGCTGCCGTGTAGCGAATGGATTGTGAAGCGCGTTTAGGGTCCATTAGGGCCATGCGCTGCGACAATGACCTTTTGCGTTTCATATCGGTGGCTCGTGGAAAATTTTTATTCAACAAACGGCGCATTTCGGCGTTACGACTGCGGGTAGATTTACCACCCATCACGACAGCGATGAGATGCTTGTTTCCTCGCTTCACCGACGATGTCAGGTTGAAACCAGAAGCCCGCGTGTAGCCGGTTTTTATACCCTCCGTCCCCTTGTACGAATAAAGAAGACCATTGTGATTGCGAAAAGACCGTCGGCCATATTTGAATCTGCGTGTTCTAAACGCTTTCGCATAACGCGGGAAGTCGTTCATGATCCGCATGGACAGCTTTGCCATGTCGCGGGCCGTGGTTTTTTGAAGTCGATTAGGAAGCCCCGACGCATTTTTAAACGTCGTACTATACATACCCAGGGATCTTGCCTTCTTCGTCATCATGCGTGCGAATTTGGCTTCGCTACCAGCTATATTTTCTGCAACAGTCGCAGCCACATCATTTGCTGACTTAGTGACCAGTGCCCCTATAATATTTTTGATCTTGATATGCGAACCAGCCTTTAAACCAAGTTTAGAGGGCGGTTGTGATGCGGCATGAGGGGTCACATAAAATTTTGTATTAGTCGTCAGACGACCCTTTTTAAGATAATCAAAAAGAATATATAGTGTCATGATTTTGGTCAGGGAGGCGGGGAAACGTGCAGCATCCGGCTTGTAGGAATGCAAAACTTTTCCCGTATTTCCATCGATCACAATGGCAGCATATTTTGCATTTGCACTCGCGGATGCGGATAGTCCGACAACAAGTGAGAGGGCAAGAAGTGCAGTGACCGTCTTTCCAAAAGCGTTAGCAATCATACTATTCACAAAATACCTACACGACATAACAAGATTGCTCCCCTGGAAACTACTAAAATAATCCACTTTAAGACGAAACTAACCATTTTAGACAAAGCGCATATGATCGGCGCCAACGCGAAACTCAAGAGCGCTTGTATCTAAAAATGAGGCTCTTAGTGACCTGAGTAAGGCAATCAATACCCGTCAGTAAGAATTCCCGAAATGGTCACATTTCAACCACCACACCATTTGATTGATAATGGGAGATCATGCTTATTATTTCGTTAAACCGCGTGCTGTTTTTGGAATATAATCGTCTTAACCATCCGTTTTCCTTGATTAACCATGGCTCTCGAAGAGAGAACACATAGCAATATCCACCCTGAAATGAGAGAAAGTGCACGCACCTAGCGCCACTCTGGAAACTCGTCAACTATGGATTACTATTGCGCTTTGGCATGTTGTATAAAGGTGGTAACAACCTGAAAGTCGCATTCGAGCAATTTAATCGCGATCTCTTTCAGATATGGGTTGAAATTGGTGTATAATGGCCCAAACTATAAAATCAGTGACTGCTATTGCAGCATTATTAGGAAGAATGACCAGAGTAGTGATTGAAAAAAGATGGCGAAAACAACGGAATTTTGCCCACACAAGCGTTTTAACACTCTTAAATCGACCAGTTATGGGCGAAGATAAAGATGACAAGGAAGAGGGAGATGATAGCGGCACTGGAACCGATGTCATTACCAAGCCTCGCACTCGGACTAAAAAGCCACGGCTGTACAAAGTATTGCTGTTGAATGACGATTACACCCCGATGGATTTCGTCATTTATGTCCTTGAACAGTATTTTAATAAATCCCGCAGCGAGGCAACAGGGATCATGTTGCAAGTACATCGCTCGGGCATTGGAATATGTGGAGTTTTTACCTATGAAGTAGCTGAAACAAAAGTTTCACAGGTGATGAATGTCGCCAGACAGAATGAACATCCGTTGCAATGTACAATGGAGAAAGAGTAACAAGCCAAAGGCGAGGAATAATGCCGTCATTTTCGACAAAACTGGAAGAAGCACTGCATCGGGCGTTGGAATATGCCAATGAGTACGATCACGAATTCATAACACTGGAACATCTGTTATTCTCACTGATTGACGATACTGATGCTGCGGCGGTCATGCGAGCCTGTATGGTCGATATTGATGAATTGCGAGGTAAGGTTCAACATTATCTCGAAACAGAGCTAACAGGTATTGTCATTGACGATGAAGAACATGAAGCGCAGCCCACAGCGGGTTTTCAGCGTGTTATTCACCGCGCGATCATTCATGTACAGTCATCTGGACGCGAAGAAGTCACCGGTGCCAATGTGCTGGTCGCCATTTTTGCGGAGCGCGAAAGCCACGCCGCTTATTTTCTGCAAGAACAGGATATGACCCGCTTTGATGCGGTCAACTATATCTCGCATGGCATCGCCAAACGCGATGATATGTCAGAACCTCGCCATATCAGCGGTATTGAAGAAGACACACCTTCCTTTGGCGAAGAGCCAGCAGGCAAGTCAAATGATGCGCTTGATACCTATTGCGTCGATCTCAATGAGAAAGCGCGCGAAGGTAAAATCGACCCATTGATCGGCCGCGGTGAAGAAATAGACCGCACCATTCAGGTTCTGTGTCGTCGCCAGAAAAACAATCCCTTGTTCGTGGGGGATCCTGGCGTTGGTAAAACGGCCATTGCAGAAGGCCTGGCCCGGAAGATCGTCCGAGGCGAAGTGCCTGAAGTCTTGGAAGACAGCACTATATTCTCACTTGATATGGGTTCACTGCTGGCTGGCACGCGCTATCGCGGAGATTTTGAAGAGCGGCTGAAAGCCGTTATGAAGGAAATCGAGGATTACCCCGGCGGTATCTTGTTTATTGATGAAATTCACACGGTCATCGGCGCTGGTGCCACATCTGGCGGCGCAATGGATGCGTCCAATCTTTTGAAACCTGCACTGCAAAATGGCTCTTTACGGTGCATCGGCTCAACAACATACAAGGAATATCGTCAGCATTTTGAGAAGGACAGGGCACTGGTGCGCCGCTTCCAGAAGATCGACGTCAAGGAACCCTCGATTGAGGACACCATCGAGATATTGAAAGGCCTCAAGCCCTATTATGAGGAATTTCACAATATCCAATATTCAGTTCCCGCCATCAAAACAGCCGTGGAGCTATCGGCGAAATATATTCATGACCGCAAACTGCCCGACAAAGCGATCGACGTCATTGATGAAACCGGCGCCTCGCAGATGTTGCTTCCCCCTGACAAGCGCAAAAAAACCATTGGTGTAAAAGAAGTCGAGATCACAATTGCGCGTATGGCTCGTATTCCACCCAAGACCATCAGCAAGGACGACGCCACGGTCTTGCGTAATATTGACCGCGACCTCAAACGAGTGGTGTTCGGACAAGATACGGCGATTGAAGCCCTGGGCAGTGCCATCAAACTGGCCAGAGCCGGCTTGCGTGAACCTGAAAAACCAATCGGCAGCTACCTGTTCTCCGGCCCCACTGGTGTTGGTAAAACAGAAGTCGCAAAACAGCTTGCTTCCTTGATGGGTGTTGAGTTATTGCGGTTTGATATGTCCGAATATATGGAACGCCATACGATTTCACGTCTCATCGGTGCGCCTCCTGGATATGTGGGCTTTGATCAAGGTGGTCTTTTAACCGACGGCATCGATCAGCATCCCCATTGTGTCTTATTACTTGATGAAATCGAAAAAGCTCATCCTGATCTGTTCAACATATTGCTGCAGGTGATGGATCATGGCAAATTAACGGATCACAATGGCAAAGCCGTTGATTTCCGTAATGTCATCATCATAATGACCACAAATGCTGGTGCTGCTGACATGGCCAAGGCACCCATTGGTTTCAATCGCAGCAAACGAGAAGGCGACGATGAAGAAGCAATCAAGCGCTTGTTCTCTCCCGAGTTCAGAAACCGCCTTGATGCCGTTGTGTCATTTTCCGCATTGCCGAAAAATGTAATTGCCAAAATCGTCGAAAAGTTCGTGTTTCAGCTCGAAGCCCAGCTTAGCGAACGCAATGTCACAATTGAGCTGTCAGATGAGGCCAATGCCTGGCTGGCTGCTGAAGGCTATGATGAACGCTATGGCGCACGCCCATTGGCGCGGGTCATTCAAGAACACATCAAGAAGCCACTTGCTGAAGAACTTTTATTTGGCAAGCTGCAAAATGGTGGCACCGTGCGGGTCATCATGAATAAAACAGGCGGTAAGAAAAAACTTGGATTTGAATATTTCAAACCCAAACCGCCTCCAAAGCCTGTCAAAAAAACTGTCGCGGAAAAAGCCAAAACGACCAAGGCAAAAAAACCTGCGACAAAGAGAAAACGCCAAGCTGGCAAAGGAAAGGGCTCAAGTTCAGTTCCCAAAGTGCCACTTAGCGATAAGTAGGCATTGAAAACCCTGCCTATATTACGACTGAATAAAAAAACTCTTTCTTTCACTTGAACGTGAAGGGAAGAGTTGTTTTTTGTGCCCAGTCGTATAAACGAATATTATGGACCAATTTTGAAATTGGGATGATTCGATCCCGCCAATGACCTCAAGCCGGTGAACGCAAACAGATGCAGACCATCACGCAAAGGTTTGTTGAATGAGCGATAAAAACAAAAAAGCAGCAAGAAAAGCAGTTGCCCCAAGACAGCTGATGCTCGACTTTTTTTCCAATAATATAAAACCCAACCTCATTGAGTTTCGCAGATCCAAACAGCTCGTGATTTGGTCTATTGCCGTTGTGGTGGGGTTGTGTGCTGCCTATGCCAGCCTGGCGTTTCGCATTCTCATTGGATGGATACAAATCCCGTGGCTGGGGACCAGTTCGGACAATGTGTTTACCGCTGCACTTTCGCAGCCATGGTACCTCATTCTTGCAGCCCCAACCATTGGCGGGTTGTTGGTTGGACTGCTGCTTGTTTATATTATGCCGGGAAAACGAACGCATGGTGTGGCCGATGTCATTGAAGCCCAAGCCATCAAAAACTCTAAGATTTCCCTGCGTGACGGCCTGCAAAGCGCGCTGGTCTCAGCGCTCTCTCTTGGCTCTGGCGCCAGTGCTGGTAGAGAGGGCCCTGTCGTACATCTTGGTGCCTCAATCGCTTCATGGTTGGAAGACCGTTTTGCGCTCCCACAAAGCGCCCGGCGCACTCTGCTTGCCTGCGGCGTTGCCTCTGCTGTCTCAGCTTCTTTTAATGTGCCTTTGGCTGGGGTTTTGTTCGCTCATGAGGTCATTCTGGGTCACTATGCCTTGCGAGCCTTCGTACCCATAGCCTTGTCCAGCGCTCTAGGCGCCATGATTGTTCGCACCCACCTGGGAAACTTTCCAGCCTTTATCATTCCCGAATACCACATCAATACTAATTGGGAAATTCCAGCTTTTGCACTGCTCGGTCTGTTTTGTGCATTAGTGGCCATATCATTTCAACTGATGTTGGTAGGGGCTGATCGTTTGTCTCGCAGCATTGATATTCCTTTATGGCTTCGCCCAGTGATCGGTGGCTTTCTGATCGGTAGTATCGCAATTTATTTTCCGCAAGTCCTGGGGGTTGGCTATGATTCAACCGATGCCGCGCTGAAACAACAATTCTCCCTAACCCTCTTATTGCAACTATTATTGCTAAAGGCTGTTGCCACTTCTATTACCCTTGCCAGCCGTTTTGGAGGAGGGGTGTTTTCGCCGTCCCTCTATCTTGGCGCAATGGCCGGTGGGGCCTTTGGACTGATTGCCTCAATCGCCTTTCCCACTTTAGCCTCAAGCCATGGTCTTTATGCGATCACAGGTATGGGGGCCGTTGCTGCCAGTATTCTTGGTGCCCCGATCTCAACCGTTCTGATCGCGTTTGAGTTGACCGGCGACTACAATGTCGCCATCGCTCTATTACTTGCCGTCTCCATTAGCACATCGCTGCACAACGCCTTTCTTGGCCAAAGTTTCTTTCATTGGCAACTTACGAGCCGGGGGCTCTTTCTTGGTGATGGGCCGCATCGCTATATTTTGCACACTTTAAAAGTCAGCCAGTTCATGACACCGCTTAAGGAAGAGGAAGACAATCTCTTCAATCTAGAGGACAAGAATGAATTGCCGTGGCTTTCCATATCAGCCACCATCGAACAGGCGCTGCGCACTTTTGATCGCACGGGGCTTGATCGCATCCCGGTCATAGATCATCGCGAACCTGACCTTATTGTTGGCTGGGCCTTCAAGGTGGACGCATTGCATCACTATAATCAGGCTCTAATCGACGCGCATGTAGAGCAAAATAGCTAAACTACGTCTTCAACTATATGTTTGATAATTGATATACATCATGTAAGAGCTGGCCCCCGGTCCTTAAACTCTTCCTTGCAAGGCAAACAACAAGCGCGAGGAATTTATGATTGATATTCTCATTATGGCTGTAGCTATACTTGGCCCCGCATCTCTTGTCGGGTTCATGCTTTTTGTACATCTGGCGCGCAAATAAGCTCTTTGTAATTCCGCCGCTTTCCGACCATCTAACTTGCTGCTTGTGCTTGCGCTCTTCATTGCGCTGCGCTCATTGATTTCGCTTACCACTGCTTCAAGCACAATAAGTGTTTGACCGCTCCTAATCATACGTAATATCACTTATATGTGCATATGATAATCGGGAGGGAAAAATATGGATATCCTGCTTTTAGCATTTACGGCAATTGGTCCCCTATCATTGGTGGGCTTTATATTATTCGTTTATCTGGTGAACAAGCGCAGCTAACTCACCAGATAAAACAAAAAATTAAAATGGCTCCAGTTATCTGGGGCCATTTTGTTTTACCCCCAGAGCTTGTTTGCGGATGGTTTCAAGCGATCTATCCCTATGCTAACATAGGCAAACGAATCGCGAACTTTCATGAAAGACAAGATGTCACAAAACGCCGGAGAATCTCTCACGCAGCAAGCCCAACGCGCCATGAGCCGCCCCGCTTCCAACTATCTGGAAGGGCTCAATAGCGAGCAACGCGATGCTGTCGAGACCCTGCATGGTCCTGTGCTGGTCCTTGCGGGAGCAGGTACAGGTAAAACCCGTGTTCTTATCACCCGTATCGCGCATATTCTTGCTATGGGCGAAGCCAGTAGTTTTAATATTCTGGCTGTTACCTTCACCAATAAAGCCGCTTTGGAAATGAAAAACCGCGTTGGCCAATTGGTCGGTGGAGCCGTTGAAGGCATGCCGTGGCTTGGCACTTTCCATGCGGTCTGCGTGAAGATACTGCGGCGCCATGCCGAACTTGTCGGCCTAAAATCGGGTTTCACCATCCTTGACACCGACGATCAGGTGCGCCTCATCAAGCAGCTGCTAAAAGCCGGTAATATTGATGAAAAACGCTGGCCCGCTCGCCATCTTGCCTCCTTGTTTGATCGCTGGAAAAACAAGGGGCTGGTGCCCTCAAAGGTACCAGCTGGAGAAGCCCACAGCTTTGCCAATGGTAAGGGCGGCGAACTTTACGAGGCTTATCAAAAGCGCCTCAAGGAACTGAACGCCGTCGATTTTGGCGATATCCTGCTAGAATGCTTGCGCCTGTTTCAGGAAAACAATGATGTCTTGAAAGAATATCAAAGCCGCTTTCGCTATATCCTTGTCGATGAGTATCAAGACACCAATGTTGCCCAATATCTCTGGTTGCGCCTGCTTGCCCAAGGCACCAGCAATGTCTGCTGTGTGGGCGATGATGACCAGTCGATCTATGGCTGGCGCGGTGCCGAGGTCGATAACATCTTACGCTTCGACAAGGACTTCCCCGGGGCCAAGGTCATCCGTCTCGAACAAAATTACCGATCCACCGGTCATATATTAGCGACCGCTTCTGCGCTCATTGATAATAACACCGAGCGTCTGGGCAAAACCTTGCATACCAATATAGGCGAGGGTGACAAGGTCATGCTGCGCGGCTGTTGGGATGACGAAGAAGAAGCCCGCAACATATCCGAGCAGATCGAACAATTACAGCGCGACAAGCTCAACCTCAATGATATCGCCATACTGGTGCGCGCCAGTTCGCAAATGCGCGCCATCGAAGACCGCTTTGTCACTGTCGGTTTGCCCTACCGTGTAATTGGGGGGCCACGTTTTTACGAACGCAAGGAAATCAAGGACGCCATCGCTTATTTTGAAGTGATTTTCAATAGCGCCAATGACCTGAAATTTGAGCGGATCATCAACACACCCAAGCGAGGGCTTGGTGAAGCCTCATTACGTCCCATCTATCACTATGCGCGAGCCAAGGGCATCCCGCTGGTGGACAGTGCCAGGGCTTTGCTCGACACTGAAGAGCTGCGCCCCGCGGCCCGTAACTCAATTTTCAAACTGATGGACCAATTCGATCATTGGGGAACCATGGCGCAGATGATGGATCACACGGAACTGGCGCAAATCATCCTTGATGAAAGCGGCTATACGGCCATGTGGCAAAACGACAAAAGCCCACAAGCGCCCGGGCGGCTCGACAATCTCAAAGAGCTGATCCGGTTCATGGAAGAATTTGACAGTATGGCTGGGTTTTTAGAGCATGTGTCACTGGTCATGGATGTGGATACCGGTAATGCAGGCGAGCGCGTGTCGCTCATGACCCTTCATTCTGCCAAGGGTCTGGAATTTGATACCGTGTTTTTGCCGGGATGGGAGGAGGGGCTGTTCCCCCATCAACGAGCACTGGATGAGAGCGGCAAAGCAGGTCTTGAAGAAGAACGCCGCCTCGCATATGTCGGCGTCACCCGCGCCAAGCGGCGCAGCACCATCAGCTTTGCGCAAAACCGGCGCACTCATGGGCAATGGCAGTCCGCCGCACCATCTCGCTTTATTGACGAACTGCCGCAAGATCATGTCGAAGTCATGGATAGCACGTCTTATGGCGGCTACACACAAAGCACCCAGCCAAACCGTTTCAAGGCGCGCGAAAATGTCGCCAAAGACATGTATTCGGAACCTCGCTGGAACAAGGGTGCCAGATCGGGCAAACGCACAGTTACAACTATTGACGGGCAGGCAAGACAAATCAAGAAAGTCCACAAGTCGGACTTCGCTCTTGGCGAGCGCATTTTTCATCAGAAATTTGGCTATGGCGCTATCACGGCGATTGAGGGCGACAAGCTGACCATTGATTTTGAAAAAGCTGGAGAGAAGCGTGTCGTCGAAAGTTTTGTCGAGAAGACATAATGTCTTCGCGGAAATAATTAGTTACCCTACCGCTTCGCTATTTGAGGGCTATGCTGGGGAGACTTCGCCAGCGCTGCCGCTTCGCAATTTGAGCGCTGTCCCCAGACCCCATTTATTTGCCGACGGATAACAGAAAGCAAATCCTCAAAACACGCCATTCCAAATCGGGGTTTGGGGACAAGTCCCCCTTGACTGTCTGTCAAGACGCCCGCGCGGCGAGCGCATTGTTCTTTCTCACCTTGACCCGTTCATTCCCCCCCTTTAGTTTGCCCTGAAAATGCTTTTCCTCCAACCAGATGCGGACTTCATGAGCAATAAGCGAAAGCCGGGACAATTGAACCCGCAAAACAGTTTTCAGGACCTGATCCTGACCTTGCAGCATTATTGGGCTGATTATGGCTGCGTGGTATTGCAGCCCTATGATATGGAGGTTGGAGCCGGGACGTTTCATCCTGCTACGGTTTTGCGATCATTGGGTCCAAAGCCTTGGAACGCCGCCTATGTTCAGCCGTGCCGGCGCCCCACAGATGGGCGCTATGGTGAGAACCCCAATCGATTGCAGCATTATTATCAATTTCAAACGGTCTTAAAACCATCCCCCGATAATATTCAGCAGCTCTATCTGGATAGCCTCAAGGCCATTGGTATCGACAGCAGTAATCACGATATCCGCTTTGTTGAGGATGATTGGGAAAGCCCGACGCTTGGCGCATGGGGTCTTGGTTGGGAAGTCTGGTGCGATGGCATGGAAGTGTCGCAATTTACCTATTTCCAACAGGTCGGCGGCTTTGACTGCTCCCCTGTAACCGGCGAATTGACCTACGGGCTTGAGCGTCTGGCTTGCTATATTCAGGGCGTCGATCGCATCACTGATCTCAATTATAATGGTGGTGAGGGCGACAGTAAGGTCACCTATGGGGATATATTCCTGCAAAACGAACAAGAATTTTCGCGTTATAATTTCGAGATCGCCGATACGGACCGTCTGTTGCAACATTTTAAAGACGCTGAAGCCGAATGCCAGCTCATACTGGAGCACGGCAAGCAAGAAGATCGCCACGACTGTGTGCTGCCCGCCTATGATCAATGTATCAAGGCGTCCCACGTCTTTAACCTTCTGGATGCGCGCGGCGTCATATCGGTCACCGAGCGCCAAAGCTATATTTTGCGGGTGCGCGATTTGACTAAAGCCTGCTGCACGGCCTGGCTGGATACAAAAGGAGGGCGCGCCTGATGTCTGAATTCCTTCTTGAACTATTGAGCGAAGAAATCCCGGCCACATTGCAAGGCTGGGGCGTGCGCGAACTTGATAAAATGATCACCGCTTCGCTTAAAGAAGCTGGGCTCAAGCATGGGGCCACAAACATTTCACATTCTGGTCCACGTCGCCTGACCCTTGTTATTGAGAATGTCGCCGATAAAAGTCCTGATATTTCGCAAGAGCGCAAAGGTCCGCGTGTTGGCGCACCAGAACAGGCATTGGCGGGATTTTTACGCGGAGCAGGGCTCGACAGCATCGACCAGTGCGAGATTGCCTCTGATAAAAAAAGCGAGTTTTACCTCGCCAAAATCGAACAAAAAGGCCGTGCTGCCAGTGAAATACTGGCGCAAGCTGTCACAGATGCCATTCTCAAAATGCCGTGGCCCAAAAGCATGCGCTGGGGCAGAGGTAAGCTGCGCTGGGTGCGCCCACTACACTCAATCTTGTGCCTACTGGATAGCAAAACCATCGATCTGGAAGTTGAAGGCATCAAGAGTGGCAACACAACGGTTGGCCATCGCTTCATGGCTCCAAAAGCCCTTAAGGTTGGGGGACTTGAGGACTATGAGAAGAAATTGAGCGCGGCCTTTGTTATGACCAATGCCAAAGCGCGTGAGCAGGCTATTCTTGATCAGGCGCAAAAACTGGCCAAAAAAGCAGGCTTGCAACTTGTCGAAGATGCGGGACTTCTAGCGGAGGCAGCTGGCCTCAATGAATGGCCAACCGTACTCATGGGAGACTTTGACAAAAGCTTCCTCGATGTGCCGCCTGAAGTGCTAATCACCAGCATGAAAAAGCACCAGAAATGCTTTTCGCTACGCGATCCCAAGACCGGCAAGCTGGCCAACAAGTTCCTGCTCGTTTCCAACATGATCGCCACGGATAACGGCAAAGCCATCGCCCACGGTAATGAACGGGTGATCCGTGCAAGACTGAGTGATGCGGTGTTCTTTTGGGAGCAGGACAAGAAAGTGCCGCTGGAAGAGATGGCGAAGAATCTCGATGATATTATTTTTCATGAGAAGCTTGGTAGCCAAGGGGAGCGGGTGGAGCGCATTGCAGCGCTGGCCCGCGAATTGGCCCCCATTGTCGGCGCTGATCCTGATGAATCAGAGCGCGCCGCGAAGCTTTGTAAGGCTGATCTCGTTTCTGAAATGGTCGGCGAATTCGCCAATCTACAAGGCCTGATGGGCCGCTATTATGCCGAGCAACAAGGCGAGAGCAAAGCAGTCGCAGCCGCTTGTGAAGAGCATTATAAACCGCAAGGACCAAGCGATGCCATTCCAAGAGGCCCGGTAACGATTGCTGTTGCACTCGCCGATAAGCTCGATATTCTAACCGGCTTTTGGGCTATAAACGAAAAACCGACAGGCTCTAAAGACCCCTTTGCTATAAGACGTGCGGCTCTTGGTGTCATTCGGATCGTTTTAGAAAATAGACTGAGAATCCCTCTGAGGCATTATCTAATTATAGAGATGGCTCAAATTATTGAATTTGTTCATTTTCTTGGTGTCGAGAAAAGGGTGCACTCCATGGAAACTTTATTCTCAGAAGATTTTGACACTAAACTTGTTAGTGATTTGCATCATGTGGAAGTAAACAAATTTCTTTCGTTTGAAATAGGAGATGTGGAAAGTAGAGCTATTCAACAAAAAATAGAAAACCTCCTCTCATTCTTCGCGGATCGCCTGAAGGTCTATCTCAAGGATAAAGGTGCTCGTCATGATCTCATTGACGCTGTGTTCTCGCTTGGCGGGCAGGACGATCTGCTGATGATCGTCAAGCGGGTTGAGGCGCTGGGTTCTTTCCTTGAAACGGATGATGGGGGCAAATTGTTGGCCGGGATCAAGCGAGCGGCTAATATATTGCGTATCGAAGAGAAAAAAGACGGCAAAACCGCTCAAAACCTCCCTGACAAGGGGCTTTTGCAGGAAAAACAGGAAAAAGACCTGTTTGCCGCCATCGAGCAGATGGAAAAGGCCAGTTCAAAAGCGCTCGACAAGGAAGATTTTGCAGCAGCCATGAGCGCGCTTGCCACCCTCAAAGCCCCTGTGGATGCGTTCTTTGACAAGGTCACTGTAAACGATGAAAACCCAAAGCTGCGTGCCAACCGCCTGGCCCTTCTCGCACAAATCCGCAGCGCCACCACAAAGATTGCAGACTTCTCTAAAATTGAGGGATAGGCTTGCAAGAGCAGTACAATTTAACAGACGTCATTCCCGCGAAGGCGGGAAACCAAGCAAACCTCAACAGGTATGACGCTCGTAATTCAGAAATAAGCATGCAACCAGCGCATTGCCAAATTGCGAGCACTGAAAATAATTGGTAGCCACTTGGATACCCGCCTTCGCGGGAATGACGGAGATAATATGTCGTAGGAAAACGTCGCTTTCGTGAGGCAGTACACCAACACCTGAACAGATACACAGGGGTCCCAATGACCGGCAAAAAATGGATATATTGTTTTGGCGATGGGGTAATGGAAGGTCATTCCGACATGACCGCGCTGCTCGGCAACAAAGGCGCAAATCTTTCTGAAATGGCCTCAATCGGTCTGCCCGTGCCCCCCGGGTTCACCATCACTACGGATGCCTGCCGCATCTATCTTGAAAATCAAAACCAGCTACCAGATGAGATCATTGAGCAGATCCAAAGCGGTATCAGCTGGCTTGAGGAGCAATCTGGCCGCTCATTTGGCGATCCCTTCAACCCTCTATTAGTATCTGTTCGCTCCGGCGCTGCCCAATCCATGCCCGGTATGATGGATACTGTATTGAATGTTGGCCTCAATGACGAAATCGTTGCTCAGTTGCTAAAAACGACTAAAAGCAAACGCTTTATCCTTGATTGCTATCGCCGCTTGATCGCCATGTATGGATCCATCGTCATGGGCCTTGATGACGAGCCGTTTGAAGACATTATCGAGGAGTTTCGCATCCAGCAGGGGCTCAAAAAAGATATTGATATAGTGGACTCTGGCTGGGCGAGCATCATCGAGCACTTCAAACAGGCGATCACCTCAAAAACTGGTGCTGGCTATCCACAAGCCATCGAGGAACAGTTTTTTACCACGATTGGCGCCGTTTTTCGCTCCTGGTACTCGCCACGAGCCATCAGCTATCGCGCCATTCAAGAACTCGGAGATAATGGAGGCACAGCGGTTACCGTTCAGTTGATGGTCTATGGCAACCGCTCCAGTAATAGCGCTTCTGGTGTTGCCTTTAGCCGCAATCCTGCCGATGGCGAACCAGGGCTCTATGGAGAATATCTGCCTAAAGTGCAGGGGGAAGATATAGTCGATGGGTTTCACTCGCCGCGCGCCTTGAGCGATCATGCGCGAGCTGAGCGCGGCGATAGAGTTGCCAGCCTGCAAACGCGTATGCCAGCGCAATTTGATGAGCTCGTGACAATCGCCCACAAGCTGGAACAACGCTTTCGCGACATGCAGGAAATAGAGTTCACCATTGAAGAGGGGCGGCTCTATATATTGCAAACAAGAGCCGCCAAACGCACCATCGAGGTGGCCATTCGGGTGGCGCTAGATTTACTTGATGAGGGTCTCATCACGGAACATGAAGCAATTAATCGGGTTACTCGCAAGAAATTCAGCAAACTGATGCAACCGGTTCTCAACCCTGATATCAAGGCCGAGATTATCACCAGAGGATTGCCAGCATCCCCGGGGGCCGCATCTGGAATAATCGTGTTTTCCCCAACAGATGCCATTGAGCACGCAGCAAACGGCACATCTGTGATCCTCGTGCGCAATGAAACCAGCCCCCATGACGTCGCGGGCATGAATGCCGCCGCTGCCATTTTGACCCGTCGGGGAGGGGTGACATCCCATGCAGCCGAATTTGCCCGCGACATTGGCCGCCCCTGTATCGTCGATGCCCGGTTTATTGAACTCGACCTTGAGCAAAAAATCATGAAAGTCGGGCACCAGACCTTCAGCGAGGGAGACGAGATCACCATTGATGGCTCAAACGGCATTGTCCTTTCAGGCCGGGTTGAGCTGCTAACACCAGAATTGGGGGAATATGGTACAAGGTTCAAAGCGCTGCTCGACCAGTAAAAAAATATAGAGATCATCTATTCCTGCAAGTAAGGCTAATAACAGTTCTTTTAAATGTCAGAAAATGACCAAAAATTGTTAATAATGACAGATGTTATCCTCCAAATATTAACCCGGACCTGACCTCAAACTCATTTTAATGTGAAATATTAGAGGTCGCAGATATTTAGCGTATACTGATCAATAGGAAGGGAAATCACCCATAAATGCTTCATTTTGGCGTCTGAGAACCTTTTTCTTATCAAGATATTTACCATTAAACTTCGAAAAACATAGCAATATCGGCAAGTTAACTACTGTGTAAAGAATGTTTGCTTTTCTGTACCTAGAAGAATTGCGAGTGCATAAAAAATACAAACGCGCTCACATTAAATTTTAGGGACGGCGTCAAACAAAGAGTGTTGCAGGCATGAGTAGTAACGACAAGAAAAAAGCACGAAGCAAATCGGGTATGTTGACCGGTCTGATGATCGTTTCAACAGGATTGATTGCCGGTTTTCAGGGCTTTGATCTCGCAATGTCAGATAAAACGCCCGCAAGTCCCGAACAATCCATTATAGTACAGCCCGCAGCTGTGCGCTCTCATAACGCGATCAATCGCCAGGTTAGCGCTCTTGACGAGTTGATCAATGCTTCCCTAAAACAAAACAAGACGGCTCCCACCCCACAAAAGCTCACCCGCCTCATCCAAAACCCCGAACCGCAGCACGAACAAGTAGCGACACCGGTGACCAAAAATGGTCCCATCGTCAATCGTGCACTAAAACGGGATCGCGGAGCTGCAAATGACCATCGTTACCGCGATGCCCTCAACTCCATTCAACAAGCTGCCAAGCAAATAGAAAAGCCCAAGCCTGTGGCAAAGAAGGTGCTGCCAAAACCCGTTATTGCACCAGTGGTCGCAAAAGCAGCCCCAGCACACCTGTCACCGATCGCTGATAGCACCGATATTGCGCTGTTTGCAGCCGATATGCCGTTACCTGCCAAATTGGTCTTTAGCGGCACGCAAGGACGACGCATGCCATCACTGCCCGGGCGCTATGCCAGAAGCACCAGTGGGTCGCCGCTCGTGCCTCGTACATTTCGTACCGGCAAGGCATTTGGAGGCCTTGCGGAACGAGAATTCCAGAAGCGTGAGCGCCGCTGCATGACAACAGCCCTCTATTTTGAAGCCAGAAGTGAACCAGAAACCGGACAGATTGCCGTTGGTCAGGTGGTCATGAACCGGGTACGAAGCCCCGACTATCCCGATACGATTTGCGGAGTGGTCTATCAAGGTTCGCATCGGCGTACGGGTTGTCAGTTTTCTTTCACTTGTGATGGTAAAGTAGACAAGCCGAACAATAAGAGCCAATGGGAGCGCTCCAAGCGCCTCGCCAATCAGGTTCTGACCGGTCAGACCTGGCTGAAAAGCATTGGCCATGCCACCCATTATCACGCGGACTATGTGGCCCCTCGCTGGCGCCGAAAAATGCGTCGGCTCAAGAAAATTGGTCGCCATATATTCTACAAGGCACCCAAGGTTTCTGTGACCGCAACCTATCCACGCTATATAACGGGCAAACGATCCTAACTTGCCACTGGTTCCAACGTTTCTTGAAACCGGATCGGCTGGCCAATGGCCGGTATGATGATCGCATCGTCGCTCATGACCTGTTGGCCGCGCACAATCGTGCCCACCGGCCAGCCCGTTACCTTCATGCCATCAAACGGCGTCCATCCGCTGCGGCTTTCTTGCTGTTCATTGGTGATCGTTCGGCGTGCACTCATATCGACAATGGTAATATCTGCATCATAGCCCTTGGCAAGACGCCCTTTGCCAGCCAGCCCAAATAATCGATTGGGGCCGTGGGATGTGAGGTCGACAAAGCGTTGCAAGCTTAAACGCCCCTTATTGACATGATTGAGCATTAGCGGAACCAGCGTTTGTACTCCGGGCAATCCAGCCGGAGAAGCCGGGTAGGTATTTTGCTTTTCTTCAATTGTATGGGGAGCATGGTCAGAGCCGATAACATCCACAGTTCCAACGCGCAGACCATCCCAAAGGCCATCTTGATGTCGTTGTGAGCGGATCGGCGGGTTCATCTGCGCAAGCGAGCCAAGACGTTCATAGGCTTCAGGTGCTGACAAGGTGAGATGCTGCGGTAGAACTTCCACACTAACCAGGTCCTTGTAATCTGCCAGCAGTGCCATTTCCTCTGCCGTGGTGATATGCAGTACGTGAATGCGCTTTGCATGTTTACGCGCCAGTTTTAACAAGCGCTTGGTGCTATTGAGGGCTGTGTCTTTGTCCCGCCAGACGGCATGACTGGAAGCATCTCCCATAACGCGTTTTTCAAGCCGTTGCTGCAGGCGTTCTTCGTCTTCGGAGTGAAACGCCGCTCGGCGACGTATCGTTTTAAACAATTGTTCAAGCTCTTCACTTTCTGCGACCAGCAGGTTGCCAGTTGAAGACCCCATAAAGACCTTGATGCCGCACACGCCAGGAGCGCGTTCCAGTTCAGCAAGCTGATCGAGATTGTCTGTGCTGGCTCCCGCATAAAAGGCAAAATCGCAAAACATGCGATTGCGGCCGCGCGACACCTTGTCGGCGATCGCTTCAACGGTTGTTGTCGACGGGTTGGTGTTCGGCATTTCAAAAACCGCCGTGACGCCCCCCTTGACGGCTGCGCGACTACCAGTTTCCAGATCTTCTTTATGTGTGAGGCCCGGCTCTCTAAAATGTACCTGTGTATCAATAACCCCTGGCAGGACATGCAGATTGTCAGCATTGAGAGTTTTATCAGCCTTTTGGCCAGCAAGCGCTCCAATGGCGGCAATCTTGCCGTCCTTGATGCCGATATCACCTTTATTACTACCATCGTGATTGACGATTGTGCCGCCGGTTATAAGGAGGTCGTACATATTTTATGACCCTTTATCTTGATTGACAGGTAAATCATGTGCTCGTTAGGAGATAGCGGTACTATTCATGCCATGCAAGGGGCATGAGGTGTCAAATTGCAGAACTGGGAAGGATGCAAATGGATGAGCGGATTGATCAGACTGGAAAACAGATCAGTAATTGAAATAGGCGGCGAGGAAGCACGCGATTTTTTACAAGGCATACTCACAAATGATATCGATGGCACCAATCAAGGGGCCGCCATCTATGCGGGGCTTTTAACGCCTCAAGGTAAGCTGTTATTTGATTTTATGATCGTCAAACATGATGGCCCCTACCTTGTTGATGTTGAAAAAAGTCAGGTGGATGATCTGCTCAAACGATTGATGTTTTACAAACTGCGCGCCAAGGTAGATCTGAATGCGCTTCCCCAGGCCACAATCTGTGCCAGTGTTGAGGGAAACACGGAGGCCATCAATGGTGCCATCAGCTATGCTGATCCCCGATATGAGAAAATGGGCTCACGCGTCATGATGCTCGACGGTGGCGGCGATGAAAACTGTGCTTCAAACAACGACAAATGGTTAGCCCACCGTATCAGCCATGGCCTGCCAGAAGCACCAGTTGATTTTGTGCATGGCAGCTGCTTCCCCCATGATATTGCGATGGACCAACTCAACGGCATTGGCTTCAAAAAGGGCTGCTATGTCGGGCAAGAAGTGGTGAGTCGCATGCAGCACCGCGGCACCGCTCGCAAACGCCCGATGATTGTCAAAGCGCAAGGAGAGCTCCTTGACGTACCCACTGATATAAAATCGGACGGCGTAACCATAGGACGGCTCGGCTCGGCTTTTGACCAACAAGGCCTGGCTGAAATTCGCCTTGATCGCGCTGTAAAGGCCCTTGAGGCTGGCAAGTCATTTGATGTCAGCGGCACGCAGGTCGAGCTATTTTGCCCTGCATGGGCAAGCTATGGCGATGAATTCCCCAAAGCTCAATAAACATAGGACGAATTGACATGAGTGATGATGATATAAACCGTTGCCCCTGGGTTGGAGCGCAAGATATCTATATTCGCTATCACGATGAGGAATGGGGCGTGCCTATCAAAGATGATCGCACATTATTTAAAAAACTCATGCTTGAGGGGTTCCAAGCGGGGCTATCTTGGATCACAATCCTAAACAAGAGAGAGCGATTCGTTCACTGTTTTGATGAGTTCGATCCGCACAAAATCGCCCAATATGGGCAGCAAAAGATAGAAGAGCTGATGCTCGATACAGGTATTGTCCGCAACAGAGCCAAGATCGAAGCCGTCGTTGGCAACGCCAAGGCCTATCTGGAACTGGCACAAACCCAAAGTCTGGGATCCTTTTTCTGGGATTTCGTGGATGGCGAGACAATTGACAATGCTGTTGCTCAAAGCTGCGATATTCCCGCGAAAACAGCGGTCAGCGAACAATTGTCAAAAGCCCTCAAACAAAAAGGGTTTCGTTTTTGTGGACCGGTTGGCGTCTATGCACTTATGCAATCAGCCGGGCTGGTCAATGATCATATCGTCAGCTGCCATAGATATGAACCATGCCGGAAGCTTGCAAAAAAGTTTGAAGCGCCACAAAAATAACATGCGAGTGATTAGCTAGTTAATTGAGAATTGCGTATAGTTCATACATAAACATAAATAGGCCAGTGCCATGAATTCAATATCGGAACCAGAACTGGGAATGCCAGCTATGAATGAAAAAAAAGCCCGCGTCTGGCAGCGTATGTTATCGGGGCGCCGTCTCGATTTACTCTCGCCGTCCCCCGTTGATGTAGAAATTGAAGATATTGCTCATGGCCTTGCCAGGCTAGCGCGCTGGAATGGCCAGACTTCTGGCGATCATTCATTTTCAGTAGCCCAGCACTCCCTTGTTGTCGAAGAACTATTGGGCCTGCTATATCCCCAAGCTCCCAGAACTTGGCGATTAGTGGCGCTCTTGCACGATAGCCCCGAATATGTCATCGGCGATCTTATCAGCCCCTTTAAAGCGATCATCGGGTTTGACTACCAAACGGTCGAAAAGCGCTTGCTTGAAACCATCCATTTAAAATTCGGACTGCCTGCCAATCCCCCCATGACCGTTACCAAACTAGTCAAGCAGGCGGATCACATATCAGCCTATTTTGAAGCCACCGCCTTAGCTGGATTTGACAAAAAAGAAGCGGCAACCCTGTTTGGTGACCCCGGGGAGCTCGATCCTTGTTTCCATGAACAATTTTCCGAGCTAAGACCGATGCCAGTGCCAGAAGCGCAGCACAAATTTTTAAAGCGCTTTGAAAATTTATTCGCTGGTGACTAGGATCAAGTTCCTGGGACCCATTGACCATTAGGAGTGCAGTCGTGACGTCCGCAAAGATCATTGTCTGCTCTCTGGATGCCATGGAGACGGTCGTATCAGACAATGCAGCCGGTCATGTCATCTCTTTGATCAATGACCAGATGATGCCGCAAACACCGGCCTCGCTAGATCAAAGCCACCATTTAAAGCTCCCCATGAACGACATTGAAAGTCCTGCTTCTGGATTTGTCACCCCGTCAAACCAGCATGTTGAGCAGCTTATCGCGTTTGCATTGCAATGGGATCAGATGAACCCTTTGGTCATTCATTGCTGGGCTGGCATTTCTCGCTCAACGGCCGCCGCCTTCATCACATTATGCGCACTCAATCCGCAAATTAGCGAGCTACAAATCGCCCGTTCCATGAGGCAAAAATCGGCGACTGCGACCCCCAACAGCCTGTTGGTCTCGTGTGCTGATCAAGTGCTTGGGCGCCGCGGACAAATGACGAGCGCCATAGAAGCGATTGGTAGAGGGAATATGGCCTCATCGGGTGCGCCGTTCTCAATGCCCGCTATCATGGAGAAAAGTGAGACAAAGGCGTGCGAGGAATGAGTGACACGCCTCAACAGGCCGGTATTGAGCTTGGCTTGCATGCCTCGATTGTCTCCGTGCATCGCAACGAACCACATGTGGTTTGCGTGACCGCGCCAGATGATCCAAAAGGGCGCGATAGCCTGCCGTTTGGCATCTTTACGCCATTGGCCCACCGCACTCTAGAAATTGGTTTGCGTAACTGGGTGGAGGAACAAACAGGGCTTTCGCTTGGCTATGTCGAGCAGCTTTATACATTTGGAGACCGTGGTCGCCATGCACGAGAAGGAGATCGCGGCCCGCATATGGTGTCGATTGGCTATCTGGCCCTAACTCTGCAAACCGACATCGCAAAAAAGCATGTCAGACAACGTCGCTGGTATGACTTTTTCCCTTGGGAAGACTGGCGCCATGGTCGCCCCCAGATTATCGAAACATTGATCGAGCCATTATTGCTCGAATGGTGCGAACAAACACTTGATAGCACGGCCCGCGAGCACCCTCTTGGTCGCACAGAACGCATCAGGTTCCTGTTTGGCTTGAACGGTAGCATTTGGGACGAAGAGAAAGTTTTGGACCGCTATGAGCTTCTTTATGAAGCTGGCTTGCTGGAAGAGGCAGCTATTGACGGGCGGACCGCTGCAAAAGCCTGGGATGTTTTGCCTGAACTTGGTCGCCCCATGAACCATGACCATCGCCGGATACTGGCAACCGCCATGAGCCGGATGCGTGGCAAGCTCAAATACAGGCCTCTGGTGTTTGAGCTGCTCCCCCCCATATTCACTCTGTATGAATTGCAAAAGGTCGTTGAGGCTATCTCTGGCAGCCCTTTGCACAAACAAAACTTTCGCCGACTTGTCGAAGGCGGGGGATTTGTCGAGGCAACCGGTGAGATGAAAAAATCCACCGGGGGCAGACCTGCAAAACTATTCACATTCAGAAGAGCAGCACTGGTTGAGCGCCCCTCGCCAAATCGGCACGTCAGTGCGCCAAAAAGCACCTGAAGATCAAGCCACAACTTGAAATTGGACCCAACAGTGCCTATCTTATACTCGTCTTGAGCGGAACTATTGCTATAGACGCCGATTAAGAGTAATGATGATCAAAATTGACCGGTTTTCGCACCGGTTATTTTAAGGCCTTATTTATGCTCACATTGAGCATTACCGTAAGTGCAGTCAAAAAGCGCCAAACTGTTGTCGCGCTTGAACGCGTTTTAATTGAGGGGTGATGTAACATGGCCTATATGAATAGTCTTGAAACACCAAAAACTGATACCAGTGCAAATAGCTGTGCTAGCGCCAAACCGGCACCACTGCCAAAGCCATCTCTCGAATTTACGCCTGCGCTTGAAGCGGAAATGGCAGAACTGTATGAAAAGCTCAAAAAGGTCATCACGCCGCAGGAATGGCGTGTCCATGCCCCCTATATCAAAGCCATTAACGAGCTTAAGATACAGCGCAATGCGGTATTGCTGGCGCACAACTATATGACCCCGGAAATCTTTCATGGTGTCGCTGATTTTGCAGGTGACAGTCTGGCTTTGGCGCGTGAAGCTGCCAAATCTGACGCCGATGTGATTATTCAGGCAGGTGTCCATTTCATGGCCGAAACCTCAAAAATTCTCAATCCGAGCAAAATGGTGCTGATACCAGATCAGCGTGCAGGATGTTCGCTGGCTGACAGCATTACCGCGCAAGATGTCAAACATCTGAGGGAGAAACACCCAGGTGTGCCCATTGTCACTTACATCAACACCTCAGCTGATGTGAAAGCACAATGCGATATTACTTGTACGTCAGCCAATGCCGTGCAGGTCGTTGAAACCATGGCCAACGAGCATAACAGTTCCAAGGTCTTGTTGATCCCAGACGAGTTTCTGGCACAAAATGTCGCCAAGCAGACGGATGTCGAAGTTCTGACCTGGGCGGGACATTGTGAAGTGCATGAACGCTTTTCTGGTCCACAGATGCGCTCGTTCCGTAACGCCGAACCAGATATGAAAATCATTGCCCATCCCGAATGTCCCCCGGATGTTCTGGAAGAAGCTGATTTTTCAGGATCAACTGCAGGTATGATTAGTTGGGTCCAAGACAATCAGCCCGAAAAAGTCATGCTGGTGACGGAGTGTTCCATGAGCGATAATGTCGCCGTAGAAAATCCCGATGTGCAGTTCATTCGGCCCTGCAATCTTTGTCCGCATATGAAACGCATTACCTTGCCAACTATTCTGGACGCGCTTCTCGAGCTTAAGGACGAGGTCTGTGTTGACCCCGAAATAGCAGCAGCAGCTCGCAAGCCGATTGAACGCATGATCAATCTCAACAATTGAGAGGCAGTAATCGGTGAGTTCAGACTGGCAACAGAATGAAATTGTCATCGTCGGGGCGGGGCTTGCTGGGCTATTTGTAGCCCTTAAGCTGTCTCCGACCCCTGTGACTATTGTGACCTCGGCCCCCCTTGGCAAGGGTGCCTCAAGTAGCTGGGCGCAGGGCGGTATTGCGGCGGCCATCGAGAAGGGTGACACCGCTTTCGCTCATGCGATGGACACCATCGCGGCGGGAGCCGGCATTGTCAACGCGCATATCGCTCATATTTTGACCAGCCAGGCCGCTTCAAGGGTCGAAGATCTTCTCTCATACGGCACGCCCTTTGATCGCAATCTGGAAGGCGATCTGCTGTTGTCGCAAGAAGCTGCCCATAGCGCGCGCCGTGTTGTCCGTGTAAAAGGCGACAAAGCTGGCTGGGCCATCATGAAAGCGCTGATATCTGCTGTACGCGCAAAATCAAACATCCAGGTGATTGAAGGATATACCGCTAAGAAACTAGCGACTAAGAACAATGCGATTACCGGCGTTCATTGCTGGACCGGCAAAGGACAACATCTTTTTCTGCGCTCGCGTAATGTGGTCCTGGCAGCGGGTGGCATTGGCGCTCTTTACAAGATCACAACCAACCCCAAACAGGCTAACGGGGAAGCCCTTGCGATGGCCGCCAAAGCTGGGGCTTACCTGGCTGACACTGAATTTGTGCAATTTCACCCAACTGCCATCAATGCCGATACAGATCCAGCGCCCCTCGCTACAGAAGCCCTGCGCGGGGATGGTGCAACGCTCATCAACAAGAACGGTACGCGGTTCATGGCAAACCTGAATACGGACGCGGAACTGGCACCAAGGGATATTGTGGCGCGAGCAGTCTTTCGCGAAAACAGGGACGGGCGAGGGGCGTTTCTGGATTGCCGCGATGCCATCGGTGCTGATTTTGAAACGCTGTTTCCCTCGGTCTATAAGAAATGCCGCGACGCTGGCATAGATCCCGTTACAGAGCCCATACCGGTTGCACCAGCCGCTCATTTCCATATGGGCGGTATCCACACAGATGCCTTTGGACGAACAACACTCAATGGCCTGTGGGCATGTGGAGAAGTTGCCTCTAGCGGAGCCCATGGCGCCAACAGGCTGGCTTCAAACTCGCTCCTGGAAGCGGTCGTTTTTGCCGCCCGTGTTGCTGAAGACCTTTCCCAAAATACCGTCTTTTCCACTGCCTCCAAACGAAACAAAAAAGACCAGATAGAGGAAATAGATCGAGCAAAGGTCATCCTCAGCAATACCCACCGTAAAGACATCAAGGAAATGCGTGAATTGATGGATCATTATGTTGCGATTGAACGCAACGCTCAAGGGCTAAAACATGCTCTGGCGCGCCTCACACAAATGGCCACTAAACATCGAAATCACCTAACCTTGTCAAATATGTTGACGACGGCTCGGATCATTACCATCAGCGCATTGATGCGCGAAGAAAGCCGCGGCGGTCATTACCGCACGGACTTTGATCACCCTCGTAAAGAGTGGGCGCACCGCACCTATATTTCTTTAGAGCAGGCCGAACAGGCTGCGCGCGATTTTTTAAAACCAAACAGAGGCTCGATGCAATGATTGAAGCAACATTTCCCAATCATCTCGTGAAAAAAGCCATTGAGACGGCTCTGCAAGAAGATCTTGGACTGGCAGGCGATATTACCGGCAATGCCGTGCTTGGCGCCAATGAAACCATGTCTGGAAGCATTACGGCCAGACAAACAGGCACGATTGCCGGCCTGCCATTGGCTGTGGCCGCTTTTAAAATGCTGGATCCCTCGATTAATCTTACCCAAACGATGAGCGATAGCGACAATGTGAAAGCGGGAGATGTGGTGCTCACCATAAATGGCAATAGCCGCGCCATCCTTGCCGCAGAACGAGTGGCGCTTAACTATCTATGCCATCTAAGCGGTGTCGCCAGCTTGACCCAAAAATTTGTCCAACAAACCAAAGGCACAAATGCCGCCATATGCTGTACGCGCAAAACCTTGCCTGGCCTGCGCGCTTTTCAAAAATATGCCGTGCGTGCTGGTGGTGGCCAAAACCACCGCTATGGGCTTGATCAGGCAGTGCTTATCAAAGACAATCACATTGCCAGCGCTGGCGGCATCAAACAGGTTTTGGAGCAGGTCAATAAACTGGCCAGTCACATGGTGGCCATTGAAATAGAAGTCGATACATTGGCCCAGCTGAAAACCGTCATGAACTACAAAGTTGATGCCGTGCTATTCGACAATATGAAACCAGCTCAACTAGAAAAAGCCGTGGCGCTCGTCGATGGCCGCGCGATTACGGAGGCGTCAGGCGGGGTCAATTTGCAAACAGTAAAAAGAATTGCCCAAACGGGCGTCGATCTCATCTCGGTGGGGGCGCTCACCCATTCCGCACCAGTTTTCGACTTTGGTCTTGATTTTAGCTAGAATAACACCCAGCTATATAACTCACAGTCCAACAAGCTAAACAAGGCCCCGGTCAAACGATATGACACTAGCCATTTTCACTATTTTTCTGATCGCTTCCCTGCTTAGCGCAACAGTAGCCACGGCGCTTGCTCATAAAAAGAACCGTACCTGGCTCCTATGGGGGATCATCTGCATATTTTTCCCCCCGTTCCTGTTAATTTTGATCTTTCTCCCGATCCGCTCAGGCCCAGCGCCTTTCGAGCGCGAGAGTAACGGCGATGATGACGACGACATCTATGGCGACAAAATTGAATATCGTTGGTAGTCAGGCATTAAGTCTGGCAAACCCTTCAGTGAGGTCATCTTTCAAATCCTCAACATCTTCCAGCCCCGCATGAATGCGAAGAAATGGCCCATTTGGCTGCCAGTTGGTGGCTGTTCGAGCACCCTTGGCATTTAACAGCACGATCAGGCTTTCATAGCCTCCCCACGACCAGCCAATACCAAACAGCTCGAGATGATCCACCATGGCTGCCAGCGCCTCATCTGAACAAGGCTTGAGGATAATTGAAAACAATCCTGAAGACCCGGTAAAATCCCTTTTCCAAAGCTTATGCCCGGCAAATGATGGCAGTGCAGGGTGCAAGACCTCTTGTATCTCAGGACGCGTTTCCAGCCATGTCGCCAGTTGCAATGCGGTTTCTTGATGCTGCTTCAAACGAAGTTCTAAGGTCCGCAAACCTTTGAGAGCTGAAAACACTTCTTCTGATCCTGGGCATAGACCAAGGGCCCCTTGCGCGCGCTTTAGTTTTTTGGCGGCCCGCTCATTGGCAACGATTATACCCAGCAGCGCGTCGGAATGACCGGTGATATATTTAGTCGCCGAATGTATGGACACATCCACACCTTGCGTCAGGGGTTTGTAATATAGCGGCGTCGCCCAGGTATTATCCATCACCAAGAAAATATCATGCTTTTTTGCCTCGGCAGCAATCGCTGGAATATCTTGAATATCGAACGTATCAGATCCGGGTGACTCGGTATAAATCACGCTTGTCTCCGGGCGAATGAGTGCGCCAATCCCCGCGCCAATAAGGGGGTCATAATAGGTAATTTCGATGCCCAGCGCCGACAAGGTCAGATCACAAAAATGGCGTGTGGGATAAAACACGCAATCTGGCACAAGAATATGATCGCCCGCTTTCACGAGAGATAAAAGGGTGCCAGTAATCGCCAATAACCCACAAGATGTGAGCTTGCAATAGCTGCCTTGTTCAAGCTCACACATGAGTTCAGACAAAGCATCTTGCGCCGGTGATCCACCGCGACCATAGCCATATCCAAGCGGTGGATTATGGAGTTCCTTGAGTGATGAAAACAGCATGGTTGAACCGCGATAGGCGGGGGGATTAACGAATCCACCCTGATGTTTTTCATGGCGACCCAAATGGCATAGTTTAGTGGGGGTTTTCAAAAGCTTGTCTCCCTGACTTTAACAACGAATGGTCAGTGCAAATCGGTCTATCCAATAGTTTTCCTGTTAAAGACCATATTCAGGTCTATGATGCGAGAATTATATCGTGAAAATTGATGAAGAAGGATGGACCCTATGAGCCCCAAAATCCGCATTGGCAGCAAGGAGTTCAAATTACCAAAATCACAAATCGCCCGCATGAGCATCGGTGTTCTTTTGGTGATCGGCGGAATATTGGGATTTTTACCGATTCTGGGTTTTTGGATGATCCCCCTAGGTTTGCTGGTTCTCTCCCATGACCTGCCATCTGTGCGCCGCTGGCGCCGCAATATAACCCTCAAATGGAATGGCAGGGGCAAGAAGCTGGAACAAGCGCGCCAAAACCGCCAAAACGATCAAAACAACCATTAATGGCCCCGCCCAAAAACGCAGCCATGCAAAAATTCACAGCTGTGATTTCAAAAATTTAATTGAATTGGAAGCACTCGAACAGAGCCCGACCGGGCGACGGCCGAAAAGGCCGCGCCAACGCAGGCCTGAGCGTAGCGAAGAATAGCCGTGAGATATGGAAAATGGCGGAGAGGGTGGGATTCGAACCCACGAAATGCTTGCACACTTGCCGGTTTTCAAGACCGGTGCCTTCAACCGCTCGGCCACCTCTCCTTGTCTTTAAGCCAAAGCTATTCGCTTCAGGCGCATAAGACTTGGCGATGAATATAGGTAAAGTCCGCAATAATCAATCACCAGTTTGCATTTGATGGCTGTTACAAACAAAAATTATTCCATTTTCATTGCTGATCACGAATATAGCCCTTTCATGAGCATAATTCCTCCCCAATTTCTCCAAATTAGCTGGCACTAATACATAGCAGTGCATCTTGTTAAGCTTTTGTTAGGGCGCGCCGTAAATGATCAAATTTGCCCATACCCCAGAAATTGCCAAAGGGCCGATCTGATTATTGCCTAGCCATAAAGGTTTGGGACAATGAAACACGAATGAAACAGTGCAAGAAACAATCTGACCCAAGGCTGATATATGACAATGCGTGACCTTCAAGCTCCAAAACAGCTCACACACAGCCTCGCTTCGCTGATCACTCCAAAAACACTGGTTGCCCTCGCGGTTTGCTTGTTGGTCAGCGCCTGCGTCAGTCCCAACGGCAAGAAAAACAATCGATTAAACCTAAGCAAAAAAGTGGTCAATTACGGTCAGAGCGTGCCCAAAGGTGGTGGCCATTACAAGGTTGGCAGACCTTATAAGATCGCCAATAAATGGTATCGCCCGCGCGTCGACACACGCTATGATCGCGTCGGCATGGCGTCCTGGTATGGTGACTTGTTCCATGGCCGCAAAACCGCCAACGGTGAAGTGTTTGATATGGATGCGCTGACAGCGGCTCATCCAACACTGCCCTTGCCAACGCTGGTTGAAGTCACAAACCTTGCTAACCAGCGCACCGTGATTGTGCGCGTCAACGACCGTGGGCCTTATCGACACAACCGACTCATTGATTTGTCTCGCAAGGCGGCTCTCATTTTGGGCTTCAAGAAAAACGGCACAGCACGCGTACGGGTCAAATATATCGGCCGAGCTCCCATGAATGGAGATGACCGGTTCGAGAAACGGATATTGGCTAACAAACAGCGCTATGGACGTCTCTCAACCATTGGTCGGCGCCATGATACGATCGAACATCAACGTGTAAAGAGTACTCACAATCAATTCAGTTTGGGGCGCGATTTTGGCCCTGAACAAGCTTTTGGTTTTGAGCAATTTACCGGCAATCAATAAGGTTTTGAATTAATTGCTGACCTATAGGTACTAAAGCTCATTTCGTCCACAGTTGATTTATCCAATTATTTGCCGCAATAGTTGACCCTGGATGGTTCATTGACAATAGTCATCTATCAAACAAAACATCTGTTTCTGGACAAACGAGCACATGACCCCCAAAAAGATTGCCCTCGCACTTTTAGCTGTAATCACGTTTTCAGCTGTCCTCAAACTATCTATAATTTTGCCACTTGTCGCCAAACCTTTATTCGCCACCAAGGCGACCTTCGCGATATTGATCGATGCTGATACCGGAGCCGTTCTCTACGCAAAGAAACCTGACGAACTAATGGCGCCGGCGAGCATGAGCAAGCTCATGACCGCAGCGCTTTTATTCAAAGAGCTTAAAAGCGGCCGATTGAAGCTGGAAGATACTTACCGTGTTTCTGAACATGCCTGGCGAACAGGTGGGGGGCCCTCTGGCACCGCTGCCATGTTCGCGCCCCTTGGCAAACAGATCCTGGTGTCAGATCTGTTGCAAGGCATTGTCATTCAGTCTGGCAATGATGCTTGCATCATAACCGCTGAAGGTTTGGCGGGGAGCGAAGATGCTTTTGCCACCTTGATGACGCAAGAGGCAAGAAGAATAGGCCTTAAACAAGCTACTTTTGGCAATGCGACAGGGCTTCCTCATCCCAAACAACTCATGACCGTTCGCGAACTGGCCCAACTGTCGTTGCATCTGATCCGGCAATATCCGGAATATTACCATTATTTTTCGCAAAAGAAGTTCAAATACCGCAGGTTCCGGTTTTTCAATCGTAACCCTCTGGTTTGTAAATATGGGGCTGATGGGTTAAAGACAGGATTTACCAAGCAGAGCGGGTACGGGCTGACGGTTTCGGCAGTCAAAAACGGGCGCCGCCTCGTTGCAGTGCTGAATGGTTTGAAATCAAAAAGCCACCGGCGTACCGAAGCGCAAAAACTGCTTGAATGGGGGTTCAACGGATTTAAGCAATATAAACTTTTTGCCCCAGATGAGGTGGTGGGTTATGCCCGCGTCATTGGCGGTTCAAGCAGTTATGTTTCTCTTGTCGGGGAAGCACAAAAAGGCGCCAATGCTCTGTTGCCTCGCCATATGGCATCCAAAAAAATACCAGCCAAAATTATCTACCTGGGGCCGTTACAAGCTCCGGTCAAAGCCGGCCAGAAAATTGCTTTTCTGGAAGTGAAAGGACAAGGGTCCGTGGTCAACAAAATCCCCCTTTACGCGGCGGAAGATATAGACCAAGCCGGAATCCTTTGGCGCGGTATCGATACATTATTATTTCAGACATTTGGCTGGCTATTCTAAATGAGCACAGGAAAATTTATCACATTTGAAGGCGGCGAGGGCGCGGGCAAGTCGACACAGGTACGTCTGTTATCCAGTTCGCTGCAACGCCTTGGCAAAAAAGTGGTCATGACCAGAGAACCCGGTGGCTCCATAAAGGCAGAATCAATTCGAAAATTGCTACTCGAAGGTCGTGTCGCTAAATTTGGCCCCTTTGCCGAAGCGCTGTTATTTTCTATCGCCAGAGACGATCATCTTGAAAGCGTCATCAGGCCCACCCTCAAAAAGGGTAGTTGGGTGATATGTGATCGCTTTATGGATTCGACCATGGCCTATCAGGGTGCTGGGGGCAATCTGCCAGCGTCACTCATCCGCGCGCTGGAGCGCACAGTAGTTGGCGATACCACACCTGACCTGACCATCTTGATAGATCTTCCCCCCGAAATAGGCATCGGCCGCGCACAAGCCCGTCAGAGGCAAAGCACAGGAGGCGCCCCGGACCGGTTTGAAGCGATGGACATGAAATTTCATACCCGCTTGCGTCAGACATTTCTGGATATTGCCAAAAGTAACCCTGATCGCTGTGTAGTATTTGACGGTCAGGTCCCGCCAGATGAACTCGCCAACCGAATTTGGGAACTTGTATCTCAGCGCTATTCACTGATCCCAAAGGTTGCCAGTTGACGATGGGCTGTGCCAAAAAGGGCTAAGTTGCGCATATCCAAATCTTCAATATGTTGTACAATCCCTCCATCAGACTTCAAACAAAGGGCTATTCATGTGGCTGTTGATCATGAAAAACCAAATCCTGACCAACTGGATGGCACCCCACACCCCAGGCTGAGTACCGTTTTGTTTGGGCACGAAACTGCTGATCTCGGATTCCAAGAGGCAATGTGTGCTGGCAAACTTCATCATGCCTGGCTGATCCAGGGCAAGGAAGGTATCGGCAAGGCGACCCTTGCTTATCGCTTTGCTCAAATGGTGCTGGCGCATGGCGACAATAATGGTAGCGAAATTTCGCCGGGGCGAATACTCGATTTTTCAACCACAGGGGCGCAGCTCATACGCTCTGACGCGCATCCCAATCTTCTGGTACTACGTCGTAGCTGGAACGCTAAAACGAAGAAATTCCGAACCCAGATATCGGTTGATGATGTGCGCGAGCTACAACGCTTTTTGGGCAATACTGCTGGCATGGGAAAATGGCGGGTGGTCATTATTGACCGCGCCGATGATCTCAATATGAACGCCGCCAATGCTTTATTGAAAATGCTGGAGGAACCGCCAGCATTTTGCCTGTTTTTGTTGATCTCTGCTGAACAGGGCAAACTTCCCACAACTATCATATCCCGGTGCCAGAAATTACGTCTGCAAGGCCTTGATGAGCCAACATTGCGGGCTTGCACCAACCATATTGCCGAACAATCACAGATCACTTTGCCCACTGGCGATCAGCTCAGGGTGATATTTGAACTCGCTGATGGCAGCGTGCGCGCCGCTCTTTTGTTTGCCAGTGGCCGAACGTTAGACGACTATACCGAGATCAAGCACATGCTTGATCTGCTACCACGCATGGATCCCCAAGCCATCTGCGCGCTGGCCGAGCGATTATCCGCGCGCACTGCTGAGCAGGACTATCATAATTTCTTGCACCTCTTGTCTACGCAGATCTCAAACAGGATCAAACAGATCGTTCTTGCGGACAGTGGAAACAAACACAAGCTTGCACAATGGACACAGCTATGGGAAACAATCACTTCGAAAAAAGCAGAAACGGATCTGCTAAATCTCGATCGTGGCAATTTCATTCTCGATCTGTTTGCCAATATTGAAGAGATTGCTCGCCTCAATGGCGGATTGAAAATCTCTCAATCCTAGAAACACCAGGGGAAAACCGCCCTAAAAAGGATAAATGTACAGATATGAGCGATAACAGCTTTTATATCACCACGCCGATCTTCTATCCAAACGGTGTGCCTCATATCGGCCATGCCTACACAGCCATTGCAACCGACGTTCTGGCGCGATTTGCACGTCTTGATGGCAAGGACGTATTCTTTTTGACCGGCACAGATGAGCATGGTCAAAAAATGCAACAAACGGCGCAAAGCGAAGGTATCACGACCATCGAGTTGGCAGATAAAAACGCGGCCGTTTTTCGTCACATGGTCGAAGCGCTGAATTGCTCACATGACGATTTCATCCGCACCACTGAAGACCGCCATCGCAAAACATGCCAGGAACTCTGGACCCGCATGCAAGCAAATGGCGATATTTATCTCGATACCTATGGCGGCTGGTATTCTGTCCGTCAAGAAGCCTATTTTGAAGAATCCGAAACTGTGCTTGGCGATGATGGGGTGCGCCGCGAACCTCTTGGCTCCCCCGTCGAATGGATGGAAGAAGAAAGCTATTTTTTCAAATTGTCAGCCTATGAAGAGCCTTTGTTAAAGCACTATAGTGACCACCCCGATTTCATCGGTCCAGATGCGCGGCGTAACGAGGTGACAAGTTTTGTGCAATCTGGCCTACGCGATCTTTCCATATCACGCACCACATTTGACTGGGGTATACCAGTTCCAGGCGATGATGATCATGTCATGTATGTCTGGGTTGACGCCTTGACCAATTATGTGACGGCAACAGGATGGCCGGACGATAATGAACGGCGACATTTTTGGCCCGCCAATATCCATATGATCGGCAAGGACATTGTGCGCTTTCATGGTGTCTACTGGCCCGCCTTTTTGATGTCAGCAGGATTACCTTTGCCCAAACGGGTTTTTGCCCATGGTTTCTTGACCAACAAGGGTGAAAAAATGTCTAAATCGGTGGGCAATGTCGTCGATCCCTTTACCATGATTGAGCAATACGGCCTTGATCAGATGCGCTATTTCTTCATGCGAGAGGTGCCGTTTGGCAAAGATGGCAGCTATAGCCATGAAGCCATTGTTAATCGCATCAATGCAGACCTTGCCAATGACCTTGGCAATCTGGCCCAACGCTCCTTGTCAATGATCGCCAAGAACTGCGACGGTGCAATTCCACAACCTGGAGAGCTCACCAGCGAAGACCGCGATATCATCGCTCAAGCCGATGCAATCTATGCCAAAGCAAGTGCGCAAATGGACCAACAAGCCATCAACAAGGCGCTAGATGCCATTTTTGATGTCGTCGCCAATGCCAATAAATATTTCGCCGGGCAAGAACCCTGGGCGCGTAGAAAAGATGACCCGGCCCGCATGGGGACGATCCTCTATGTCACTGCTGAAGTGATCCGCAATGTATCAATTCTATGCCAGATGATCATGCCCCAATCGGCGCAAAAGCTGCTCGACCTGCTGGTTATTCCGCAAGATCAGCGCAGCTTTTCATCCTTGGGAGATGCTGCTAGATTAACCGCTGGGACTTCATTGCCCAAACCAGAAGGGGTTTTCCCCCGCTATATAGAAACAGAGGGAGAAGGCCCATGATGCTAATCGATAGCCACTGTCATCTCGATTTCCCAAAGCTTGGCGATCAACTCAACGATGTGCTGGCCCGTGCAGAGCAGGCCAATATCAAGCAAATGGTAACGATCTGTACCAAGGTCCGCAAATTTGATGAGGTCGTCAAAATTGCTGAGAGCCATGACAATATTTTTTGCTCGGTGGGCACTCATCCTCACTATGCACAAGACGAACTGGATATCACGGTTGAAGAGATTATCGCTCTTTCACAACACCCAAAGGTCGTAGCAATTGGTGAAGCCGGGCTGGACTATCATTATGACAACAGCCCACGCGGCGAACAGCAAACGGTTTTTCGGCGCCATATTGAAGTGGCACGCCAGACCGGTTTACCATTGGTAATCCATACGCGCGACGCCGATGAAGACACCGTCTCGATCTTGAAAGAAGAAATGCAGATTGGCGCTTTTCCAGCTCTTATCCATTGCTTCACAGCGTCTCGTCAACTTGCCAAAGAGGTGCTGGATCTGGGGCTTTATATTTCCATGTCGGGTGTCTTGACGTTTAAAAACTCATTGGACCTGCAAGACATCGCCAAAACCTTGCCGCTCGATCGGTTATTCGTGGAGACGGATGCGCCATTTCTTGCTCCCATGCCCCATCGTGGCAAGACAAATGAACCAGCTTTTACCGTGCATACCGCGCAAAAGCTTGCCGACCTGCAACAGCGCTCACTGGAAGAAGTCGCCGCCGCCACCACTGAGAACTTCTACCGATTGTTCACCAAAGTACCAAAACTGGAAGATCGTGCCGAAAGTGCTCTTATATGAGTATGAGCGTCACGATACTGGGTTGCGGCGCCTCTGGCGGTGTACCACGCATAGGTGGCCACTGGGGTAATTGCGACCCCAGCAACCCGAAAAACACCCGCCGGCGCTGCTCCATTCTCGTACAAAAAACATCAAATAGTGGCACGACCCGCGTGTTAGTCGACACCTCGCCAGATCTTCGCATGCAATTACTTGATGCGGGAATTAGTGAGATTGATGCGGTGATCTATACTCATGAACACGCCGATCATACTCATGGCATCGATGATTTGCGCCAAGTCGCGTTTAACACCAAGAAACGCACAGATGTTTATATGAGCGCCCCGGTCATTGAGCATCTCGTGCCAAAATTTTCCTATTGCTTCAAATGTCCACCGGGAAGTTTTTATCCCCCCATTCTCAACCCGTGCGAGATCGAGCCTTACAAGGCTTTCACCATTGAGGGTGCAGGCGGCGCCATTGATATCTTACCCATGAACCAGCATCACGGATCAATCTTGTCGCTGGGGTTTCGATTTGGAGATTTTACCTATTCAACGGATGTTCACGCGTTTCCAGATGAAACCGTGCAACATTTGCAAGGCACAAAAATCTGGATCATCGATGCACTGCGTTTCAAGGGACACAAGACCCATTTCGATGTGGAAACAGCCCTGTCATGGATCAAACGCATCAAACCGGAGCGAGCCTTCTTAACCAACATGCACCATGATCTGGATTATGAGGAATTAAAGAAGCAACTGCCAGATCATGTCGAACCGTCCTATGACGGATTGCATTTTAACATCAACGACTAAATTTTTCCGTGTGACCATTTTTCTCATATTCAGCACAACACATCTGCACGAACAAGGGTCCAAGCTCACTAGGGGCTGGCAATGACTGGGGATCTTCACCAGGAAACGCTTTCATCCGCATGGCAGTTCGGACAATACCAGGGTCCAAAAGATTAGCCCGCACATTGGTTGCCTTGCTTTCTTGCGCATAGGTGCGAACCAGAGCTTCAAGAGCGGCCTTGGAGGTGGAGTAGGGGCCCCAATAGGCCCGATTGTTAGCAGCGGCACCAGATGTCACAAAAACAGCCCGCCCTGCACTGGAGCGCTGTAACAAGGGATCAAAAATGCGCAGCAAGCGCCAATTGGCATTGAGATTTAGATCCATGACTTTGCCCCAATCCTTGGGACTAACATGACCAACAGGGGACAAGGGACCAAGAATAGCGGCATTCCCAACGAGAATATCAAGGCGCTCAAAGCGTTTGAAAATTTCTGCCCCCAGATCGTCGATGCGATCAAGCTCCAGCAGATCAAACGGTACTAGCGTAACCTCTCCGCCAATACCCAGAATTTGATCTTCAAGCGCCTCTAGCCCACCGGTGGTGCGCGCAACCGCCACCACATGTGCCCCAGCCTTTGCAAGCGCCAGCGCCGCTGCTTCGCCAATACCTCTAGAAGCCCCGGTTACCAGAGCCACACGGCCAGCGAGGGGATTGGAATCAGTCATGTGGATTACTCTCTTGCATTAATTTGATCTGTTATAATAATTGCGCGCTCGAATGGATAGCAAAAACCGCAAACAAAAAAGGCAGCCCGTGGGCTGCCTTTTAAACTCATCATTTGCGTAAAAGCTTATTGCTGCATTTTTTCTTTTGCCGCTTCACCAAGGTCTTTGGCCTTATCCATGGCTTTTTCGCCAAGCTCTTTAGCTTTTTCTTTGGCTGTTTCCAGCATGGGAGCTGCTTTTTCCTTTAATTCGAGGGCTTTTTCCTTGGCCTTTTCGAGCATGGGCGCTGCTTTTTCACGCGCTTTTTCGGAAGCCACCATCATTTTATCCACGGCATCCGCAGAAAGAGCTCTGGTTTTAGACCACATTTTTTTGAAGAAACCCTGCTTGGGCAATAATTTTTCCGCAGGAATATCATTGACCGTACTGATCATGTCCTTGTGATCAAGTTTTTGATCATTGTCGGTCATCAATTTCGGGTTACCCGTAAAGATCACCATTGGTGTACAAGCGGTGGTTACCTTAGCGCCTTTTTTCCAAAATTTGCCATTGCTAACATCTGTTTCCTGCGCGAAATAGACCTTCTGATCATCGATTGTCTGGCGTAAAATATTACGATCAATGACGGGAATGAACAGACCCTTTTCCTTGGCAATCAATTTGAAGCGATCATTATTAGGGTCAGGAAACTGGACAAACAGGGCAACCGATTTACTGTCACCTGCCAGCGCCTTCTTCAAGGCAATATCGGTGCTTTCTGCATAAGTCACATCAAGCGCGCGTCCCAGTCCTTCTGGATCGATGCGGCGCAGATAATCAAATGTCGAGGCACTACCGCTACCTTGTGGCGGCAATACAAAGTGCAAATCGGCGGCGCGCGCTGCTACATCACCAAAACTCAAAAGTTCTTTGTTCTTTGTCACCATAAACAGACATTCACGGGCGATATCATTACGAATGACGTGAAATGGTTGAGCTGGATATTGCTTCGAGGCATTCAGGGCGAATACGTCAAATTGCGAAAAACCCAAATCATCAGGATTAGCTTTTACTTTGCCAATATTATCATTGGAGCCCAGCGAGAGGGCACATTTATAGTTAAATTTTGCCGTTTCAAGCTCTTTTGCCAATGGCGGACAAAAGTCCCCATTATAAGCACCGCGCGCGCCACCCGTATGAATTTTGCTCGCATGGGCAATACCCGTTATTGCCATTGTAAGGCCGGCGGCCACAAGGAAGGCAACGTTCGATCTAGACACAATTATTCTCCTTAATGTGCGCTAAACAAGCCTATCCTCGTATTAGCACATGTTGTCATCTCCAGCATCAAACCAGAAGATTGGGACGTTATAGAAATGTTATAGTAGCCAAATTAGGCAGCATTATTTCAAACCGAACTTAATCAGTATAGATAGATTTAATCAGATCATAGTCCAGATAAAAATGAAAGACCATGTGAAAATCGGGTCAAACGCTCTCTTCAACCAATAATGATAGTTGTTTATCAATGGCTTGACCCGAACGATCCAGTAATCTAGTGGGGTAATCTCCCGTAAAACAATGGTCGGTAAATTGTGGGTTTTCGCTATTTCTGCTCTTGTGCCCCATGGCCTTGTATATGCCCTCAATGGACAAAAAGGCCAGGCTGTCTGCGCCGATAAACTCGTTTATCTCGTCAACTGTTCTTCCCGCTGCAATCAAAGAAGAACGCCGGGGCGTATCAATTCCATAGAAATCAGGATGGGTAATTGGCGGACTGGATATCCGCATATGAACTTCTTTGGCCCCAGCTTCATACATCATTTTGACGATTTTCATGCTGGTCGTACCGCGTACAATACTGTCATCCACCAATATGATGCGCTTGCCAGCGATAGAGTGACAGTTGGCACTATGTTTCAAGCGCACTCCAAGTTCGCGAATTTTCTGAGCTGGTTCAATAAAGGTGCGCCCGACATAGTGATTGCGAATAATACCAAGTTCAAACGGTATATCGGATTTTTGAGCATACCCAATCGCTGCGGGAAGACCGCTATCTGGAACAGCGATCACCACATCCGCCTCTACGCTCGATTCATTTGCCAACTCGGCGCCCATTTTTTTACGAACATCATATACGCAATGCCCACCGACAACTGAATCGGGGCGCGCAAAATAAATATACTCAAAAATACAAGGTCGTGATTTTGTCTTGCCAAACGGTTTATAGGACTGGATGCCATCTTTGGTGATAATCACCACTTCGCCATTTTCAATCTCACGCACGAACTCGGCGTCAATCATATTGAGGGCGCAGGTTTCAGATGCCAGTACGTAAGAGTTACCCTGTTTGCCAAGTACCAGTGGCCGAATGCCATAGGGGTCACGCGCGCCAATCAGCTTTTTATTGGTAAGCCCCACAAAGGCGTAAGCGCCCTCAATCTGTTTCAGGGCCTCAATGAATTTATCAATGAACTTGCGTTCGCGACTGCGGGCGACAAGATGCAACAAGACCTCTGTATCCGAGGTCGTTTGGCAAATGGCCCCGTCCTTGATCAGTTCTTCGCGCAAAGTGATGGCATTGGTGAGATTGCCATTATGGCAAATAGCAAAACCGCCTGTCGCAAGGTCTGCATAAAGCGGCTGGGTGTTTTGTAAGATGGTATCGCCGGTGGTCGAATAGCGCACATGACCTATTGCTGTTCTGCCAACCAGTTTTTTAATGACTTTTGAAGAGGTGAAATGATCACCGACTTTGCCAAGATGTCGCTCTGATATAAATCTTTTACCATCAAAAGTTATGATGCCGGCAGCTTCTTGACCACGGTGCTGCAGCGCATGTAGCCCCAGCGTCGTAAAGGCGGCGGCATCATCATGATCGAAAATGCCAAACACCCCACATTCTTCATGCAGCTTGTCGTCATCAATGAAAGATTGCGAATGACGGTCTATTGCCATAGCGGCTTGCCCAGCCCCGTTATCTTCAAAAAGATGTGACATGCAAGCATCCTCTGCGTGACCAATGAAGTCGAATTCTTAGCACAGTCCAGAATTTATGGCGAGACCCAAGAATCGCGACACTTTAGCCTATTTTGATGATCCACAGTTTATTGTGGTTCGTCCTCGGGCTCACCTTTGCCAAGCACACCCATAATTTTGACCGCAAAACGGTGACCGACTTTTTCCAGCTTGTCACTGGTCCATTCAATCGCATCGCGCGAATAGGCATCCTCAATGAAGTCGGGACGGCTTTTGTCATCCGTAAACTTGATAAAGAACCAGAATATAATACCCACCAGGATCATGCCGCGTGCAAGCCCGAACAAAAGACCAAGGGTCCGGTCAAGGGCACCAATACTACTATCGAGCACCCAATCTCCGACCTTGATCGTCAATAGGCTGACAACAATAAGAACGACAAGAAAAACCAGCGCAGATACGCCGCCAATGGCTGCTATTTCTGGTTGAATGGGCACAAGTTGCTTGATTTCCTCTTGATAGAAGAAATAAGTAATACCCGCAGCGCCAGCGGCGGCGATCCAGGCTGCAATTGAAAGCAGCTCGCGTGTTAATCCGCGGATCATGGCCAAAAAGCCCGATATCAGCATGACCGAAGCCAAAACCAAATCAAGAACCGTTAATGATGGCATTTGTTTCCCTGCCCCTCTCAATATTTATCAGCGTTCGCACCATGTATATAGAAAGCCCCTCACGCTTCGTAAAGGACATACTATCACAGTGTTTATCAACTGTTTTTTGTTTCTTTATCATCCGAATCTTGCGTTTTTGCGCCTTCAGACCCGAGTATATTTGCTGTTAAAGCACTAAGATGCGGCAGATTTTCGACCAACATCTTTTTATCTGGTGTTTCTCCATCTACTGGCATCGGCATTGTGGCGGATTTAAAGCCAAGTTTCCGTGCCTCTTTCAGACGCGCGCCCATATGCCCCACATTGCGTACCGCTCCTGACAAGGATATCTCTCCAAAGAATACACGATCAATGGGCAGGGCGATACCAGATAGCGCAGAAATAAGCGCAGCTGCAATCGCCACATCTGCCGCCGGTTCTGTAATCCGCAAGCCGCCCGCCACATTAAGGTAAACATCATGAGCCCCGAACCGGAGGCCACACCTGGCGCTCAACACAGCAATGATCATGGCAAGGCGATTAGAATCGCAACCAACCACCGCCCGTCTAGGGGTAGCTAGGGAAGACGCCGCAACCAGAGCCTGTATCTCGACGAGCACCGGTCTCGACCCTTCGATCCCAGCAAAAACAGCAGCTCCCGGGCTGTCATCATTACGGTCTCCAAGAAACATTTCGGACGGATTGGCAACTTCTGCCAAGCCTTCGTTTTTCATCTCGAACACGCCGATTTCATCAGTGGCCCCAAAACGATTTTTAACAGCTCGTAAAATTCGAAACTGGTGGCCGCTGTCACCTTCGAAATAAAGCACCGTATCGACCATATGTTCGACAACTTTTGGCCCAGCAATCTGCCCGTCTTTGGTGACATGGCCGACAATCAATAATACTGCTCCCGAACGCTTTGCGTAGCGTACGAGATGTTGCGAGCAGGCACGCACTTGCGAAACCGTACCAGGGGCAGCGTCAAGACTATCTGACCACACCGTCTGAATACTATCGATAATGACCATGGCAGGGGGATCATCAGCTTCGAGCGTCGACAAAATATTGGCAACATTGGTCTCGGCTGCCAAACCAACCGGCGCATCGGTCACTTTCAGTCTCTTGGCACGCAGACGAATCTGAGCGGTTGCTTCTTCTCCCGAAAAATAGAGCGCACGATGTCCCTTGTTGGCCAGCACGGCTGCTACCTGCAATAGAAGGGTTGATTTGCCGATCCCAGGTTCGCCGCCAACCAGAATGGCAGAACCTGGAACCAATCCGCCACCTGTGACCCGATCAAATTCCGCGATATCCGTCAGGAGACGAGGGACATCGGCAACCTCAGTATCGAGGCTTTCAAGTTCAAGGGTGAGCCCCTTGGCTTGCTTTTTGGACGGCCCACCGGCAATGCCGCTGTTTTTTGACACTTCCTCGACAATGGTATTCCATTCCCCGCAGGCATTGCAGCGACCGGCCCATTGCCCACTGGACGCTCCGCAACTTTGGCAGGCAAAACTATTTTTCTCACGGGCCATTTATTACTCACCTATATATTGCCGCTCATATCGCGTTCCGAGCGACGTTAGAATTTCATAGCTGATCGTTCCAGCAGCTTTTGCCAGATCATCAATGAGGATTTGGCGACCCAAAAGCTCAACTGGTGCCCCGACGGCTATCAGCTCATGGGGAGTATCCGTGACATCCACGGTAATGAGATCCATAGAAACACGTCCCAGCACCGGCGCTTCATAATTGCCGATATAGACGCTTGCCCCGTTTTTGTCATTTGTGGATCCAAGTGCCCGGTGATAACCATCGGCATACCCGACGGGCAAAGTTGCAAGAACGGTCGGACGCTGCGCAATATACGCGCCCCCATAGCCAATTGCGGCGCCTTTTTCCACCTTCCTCACCTGAGAGATATGAGTGATTAGGGAAACGACAGGACGCATCGCACTCGATGCATACATATTAGGCTGTCCACCATATAAGGCAATTCCGGGTCGCACCAGAGACAGATGAAAATCAGGATCCAGAAATATACCGGAGGAGTTGGCCAGCGACGCAGGTCTGAATGGCAATTGCGACAAAAAACCGGAGAAATCATCGAGTTGTTTTTGATTTGCGGGATGGGACGGCTCGTCCGCACACGCCAGGTGGCTCATAACAAGATCAATGTTAATATCAGACAGGATTGAATTTTGATGCTCGACAAATTCCTTAAGGTCGGCGGCGTCTAGGCCCAAGCGATTCATTCCCGTGTCCAGATGCAAAGCTGCTGGGTGTTTAAAATCCATCAAGGCAGACAAGGCCGCCCACCGCTTCAGCATCGCTAAGGATCCCAGCACCGGCGCAAGTTTGTGTTCTGCAAACAAACTCTCCGAACCAGCGAACAGTCCATCCAAAATATAGATTTTGGTATCATTATGCAGTTTGCGCAAGGCTATCCCTTCGTGCACGGTAGCCACGAAAAACGTGCGGCAACCCCGATCATAGAGAGTAGGCACCACACGATCTACGCCAAGCCCGTAAGCATTCGCCTTTACAACGGCAGCACATTGCGCGCCCTTGGCCAGCGAACGCAATTGCGCATAATTTTCCCCAATCGCCGAGAGATCAATCGTTAGCAACGCCGGTGATCCAGAAGCAATATCAGGTGTGGATTTTAATGACATAAACTCAAATCCTGACTCATGATGTGAATAACAATATAGCCTCACCCTCATTGGCATAAGGGTGAGGCTGAATATCTATTGCACCAATACAGTGATTTTAAAAGTCTAGCTGCGCTGCGTTTACACTCACTCCCTAAAAATCGCGTCGCTCTGGCACGTGATCATTGTCTATATAGTCGGAAAAACGAGTGAATTCACCAGTAAATTGCATTTTTACCGTGCCCACCGGACCATGTCGTTGTTTGGCAACGATCACTTCAGCAAGCCCCATGGTGCGATCCATTTCATCTTGCCAGGTGAGATGCTCGGGGGTTCCTTCACGTGGCTCGGCGCGCGACACATAATATTCCTCCCGATACACAAACAATACAACATCGGCGTCTTGCTCAATGGAGCCTGATTCGCGAAGGTCAGATAGTTGCGGCCGCTTGTCTTCTCGTGACTCGACTTGGCGCGAAAGCTGGGAAAGAGCAATAATCGGCACAGCCAGCTCCTTGGCCAATGCTTTGAGGCCCGTGGTAATCTCGGTGATTTCCTGCACACGGTTGGCGTTCGAATTACCGGATCCGGTCAATAGCTGCAGATAATCAACTATGATCACTCCCAGATTGTGCTGGCGCTTCAAACGCCTTGCACGCGCTGCCAGTTGCGCAATGGAAATACCACCGGTTGGATCGATAAAGAACGGGATTTCCTGAAGATCTTGAGAGACACGCACCAGCTCCCTGAAATCATCATCCGAGATCATGCCGCGGCGAATTTTTTCGGATGGCACCAGTGATTGCTCAGAAACAATACGCGTTGCCAGTTGTTCTGATGACATCTCCAAAGAATAAAATCCGACAACCGCGCCATCTTCAGGAGCTGGAGTTCCATCAGGGCCCTCTGGCAGTTTTGCCGCCATATTATGTGCTTTGGCAATATTGAACGCGATATTGGTGGCAAGCGCCGTTTTACCCATACTGGGGCGACCGGCCAGAACGATCAGGTCAGAGCCCTGCAAGCCGCCCATCTGACGATCAAGGTCTGTCAGTCCCGTTGAAACCCCCGACAGCCCACCGCCACGACGATAAGCGGCGTCCGCCATCTCGATACAGCCGCGAAGGGCAGACGAAAAACTCTCAAACCCCTGGCCATATTTGCCTGTCTCCGCCAGCTTATAAAGCTTTTGTTCTGCATCTTCGATTTGCAGACCGGGAGGCTCCTCCACTGATGACACATAGGCCGTATTGACCATATCCTCGCCAATGATGATCAAGGAGCGTCTTTGTGCCAGATCATAAATGGTCTGGCCATATTCCTTGGCATTGATAATGGTAGTAGCGCCGGCCGCCAGCCGTCCAAGATATTGCGGCACGGTCAGATTGTCATCAATCGGCTCTTCATGATCAAAATAGGTTTTCAGCGTGATCGGTGTTGCCGGTTTGCTGCTTTGGATCAATCGCGCGGCGACCTGAAAGATCCGCCCATGCAAAGGTTCGAAGAAATGATCGACCTCGAGAAAGGAGGAAACCCGATCATGAGCTTCATTATTGACCAATATGGCACCAAGCAGGGCCTGCTCAGCTTCAATATTATGTGGTGCCATGCGAAACGGCAATACATTGTCATCCGTGCCCGGCGCGGCCGGGGACGAGATGTCCTGGGGATTTGTCTGTGTCATGAAACAGACTGTGAAGCGATTCGTGTTGTGCTTCAAAAGCTCAATTCGAGATGTGTATAGCTATGCCCGCAATCCACAAGCTGCCTGTGCATGAATTTATTTATTTGCAGATCCGTGACCAAGTTGGGGTAGGCGCGCTTGACAATGTCCCAGCTACAACACCGAGGCAATTATCGAATCGCTTCATGCCACGAGATACGAAAAAACCGGCTATACTACGTGAGCATGGCCGGTTTTTTAACTGTCACAGGTACAAAGAGACTTAGTCGTCTTTTGCGTCGTCTTCATTCTCATCTGAGCCGGATTTCGCCGATTTGCCGTCCGCATCTTTTGATGTTTCGTCGCTCAATTCAGCGGCAGCCTGTTCTGCGTGCTCTTCATCTTCAAAAATATCTTCAGCCGCGATCACTTCTTCTTCATCACCGCCATCATCAATGGCTGTGACGTCCTCACCGCGTTCCTGGCGTTTGGCTTCTTCTTCGGTACGAGCCACATTGATGATCACCTTAACATCGACTTCGGGATGCAAACTAAGGCGCACGTCATGCAGACCCAGCAATTTGATTGGACGATCAAGCATGACCTGGTTACGCGCGATGGTGTAACCATTGTCGGTAATCACATCAGTGATGTCTCTGGTGGCAACTGATCCATAGAGCTGTCCTGTATCGCCAGCCTGGCGAATAGCAACGAAATATTTGCCGTCAATCTTCTGGGCAACAGCATCAGCTTCCGTTTTAGCTTCAAGGTTCCGCGCTTCCAACTGAACGCGCTGCGTTTCAAAAAGGGCGCGATTGGCTTTATTTGCCCGCAACGCTTTGCCAACTGGCAACAGATAGTTGCGTGCAAACCCAGGTTTGACGGTGACTTCATCACCCATTTGTCCCAGCCGCTTGATGCGCTCCAGCAATATAACTTTCATAATACATACTCCTTGGTTGTTTGAATTTTTCAAAAATTGTCAGTGTCTACAAGTGTGAGTTAAACCTCACGAAGTTTCGTTATTGGCACGTCTTCGTATCTGTATCAGCGGTTCTACGACACCAAGAATGATCAAGATGATCGCGCCCCAGCCGATGAAAAAAACGGCAATATAGGTGCCAAATAAAATGAGGCCGCGTGCTGGATAGGGGCGCGTCAGATAATGCACGACCGCCAATCCCAATAGCAAAAAGGCGATCATCATCGCGCCAACAAAACCAGACAGGATGAGCCCACCGATCCCGGGCATGGCAAGCGACAATAAAAACAGGCCAATCAGAGCGAGCGAGCTTTTATAAGGGAATTCGATACGCGTAAGATCAGGCCAGGGTCGGCTCAACTTTTCTGAAAGACGCACGATATGGCCGGCAATCCACATGTTTATGAAAGCCAGCAGACACCACAAAACGGCTGTTGATGCTGGCAGTATAGACTGCACAACACTCTTATAATGACCGATTTCTACCGGTTTCAGTTTCTTGAAAAAGCCCGCCTCTGTAGCCTTGGAAATGATCAAATCAAGCTGCGATCCAACTTTAGCGAGATATGCTTCATAAGAAGGGCCCAGTAAAAGTACCGTCATCATGGCAAGAAGACCGCCATACAGGGCCACAACGAGCATGAGATTGCCCACCGGATACCATTCTACTTGCGGCTGATCTGATTCATCTTGTTGTTGGCCTGTCTCATCCGCGACCCGGTAAAGAAACGCGAAATGAGTAATGATGACCGAGGGAATGGCAAGTGAAACGCCATATGCCATTGCTGGTGTAAGGCCAAGACTTGCCGCAATAAGCCCAGTACCAGCTAAAGCAGCAACACCTGCCGCCCGCACACCCCAGCCAAATCCCGCGATAAAACCAGGTAACGGCGCAAGATAGAACAGCAATAGGCCCATACCCGAACCTGTGGCAAGGGATAGGTAGAGCAACGCCGCAACGCCGCCTGCGGCTAATCCCGCAATATATGGGTTCTTTGTCACTTTCGCTGTCCCGCTGGTTTGCGGTTAGAGATGAAGGCTCAATGTTTGAGCCTCTTTTGTTCATCCCAACACTTGTCATAAAAAGAGCCACTGCAAAACAGCAGCTCTTTATTTGGATTTAGCCAATCACGTAAGGCAACAAACCAAGAAAACGAGCGCGTTTGATGGCTTTGGCCAGTTCACGCTGTTTTTTGGCTGTCACTGCCGTGATACGGCTTGGAACGATTTTGCCACGCTCTGAGATATAGCGCTGCAGAAGTTTAACGTCTTTATAGTCGATGGTTAGACCATTATCCCCAGAAAAAGGGCAGGTCTTGCGCCGACGATGAAAAGGGCGTCGGACTGGTAATTGTTCGATTCTCATGATTAATCCCTATTTATCGTCGCTATTGTTTGAACGCGGTGGGCGTCGGTCCTCACGAGGACCGCCCCGTGATCCGTCGCGACCGCCGCCGCCGCCAAACCGAGCACCGCCGCGAGGCTTGCGATCATCGCGATCAGACTTACGCATCATGGCTGATGGACCTTCTTCATGCTCGTCAACGCGGATCGTCATAAACCGCAACACATCATTGGTCAGTGTCATCTGACGTTCCATTTCAGCAAGCGCTGCATGCGGCGTTTCGAGCTGAAAATAACCATAGTGAGCTTTGCGGTTTTTCTTGATGCGATAGGAGAGGTTTTTCAGGCCCCAATATTCATACGTTTGGACTTTGCCGCCGTTTTCTTTCAAAACACCGGTAAATTTTTCTGTCAGAGCTTCCATCTGCTGGGCCGAGATATCATGGCGCGCGATGAAAACATGCTCGTATAATGGCATGGAAATGAGCCTTGTTCTAATGTCCAACGAACGCGAGGTTCGTCAGATATTTGGGTGACACGATTGTCAAAACAGCTAATGTCCGGTGCGGAGCCTCTTAGAGCAACTGCTTCCCGAAGGGAAAAGGCTCATTAAATCAGTTCCGTAAAGAGTGAAGACACGGGATGAACTATATCTTGCTGCCCTTTGCAACAATAAGGAATATAACGCTTCCGTTCAGCCTCCAACCGGCCAATAACCGTAAAGCAGGTTATATATAGGAATATACCGGCCTTTGGCAAGGAAAACCTTTATCTATCTATAGGGCCCAGCGCCCGCATCCTTGGCGCAAAGCAAACCTATGTTCTTGACACGATAATCAGATGCGCTATCAGTTCAAGATCCCCAATCATCGCAGCACTACAAGGAATGAACGACCCATGAGCACCGCATTCACCTTTCCAGGACAAGGCAGTCAGAAAATTGGTATGGGCCAGGAACTGGCCGAGCAATATCCAGCGGCCAAAAGTGTGTTTGATGAAGTGGACGAGGCGCTTGGTAAAAAGCTCTCGAAAATCATCTGGGACGGCACCATCGAAGAGCTGACCCTGACCGAAAATGCTCAGCCAGCCTTGATGGCGGTTTCGATGTCTGTCATGCGCGTCCTTGAGGACAAGGGCTTTGATATGGCCGCAAGTCTCAAATTTGTAGCAGGCCATTCTCTGGGCGAATATTCAGCTCTTGCGGCCAGTGGTGCCATCAGCCTGACCGATACAGCCAAACTGCTGCAAATCAGAGGACAGGCCATGCAGCAGGCGGTGCCGGTGGGCGTCGGTGCCATGGCTGTAATGCTTGGGCTTGATTTTGAACCTGTCATCGATATTGCCAAACAAGCGGCACAAGATGATGTCTGCGCGGCGGCCAATGACAATGCTCCCGGGCAAGTCGTTGTCAGCGGCAGTAAAGCAGCTGTAGAGCGCGCCATGGCATTAGCCAGCGAAGCGGGAGCTCGCCGCGCTATGTTGCTGCCCGTCAGCGCTCCCTTTCATTGCCAGATGATGGCACCAGCCGCCGATGCCATGGCGCAAGCGCTGGCCAATGTCACCATCAATGAACCAGCAGTGCCATTGATCGCCAATGTATTGGCGACACCCATCACCTCACCAGATGAGATCAGGCAACGACTGGTCGAACAAGTCACTGGCACTGTGCGTTGGCGCGAATCAGTCTCTTATATGGCCACAAACGGCGTTGATACTTTATATGAAGTAGGGGCAGGCAGAGTTTTGAGCGGTTTGGCCCGGCGCATTGAGCGCAGCCTGCAATCACCATCAATCGGCACACCGGCCGAAATCGAAGAATTTTCCAGCAAATGAGCTGGTATCATTACAAGAACCAAAACAAGTAACAAAGCAGGGAATTGAGTATGTTTGATTTAAGCGGTAAAGGGGCCTTGGTCACGGGCGCTACAGGCGGTATTGGCGGCGCTATCGCCAAATTATTGCATGCACAAGGCGCCAAGGTGGTCATATCTGGTACCCGCGAAGAAAAACTGGCTGAACTGGCAAGCGAGCTTGGCGACAATGTTTTCACCGCTCCTTGTAATTTGATGGACCGCGCTGCGGTGAGTGCTCTTTATGCCAGAGCCGAAGAACTGGCTGGCCAGATCGATATCGTTGTCAATAATGCCGGGATCACCAAGGACAATTTATTTCTGCGCATGAAGGACGAGGAATGGGACGATGTGATCAATGTCAACCTGTCAGCCGCCTTCGCGGTATGCAGGGGCGCGCTAAAAGGCATGATGCGCCGTCGCTATGGGCGCATTATCAATATAAGTTCAATCAGTGGCATCGTCGGCAATCCCGGACAAGGCAATTATTCTGCCTCAAAAGCTGGCATGATCGGCATGTCAAAAGCCATGGCCCGTGAGATCGCTCCTCGCGGCATTACAGTCAATTGTATTGCACCTGGTTTCATAACCACTCCCATGACCGACATGCTCAATGAGAAGCAAAAAACAGCCATCACGCAAATCATTCCGGCCGGCTCACTTGGAGAACCAGATGACATCGCCAGTGCTGTTTTATTCCTTGCCAGCGACGAAGCAGGCTACATAACGGGCCAGACTCTCAATATTAATGGCGGAATGGCCATGATCTAGCCTTGACCTGAGCCAAATATGCGGGAATAACCTATGCAGGTCCTGCTTGTTAACCACTAACGACCACGGATCGATAAAACTGATATAACTGGGCTTACGTCACGAAGGCCCGTGATTGAGGAAGTTTTCAACAGAAATGAAAAAGACTTTCCCAACGGGGCCATTCATTGTATCAGCCCTTAACCGTTCTTTCGTCCAAGGCACTCTGATGAGATCCCTGGACATAACCTTTACCGTTGAACTATAGCGAGGAATTGCAAATGAGTGATGTTTCCAGCCGAGTGAAAAAAATCGTAATCGAACATCTAAGCGTCGATGAAGACAAAGTCGCAGATAATGCCAGTTTTATCGATGATCTTGGCGCTGATAGCCTTGATACAGTTGAGCTTGTTATGGCTTTTGAAGAAGAGTTTGGCTGCGAGATCCCTGATGATGCTGCCGAAACAATTCTGACAGTCGGTGATGCGGTCAAATTCCTCGAAAAGAATGCTTCCTAGCGTTTTTATATTTCGAGTAGAATAAACACGTAAACACCGTTGGAAAACCATTTGGGTGACCCTTAGGTGTTTACGTTCCACTACTTGCCAAAATCCCTAAATATATTGCCACATCCATTGAGTGCAAAGGATGGTTCCAATGCGTCGAGTCGTTATTACTGGTCTTGGTCTTGTTACCCCTCTGGCGTGCGGCGTCAGCGAAACATGGCAGCGCCTGCTAGCGGGTGAAACCGGTATCAAGCGCATCGATGAATTTAAGGTTGATGATCTGTCATGTCAGATCGGCGGCGTTATTCCAAGGGGTGATGGCACCAATGGCACTTTCAATCCTGACGACTGGATGCCCAAAAAGGACCAGCGAAAAGTAGATGATTTTATCATCTATGCCATCGCTGCTGCCGATCAGGCGATCAGTGATTCCAAATGGCAGCCAGCCAATGAAGAAGAAGCCGTTCGCGCTGGCGTCCTCGTTGGTTCAGGGATCGGTGGGCTGCAAGGCATTGCCAGCACCTCTTTGCTATTGGAAGAAAAAGGACCGCGCCGTGTTAGCCCGTTCTTTATTCCTGGACGCTTAATCAATCTGGCTGGTGGCTACATCTCCATCAAACATGGTCTCAAAGGTCCCAATCATGCCGTTGTCACCGCGTGCTCAACAGGCACACATGCCATTGGCGATGCTGCAAGATTAATTGCCCTTGATGATGCCGATGTGATGGTCGCTGGCGGTACTGAATCACCGATTTGTCGCCTCGCGATCGCAGGCTTCGCCTCGGCAAAGGCCCTCTCAAAAGGCTATAATGATAGTCCAGAAAAAGCTTCGCGCCCCTATGATGAAGGGCGCGATGGTTTTGTTATGGGTGAAGGCGCAGGAGCCATGGTTCTTGAAGAGTTGGAACATGCAAAAGCGCGCGGTGCCACGATCTATGGTGAGATCATTGGCTACGGGCTTTCGGGCGACGCCTTTCATATTACCGCTCCGGCCGCCAGCGGAGACGGTGCCTATCGCTGTATGCAAGCCGCGATCAAGCGCGCCAATATCAAACCATCGGATATCGATCATGTGAACGCCCACGGTACATCAACGCCCATGGGGGATGAAATCGAACTCGGAGCTGTTGAACGTGTATTTGGCGATGCTGCAAGCGATCTCACAATGTCTTCGACGAAATCCGCCATTGGCCATTTGCTTGGCGCAGCAGGGGCAGTTGAAGCCGTGTTCTCAGCACTTGCCATTCGCGATAATGTCGCTCCGCCAACGCTTAATCTGGACAATCCATCGGTAGAAACCAGCATTGATCTGGTGCCACACACCAAAAAACCCATGCAAATAAATACTGTACTTAGTAATTCCTTTGGTTTTGGTGGTACCAACGCCTCTATAATCATTCGAAATATTGAGGACTAGGCTCTTGGGAGCACTTTTGCGCTACGAATCGTTGAAATTATGCAACGTCCAAAGAGTTGCTTTTACCACCCTAGCCAATTCACTCACGCTTTGGCCATATTCCATGATACGTTGTAGGGCATAGTGTAAGAATTATTGAACTGAAACTCAGCGAGGCCTGAGTGGTCCAACCAGCTGATCTGGGAACCACGATCTAACCAATGACTGATCATTCGAACAATGGCCGACCGCCAGGCACCCAACCAGGCCCACCGCCGCAGCAGCGTGACTGGCAAATGCCTCCTCAATCTCACGTCCAGGATCCGCACGCTCAGCCAGTCCCTGAGCCGCAGCAATTCGAACCCGTTATAGTGCAATCAGAACCACCGCAAGAGTTTCTAAAAACCAAAAAGAAACGCAGTCGCACTCTCAAACTGATGCAGATGTTAATGAGCCTGACCTTCTTTGCCGCCATTGGCATCGCTGGCTTTTACATGTTTACACGTCTGCAAGTCGACAAACCGGGTCCTTTGGGCAAAGAGGTTTTGTTCACAGTCGGCAAAGGACAGGGGCTGAATGCAATCTCTTCGCGATTACAAAAGGACGGCATTATCAGTAACCGGCGTATTTTTGCGTTGCATGCTGTTGCCAGCAAAACCTCAAAAAAATTGAAAGCTGGAAAATACGCAATCCCGAAGGGCGCCAGTATGCAAGATGTCTTGAATATCCTGGTAAAAGGCAAAGCAATTTTTTATCAAGTGACTTTGCCAGAAGGCTGGACCAGTGAGCAGGTCGTCAATGCACTAAAGGCTCATCCCCAATTGGCTGGCAGTATTGATGCCATTCCACCAGAAGGCAGCTTGATGCCTGACACATTCCAGTTTTCAGAAGGAGCCAACCGACGGGAGCTGCTAGCGACAATGGCAGCAGCGCAAGAAAAATATATCAACAAGCTGTGGCCCAGCCGTCAAAAGAACCTGCCATTTAAAACAACCAGAGAAGCGCTCATTCTGGCCTCCATCGTGGAGAAGGAAACAGGGCACGCGGGCGAGCGCAAACGGGTTGCCGGTGTATTTGTCAATCGGTTGCGCAAAGGTATGAAATTGCAATCAGATCCCACCATTATTTATGGGCTGGTAGGTGGCAAAGGTAAACTGGGACATCCTTTGCGGCGCAGTGAGATGGCCAAGAAAACCGGCTACAACACGTACCAGATCAATGGTCTGCCACCGACACCTATCGCCAATCCCGGCCGTAAAGCGATCGAAGCTGTTCTAGATCCAGCCGATACAAAGGATCTGTATTTTGTCGCGGACGGGACCGGTGGGCATGCCTTTGCGCCGACCATCAAAGGTCACAATAATAATGTGCGCAAATGGCGCAAAATCGAAGCAAAGCGCCGGGCCGACAAAAAACGCAAAGAAGCAGAACAGGCACGCCTTGCCGCTTTAGAGAATAAACAAAAACCCTCCCCAAAAGAAATGGAAAAACCCATTCCAGGACTGACCGTGAGCGCTCAAACACCAACAAAAGCCAAAAGCGCCAATGGCTGGGGCAACAATATCCCGTTACCAACCCGCAAACCACGCTAGTCTCCTAAGTTTATTGTGTTTTCCACCATTGCCAATCCTCGATTTGGCAAGCCCCTTCAATTTGTGCAATTGTGCCCGAACAAACGCGTTTTTGTTCGATTCCAAAGGTTTCAAAACACTATGGCTGTCAAAAGCATGACTGGTTTTGCGAGAGATGATGGGGCCATTGGGCGCTATAACTGGTATTGGGAAATCCGTACCGTCAATGGCCGAGGGCGCGATATCCGTATGCGCCTGCCACCTGGTTACGATAAACTTGAAGCACAAGCGCGTTCTCTGGTTTCTAAAAACATCATTAGGGGCAACTGCAACCTCACCCTGAAAGTCGATCGCATAACCGGCAATCAAGAGATCAAGATCAACGAGAACGGTCTCAAACAGGTGGCAAGAGCCATCCGTAAAGCCGAGATGTTTGTAGATGCGGGCCAGCCTAGCATTGATGGCATCCTGGCATTGCGCGGTGTCTTAGAGGTCGTTGAACCAGATCACAGCCCAACTGAGCTTGCAGAGCTTGAAGAAGCGCTTCTTGCCAGCTTGAATATCGCGATGGACAATGTCGTCAAGGCACGGAACGACGAAGGCCAGCATTTGTTTGAGGCCATATCTTCGCATATTGAGCAAATCGAAATTCATCTCGCGATCATCGAAAATTCGAAAGCTAGATCGGTTGAGGCCATTCAGGCACGCCTGCATGAACAGGTGAAAAAATTACTTGATACCGATACTGGGCTAAGTCAGGAACGCCTACATCAAGAAGCAGTTTTACTGGCCACGAAAGCCGATCTTGAAGAAGAAGTCGTCAGACTCAAAGCTCATATTGTTTCAGCTCGCGAGCTGCTACTTGTCGACGGGGCGGTGGGCCGCAAATTTGACTTCCTGACGCAGGAATTTAACCGAGAAGCCAATACAATCTGTTCAAAATCAACTGCAATTGACGTAACAAATGCTGGCCTTGAGTTAAAAACGGTCATTGATCAGATGAAAGAACAGGTCCAGAATATTGAATAAAGAGAACACCAAAAAGGACCGCCGCGGAGTGATGCTGGTTGTCTCATCGCCCTCTGGAGCTGGCAAAACAACATTGTGCGATGGACTGCTCAAAGCTCATCGTGATCTTATGATGTCCGTTTCTGTCACCACTCGCAAACCGCGTACCGGTGAGACCCATGGCGAGGACTATTTTTTTATCTCGAATGATGAATTCGATAAAATGCAAGCCGATGGCGAATTGCTGGAATCTGCCAGTGTCTTTGGTAACCAATACGGCACTCCAAAAGGTCCGGTGGAAAAGCTTTTGGAAAAAGGCAAAGACATCTTGTTTGATGTTGATTGGCAGGGCGCTTCGCAACTATCGCAAACATGCGGTGATGAGCTGTGCCGGGTGTTTATTTTACCACCTTCCGCCAAGGCCTTGGGCGAGCGCCTAAGTGGGCGCGGCACGGACACCACCCAAGTGGTCGCCCAACGCATGTCGCAAGCCGCCGACGAGATCAGCCACTGGCCGGAATATGACTATATCATCATCAATGATGATCTGGACAAAGCACAAGAGGAGATCAATGCCATCCTCATCGCCGAGCGCGCACAAAGGCAACGCATGCTATTTTTGCAAGATTTTGTCGATGATATGCTGAAAAGTCTCTAGGAGTATGATCATTTAAATTGCTCGCGAATCACCAAATGCCCGTGCGAGCCTAGTGAACTCCACAATCGATAATTGCTCTGCGCGTTTTTCTGGCTCTATGCCAGCTTGTTTCAACAGCTCAATAGGTGTTTTACTGATCTGCTTCAACGAACTGCGGAGCATTTTTCGTCTTTGCCCAAATGCGGCGGCACTCACGACTTCCAGATCCTCCAGCCTACATTCTTCACCGATAGGATCGATAGGCGTGAAATGAACAACGGCTGAATCAACTTTTGGCGGCGGAGTAAAAGCACGGGCAGGGAGCTTCATAGCGATTTCGGGATGAGTGCGCCATTGTGAAATAACAGCAAGACGGCCATAGGCTTTGGAACCAAAATCAGCGCAAATACGCAAAGCTACTTCTTTTTGAAACATCAATGTCATGGACTGATAAAAGGGCGGCCATTGGGGCACACGTAACCAGTCAATGAGCAATTTAGTGGCAATATTATAGGGTAGATTAGCGACGATTTTGACGTTCTCATAGGTACTCAACGGCTTGTAATCAAAGGTCAGAGCATCGCTATTATGCACCTCAAGTCTGCCGGGATAATGGTCGCAAACTTCTTGCAGAGCCGGCAAACAGCGAGCATCGCGCTCAATGGCGATAAGTTTGGCTGCGCCAGCGCTTAAAAGCGCACGGGTCAGTCCACCTGGACCTGGTCCAATTTCAACCACCGTGCTTTGTTCCAACGGTCCAGCAAAACGGGCGATTCGGGCCGTGAGGTTCAAGTCGAGCAGAAAATTTTGACCCAATGATTTGCGTGCTGCCAGATCGTGTGTGCGAATGACGTCCCGCAATGGGGGCAGATCATCTATCATTCCGCGCGCTCCGTGGCGTTATCAAAAATCTGAGACTGGCGCGACATTTCACTAGCAAGCTTCAAGGCTTCAATCAAACTTGTTGGCCTGGCCAAACCCTTACCCGCAATATCATAAGCGGTACCATGGTCCGGCGACGTTCTCACGAAGGGTAGCCCAAGGGTGGTATTGACTCCCTCGTCAAAACTGAGGGTTTTAATGGGTATGAGAGCCTGGTCATGATACATGCCAATAACCACATCATAGGTTTTCCGCGCTGCGGCATGGAACAAAGTATCAGCAGGATGGGGACCAGAAATATTGATCCCTTCTGCTTTCAGGGTGCTAATAGCTGGCTCTATTATGTCCATTTCCGCCGTACCCATGGCGCCATTTTCTCCGGCGTGCGGGTTTAATCCCGCGACGGAAATCCGTGGGGATTTCAAGCCAAAATACCGGATCAGGTCATTTGAAATGATGCGTGCAGTTTCCTTGATCAAAGCTCCCGTTAGATGTTCGGCAACCTTTGAAAGCGGTATGTGAATAGTCAGCGGTACGGTTCGCAATTGTTTTGAAGCCAACATCATCACTGGTCGCACAGCCTGTTTGCCCCATTGTTCAGCAAGTTTTGCAAGATATTCGGTATGGCCGGGGAACTCAAACCCTGCCTCATAGAGCACATGCTTGTTGATAGGGTTAGTCACAACGCTCGCGGCCTCGCCCTTTTTGACCAGATCAACGGCTTGCGAAATAGAAAAAATGATCATGTCAGCATTTGAAGGGTCCGGTTTGCCAGCCATTGCGACAACTTCTTGAGGAAGCTCCAATATTGGCAAAGCGTTTGAAAACACTTCAGTAGCTTGGGCAGGCGAGCTGATCGTGGCAAGCGGGATTTTGAAGCCATCAAGGCTTGCAAGCTTGCTAAATAGTGATTTACGAGAGAGTACAAAAAAGGGCGACAAACCATGATGCTGACGCTGCTTCCAAGCAAGAGCCGTTATTTCGGGGCCAATGCCGGCTGGATCTCCCATCGTCAGCGCAATAGGAAGAGCAGGTTTTTGAAATTGAGATGACGACATAGATGGATCTATCTATATTCAATGGAAGCGTCTTGCCTCAGATCTTGCAGGTGTCTGCGCGCCAGAATCTGGAATTCCTCCTGGCGCAATTTTTCCTTCACAGCCCGCCGTTTGGTCTTGTCAGCAATTCTACGCTTCTTGCGTTCACATACAGCATAAAGTTCGACACCAGATGAGGTCAAAGTCGCGGGTGTTAAGTGGCCATCCTTGGTATTATTTAGATAGCTACGCATTGTATGGGGGAACGTGTCCGCAGGCTTTGTGCCAAGCGACTTAAGCGAAGCTCCGTCAATGCGCCCCACTGCTTTTTGCAGCTGCTTGCAAGAGGTAATGGACTGTCTCAACTGGTCTGCTTTCACCAGACGCCGTGCCTTGTTTACTTCGCTGGCACTCGATGCCAGTGATAATCTGATACGTTGGATTTTATATACTGTTTTCATCTTTATGGTGGAATCGCTTTGGGTATCGATCAGGCGATCAACATCTTGGTCACCAATAGTGATTTGATATTGGAACTTACGTCTGACAACGCGTATCCACGAGCTTTTCGCCTTCATGCGACTTCTAAACTCGCGAATAGGAATGCCCATACTCCGAAGAGATTTCGTAAACTCAACTCTAGTCAGAGGTTTTCCGGTCTTCGTGTTCTTGTTTCTTTTGGCAATACTTTCCAGTCGCGCGTCCAGATCTTCGTCTGTTAGCGCTACTCCCAGCTTGTTGGCCTGTTGCAATTGAATTCGTTCGTCGACAAGTTCCTTGAGAATTTTCTTTTTCAGTTTTCCCTTCATGGAAGCCTGAACTTCTGCCTTGATACTTTTGACCAGTTTCTTTTGCAAATCGGCTGCTTCAGCCCGGCTTTGGGGGCGATATTCATCGATCAATTTACGCCATTTTTTTTTCGTGCTTTCACTCTTTAGCTTCTTCTGCAGGCGTGTACGCATCTCTTTGGAATTGGCGAGATACAGCTTGATTCTCATATTGATATCGTGATTTGAAATAGGCTCATCATTGACCAGGGCGACGATGGATGTCGTGTTTTGCGCCATAGCCGGAATGCCTATGGCAAGCGAAGCTAACAAGATAGCGCTAAAGCAACTCAAAGCAGATTTAGTAAAGCGTATGATCATAGTGATATTTCAGACCTGTTCATTGCAGTGACGCAGCGAATTAATGATGATCTATCCTTCAGACTATAAAAATAGGAAACCACAATGATTCTATTTGAACAGGCTTTGATCGAATAGCAATCGAGACCAAGAAAATTCTCGAGACTCAATAATATCTATTCAGAAAATATGGCCGGAACGTGCTCTATTATTTGTCGGAAACCAAGTCACTTACATCCGTCGACGTTTCAGCTCCGCCCAAATGCTTGAATTCAAATCTGAAAGAAATGGTTGTATCTGAATCAACAGCTCCATCAACCGGCGTTGTATGGTCATAATTGACACCAAACAAGAAACACTCATCGGCATAAGTCAGACCAGCACCGTGGCGATCAACTTGTGATTCTTCAAGGTCATATCGAAGTTTACCAGTCAATGACCAGTCCTGGCTGAGCTTGATACCAGCGACACCAGAAATTTCCTCACCGATCAAATTATTAGGATCAAGTTGGTCGATACCAAGTTTTGGTGTTTGCTTGACATAGTTAGCACTTGCCGAGAACGGTCCATAACTCATCCAGGAATGAATGTCTGTACGTCTGAGTTCAAAATTATCTTGATCAAACCGCGCCTGCGCTATGAGACCAAAATTTGAAGAGGGTTCAAAATAGAAACCCGCGACATAGTCAGAGCGAGTGGTATCAAGTCCGCTGGCTTCTGCTTCCTTGAAAGGATTGGCACCGTACAACTGATAGCTTTGGCCAAACACGGTACGCACATTGCCGCCATCAGGGAGGTTAACGGTATAGCGCAGCCCCACATTGGCTCGGGTGCCTGTTTCAAGTCGATCATAGCCAGAGAATTTATTGCTGTTGAACAAGAGAGTGTCGTCAAAGACGAGACTTTGAGCATCTTCATTTGGCAGTCTGTTTTGCAGTTTTTTATTGTCCGGACGATAAATAATCTGACCTATGGGCTCAATAATATGCGTGCCGCGGCCCAAATTAGCGATAAATGGATAGCGATATTCAAGGCCAGCTAGTGCTGTTCCTCTGGTTTCAGTATTCTCCGCATTGTCAGCATCGGCATCGGTATAATGATAGATATCACCACGTGCCTGCGCAAAGGGTGTGAAGACCTGCCCCATACGATCAACCAATTCACGTCGCCAGCCAAGATCTGCGCTCACCCGATTTGAATTTGTCGCAACTTTTCTCCAACCATCATTCAAAGTGGGGGTACTATCACGCGTCAGGGAGACAGCATTTGCATTGAAACTCAATTCACCACCAAGAATAGGGCTGTTCAAAATATAATTATAGTCTACAACCGGATGCACCCAGGAGTTTGAATCAGCGGTATCGTCTTGAACGAGACCACCAAACCTATAAGTCCTTACCGCCAGATGGTTGCGTTCGCTCTGACCTGTTAGATAGACTTGCGAAACGCGGTCAGTCGCTTTGACGTCATCAAGCTTATAGAAGCGGCGGAACTGATCATCAGTTTCGAGAGTTGCATCCCATCCAAAATTCCAGAAGCTGCCGAGCTGAAAATTGCCTTTGGTGACAATACTGCCCCTGAATTTGCGATCATTAGGTGTGTCAATATCCGGGGTATCATCATAGGCACCTGCAAGATCGATGGTGTATGAACCGTTGGCCAGACGGTGACGCCATTCGCTCTTCAACATCTGACCAGCGATTGTGGTCACAACTGGCGTGACCGTTACGTCATAGTTTTGAGCCAAGGCAATGAAATAAGGGGTCTCAAGAATATAACCCAGATCACCTGAGTAGGAGGCGGACGGGGTCAAGAATCCAGATTGCCGTTTCTTGCTGGGGTCGGCATGTTTGAAATAAGGCACATAAGCGACCGGTACACCGAGAAATTCGAAGACCGCATTTTCATATTCAATGGTCTTTGCATTCTTGTCGTGTATGACCCGCTCGGCTTTGATCCGCCAGATTGGCGCTTTTTCAGGATGCTTTTCACAGATTTTACACGGGGTAAAAGATCCATTTTCAAAGATCGTCGTATTACCGGCAACGCGCGTTGCCCGATCAGCGGTAATGGTCGCATCTTCACTGGTGCGGATTTTCAGAGAATTGATAAAACCTTCACGGAAGTCATCGGTGAGGCGTATACGATCCGCCTTGATGATGGCACCACCAGGCTCCTTGATCCTCACATTGCCTTCAGCAATCAAAACATTCTCGTTACGGTCATAGATAATCTGGTCGGCTAGAAGAGTGTGCTTGTTGTAAAAAACTTCCACATTGCCCTGAGCACGTACTTTGTTGTTTTTATTATCATAGATCAACTCGTCCGCTTGCAGAAGCATGGGGGCATCTGGATTGGAATTCAGGGAGGGATCGAGCAGAGGATTTTGCTGAGCATGAGACGGCGAAGCTAGCAGGGCAACTGAAGCGAGTATACCTATAGCAAGGCACAAGTGTGCAAACATTCGCATGCGCGAAAACACTCCTCCGACCTTGAGACCAGATACGGTCTGGTTGGTAATCTTCAAATTCATCTAAATGCCCCACGCATTCTAACCATCTTCTTGGTGTATTAATACGCTTGCAGCGACCAAACATGCAATAGTGGCAGGCCCCCAGGCCGCAAGTATTGCCGAAGTGTGTCCTGATAGCCCCATATTCCTCGACATTTGGGCGAAAACAAAGAAAATGAACCCTGAAATCAGACCAAAGAATATTTTCTTTTGCACATTTCCGAATCGAAAAGATTGCAAGGAGCAGGTGGCTGCCAGCAGAACCATGGCAACCATCCATAAGGGGCGAGACAATAATGTTTGAAATTGAAGTCGAAATTGCCGGGCGGGAAGGCCCGCTTTTTCGGCAATTTTGATGAATTTAGGCAGATCCCAGAACGAGATATTCTCCGCGGTACCAATCGAATCCTCAATCTGCGTGCGGGTTAGGTAAGTGCCAATTAGATATTTTTTAAAATGCTGCGTTTTTTGATTCACAGCCGAGACCCTGGCATCAGTCAAAACCCAGCGCCCATCCTTCAACAAAGCCGATCGAGCATCAATGCGCTCATTGAACAATTTCAGATTATCGTACTGAAAAAACGTCACATCTGCCAAGAAAGAACCCTGCCGTGAGACATGTTGCGCGGTTAAAATTGATTGCCCATCTGGACCATCCTGGCGCAGCCATGCTGCGCTTTTTGTAGACAATAAGCCCTTCTTTTTACTACTGAGATCAGCTTGCAGCACTTCAGAATAGGCCCGGAAATTGGCAGCAAGCGGATTATATGCCGTGGAGGCAAACACGCCAATCAGCACGCCAACAAGGATAGCTGGGCGCGTAAATTGCCAAACGCTCATACCAGAGGACCGCGCGATAATCAGCTCCGAGCTTTTCGAGAGCATTAAAAACGCACCGATACTGCCAATCAGGACGGCAAATGGCAATGATAGTTCCGCAAATGACGGGACCCGCAACATGGAAATAAGCATGGCATCAATCAAAGTGCCACCCTTTTTCAGCACGATACGCATCACCTCGATCAAATCGATCAAAAAAATCAGGCCAAGGCACAGAAAAAACACCGATAAAATCGTAGTCATGAATGTGCGAAATATATAGCGCGATAGGGTATTCATGATACTGGTCCTTGATGAGAACCATCGTTAGGTACCCACTTGGGCATACGTAATTTAAACCCCGTCCCACGAGTTGGAATAAAATAGGCTGCCAAAATAATGCCTCCAATGGGGATACCATAGACAAGAAATATGGCGGCCTCATTTTTGGCCAGCAGATTGACCGATAACAAGCCTCCAAGCCGCGCCCCGGCTGCCAGACCAAGGGCCGCAACAATGCTGAGCATACGGTCCTCTCTTGTGGTGCGGGGAAACCCTAGCAAGGCCAGAGAAACAAGTACAAAAAGTATGGGATAAAGCGGGTTCGACAAACGATCATGCAGTTCCGCGCGAAACCTGCCGGGCCGGCTTTTGAAATGAGGGTTGTCGGGGGACGGAGCGTAAAGCTCGCCTATATAGCTCTCATATGTCTTGAAATGCACCTTGCCGCCCTTACCGCCTTCGAACCGCGATAAATCGAATATATACTGGTCAAAAGCAATCACCTGCACATCGGGGCTTTTAGATGTGCGTCGATGAATATGACCATCATACATCACCATATAGGCGTTTCCGTCTCGCTTGATGAGCTGCGACCGGTTGGCCATATAAGACATCATCTGGTTTTCATCTCGGGTATCGTGCATGATAAACCCCAGAATATCACCATTCTCCTCTCGTGCCCGAATGTGAAAGGTCAAATTGGTGATAGGGGTCGTGAACCGGCCAGGTTGCAACACATGGGCAATCAGATCTGTGCGCACCTTGATGATATAGCTACGTAATTCTCGCTGCGCCGTTGGTTGCACATAGGCGTTATTGGCCATTATCAGAACCATGATTATGGCCCCCAGAATCAGCATGGGAGAGGCAAATTTCCAACGCCCGGCGCCTGACGCGGCCATGACGATGATTTCGCTGTCCCCGCTTAACTTGTTGAGATTATGAACACAGGCAATCAACAGTGCCATCGGCATGACAATGCCTATAATCTGCGGCATCGCCAACATGGTCATTTTGAGAAAAATACCCAGTGTTTGGCCCTCACTGGTCATCAATTTGATATCTTTAAGCGCTACAGAGACCCAGATGATCACCATGAGGGTCGCCAAGATCATGACAACAGCGCCGCCGGTCTGGCGAAATACATATCGGCTATAGACACCCATCAAAAAACCTTTTGCATCTCAAAACAGGGCGGGACCGCGCTGATCCTTAAGTTTACAAACACAAACAAAGCTGATCAAGCCAAGACTTGCTCCTCTAGCCAACAACACGACAAGTTGTTGGAAATTGGACGAAACTGCTTATTTCAACTTGCATCAAAATAGCAAAGCATTAGTCTGACGTTCAATTTGGATTTAAAACTCTTCTAAATTAGATGTTCAAACGCTATCAATGTCAAACAATGAAAAATATTCCTCCCAACCGGCACCAAGCCCGTAAAGCACTCAAACTGGAGACAGTATGGAAACCCAAATCGCAGTTAAATTCCTTGGTCAAACCATCCCCGAAACCGGTACCATCGTCCTGTTGGCCGCCAGTAAAAAAAAATGGGGTGCCAGCTTAAAAAAGCTGGACAAGCAAAGCGGTGGGCACATCGGTAATGCCATGAGTATTTCCTCTTTTGAAGGAGGCAAAAGTGAGACGATTGAAATAGTCTCACCAGCCAATCTTAAACTGTCACGATTGATAATCCTTGGACTTGGCGATGACACCATTGATGAGACAAGCGATTGGATGAAGGTCGGAGGCCGTATTTGCGGCCTTGTCAAAGGCGACCCCACAGGCGTCGTGACGGTACTTGTCGAGGATATTGGCAAAGATTTCGCGTTCTCAGCCAACGATATAGCGGCCATTGCGACCGGTTTTTGATGAAGCGCTACGATTTTAAATTGTACAAAACCAAGAGCAAAAGCACTGAGACAAAAGGCGAAATCAAAACCCTTGCCATGGCTTGTCGCGATCATAAAAAAGCGGCGCTGTCCTATCGCTCTTTTGATGCCTTGCGCGCTGGCGTATTCACGGCACGTGACCTTGTCAATGAGCCTGGCAATATATTGGGACCCGTTGAATTTGCCCTGCGCGCCAGAGAACTCGAAAAGCTGGGTGTTAGTGTTACGATCCTCGACGAGAGCGAAATGGCTGCCAAGGGTATGAACGCCTTGCTTGCGGTTGGACAAGGATCCGAACGCGAATCACGTCTGGCCATCATGCAATGGAGCGGGGCCGATAACAGCAAAGACAAGCCACTGGCGATTGTTGGCAAAGGTGTAACATTCGACAGTGGCGGCATCTCCATAAAGCCATCTGGTGGCATGGAAGACATGAAGGGCGACATGGGAGGCGCGGCATGCGTCACCGGTCTCATGAAGACCCTGGCTCTACGCAAAGCAAAGGCGAATGTCATCGGCGTCATCGGCCTCACAGAAAATATGCCAGATGGCAAAGCACAAAGACCTGGCGACGTCGTCACGAGCATGTCTGGACAAACCATAGAAGTGATCAACACTGATGCCGAGGGACGGCTCGTTCTCGCCGACGCGCTGACCTTTACAATCGACACGTACAAACCGAGACTGGTGATTGATTTGGCAACGCTCACCGGAGCTATTCTTGTCGCTCTTGGCAAGGAATATGCGGGCTTGTTTTCCAACAATGACCGGCTGGCCAACCGCCTTTTGAAGGCGGGTGAGAAAAGTGGTGAGAAGCTGTGGCGGATGCCACTTGGCAAGACCTATGACAAGTTGATTGATTCGCGCATTGCCGACATGAAAAACACCGGTGGGCGACTGGCTGGCTCAACCACCGCAGCACAATTCCTGCAACGCTATGTCGGCGATACGCCATGGGCACATCTCGATATTGCCGGTACCGCAATGGGATCGCCGAAAACCGACCTCAACGCAAGCTGGGGCTCAGGCTTTGGCGTACAATTGCTCAATGAGTTTATTGCTCAAAACTACGAATAGATCGGATATAGTAGATCATTCGCTTTACATAATATCTCTTATGCGAACGGTGATGGTGCGCCTATCATACTGATATAAAACAATAAATAAACCAATCAATCAGCAGATATCTGCATTTGTGCACTGGTTTTCTCCGGAGGGTTTTGCATTGGCATCCAACAATATCAACAAGCTGCTTGAGATCATGGGCGCGCTACGCACACCAAATACCGGTTGCCCCTGGGATCTTGAGCAAGACTTTAAATCCATCGTTCCCTACACGCTGGAAGAAGCCCACGAGGTCGCCGAAAGCATTGAGAATGATGACATGGTGGGGCTTAAATCAGAATTGGGTGATCTGCTCTTTCAAGTGGTATTTTATGCCCGCTTGGCACAAGAGCAAGAGCTGTTTGATTTCGCTGATATTGTCGACGCTATCAATGCAAAAATGATCCGCCGACACCCCCATGTTTTTGGGGATCAAAAAGCCCCCCTCTCCAACGACCAGATCGCGGGGCAATGGGAACGCATCAAGGAGCGCGAGAAGGCTGATGCCAAACCACAAGGCGCTCATGAGCCTGATAGTATCCTTGATGGTGTGCCGATCACTCTGCCAGCGTTAAGCCGCGCTATCAAACTGCAAAACAAGGCAGCACGTGTTGGATTCGACTGGCCTTCTCTGGCGCCCGTGTTTGACAAAATGCGCGAAGAAATTGGCGAACTCGAATGTGAGCTAAGCGAGCGCGATCAGCCCCTCGACATTGATCGGATAGAAGATGAGTTTGGTGATGTATTATTTGTCATTGCCAATGTGGGTCGCCATTTAAAACTGGACCCCGAACAGGCTCTGCGCCGCGCCAACAACAAGTTCACAAGTCGCTTCAAAGTCATCGAAGAGCTATTGGCCAAGGCTGGCAAAGCCCCGCAAGACTCGGACCTTGAAGAAATGGAACAGTTTTGGCAGGTCGCCAAACAGCGCGAAAAATCCTGATCCAGTATAATTACGGCTTAGCCGGTCTTCCTGGACCGCAATCCGTGAATACGGTTTTCCAACTGCCCGACACTTTGCTGCGATACCCGAAGCACCAAATCACTAAAACCGGTTTCTTCATCAATCTGCCTTGAAACAAGCTGTGTATGCTCAATGATCCAATGCAGCAAGGCGCCATCTTCTGGTGCAACACTGATCCGGACTTCCTTAAAAGTTTGCGTCAATCGGCGCTCTACCAGCGCCAACAGATCCTCCAGGCCATCTCCCGTTACGGCCGATATTGCGACGGTTCGGTCCGGGTGCACCAACGCTTCATTGAGACAGGCCTGCTTGCTCTCATCATCCAAAAGGTCGACCTTGTTCCAGACTTCAATGAGCGGGGTCTCTTCGCCCAGTGCGTCGATACCAAGTTCGCGCAAAACGTCAATCACATCATTTCGTTGTGCTTCAGTGTCTTGGTGAGAAATATCGCGTACATGCAATAGTACATCGGCTTCCAGAACCTCTTCAAGCGTCGCGCGAAAAGCGGCCACCAATGTGGTTGGCAAATCCGATATGAAGCCCACCGTGTCAGATATAATAATTTTGCCAAAGCTTGGTAGTTTCACTTCACGCATGGTTGGGTCAAGCGTCGCAAACAACATATCCTGGGCCATGACATCAGCCCCAGTGAGATAGTTGAATAGGGTCGACTTACCAGCATTCGTGTAGCCAACCAGTGCCACAATCGGATATGGCACCATTTTGCGGGCCTTGCGGTGCAGATCTCTCGTTCTTTTTATCTTATCAATTTCGCGTTTGATTTTATCAATACGGTTACGAATTTGCCGACGATCAGACTCGATCTGGGTTTCACCAGGGCCGCCCAGAAAACCAAAACCACCTCTTTGCCGCTCCAAATGCGTCCAAGAACGTACCAATCTGCTTTTCTGATATTCCAGGTGAGCAAATTCGACCTGCAAGCGCCCTTCTTTGGTACGCGCCCGTTCGCCAAATATCTCGAGAATAAGCCCGGTGCGATCCAGCACTTTCAGGTCCCATTTTTTTTCAAGATTTCGCTGTTGCCCCGGAGTCAAAATATGATCGACAATCACAAGCTCAATTTCTTCACTATCGATGATTGCCTGCAGCTCAGTTATCTTGCCTTCGCCAAACAAAGTGGCTGGTCGGGGAGTTTTGAGGGTAATAATTTCACTATGGCAGATCTCAAGAAAGATCGCGTGGGCCAAACCAATTGCTTCTTCCAGTCTGGCTTGTGGTGAATGTTTTTGTACAGATGCAATGACATCCTTGCGCTGGTCCAACGGGTGTCTAACACTGGATTGATAGGGTATGACAGGCGCCAACACCATGGCAGCGATTTGATCCTTGATCCCTATAGCACCTTACCCTTAAAACATTGATTTCGTGCGCAATACTTACTCGTCATCATCTTCATTTTCCAGCTTGTCAAAAAGTTGGATCTGCTGTCCTGGCATAATAGTTGAGATAGCATGTTTGTACACGAGTTGCGACTGACCATCGCGACGCAACAAGACACAAAAACTATCAAACCAGGTTACAACACCTTGTAACTTAATGCCGTTAACAAGAAAGATTGTAACCGGGGTTTTTTGCTTGCGAATGTGATTGAGAAAGGTGTCCTGTAAGTTTTTCGTTCGGTCCGTAGCCATTATTTATCCGTTCATGATCTTCTTCTGCACCCTAAACATACCTGTTTGAGTACTTTATTAGTTATTCCGTCCAAATCTCGATTAATATAGTCAAGAAATGACACAATAATATATAAAATACAATTCCCACACAAAAATTTGTCTAGTAAATCCAACACGAACCAAAGGTCTGTGCAAGACTACCGATGACATCATTCGCCATTGCTCGCGTCAAAACATATTGTAAGTGTCACTATTTTTAGATCATTAATATTCAAATGTCTAGATATATCCCCCCACTGGCCAGCTCACAGGGGCGTTGAATGCATTCAAATGGAGAGGGTAACGTTCTGCTTTGAGCCGCAATTCTGCTACGAATGGTGCATCATCAACTTGATCATGATCAAGTGCTACATGGATTGTGCATGATGGTCACTTCCCTTATTTGCGCCAAATCGCCAGATTGAGCAGCCCTAGAATAATCAATGTTTCCACACGTCCAATGATCATTGCCACACACAATAGCAATTGTGCCTTATATCCCATCGAGGCAATGATCGGAAAACTGTCAGGATCGACGGGGCGCGCCATTTCATATGCTGGACCAAAGTTACTAAATGAGCTGACAGAAACCATCAACGCCGCGTTCAGCGGTATACCAAGATATGACAAAAACAATATCATGAATACAAGAAACAATATTGTAATTGAGAAGATACTCCAGATGGACCGACGCACAGTCTCGTCGCGGCTCTTATTGCCATATAAAGTGGGATGTACGCCGTGAGGATAGAGGAGGTTTTGCAGCTCTCGCATCGAAAGATTAAGCATGGCAAGCACCCTGCTTATTTTAAGTCCCCCAGCCGTTGAATAGCGCCCACCGCCAATCAGCGCAATGACCAAGAGTAAAAGATATGGCACGACAACCTGATTGGGATTGCCAAATATAAACCCCGTCGTGGTGATCAAGGAAGCGGCGCCTGCCAGCCCCAGGGTCAAGCTATCAATGATCGCCCAAAGGTCAGGAGGCAAGTTTCTAAACATGCTTACCCCTGCCAGAGTGCCCCCCAAAACAAGGATAATCAGACCGATCCACAATGGTTCATTGGTACGTGCCAGAACGTTTTTATTGCGCTCAAGCAGTGCCTTGACCCAAATGACACTAACGGCACCAAGAAACATAAATATGGCCAGAGTTATCTCCGCCATCGGGCTACCATACAGAGAAATTGATCCTTCTCTAGGCATATATCCCCCCGTCGACAGCGTCGACAAAGACAGGCAAAGCGCATCGAAAGAAGCAATGCCGAACAACATTAAAAGCAGATAGCAAAGTACCGTCAGGCCAAGATAAAGTGGCAGGATAGTCCTCACGGTATTCTCCAGATCCGCCGAGCTGCCGCTGTTTGATTGAATGATCGATCTCGTGTCACGACCAAATAGCTCAACCCCCATGATTTTGCCAATTATGAAGGACAACATCAACAACGTCGTCAATCCCCCGAGCCATTGCAGCATGGCACGCCACAATATTATGGATTTCGGGATATCGGACAGGTTTTGTATCAGCGATGATCCTGTGGTCGTAAACCCTGACACCGCTTCAAAATAAGCCCCGGAAAACTCACTATTCACGCCGCTCAGATAATAGGGCAATCCGGCCCCGACCGGTAGCAAGAACCAGATGCCCAGCACAATCAGTAATTGCTGTTTGCGGCCAATGGCTAGCTTTTCTTGATGAAGAGCAAATATCAGACCACCAGCCAGAAAGAAAAGCGATACCGAGGAGTTCATGAACGCCATCGCCTGCGTTTCTTCACCGATGATCAAAGCAAAAAAGGCTGGAATCATCATCGACAGGGACAAGCCGCCCAGACACCAACCCAGAATATATGTCGTGGCCAGCATATCTTAGGGTCCCTTCGACTCTATCAAAACTGCGCTCGCCCTAAAAATAATCACGACTGACCCGGAATAATTGTTCGACCTCGTGCACATTCTCGCCAAGTGCAAATATAATCACGCGATCCCCTTGCTTAATCGTAAAATGCCCTTGCGGCAATATCATCTCATTTTCTCGAATGATCGCCCCTATACGAACCCCATCAGGCAGATCCAGCTCTTTCAAAGGCTTGCCAACCAGAGGTGATGTGTTTAACGCCTCAGCTTCGATGATCTCTGCGGCCCCATCTTCGATGGAATAAACCCCTTTGATGCGCCCTCTTCTAACATGTTCGAGAATACGCGAAATCGTAATGGATCGCGGATTAAGATGAGCTTCAATTCCCAGACCATCAACAATGGTCATATAGCTTCTATTATTGATGAGACACAGATTGTGCCGGCAGCCCAGCCGTTTGGCCAGCACACTAGACAAAATATTGACCTGATCATCGTTGGTCACGGCAATCATCATGTCAGCATCCCTGATATCTGCCTCATTGAGAATATCTTCATTGAGGACACTGCCATTCAAGACGATCGTGCGATCAAGCTGCTCTGCAGCATTGACGGCGATGGGACGATTGATTTCAATGAGTTTTTGATTGGTAAAGGGATGTAGTTGCTCAAGCCTTTGCGCAACATAAAGACCGATATTACCAGCTCCTGCTATGACCACGCGGTTCGCACGATCCTTCTTGTGGCCAAAAATTTTCATGGTGCGCTCAACCTGATCAGCTCGCACGATCAAATAAACGCTATCGCCAGCTTGCAATTGATCCTGGCGCCCCGCTGCAAACAATTCATTATTGCGCGAAATGCCAACAATCATCGCAAACAGGTCGGGAAACAGGTCGGTCAACTGATCAAGAGGCGTGTCAAGAATAGGACATTCATCCGCACAACTAATGCCAATCGCCGTTATGCGCCCTTCATCGAAACTAAAAGCGTCCAGCGCTCCTGGCAGATTAAGCCGCTGTAACACCGCTTCCCCGACCTCAATCTCAGGCGAGATAATCACATCAATGGGCATATGGTTGCGAGTAAACAAATCCGCCCAGTGCGGCTCACGATAACTTTGCGCCCGGATCCTGGCAATTTTTTGGGGAATATTGAACATCGTATGAGCGATTTGGCAGGCCACCATATTCACTTCGTCATGATAGGTAACAGCAATCAGCATATCGCATTCGTTCGCGCCAGCGCGATCAAGCATATCGGGATGGGCACCATGACCGACAAACCCCTGCACATCCAGATTATCACTAATCTGTTGAACAAGATCTGGTTCGGTATCGATGACCGCCACGTCATTACCTTCAGTGGCAAGATGTTCGGCAATCCCGTACCCCACCTGGCCGGCACCACATATAATGACCTTCATGACACGCTCCCATTAGCGGTGTGTCTAAAACATTGGTAAGCCGTGCTTATCCGTAAAAACTGGCTGACAGTTTGGCACCAAGCACTCCATATCTAACGGATTGTTATAGCAGACAAATATAATAAAGACGTATCCATGTCATAAAATTTTAGTGGTAGATCGTCACAAAATGGGACCACACCCCAAAAGAATGGATTTTATAGGAATTAAATCCTTTGTTTGGGGTGTTTATTGTCCGAAGGTGAGCTTGATCAGATCGCTTCTTTCTTGCGATCTGAGGAATTAACGCCAAGCACGCGCAATTTGCGATGCAAAGCCGATCTTTCCATGCCTATGAACTCGGCGGTTCGCGAAATATTGCCGCCAAACCGATTAATCTGCGCCATTAGATATTCCCGTTCGAAAATCTCTCTTGCATCTCGCAATGGCAGAGACATCAAATGCTCGCCACCACTGCCATCAGGATTGAGATTAACAGCTCCCCCCAGTTCTTCGGGCAGCATTTCAGCGGTGATAACTGTATCTGCATCCCCTTCAGAAAGGATCATGAGGCGCTCAATGATATTGCGCAGCTGGCGCACATTACCCGGCCACTCATAAGACTGTAAAATGGCCATAGCATCCTCGCCAATAATGCGCGGTACGAGGCCAGTGGAAATGGAGATTTGGGCAATGAAATGATCCACAAGGGTCGGGATGTCTTCGCGTCGCTCTGACAAACCTGGAACTTCAAGTGGCACAACATTGAGGCGATGAAACAAGTCTTCGCGCAGGTTCCCGCCACGGCGCTCAGCCTCCAGATCACGGCTGGAGGAGCTGACGATGCGGACATCGACTTCAACCTTGGTGCCACTGCCAAGTCGCTGGAATTTTTGTTCGACAAGCACGCGCAATATCTTGCTTTGGGTCTCAAGTGGCATTTCGGCTATTTCATCAATATAGAGCGTGCCAAGATGCGCCTCTTCAAGAGCGCCCACCTTGCTGGGAGATCCTTTTTGCTCGTTGGTCCCAAACAGCTCCAACTCCATGCGATCTGGTGTGATGGCAGCAGCGTTCAGAGCCACAAATGGACCATTGGTGCGATGAGACAGCAAATGCAACATGCGCGCAGTCAATTCCTTGCCACAGCCAGAGGGGCCGGTAATCAGAACACGGCTATTTGTCGGCGCGACTTTTTCTATGGACTGGCGTAGCTGGTTGATAACGGCCGAGTTGCCAATCATTTCTTGACTGATTGGGCTTTGCTCGCGCAATTGTTCGACTTCTTTTTTCAATCGATATGATTCGATTGCCCGCTCGGTAATATTAATCAAATTATCGGTATTAAAGGGCTTTTCAATAAACTCATAGGCGCCCCGCTTGATCGCTGTCACGGCTGTTTCAATATTACCATGGCCCGAAATGATCACCACAGGAATATCTGGATGCATTTTTTGGATGCGATCAAGGACTTCCAGCCCATCAAGCCTGCTCCCTTGTAGCCAGATATCAAGAATGACGAGATAGGGGCGCCGCTCTTCAATCGCTATTAGCGCATCATCGCTGTTGGAAGCCTGCCTGGTCTCATAACCTTCATCTTCCAATATGCCTGCGATGAGTTCCCTGATATCAGGTTCATCATCAACTATTAGGATATCATACACCGTAATTCTCTCCCTCATGCCGCGAGTCTGTGTCTGAATTCTTGTTAACGCTTCCCAGACTCTGGGTGGTAACTGATATTGTCGTGGGCTTCACTTTCGAACGATTTTTCTTCTTGTAGGGAATGATCAATCTGACCCGAGCGCCAGACCTGTTCTTGTTTGTGATAGGGGCGTCTTCCAACACGATGTGACCATCATGCTGCTCTGTGATTTTTTGAACGATAGCCAATCCAAGGCCAGTGCCTTTATCCCTTGTTGTCATATATGGTTCGAGAAGTCGGTTGCGCTGTTCTTTTGGCAAACCGCACCCATTATCCGTCACAGTGATTCTATACTTATTGGTACCCCCTTTCAAACCTATCTCGATATGCCCTTGATAAGTTTTCAACAGAGGTTTTGCTTGATAGGCACTAACCACCGCTTCCGTGGCATTTTTCACCAGATTTATAAGCGCTTGCGAGATCAATCCTTTGTCACAAAGAGAAATCACCGGATTATCTGGAACCGAAACGATCAGCGAAATCTTTTGCTTAGGGTTCTCGTAAAGAGTGGCGACTTCATGAATTATGTCGCGAATATCATAAAGTTCCATCACAGGCTCCGGCATCCGGGCATAATCGGAAAATTCATCCACCATGCGTTTGATATCTGCTACTCGGCCAATAATGGTATTAGTGCAGTCATCAAGTACTTTTCGATCACTCCCTATGACTTTTCCATATTTACGGCGAATACGTTCGGCGGAAAGCTGAATAGGAGTAAGAGGGTTTTTCATTTCATGGGCAATCCGCTGCGCCACATCGGCCCACGCTGACGATCTTTGAGCTTTGACAAGTTCCGTCGTGTCATCAAAGGTCAGAACAAACCCATATTCATGGTCGACACTGCTTTCCCTGGTCAACCTGACAGCAAAATGTCGCTCGACGCCGTTGACGGTCATGTCGATGTCATCTTGTATAAGAGTATCAGAATCGTCATCGCCTTGCTTGGCCATCGTAATCGATGGCAAGAATTCAGGGACAGCGATCTCAAGCCGCTTGCCGTTTAATTCTGCACCAGTGCGTCCAAGCATTTGTTCAGCCGATCTATTGACATGATCAACGATACCAAAAGCATCAAGCCCAATGACCCCCGCGCTTACGCCATAAAGCACCGCCTCGATAAAACGGCGACGTTCTTCAAGCATGAGGTTGGTATCAATCAGTTCGTTCTGATTGCTTTTCAACTCGGCCGTCATATTGTTGAAGGTCGATCCAAGCTGAGCAAGTTCGCCGTGATGAGATTTCAAATTGATAACAGTCTCAAGATCCCCTTGCTGTACATTTTGGGCCGCAACGATCAAGCGCCTAATCGGTTCACTCAGCCGGTTTGCAAACCACAATCCAAGCCATATTGCCGCCAGAAGAAGCGTCAGGGCAATGGCCACATATGTCAGAGCAAAGGCAATTTGCACACCTGTGCGACGCTCCTCCAGTTCTTCATATTCCGATACATTCGCCTGCGCCCGCTGGAAATGCCGTATCACTTTGGGATTAACTGGACGCAACGCATATAAATAAATATCTGCTGATTTGAATAGCTTCTTGATCGCCCCGATCTTGTTGGTCTTTGTGGGTGGTATAATGATAACCGTGCCATCTTGCGCGGCTCCCAATGAACCTGCCTGGGGTTTTTGGTAGGCATCTGGAGCGCTCCCCCCCTTGGCGATCAACTTGCCATTTTTACGGATCAGATAAAGGCTGGGCAGCGCGCGTAAGGCAGATTGAAAGCGCAGCATTTTCTCCAGTTTTTCAGGGCGTCTGCCGATTTTTGGCAATTGCTTTTCAGCGGCGCCAGCAACAGCAATCATATCAGCCCTGATCACCTCGCTATGCTCTTTGATATAGGTTGTCGCCACCTCAAGACTGTCCCTCACGAGCGCTTTGGTATGGGTGGAAAACAGATGATCAAGACCTCGATCAAGCGAGATGCTGGCAAAGATGGCAAGGAGAATAGCTGGCAGGGCCGCCACAAGGCTAAACTGCGAGACAAATTTTACATGCAGTTTCGAACCAGCCTTGCCGCTACGAAAATTCATCCAGAGTTCAATCACATGCCAGGCAATCAGCAAAATCATGCCACCAATCAAGAAACTATTGATCAAAAGCACGGTCACAACGACGCTGTGGCGCGGTTGTATAGGCGTCAACCCGGTTAAGATGAGATAGGTGGTTATTCCAAAGACCAAAGACAGCGAAACCAGAACAAGGCCGACATAAAATAGCAGTTTTCTGTTCTTGCTAAATGGTCCGTCAGAGGATTCTCCCGGCTCTTTATAAAAGCGGTTGGTGTCATCAACACTGGTCATTGAGGCTCCATCTAAATGCGCGAAATGAGAGAACATTATCCAAAAGGGTGATCGGCCTGCCGCTTACAAACTGTAACCAGCGTGCAACAGAAAACATCTCGGACTTTCATATTGTCCTGTTTGGCACAGACAAGCAACGACAATGTGACATTTATGAGACAAATTGTCATTTTGCAGAATTAGTCCCATGCGCACGCTATCAGGACTATTCACTGGTTTTTATGACTTTGATATCCAATTTGCGGATTTTGTCGCGCAGGGTATTTCGATTGAGACCAAGCAGTTCGGCGGCCCGCAACTGATTCCCCCTGGTGGCGGTCAGACAAGCCGTCAGCAGTGGCTTTTCCATTTGCTGCAAAACGCGCTGATAAAGCCCGGCTGGTGGCAGTTCATTACCATACCCCTGAAAGTAGCCAGCAAGGTAATGTTCGACGGCTTCGCAAATATCATATTCGTCCTTGGCCGCGTGTGGCTGTCCAGTGGTCTGCGAGGAAAATTCTTGCAAAACCAGATCTTGCGTGATCACATCATGAGCATAAAGCGCAACGATCCGCCGAATGAGGTTTTCAAGCTCACGTACATTGCCAGGCCAATCATAGGCTTGCAGCTTTTCGATGGCCCCCGTCGTGAATGTTCTAGTCTGGGCATTGCCCCCGTCTTCAGCAACCTTGCCAAGAAAATGATTAATGAGGTCGGGTATATCTTCCTTGCGATTGCGCAAAGGCGGCAAATTCAACGGCACAACATTCAAGCGATAAAACAGATCTTCACGAAACAGGCCTTGCGAAATGAGGCTACGCAGATCGCGATGAGTTGCTGCAATTATACGGACATCAGTCTTGATAGGAGTGCGGCCGCCCACCGTCATATATTCTCCTTCTTGCAAAACCCGCAACAAACGTGTCTGCGCATCCATAGGCATGTCACCGATTTCATCAAGGAACAATGTGCCTCCCTTGGCCTGCTCAAATCGTCCTGAATTTCGGGTCGCGGCGCCAGTAAAAGCACCTTTTTCATGCCCAAACAATTCTGATTCGATCAACTCTTTGGGAATGGCCGCCATATTGATGGCCACATACCCCCCGTTTTTTCGTTTGGAGTAATCATGAAGGGCGCGCGCCACCAGTTCTTTGCCGGTACCAGACTCGCCATTTATCAGCACCGTCAGATCCGTTTGCGTCAATCGGGCAAGCACGCGGTAAATTTCTTGCATAGCGCTCGAGCGACCAATCAGTGACACATCCATTTCATTGGCTTCGGGCGGTTTGACGCTTACATTGTTTTTGATATCTGACATGGCACGATCAACAATTGCCAACAACTCGTTGAGATCAAACGGCTTGGGTAAATATTCATAGGCTCCAAGCTCGGTCGCGGTGATCGCCGTCATGAGCGTATTTTGCGCGCTCATAACAATGATTGGTAATTCAGGGCGTATTTTCTTAATGCGCGGCAAAAGATTGAAGATGTTTTCATCCGGCATCACAACATCAGTGACAACCACATCTCCCTCGCCTCGCGACACCCATTGCCAGAGCGTTGTTGCATTACTGGTAATCTGTGGCTCGAAACCAGCGCGGGCCAAGGCGCGCTGCAAAACCGTGCGGATCGCAGCATCATCATCGGCAATCAGAATGTGACCTTTGCTCATAGTTTTGACTTATCCTTCTCAAGCACTTGCGATTTGCTTTTAGCAGCTCGTACCGGCTTTTGATGCGGCAATAAAAGTTTAAATATGGAGCGTTCGTTGACGCGATCATATTCAATGATACCGCCATGATCTTTGATCGTCTTGGCGACTAATGCGAGACCCAGGCCCGTGCCACTTGCTTTGGTGGTCACAAAGGGATCAAACAAAAAGGATCGGATATCTTCAGGAACCCCCGGGCCATTATCCTCAATCGTGATTTGCAAAGGCAGATTGGTCTTTGTACGCGAGCCAGGAACGGTAAAGCTGACCCCGGGCCGATAAGAGGTCGTGACCCATATTTTAGCGTGAGTGCGCGCTCCAGAAACCGCTTCAGCGGCATTTTTGACCAGATTGATAAACATCTGCACCAACAAGTCACGGCTTCCCAACAGCTTAGGCAGCGACGGGTCATAATTTTCGACCAGCTCTATATCTTGAGCAAATCCTTTATTTGCCACCTGCAACACATGGCCCAACACTTCATGAATATTGATCATCTTGTGGTCCGCGAGATTATTATCGCCAAATACTTCCATGCGCCCAACGAGCCGGGAAATCCGGTCTGTTTCATCAACAATCAAAGTCGTAAGGGGCCGGTCTTCATGTACGATGGAGCTTTCAAGTAGTTGTGCAGCACCTCTAATCCCCGAAAGCGGATTGCGGATTTCATGAGCTAGCATGGAGGCCAGACCAGTCACAGACCTTGCTGCGCCGCGGTGGGCAAGCTGGCGCTCAATTTTTTGGGCTATGGTCCGTGGCTGCATAACAACAATCACGGTCTCATCGTCAAGGGACATGGGGGCCACCTGCAAATCCATCAACTCATTGGCCTTATGCTTGATACCGCCAATTTCAACATTATATTCGTTGATACCGCTCTTTCCTCTTTGCACCTGATTGACAAGAGAGAGAATAGGACTATCGAAATGAAACAAATCCTCCAGCACCATCCGCAACAGGGTCGAACTGCTGGTGTTAAAATATAGCTCGGCGCGCGCATTGACATATTGAATGTGATTGTTCTCGCCCACCGCCAATACAATTTGCGGCAGAGCATGCAACAATTGGATTTGCAGGCTCGAAGAAACGCCTTTGGTTGATTTGCGTTTTTGCGGTGTCATGCGGCTGCCTCGCGCTCGCCATTAATCGTCACAAACATTTCATTTATGGACTTGAGGACATTTGCTGGCACATCTTCGCGACATAGTCTGGCCCTCCAGATCAATGCCTCGCTTTGGCGCTTAAACAGATCGTCCACATACCAGCCCAAATGCTTGCGAGCATTGCGTAATCCAAGTTCTGTGCCATAGAAGCTCAACATGTCCTCATAGTGCTCGAGAATGATCGCCTGTTTTTCGTCAAGGGAGGGTTCAGCTGGAAGAGTATTGGTTGCCAACCGCGCGCCATATTGCCCGACAATCCAGGGGCGCCCCTGCGCTCCACGTCCAATCATCACGCCATGCGCTTGTGAGCGCGCCAAACATTCCTCGACGGCCTCGAAGCTGATAATATCGCCATTGGCGATAACAGGAACACTGACGGCTTTCACCACATCCGATATGGCCAGCCAATCCGCCTGCCCCTTGTAAAACTGATTGCGGGTGCGCCCATGTACCGTAAACATCTGGATACCTGCCTGCTCGGCCCGTATGGCAATATCCCCCGCATTGAGAAGATGTTCGTCCCAGCCAAGACGCATTTTCAGCGAGACCGGTACATCGACTGCGCCAACCACCCCCTCAATGATGGAAAGCGCCAGATCAGGCTCTTTCATGAGAGCCGAACCAGCCAGGCCTTTGACCACCTTGCGCGCCGGGCAGCCCATATTGATATCTATCATATCGGCACCAAGGTCCGCAGCGACCTTGGCCGCTTGCGCTGTTTCAATGGGGTCGCGGCCTGATATCTGGATCACATACGGGGAAATATCGGCCGATCCCATGACCCGCTGCAATGTTTGCTTGTGCTCACCAGCCAGCATTTTACTGGCGACCATTTCAGCGATCACCAATCCAGCCCCCATCTGGTGCACGATGCGCCGAAAAGGCAGGTCTGTTATGCCAGACATGGGGGCCAACAGCGCCCGGTTTTTCAACTTGATCATAAATTCAGTCAATCAGGTAATGTGCATAATTTCTGTGCAGGTTATTTGGCCTGCTCAATCTTTAAGCATAACACTTGAAAAATGCAAATATAGCACGGCTTATGCGACAAAACGTTCTTGGAATAGTGTGATCAACCCCCTATTCTGCTTCCAGCCCTTCGCTAGATTTGGAAAGCTGTATATGACAAAAACAATCGTTCTGATCGTTGCCGCTGGAAAAGGCATGCGTGCCGGGAAAGCT
>JAJRPI010000085.1 GCA_024280895.1 Alphaproteobacteria bacterium | reverse complement strand
ATGTCGAAGATCGTGAGGCCCTCAACGACTGGGCTCAGCGCAAGGGGCCGGCAGGAATCGGGGAATATTGGCGGGAGAAGAATGTCACCAGTCTCGATGGAATACCGACGGGGATCGATGGCGAGTAGTCAGTGGGTCTGCGAAGAAAGACGTGGATTCTACTTCTACTCTATCCATTGGACTACCTTGCTTAGCGTTTCTTAAGACCGCATTCATATTTACTGAAATTATCTCGAAGTTCTGGGCAGAGTAGAGGACTGGCTACTACTCCTCTACCCTACCCAGAATCCCTTTTTTCATAACCCAGGGCATGAATTCGGCGAATCTCCTTCAGCGGATGGGCGCTGTCGGTGTATTTGTAGCGCGTGCGCGAGCCACCGTCCTGGGTATGCTGCAATTGCTGACAAAATGAGTCGTATAAATAACAGAATGCCCCATTTTTTTGTTTGCGTTGGTTGTATTCCTGGGCGGTATGCTCCGAGATCAGTCACATACTCTTTGAGATTTTCCCCTCCCTGGGTCTCGCACAAGCAGATGAATATAGCTGGATGTTACAGGGAGGTTCAAAACACAGAAGCCACAATACTTTTTGGCCTCGAAAAGCCAATAGCATCAACGCTAACGATCACGCTCGAATCAATATAATTAGCATATTGTCTAACGTTATCGAATAGGCTACAATTAGAGCCTATGACGCATCGCACGCTCACAACAGATGTCGAAATCTCGGCCTATCTTCACCGTACCCGCATGGTAATGCTCGATATTCTGAGCGGCGGGCCTGCGACGGTTTCTCAAATTGCCGCACAGATGAAGGTGCATCCGGCAAACCTGACACGCCATATGCGTGTATTGGAGCAGTCTGGCCTTATAAAGCTGGTAGAAAAACGCGATACCGGTCGAAATCTGGAAAAATATTACGCCCCGCTTGCGAAAACATTTGATATTGCCCCCGAGGCTGGTGTAACGACTCTCCAGAAGGCGGCACTTACCCTGGTTCGCTCCGACTTGTCTGCGGTGCTGGCGCATTTGCCGGATGAAAACCCCGGCAAGGTATCTGCCCAACTTGCTCATGCGCGTATCTCTTCAGAGGACACGGATCGCTTCGCCAACGAACTTGCCAAATTGATCGCAAAGTTTCAGGCCGTAGATGATGAAAGTGGTAAACCCTATCACCTCAATCTGTCACTTTATCCCAGCGATCTTGATGTCGCACCAGCACACTCGGTACACCTGGTCAGAAAGGAGAAGGATTCGTGACAAAAACGACCAGGAAATTGCGTGCTGCATTAACCACGACGACTGCCCTTATTATAAGTGCGTGCAGTTTTGGCCCTTTTTCGGTTCGCGAAGAGGGGCCAGCTACCGAAGCTTGGGCTGCATGGAAAGCCGGAGATTTTAAAACTGCCAGCTCGATTGCTCAAGAGCTGGCATCTGATCCAGCCACTACCGATGCCGCGCTGAAGGTTTTGACATTAACCGCTCATATTACCGGTGATTATGAGGGCGCAATTACCGCATTTGAGCGTCTTGATCCTGAGGCACGCCGGGATGAAAAGCTTGAAGAAGCTGTTTTTGAATCTCTTTTACATCTTGGCCGTGTAGAACAGGCTTACGCAATGGTCAAAGAACGTGGCGCGGGAAATCCAGCTTATCTTCCCTATTACAATCGCGCAAAAACGATGGCTCAATACCCCCTCAAAGTGGAGATTGACAGAACCTTTGAACTCCCCTTTGTGCAAAGTGAGATCACCGATTTTTTTCCCGGCGTAACCGTATCGCTGAATGGAGTAGAAACCACGGCGCGCTTTGACACCGGGGGCGCTTTCATTCACATGTCCCCAAGTCAGGCTAAACGCTTTGGCGTAACGGCAACCGATTGCTCGCAAGGGTTTGCCAGCCTTCAAACGGCAAGCACCTGCATTGGGATAGTAAAGCAACTGACCATCGGTGACGCGCGATTATATAACATCCCGGTCGCGGTAATGGAGGTTATGGAGAATTCGCCCCTAAGCGAGATTGATGACTCTCCAATACTGGGCACAAATATTTTTCAGCAATTTCTGGTCACCATCGACGCTCCAGGCCAACGCTTTATTGTCTCTGCGCGCCAGGAGACGGAGGCTAAAAGAGAGCATCTTGCCCGTCTCAACGGAAATCGTCAGGAGATTCCATTTGTAATGTGGGGCGATCATTTTATGATTGCACGTGGTGTAATAAACACGCAGAAAGAAACCAATTTTTTCGTCGATTCCGGGCTTGTGTTTGGAACAGCAGAATATGGGCAGGCAGCAATTCTTACCTCAAAATCGATGGGAGGGAAATGGAAAAAGCTGGGCAGTTCCGGGATGTCACGGATTCCAGGTACTCTTGGCCTTGGCCCGCTCACTCAAACCAACACAACGGCCATGGTGGTTCCCAACGGAACATGGCGAAAAATAAGTGAGTCAATGGGCGGTGTGCGGGTGGATGCACTTCTTTCCTATGGATTTCTCAAAAATTATGCCTGGACAATCGACTTTGATCGCCGAGTGTATCTGTTTACGGACGTAAAATGAGAAGAGGGTTCCGAGGCTCTCTAAATACAAATGGGTGCATTGCAATGCCATTAAGTTAAGCCTGAGATCCTGCTTGTTGTAGGTTGGCGGTGACGAAGGAACCCCAACGAAACTAACTGCGTATTCTTACAACTGTGAACACCTATTCTTGCGAAGCGTGAACACCTGCACCCCTCTCTCAAGCAGGTGGAGTATTTTTACCTCAAGTGTTCACAGTAGGTCAATATTGGCCTGTTTTTTTCTCATGGATTCCCCTT